>JACPMA010000001.1 GCA_016186205.1 Candidatus Peregrinibacteria bacterium | reverse complement strand
TTCCCCCACGAGCTCGCCCCGCTTTGCGGGGACTCGCCCCCCTTCCCTTTGTCGTGCTCAGGTTGGGATCCCACGAGACCCAACCTTCGCACTCTCACAAAAAGAAAAGGGTTATTATAATTTCAAAGAATCAATTTCTTTTTCCAATAATTGCTAGTTAAAAGCGTAAATGGAATAAATCAATTGTCTGTTAGTACCTTTGAGCTTAACGCCTCGCGGCGCTTACACTTCAAGGCCTATCAAGCGCGTTGTCTTCGCGCAGACTATAGGGAAATCTTATCTTGGGAGGGGCTTCCCACTTAGATGCTTTCAGCGGTTATCCCTTCCGAACATAGCTACTCTGCGATGCCGCTGACGCGACAACAGATGTACTAGGGGTTCGTTCACGCAGGTCCTCTCGTACTATGCGCAACTTCCCTCAAATTTCCTGCGACCATGGAGGATAGAGGCCAACATTCATGTTACTCATACTTTTGTTAGTATGGGCAAAGTATTTCTACATTGCTCTCAAAATCGCTTTTGAGATCGGACTATATCTTCACGCGCTCTTGGCACGTGTTTGGCGTATAGTCTCTGAGGATTCTAAAAGATGTATAAGATTTTTCTTGTGGATAGTTCGATATTTACCACCTCTATTCATTGAAAATACTATTCTCAATAAATGTCTCAAGCCTTCATGCTTCAAATGCTTTCCTTGGAGCATTTGCTCCACTATAGTGGAAAATTTTAGGAAGTCTTGATGCTTCATGGATTGAAGTGGAAATTTTCTGAAAAATGGAATAATTCTATTCCATAGGTCAGTTTTATTTCGAACCGTATATACAAGATTTTTATCCCGTAAATTGCGCGCATGATTCTGTTTGATGTACCCACATTGGAAAACATCCCGAATTCTATACAAAAGTTCTGCGCGATCTTCTCGCTGAGAAATACGGAATTCTGGAATTAATTGGTATCCAACATTTACATTGCTGGTTTTTTGAATTGCGATGTGAAATGTTCCTTCTCCATCTACAAAACCAGAAATATAGTATGAAAATCCATCTCTTAGTCTTTCCTGCTGATTGTCTGCATCCATAGATTGTTACTTATGAGTTTACACTCATATAGTACTATGGAATACTCAGAGTTTCCAGCATTTAGCCAAATTTATAGACAGCAATAGCCTATTCTACTGTCTCACGCATGTGATACCCATTTGTTTCCAAATGGCACGGACTATATCTTCATCCTTACTTTGAAAAATAAGGAGCCAACGTGTAGTCTCTACGGACTCCCTCAAGAAAATGAGGTTGCCTCGGTATTCCCATAATCAAAAGATTTTAGGGTTCACCGATACAGTTGGTGCTAGAACGATATTACTATCGTCAAACGCCGTATTGCCCCAGATTGGGGTGACGTTCTGAACCCAGCTCGCGTACCGCTTTAAATGGCGAACAGCCATACCCTTGGAACCTTCTCCAGCTCCAGGATGCGACGAGCCGACATCGCTAATGTTGTTCTACTGTTACCAGTAGCATAGACTATATCTTCACCTTATCGGAGACTGTAGGTATTGCACCTTGGTCTTCCATTTATGATAAGGGTCAGCGTCTTGTTTGCCTTTTTGAAATAAGAGGCAAACCTTCCCTTTCGGGTCAGTCGTTACGGGGTTATTACCTAAGTTTATATAGAAACGATGTGTGTATAAAAGGACGCATTACCTCTTTCAATTTTTTACTGCCTTCAGTATTGATGCGGATTCTAAAATAGTATTTGTCCTTATTCAAAGTTGCTTTTATGTTCCATTGTAAAGCGAACCAATGAATAAGTTTCCGCTGATCATTTAGATCAAACTGTTGGGTATTGAAATAGAGTGAATTTCTGCTCTTACTTCCATCATCCATAAACCATACAGCCAAAAGCATTGGTGTAAGTTTAATAAAATCAGGGAGAATCTTCCTTTTATTCCTATAGAATCTTTCATACAGATAGTTCAATTTCTTTAGGCTCCTGGTAGTAAATCGATATGCTATTCTTGAACCATTCCCCTTTCGCGCTTTTGGAGGAGTTGATACTAGATTTTTCAATATCTCATATTTCCAATCCACATATTCTTTCGAGTGAATTGAATGATTCACTTCAAGGAGAGGATTTCTGCCTGGGGATTGTTTCCTTAACGTTCCGTCGCCAAGCAAACTTCCAAGAATCAATGCTATTTGTATTTTAGTAAAACTTCCCACGGTATTGTCCATGGTATAAGTATAAACTCATACCTTTGTGGAGTCCACCGTTATAAGCTGAATTTTTTGGTGCAGAATCACTTCTGCAGCACCCCGATATGTTAAGGTGCCAAACCGCGCCGTCGATATGAACTCTTGGGCGCGATCAGCCTGTTCACTTTCCTTCTAATTTCTTAAAAGAGTAGACTATATCTTCATCCCTTAATTTATAAGCTCAACTTCGCGCTCGCGCCGTGCGCTCGCAATATTGAAGAACTTATTAAATTTAAGGGGGGCAGCATATGAATCGATTTTAGAAACCTCATAAAAGATCGATTCTCACCCGTTAGGGATCAGTCGTTACGGGGTCAAGAGAATTTATATTGGAGCAAACGAGGGCCACTGCTATGAATGATCTCGAAAAGCTTTTTCGTTTCCGATTTCGGAAAGAAAAGCGCGAGATTACCGGCTCGTTTCTTATGAATATTCACGTGAAGTCCAAAATTTACTTGGAGGGTTGCTTGAAGAATATTTTGTTCCTCCAATGAAAATTTTGGTAGGTAAATCGACGCGGCCATATTTTTCCTGTCATACGAACCGTCATCCAAATACCATACGGCAATTGATAGAGGGAGTGCGAGGAGTTTTGGAAGCTCCTTGGGGATTATCTTCTTTCCATTTTGATAGAATATCTCCCTTAATTTTCCAAAGAGCGGACTCGAGTGTGACTGAAATCTCAAATAGCTGTACGTTTTTTCCCATACAGGATTAAAACGAATGATTTTTTTTGGCTTATCTTGAGCAAAATTTTTCAGCTCTTGATATTTCCAAAAAATATAATCTTGCTGTTTGAGAGAATGTTCTACTCGAAGCCTCGCATTGCGTTTCCCGGTTTCCTGGAGATACGCATCACCCAGAATCATTCCAATAATAATTCCTTTTTGTCGCTTCGTGAATGAATTTTTTCTCTGACTTCCCACGGTATTACCTTACAACTCTCGCTAAATGAGAGTCAATCAGGCTTCACCGTTATTAGCTGCATACTTGATCCGACGTTGCCGTCGAATCGGGACAACACGGAAAGGTGATGAATCTTTCCGTTTTTATCCCCGGCGTAACTTTTATCCGTTGAGCGATACCCTACCCACGTAGTGGCATCGGATCACTTTCGCCTGCTTTCGCATCTGCTCGACTTGTTGGTCTCGCAGTTAAGCCAGCTTGTGCGAATACACGTCCAGCCTGATTTCCATCCAGGCTAAGCTGACCATCGCGCTTCTCCGTTACTCTTTAGGAGAAAACCGCCCCAGTTAAACTGCCCACCAAACACTGTCCCACGCTTTTTACACGTGGTGAGATGCAAAGTATGATAAGGGTGGTATCTCAATGATGCCTCCGGCCCGCCCAAAAGCGAACCATCGCAGGCTCCCACCTATACTGCGCAAATCAGACCTCGAATCAATGTCAGGATACAGTAAAGCTGCACAGGGTCTTTTCGTCCTTCCATGGTTAATCGGCGTTTTTACCGACTCTGTAATTTCACCGGGCACCCTCTCGAGACAGTTGCCGGACCGTTCCGCTTTTCGTGCGGGTCGGAACTTCAGAGCTGAGCTTTGAATGCCGGAAGCATGCTGGCGAGTGCCGCGACCGATTTTTGCGCCGTCTTATTATCACGCAAAAATCGCACGCGCGGCTGCGAGCCGCATGATTCAGAGCATGAAAAGCGAAGCTCTTTATAAAAATTAAGCGCGACTGCAAAGTCGCTATTTAAATTTATAAAGTCGCTTTCAGCTGCGTTTGTTACATGCTAAGGAAATAACATGCCCGCGCGTCTTCGTGGGTCTGCATGTCGCCATGCAGTTCGGACTTTATCTTCTACGCGATAGGAAGCGTAGCGCTCATAGTTAATAAAACCACTCGCTTCGCTCGCGTGCTCAACGTAAAGTCTCTGAGGTTAAATTATTAACCTGCTGATTGTCCGCAGCAAACAGGTTGTCACCTACTAAATATATAGCATAGTTGATGCCCGGGCACAAATTATAAAATATAAATTAATTTGTGACAAGATTAGCAATTAGATAGGTACCGTTGCATTCACCGATATTCCAGCATTTTGTTGAGTTTTACACTGATTATTTGAATTCCCCAGTGCTGCGCCTTGCGACGCATTCGGGCAAGTTGTACGTCCGACCTGAACTATACAATATTTTATTCACCCGACAAGGAATTTCGCTACCTTAGGCATAATCGTTAATCCTATCTCGTCAATAGGTGCCTGGTCATTTCTGCCAAACTCTCATTGTTACCAATGAGTTCGGACTATATCTTCTCCGTTTGCCGACGGAGCTCAGCGTGTAGTCTCTGAGGGATCTATTAAGGATAATAGACTTCCCTGCTGATTGTCCCTTTGCATACATTGTTACTCTGTCTCGAGAGAAGTAGTATGCAAATTAATGGGATGTTCCAGCATATAGCTGAGTTTTTTAACGGCCCCAAATTTTCAAATTAATGAAACAAGGTAGCCATTTTTATGTGAACCGTTCTAAATGTTACATCGCTTTTGATGTGCGAAGGATGAATATTTCTATTCATCTCCATGCATCGCTGCATGGGTCGGACTATATCATCCACGTGGCGAAGGCGCGTTTCTATCAAAATTTTTAGAAAAGCGCAAAACTTCGTTTTGCGTGGTTCAACGTGTAGTCTCTGAGGATTCTCCAAATTTTTCTGGAGTCTTTCCTGCTGATTGCCCGCAGTAGACAGATTATTACTTACAATTATATTACATGCACGCGCACGGATTTTGCGTCATACTTCATTTCTTGCAAGTACTGCTGCATTCACGGGTGTTCCAGCAAATAGTTGAATTTATTTACGTAACTACAACGATGTACGGTAAACGCTTTATTTTATAAAGCGCTCGCTTGCGCAGCAAGCTCGCGTAATAGTTACGGCCGCCGTTCACCAGGGCTTAAGTTTGAGCCGTAAAGCTCTCCCCTTGACCTTCTGGCACTGGGCAAGCGACGCCCCCTATACATCACCTTACGGTTTTGCAGAGAGCTGTGTTTTTGATAAACAGTCGCCTGGCATCTTTCACTGCGGCTTTTCATCTTCAAGAAACAGTGAAGCTTCTCGAAGAATCCAAGCAAGGTTTATCCCGTAGTTACACCTGCTGTATTGCCGAGTTCCTTAAGAGGGTATTACCCGATCACCTGAGAATACTCATCCTACCCACCAGCGTTGGTTTGCGGTACGGAAACCTCCTTTTCTCGTCGCGAACATTTTCTCGGCAGCTGAACCTGCTGGAATCGCCCCGACCTTGCGGTCAAAGCTATTTGCATCACACATCACGATGCCTGACGGATTTCCCTATCAAGCCATATGCTTAGTGTTTGCACGTACCTTCATCAGTACGCTCCAAAAGTCCTGCTGCGTCAGTCCTCGACTAGCGCCACCTTCAGTTGCAAATGGATCCACCGCCTTGCGGCGGCTTCACCACAAGCAGCTTCCGGTTTTGCTGTGGCGAAAAAAAGGTTGTAGCCGAATATTAACGGCTTGTCCATCGGTCCGGCTTTTCAGCCGTGACCTTAGGGCCGACTAACCCCAAGCCGATCGACGTTGCTTGGGAAACCTTGGGTTTTCGGTGACCAGAGTTTTCGTCTGGTTTGAGTTACTGATACCAACATCTTCACTTCTGCACGCTCCACCAAACCTCGCAGTTCAGCTTCACTGCATGCAGAACGCTCTCCTACCACGCATATATGCCCGAAGGCACATATGCATCCGCTGCTTCGGTTAAGGATTTAAGCCCCGTTATATTTTCGGCGCGAAACAACGTCGACCAGTGAGCTGTTACGCTTTCTTTAAAGGATGGCTGCTTCTAAGCCAACCTCCTGGCTGTCTGTGACGTCTCACATCCTTCTCCACTTAACCTGCATTAGGGACCTTAGCAGGCGGTCTGGGCTGTTCCCCTTACGACCAATGGCACTTCGCTGTCACGGTCTGACTCCCGATCAAACATACGGTATTCGAAGTTTTTCTCGGTTTGGTAGGTGTATTGCACCCCCTAGCCGAAAAAGAGCTCTACCCCCGTATGCGAACGATCGAGGCTAGTCCTAAAACTATATCGGAGAGAACCAGCTATCTCGGGGTTCGATAGGCATTTCACCCCTACCCACAGCTCATCACCCGGTCTTGCAATACCAGTGTGTTCGGTCCTCCCCCTGCGGTTAAGCAGGGTTCAACCTGGCCATGGGTAGCTCACCCCGTTTCGGGTCTAGTATATGAGACTAAGTCGCACTTATCGTACTCGCTTTCGCTGTGGCTTCGCCTTTTGACTGGCTTAACCAAACGCCTCATATAGCTAACTCGTTGGTCCGTTCTACAAAAAGTACGCCACAATCCCTTGCGAGACCGTGACTCTTTATAAGAAGAGAGTTTCAGATACTATTTCATCCCCCTATCTGGGGTACTTTTCACCTTTCCCTCGCGGTACTTGTTCACTATCGATCTCCTGTTCTGTTTAGCCTTGGGGGGTGGTCCCCCCGGATTCGGGCCGGATTTCACGTGTCCGACCTTACTCAGGATACTCCTCAGTCGCTTGGTCTTTCATCTACAGGGCTATTACCTTCTTTGGCAGTCCTTTCCAGGTTCCTTCGATTAGACCTTACGAATCTTAAATGGAGTCCTACAACCCCACGCGCCTTTCGACGCATGGTTTGGGCTTTTCCCATTTCGCTCGCCACTACTTTGGGAATCTCTGTTGATTTCTTTTCCACAGCTACTAAGATGTTTCAGTTCGCTGTGTCTACCTCCCCGACTTGCGTCGAGGTAATCCGACATAACTCGGATTGGGTTTCCCCATTCGGACATCCCCGGCTCATAGCGCGCTTGGCTCGCTCACCGAGGCTTATCGCAGCCTGCCACGTCCTTCATCGGAAACAGGAGTCTAGGCATCCACTCTCTTCCCTTTGTAACTTATTCCAGATTATTCAGCATCGTAGAACACAATGCTGAACTTAAAACGCCTTTAACTAGCAATTGCTAGAAAAAGCAGGCAAAACAGGATGAAATCCTTGTTTTGCCTATTTATATTTAAAATATTTAAACGCGAAATTAAGAATTTCATTCTGTTTCGCGCGGCCTAATTTTCAAGGAACAAAAAAGGGTGTGAATTTCTTCACACCCTCCAGCTTCAAACAAATTCAGATATGGCTTTTCAGCCGGTCTGATATTTCAGGCTAAAGGGTGTGAGAAAAAAGGTCATAGTGCTATAAAGCTTTCCTATTATAGTAATATATTTTTAGGAGTCAACGCAATTATTCAGATAAAGTCCAGATGGCAATTCGCGCCGTGCTTCTAACCTGAAATCTCCTTATTTAAAAGCCATTTCAAAGCACAAAAAATCCTGTTGACAGTTCTAAAATCGTATTTTTATTTAAAGAAATGGGCTAAAAATCTTTATAAAAAGCGCCTGAAGAGTTCCAAGCGCATACATAAGTGATCCGAGTGAAACTATTAAACCGAATATTAGAATCGCCGTATATGTGCCGCCAGGGCCAAACCAACTTTCAGCAAATCCAAAATCGCCTGTGAAGCGCTTCACGCGTTCGCGATAAATCACGATAACAAGACCGAGCGGAAAGCCAACAAAACCAACGAAGTACCTCATACTTATATTATAATGTAACCATCTATGACATTTTTGCAAGAATTAGAGGAATTACGACAGCGGACTCCCAGACTTTATAATATTAATGTTAATTGCGAAAACAGCGAATATTGCACGCACAGCGATAAAAATAAAAATTGCTACATGGTGTGCCAAATTAATTTTTGCGAGGACTGCTTATATGGCGGCGTAGTTCTCGAATCAAAAGATTGCGTTGATTGTTTTTATTGCGAACATAGTGAACTCTGCTATGAGTGCATCGACTGCGACCATAGTTACAATTGTTCATCGTGCCAGGACATAAAAAATTGTAGTGACTGCCGGTGGTGTTATGACAGTGTCGGTTGCAAATATTGCGTGGGATGCGTTGGGCTGCGGCAAAAAGAATTTCATATTTTCAATAAACCGTATTCCAAGGAAGCTTATTTTAAAAAACTTCGAGAGCTGACTCCAGAAGAAATCACTGATGAATTTGAAACACTGCAACTTAAAACTCCACGCAAATATTTACATGAACGCCAAACCGAAAACTGCGCTGGCGACTATATTGAAAAATCAAAAAACTGTTTTTATTGTTTTGATACACACGAGAGCATTGATTGCCTTTATTTACAGGATTGCTGGGATAATAAAGATAATGCGGACGTGATGTACTCGTGGCATTCTGAACTTTGTTATGAATCGTTCAGCATCGGTCTTCAAAGTTACAACTGCAATTTTTGTAATTACGTGCGGACATCGAGCAATTTGGAGTATTGCGAGCTTTGCTTTAATTGTAAGGATTGTTTTGGTTGTGTGGGTCTAAAAAACAAACAATATTACATTTTAAATAAATCATATTCACATACAGAATATGAGGAAAAAGTAGCCGAGATAAAAACGCACATGCGTTCGGACGGCGAATATGGAAAGCACCTTCCGACGACGTACAAATTTGAGGATACGGCGGCGGCTGTTTTCTATGGTGGAGATGGGGGGACTTGAACCCCCGACCCCCTGCTTGCAAAGCAGGTGCTCTAGCCAGCTGAGCTACATCCCCAAAGTATATCTATTTTATTCTACCATCAAAAGTTGTGCTCCAAATACTAGAATGAATCCTAAAAGAGCTCCACCAACCTGTTTACGGGCAGTGCAATGATATTTTTGGCAATTTTATATATATCTTTTCCGGGATAAATAACGACACCTTTTTTGCAACCTAAATCCTGATAGCCATAGTGAAAACCTTTCGATAATCTCGGACTTAACGAATATTTTATTTCAACCGCAATCGGAGAAGAATTTTCCGCTTTAAGAATTAAATCTATTTCGGCGCCTGCGGCAGTTCTGTAAAAATATGGACTAAATTTTGCCGGCATTTGAGCAATAATCTGCTCAATGACAAAAGCCTCCCACGAATGCCCCACATACGGGTTTGACTGCAATGCATCATACGTTTCTATATTAAGAAGCGTGTGCAAAATACCGGTATCCCGAAAGTAGATTTTTGGGCTTTTAACAAGCCTTTTTTTTAGATTGGGATGATACGTACGCAAAGAGCGCAAAATAAATGTTCCCTCGAATATTTCCAAATAATGGTTAATCGTAGGAGATGACAGACCAAGACTCCGCGCAAGAGTGCTTGCGTTGAGAAGCTGCCCGTTCATATGCGCCATCATGGTTAAAAAACGATGGAGTTTCGGACTGGGTATCCTGATTCCCAGCTGTGGTATGTCTCTTTCCAAATGCGTTTGAATAAATGCTTTTCTCCAGAGCGAACTTTGCGTATGCGGCTCGAGATAGCTTAACGGGTAACCTCCTTTCAACCAGAGTTGCTTATAATCATGCTCTCTTCCGGAAATTTCCTTTAGCGACAAGGGGCTTAGTTCGTAATGAATAATTCTGCCTGCAAGCGACTGCGAGCTATTTTTCAGCAATAACGGCGATGCAGAACCCAACAATAAAAACCGGCCGTTCTTCTTTTTTCTGTCGATTAAGGCGCGGAGTACCGGAAATAACTCCGGCATTCTTTGTACCTCATCAATAATGATCATCTTATCTTCATTTTCACCAAGGTAGAGTTCTGGATCGTTGAGTTTATTTATGTCTGAAGGAAGTTCCAGATCCAAGTATATGGCATTTTTGCCGGCACTCTTTAAAATTTCTTTTGCCAAAGTTGTTTTCCCGACTTGCCGCGACCCAATGATACTGACCACAGGAAATTTTTTGATAGACCGCTCAATCTCTATTTTTAAACTTCTTTTTATCATGCTTGTATTTTACAGTCTATACTTTAAAAATACAAGGCAAATAAACCCTCATCACGCGCCGAGCGCCCAAGTTGTCGTTCGAGTTCTGCGGATTGTTCCGATTCACGTTAAGCAAACCGTCATTCCAATTCCCATTCAACGCAAGGGTAGGCGCCTTTTTGAGAGAGCTTGTCCGGAAACACCGTGGCAGTCGCAACCGCCGTGTGCGCATTGGCTTGCTTATTTCATCACTCAAAAGCGATAAACTCTCCTCAACCTCAGGGCTTATTTGCTTGGAGGTGTTCCTTCGCAGGCTTCTCGTTCAGGTGCAGCCGCAGCAAGCGGCGCTACCTTTTGGAACAGCCCCTTTTTGGAAAGAACAACCGGCGGTAGCCCCGCCGCAAGGGCGAGGTGGCTATTCACCGCAAAAAAATCCTATCATAAAAATAAAGACAAAGAAAAAAGAAGAATAAAATTCAAAGTCTAATTTATTTCACCCTGAGCACGCGCCGAGCGCCCAAGCCGTCGCGCGAGTCCTGCGGACCGTACCGACCCACGCGAAGCAAACCGACATCCCAATACCCGCCCAACGCACCGGTAGGCGCGTCACCAGATTCTAGCCATGTCACAGTTCGGAGTTCCATAGCGCCGTTATTAAACGCTCGATATTCGCCTTCTGTCATAAGACTTAAACCATGTGTTTTTGCAGCATTACGCACGGTTGGATAATCTTGCCTTAAGGTAAAAGACGGAACTTCATTTCCTCCATCTCCAATGAGAAGCTGGCCCTCTCCATTCACTCCATATATTCTTGGACTCTCAAGTGAATTAGCTTTTGCCAAAACATCCGGTGTGAGTTTTACGGCAATCTTTTCCCAAGTAGGTTTCATGCCAACTTTAAAAGCCGTGGCAGGCAAAGCATTGAAATCTGAATGTAGTTTATTTAAAAGTGGATTTTCTTCGGCAACATCTGTGGCATCGCAAACCTTTTGCGCCGTATGCGCGCACAAATCGGCTGGCGTTAAGAAATTATTATCAAGCAGCCAATCCAAAACGGCATCGCCTCCTTTTTCACGAACTTCAGTGGGAACAGGCGGCACCGGAGATGTTGCAGGAGTCTTTGGTTTGGCCATAACTCCCGAACTCAAAAGTAACGAGGCGGTTGCGGCGAGAACTGAATTTCTAAATGATGATGGTTTTAACATAGAGCGCAGTGTATCAATGAATATGGAATTTGTCAAGTTTTAACCTGTAAAATCGCATTTTACTTTGCCGCGCCGTATACATTCCCGTCACCTCACGCACAATAACGGATCTATTTTATTCTCATATTAAAAAAAGTATAGTTGCTTTATGAATTCAGGCAGCGCCAATCTTTGGAAGAAAATATATCTTTCCCTCGTTTGTGCAGCGCCTTTTGTGCTTATTGCCGGGATTTTTGATTACCGGTTTCACACATATTTCTGGCCGAAACTCGATTTTATAAAACTCTTCAGTAAATCAGCCATGTTTGATTTTGTCGGCATTGCGGATTGGTATTTTTTAGTCATAGCCGCTCTTGCGACTTTTGGCTTTCTCTTTTGGAAAGAGCCATCGCCCGATAAAAAGCGGCGCTGGATTTATCTACCTATCATTTTGATTGCGCTCGGCGCAATTATTGCAAGATTCACTTTCGAGCCGGTGCTGCCGAAAGTAAAATCATTCACATTGGAAGTTTGGGGACAATTTGTATTTCCCGCAGGACTCTTTTTTATTCTCATTTTTTCATTACGAGAAAAATTATGGATTGAGCGGTTTCAAAAAATGCTGCTCCTCGCCTTCACCATACTCGGCATTTTGAGTATTTTTGAATTTTTCACAAATATTATGCCTGGGGCCAATCGTGATTTTATAGGACGCCTCGTGTGGCCGTACATTGATCCGTTTGTAAAAATGAAACCCGAGAGCGCCAATTGGCTCGCATATCTCTTCGGTCCGATAGCGCTTCTTTCCATAGTAAGAATTATTAAACAAAAAGACTCGTTTTTCGAATATGCCGCGCTGGCCGTATCGCTCGCGGTTTTACTGCTAACGCAATCATACGCCGGAATTCTCATAACCGGCATTCTTGCCCTTATTTTTCTTTCAGTTCATCTTTCTCGACATGCAAGAAAAAATCTCTGGCTCGTCGTTCTGCTCATAGTCATCGCGGCCGCCATCCCAATCAGCCAAACGAAAAAATTTCAAATTCTTTTGGGAAATTACAAACAGGAAAATTCCATTGAGCGCAGGCTGCAAATTTATAAATTCAATTGGGAGGCTTTTAAAAAACAGCCTTGGAAAGGCCTCGGGCCGGCAAATTACCAAAGTTATTTCCGGCAAAATATGGATGAATTCATCGGGACCAAAATTCCTGAAGTAGAAATTCCGCCGCATCCGCATAACCTTGCAGTCTTTTTTTGGAGCGAACTTGGACTAGCCGGCCTCATAGCTATCATAGTCATATATATAAGTGTCATTTTCAGACTTCTGCGAAATCCCCATAAACATCCGGCAAGTTTCGTATTTGCGTATTTTCTAGGCCATGGAATCGCGGACAATGCTTACGGCCTTCCTGAAATAGCGCTTCTTTTTTGGATAATGCTTGCTCTTGTTTTTTTAGTTGACGGGGCTAATGAAAATGACGGATAATGAATTTCCTCTATGGAGCCACGCCTCTACAAAAGAGGTTTCGATGACGATATCGTGATCCTTGAAACAAAACTCAAGGAGACCACTCTCCTTTTGGAAGTTTTGGCAAAAATAAATTCGCTCATTACTAAAACCAAAACATTCGAAGGATTTTGCGCAGAAGTTGTAAAAATTCTTAGGGAACAGTTGCGATTTGAATACATCTATATATGGATTCGGGACGAAAAAGATCCAAACCTTTTGCGGCTGGTGACGCCTGAAGCAGAGGAAACCTATCGCACCATGTCTCTCCATCAAGGCATTGTCGGAAAATCAATCCGCGAAGCCCGCACCATTTGCACGCCGGACGTTACGCTCGATCCGGACTATCTCAAACACAGACATCAGACAAAATCCGAATTGTGCGTTCCGCTCATTTCCGAAAACAATACCATGGGAGCTATTAATATAGAAACGGAGACTTACCAAAATTTTGCGCATATCTTACCAATAATAGGAATTATCGCTGAAAATTTGAGCCATTCAATGAAATTGGCGCTCCTCTATCGCACCGAAGAGCAATTCCATCAGCTCGTTGAGCATATGAGCGAAGGCGTGTGGGTCGGCGACAGGGAACAACGAACTATCTATAGCAACAAAGCGCTCCAACAAATGATGGAGGCCTCGCAAGAAGAACTCTTTGGTAAATCTTCAAGCGAATATTTTGATCAAACGAGCTGGCAGAAAATCGTTAAAGAAAACGAAAAACGCCGCCACGGCATTGCGAGCAATTACGAAGCGATACTTGTCTCCAGAAAAGGCGAACGGATTCCTGTGCTCATTCACGGCGTTCCTTTTGGCAGCGGAGGCAGCATGGGAACTGTAACTGATCTTCGGCAGATAAAATCAACCGAAAGAAAACTTATGCAGGCAGAACGATTTTTGACTTCGATAACGCAATACTGCGCTGAAGCCATTGTCGGGCTTGATATGAAAGATTTGGTGCAAAGCTGGAATGTCGGTGCGCAAAAAATATTCGGATATAAAGAAGAAGAGATTATAGGCAAATCAATCACCTGTATCATTCCGGATGACAGGCGCATTGCAGGCGAATCACAGCAAATTATCGAAGAGGTCAAAACAAAAGGATCGGTGCGGAATTTTGAAACTGTGCGCGTTCATAAAAACGGCACCCCCATAACGATTTCGCTGACATGCAGCGCCGTAAAAGACACGCATGGCAATATCATAGGATTATCAGCGCTATATCGCGATATTACCGCGCAAAAAAAATGGGAGCGCGAACTGCAGGACAGATTTGAAAAAATGCAGGAAGCATATCGGGAAATGGGCCGGCAGAGGCGGTTTTTGGATTACCTCACGGACATGATCAATATGGCTACTTCATCGCATGCAAACGTAAAGCAAATCGCAACATTTCTCGTGAATGCCATGGTAATGGCGACAAAAGTTGATGCGGCAACATTCAGGATGTTAGATTCTGTCAGCGGAAAATTGGTCTTGGTCGCCCAGAGCGGCCTTGGCGAAGAATGGTGGACTAAAAAATCAGTTCCGTACAGCGGAAGTCTGCTGGAAAAAGCCGTTGCGCAAGGATATGCGCTCAAAATTCTTGATATTTTAAGCGAACCTAGATATTCATCGCCTGGTCTGGCGCGAAAAAACAATCTTCGTTCTGCGCTCATCATACCTCTCCTTGTGAAAAACGGAGTTTTAGGATCGCTCACCCTCTATCTTTCTCAAGAAGGAAATTTAAGCTTGCTCGACGATGAATTTATTATGGTTTTTGCAAAACAGGCTGCGCTAGTATTAAAATCAAGCGAACAAAAATAAAATCCCATTTGCCAACGTCCGACAAATTTAGTATATAGAATTTGATGAAACCCTTTTCTGTACGAATGCCGCATCTCGGTACTGAAAATGCATTCTCGGTTATTTCTAAAGCGAAAAAATTTGAGCGCGAGGAGCTCGAACCAAAAGGTGAAAAACTTGTCTATCTGCAAATCGGCGAACCGGCATTTGATACGCCAGATAACATTAAACAGGCAGCGATCAAAGCTATTCAGGAAGGCCAAACTCATTACACGCCGTCGCCTGGAATTCCTCCTTTGCGGACACTCATTGCCGAAAAAACCTCTCCGCGGTCGTGCGTAAAATATGAGATGGAAGACGTTGTGGTGATGCCGGCTGCAAAACCGGTTATTTTCCATATGATCAATGCGCTCGTTGACCCCGGCGATGAAGTGATTATTCCAAATCCTGGTTTTCCGATTTATGAATCCGTGGTGAATTATCTTGGCGGTACGGTTGTGCCTCTGCCGCTTCTGGAAGAAAAGGATTTTAATTTCTCATTGGACGATTTAAAAAAACTCATCACGCCGCGGACCAAATTGGTTATCATCAATTCGCCGCAAAATCCGACTGGAGGCGTTTTGACCGAATCCACGCTTGAAGGTATGGCAAAACTCGCGATCGAAAATGATTTGTGGGTTTTATCGGATGAAATTTATGACAATATTATTTATGAAGGCCGGCATGTTTCCATAACAAAATTTCCGGGAATGCCGGAACGAACGGTCATTTTGAACGGTTGTTCAAAAAGCTATGCCATGACAGGCTGGAGGCTCGGCTGGGCGGTTACGAAAAACCGCCAAATGGCGCAGTATCTTGAACAGCTTATTATTAATGATGTTTCGTGCACGAACTCGCCGACGCAATTTGCCGGCATTGAAGCTTTGTCTGGACCGCAAGACGCGGTTAAGATGATGCGCGAAGAATATCGAAAACGGCGTGATCTTTTGGTGTCGCTTGTAAATGATATTCCTGGCATGAGCTGCAAAAGTCCGAAAGGCGCATTCTATTTATTCGTGAATGTGAAATCTATTTTGGCAAAACTGGGACTCAATGCATCGCAATTTGCTGATCGTATTTTGCGTGAAGCGCATGTGGTGATTTTGCCAGGCACGGCATTTGGAATTCATGGAGAAGGATATATCAGATTTTCGTATGTCTCATCGGAGACAGATATCCAAGAAGGCCTTCGGCGAATGAAAGAATATTTATCGAAGATTCTCTAAGCTATGAATATTTATGTGACGCGCGAAATTCCGAAAGGCGGACTTGAGATGCTGCGCGAAAAATTTGGGAAATTTGAAATGAATACGGAAGATCGTATGCTCACACAGAATGAATTACTGGAGCGGGTTCGCGGCCGAGACGGTGTGCTCTGTTTATTGACGGATAAAATCGACGCGGCTGTTTTTGACGCTGCCGGACCGGAGTGTAAAATCTTTTCGAATTATGCGGTGGGGTTCAATAATATCGATGTGGCAGAGGCGAGCCGCCGAGGAATTATGGTAACGAATACTCCGGGAGTTCTTACGGAGGCCACTGCTGATTTGGCTATTGCGCTGCTTTTCGCTTGCGCTCGACGAATTGTCGAAGGCGATGCATTTACGCGCGCTGGAAAATTCAAGGGATGGGGACCGCTTCTTATGATCGGCCAGGATATTACCGGGAAAACGCTCGGTATTGTTGGTGCTGGACGCATCGGAAGCAATGTCGCTCTCAAAATGGCAAAAGGTTTTGGAATGAAGATTCTCTATGCGGATACATTCAAAAATACGGAGCTTGAAAAAGAAACCGGCGCGGAGAAAGTTGATTTAGAAACACTGCTTCGGCAAAGCGATTTTGTTTCAATTCATGTCAATTTGACGCCGGAAACCACGCATTTAATCAGTGAAAAAGAATTTTCTATAATGAAGCCAAGCTGTGTTTTTATCAACACGGCCCGCGGCCCGGTTGTCGATGAAAAGGCGCTCGTGAAAGCGCTTCAGGAAAAGAAAATCTTCGCCGCGGGCCTGGACGTATTTGAAAACGAACCGGCGCTTGCGCCAGGGCTCACAGAGTTACCGAATGTTGTGATACCGCCGCATGTTGCGAGCGCCACGTTTTGGACGCGGACACGTATGGCTGAAATGGCTGCGAAGAATTTGATTGATGCCTTGGAAGGCCGCATGCCGGAATTTTGCGTGAATAAAGATCAACTCAAACGATGAGGTCGCAAGTCAACAACAGAAAAATTTTGCTACGTATCGTCAATGAAGTATTGAAGGAAATTTCTCCAAAGTATTTATTCAAAACCGCATTTCGCAAAATGGATCTTTCGCCATTTCGGCATATAGTCATTTTTTCCATTGGAAAAGCCTCAAAGAGCATGGCGCAAGCGGTAATAAAAACTTTGCCACGAAAACCAGACGAAGTTTTATTCGCTGATGCCGGACATCCATTTCCGACACAAGAAGGCATGAAAAAAACTCAAAAAATAATGCGGTCGGCACAGACACTTAGCGAAAAGGACATTGCCATTGTGCTGATAAGCGGCGGCGGGAGTGCTATGCTAGTAAGCCCTGCTCACGGAATCACACTTGCGGACAAAATAAACATCACAAAATCGCTTTTAAAGTGCGGCGCGCCAATTCAGGAAATAAACATCGTCCGAAAACATCTTTCGCAAGTAAAAGGCGGCCGGCTCGCTTCCCTCCTCTACCCCGCAACAGTTTGGGGGATTGTTATTTCGGATGTCGTTGGAAATGATTTGGGAACAATTGCTTCGGGACCGCTTTCGCCGGACAAAAGCACTTTTGCGGATGCTATTCGCATTTTGAAAAAATACCGTATCCGCGCGCCGCAGCGCGTTCTCCATTATCTCGAACAAGGAAAAAACAGTCTAAATTTAGAAACCCCGAAACCAGGCGAAAAATATTTTGAAAAAGTTTACATCAAAATTCTTGCTGATCATCACACCGTGGCTCAACAAGCTGCGGAAAAAGCAAAAAAAATGGGCCTTAAAACCACCATCCTCAAACAAGCCGTTATCGGCGAAGCTCAAAATGCATCAAAATCATTTATCAAACATGCTAAGAAAAATCGCTTGCTGACAGGATTTGGTGAAACCACGGTAACTGTCCACGGCAAAGGATACGGCGGCCGAAATCAGGAATTCGTCTTGAGCGGCCTAAAGTTTTTAAAAAAGAATCAAACCCTCATCTCCATCGGCACAGACGGCGTGGATGGAATGTGCCCTGAACCAATAGCCGGCGCGATTGCCGATGCTTCCACGCTCGAAAAAGCAAAAAAACTCAAACTCAATATCGACGCTTTTCTCCGCCAAAACAACTCCTACGCTTTTTTCAAAAAAACAAACGGCCTCATTAAAACCGGACCAACCGGAACCAATCTCGGCGATCTCATGCTGCTCTTATCGTAAATTTCAACCACGGTGTTTATCCGTTCTTGGAATATTGGACTGAATTATGCCATGGCGAACAGCATGAGAAATTTTAGCGATGTCTTTTGGCGTAAAACCGCAGCAGCCTCCGATAATTTGCAGATGATTTTCTCGAGCTAAACCATGCAAATAAGCAGCAACGCCATCCGGATCAACTACTCCAAGAACATGATCATGCAAGGCTTTTCCGGAAAGCTCATTTGGAGGAAACGAAGAAGCATTTGGATACACTGCGATTATTCTATGGCGAAGCGACCCGCATTTTTGCATAGCCTTTTGAATTCCTTCAATAGGACAACAGTTCAAACCGAATCCGAAAGGATAATTATTCGTAACCCCGTCAATTTCCCTTATGGCATCGTAAATCGACTCTCCGCTCAAAAGATCGCCTTCGCTATCAATGACAAAACTTATAACGCATCGAACTCCTGCTTTTTTTGCAGCAATAGCGATTCCAACAGCTTCTTCGATCGTATTAACTGTTTCAAACCATGCAAAATCAACATCGAGTTGGGCTACTGTAGAAGCTTGATATCCATGAAATTCTTCTGCCTGCAAACGATCCGGCGCTTCATGCGGTTTATAACAATCTCCAGCCGGTCCCAATGAAATAACACGGATTATTTCTTCATCGATGCCATCAATAGCCGTTTGAAGAGCAAGCAAATGGCCGCGCACAATAGCTCGATATCGATCGATGCGGCTAGGATCGCTACCGTCAAGAACATGTCGAACTCGAAAGGTATTTGTCGCCGCCACTCTTGCACCTGCATCGATATAAGATCTTGCAACTGATATGACTGCATCTCTATAGCGAGGTCCATTTAAAATCTGCTTTGGATCAGCAAGACCGATGATTCCAGTTTTTCTTTCTTCATCTTCAAGAAGTGTGCCGTGCGGTCCGAAAAGTGTTTTTGGTGCTAGTGACATATAAATGAATAAAATATATAAATAAAAAAACCTCCGCGTTGGCGAAGGCTTGGCAAGTCGTAGAAAATTTCAGACAGCTACGAACTTCGCATCGACCTTCGCCGGATGCGCATCATCATAGCCATCATCATATTTTTCAGAAAAATCATAATAACGGAATAACTATAGTCAATAGCCCTATCTTTGTCAAACAAATTATGTTTTGTTATACTCGGATGGCAAATTTGAGGGCGGTTAGCATAAGCTAACCACCCTACGCTTCGCTCTCGGGCGGTTAGCTCAGCTGGTTAGAGCGCGACACTGATAATGTCGAGGTCGGAAGTTCAAGTCTTCCACCGCCCACCAATTCATATGAGTATTTTTCTCCCGAAACAAATCATCTTTTATGATCTGCTTAAAAAAGTCTGCAAGGATCTGCAGGCTATGGCGGCGCTTTACGCGGAATTCGCCGAACGCTTTAATGACTTCGAGAATTACGCGCGGCGCGCCAAAGAAATTGAAAAACAGGCTGACCACAACGCGCATGTTATTATCGATCACCTAAACAAAACTTTTATCACACCGATTGACCGTGAAGATATTTATGAACTCGCACGTGAACTCGACGATATCGTGGACCTGATAGAAAATGTCATCCATAACATCTATCTCTACAAAATCACAAAAAAAACAACGGCCATAGAACGTTTTGCACCCATCATTTCAGAAGCTGCAACATTCCTCTATGAAATGCTGGACTGCCTCCAAAAACAAAAATACACCGATCGGCTTATCGAGCTGAAAATCAAAATTCACGAATTGGAAGATCGCGGAGATGAGATATTCAGCGAAACTATAAGCAAGCTTTTTGAAGAAGAAACCGACGCTGTCACGGTCATAAAACATAAAGATATAATCGAATCGCTGGAAAATGTAACGGATAAATTTCAATACGTCAGCGACATTATTGAAGGCATTATCGTAAAAACAACCTAATGGAAAGCGTCCCTATTGTTTTTGTTGCGTTTATCATCCTTGTGGCGCTGCTTTTCGATTTCACAAACGGCGTTCACGATGCTGCAAATTCCATAGCCACGATTGTATCAACAAGAGTTTTGAGTCCGCAGCAGGCTGTGCTATGGGCGGCATTTTTCAATTTTGCCGCATTTCTTATTTTCGGAACCGCTGTTGCAAAAACTATCGGGAAAGGACTTATCGATATCAGCACCGTAACGCCACTTGTAATACTCGCCGGACTCTTTGGCGCGATTTTATGGAATCTCATTACATGGTATTTGGGGCTCCCGACAAGTTCTTCTCATGCGCTCATTGGCGGATACGCCGGAGCCGCTATCGCAAAAGCCGGAATGGAAGCGATTATTTTCGCAGGATGGTACAAAACAATCATTTTTATGTTCGTAGCGCCGCTCGTCGGCATGCTCCTTGGCAACATTTTTATTATTATTGCTTCGTGGATAATCTACGGGGCCAAAAGCCATCCTTCAAAAGTCAACGCATGGTCTCGTTTTTTGCAAATTTTTTCCGCTGCGCTTTACAGCCTTGGTCATGGAGGAAACGACGCTCAAAAAACCATGGGAATAATCACGAGCCTTTTATTTTCCGTCGGACTCATATCGACATTCAACGTGCCTCTCTGGGTGGTTTTGAGCGCGCATGGGGCTATTGCGCTTGGCACCATGATGGGTGGCTGGAGGATTGTAAAAACCATGGGGCAAAAAATCGCGAAGCTGCGACCGATCGACGGCGTATGCGCTGAAACCGCAAGCGCCATAAGCCTTTTCGGCGCAACGCATTTCGGAGTACCGATAAGCACAACTCATGTCATTACCGGCGCCATTTCCGGCGTAGGCGCGGCAAAAAGAATCTCTGCGGTCCGCTGGGATATTACGCTCAAAATCGTATGGGCGTGGGTGCTCACGATTCCTCTTTCGGCACTCACGGCGGGGATTGTATATCGAGTTATGAATTTATTTGCATAACAAAATTCGTGAAACGAGGCACCTAAAGTACGCACCCGCTCACAAAAACAACGACAAATTATAGAGATTCTCTTTTTTGAGGGCTGCGGTGAATTCGAGAACCGTGCTATGCCAAACAGAAGGACTTAGCGGCTCATTCAAAAAATAGAATTCTTTCTTTTGCAAAGAGCAGCAACCAAAACAGTTGCGAGAAGAAAAACAATGATCGAGAAAAGCGCTGTCTCGGCAGTCGGTAATATTCACGCTGCAATCGACATTATAATTCCCTCCTCCTTCAACGCATTCATAGCAAAGTTCGCCCCGAAAAAGGAGACAATCCCACGTATCTCGACAGCCGAGTGCCGATGTGACGTAACCGCAATCCTCCGACTCAAACACATCAAAACATTCGTGTAAATTGTGTCCGCTGATCAAAAAATCGCCGGTGGAATTTTCACAATTCAATTGATGAACGGCTCCGTGGGGCACAGATTCCTTTATTGCCAAAAGTTTTTTGAAAAGTAGCGCGGGAGAGAATTGCTTCAGCTTCAAAACTTCTTCTTCGTATACATGCGGTTGAACCGGCTTATTCCAAAGATAATACTTCTTTTTACGCAAACCGGAGCACCCGAAACAAAAACTGCAATCAATGCAGTCATAGCAAAAATTTGAATCTCGCACTCGCGTGCAGTCCCAAAGATACGTCGATTCATAGCACTGGGTGCAATCGAGGCATTCGTAACAAAGTTCGGAGTCGATGATGTAGCTGCAATCAATGCAATTCCGAGAACGTATGATGTGTTGCGAGTAATAAGAATCTTCCGAATAACCTCCATCAAAACAGTAATAGAGATTCTTCGAAAACGCGATAAGATGCGTATAATCGCAATTTTCGTTCTCGCGTTGGCGCAGAGCTACCTTCGGAGCAGTCATTCGCAACTCGCGGAAACGCTGAATAAACTTATCTGGAGAAATCATAAACAACATGGAGATTATAACAAAAAACGGGGTCTCCTTGCGGAAGCCCCGTTGGTTGTACTTTTTAAAAAAGCAACTATGCACGCGGTGAGCGTTCGCCTCGTTCTGCAACGAAACAATCTCGGCAAAGTACCGGACGGTCATTGCGTGGAACAAAAGGCACCTCGGTTTCCTGGCCGCATTTGGCGCAGGTCACCTTGGTAAATTGCCGGTTTTCGCGGCGTTCTTGCTTTTTCTTTTCGCGGCAAGCACCGCAGCGTTTTGGCGCGGAGAAACCTTTATCAGCATAGAACGTTTGTTCTGCAGCTGTAAAAGTAAAGTCGGCGCCGCAATCGGCGCATACGAGTTGCTGATCTTGAAAATCTGCCATGTTAATAAGAATTAAGGATAATATATTTCCGTGTTCTTAATGGTGTGGCCCTTAATTCCCTGATCGACCTGGCAGATGAATATGATGGGGTTTTCCAATGAGAAACGGTTTATGTTTCAATTATATTGATATTTGATAAAAAGTCAAGCTGTTGCAGATTTTAAAAAACCGATCAAGAAAATCAAAAACCCGCAGGCAGATTCTCTCCGCGGGACCGTCTCGGCAGTGCCACCTTATAGCCTATCGTCATCCTCACCTCGCCTTAGTCGCGACCGGCTGATCAGCAAAAACTTGATGGACTGCAGCCGGTCGCTCATGTCCCGCTTCGAGAACCGTGCCTGCGGGCTTTTGGCAACCACGGCACCCAAAGCTAAAACGTAGGTAGTATAGGAGGGCAGCTGCGGTGCTTTTCTTAAGGAAGCTCTCGAGCCGCGCGCAGCATGAAGAGTTACGGCTGATCGCGCGGCGAGAGCGCAGCGAGGCCTAGAGAAAAAAGATGGGAATTATGTAGGTGAAGGCTGAAGCGGTTCCGAAGAAAAGCATCGCAGCTGCCCTCCGCAATGCATAAAACTACGTAACGATTGCAGCAACAGATCATAATGACTACAATGCGGCTGATGATTAAAACCAATGAAAAAAATCTCGTAATGCTTGCTCTTGCCGGCCGAATAGCGCATGCAGATGAATTTCTTCCTTTTGAGGTGGGCCATGATGGAACTGCGCGGGCGCTGCCTGGCACAGGTTCTATTGCTTATAATGTGCAAGTCGGCGATCCGGCATTTGGATGGAAAACCGATCATACGGAACCGGGCGTTTCAACCGTGTGCGTATCGAGCGAAAAAAATGAAGCCCGTGGCTACAATTTTCTGGCTTGCTGCGGCAATGAAGTACGCGTGGTGTCAGGCGATGCAAAAGGAGCTCGCGGCACGGTCATCGGCACTCACGGCGGCGTGGAACATGTGATAATCGATTTCCCCATAGCAACGCTTGAAAAACTTACTTTTGACGATAAATTTTTGATAAAAGCATTTGGCCAAGGGCTCGAGCTGACTGATTTCCCGGATATAAAATGCTACAACCTTTCCCCTGCGCTTTTAAAAAAAATGCCGCTGAAAAATAACGGAAAAGCTCTAGCGGTCGGAGTGACCCATATTGTGCCAGCTGGAATCATGGGCTCTGGATTGGGCTCGCTGTCATGCACGCGCGGAGATTACGACATCACAACCCAAGATCCTGAAGCCATAAAAAAATATAAGCTCGATACGCTTCGGCTTGGAGATATTATTGCGATTGAAGACGCGGATAATTCCTACGGCCGATGCTATAAAAAAGGCGCGGTATCAATTTGCGTTGTAATTCACGCCAATTCATTTGCAGCGGGACATGGCCCCGGCGTGATGACATTGATGACCTGCACGAAAAAAGGCGTCTTAAAACCGTCGATCAATCCCAAAGCCAATGTGGCACAGATTTTGAGGATCGGAAGGTATGCAAAGTAGAAAATGGCTAAAGAATAGGGTATAATGATGAGATGGGAATTGAAGATATAAAACCAAAAACCACTTCGGCAGACGAACCTATTTTCATTGAGGCCACGCCGGACAACATTTCAAGCGACGACTTGGAAAAACTAGTCCGCCATTTAGTGGAAAGTTTTTTTGATGAACCGAATCGAATAACGGAAGGCACTCGCCTACAAGTCGCAGACGTACAACCTGGATTAATGGAAGAAGTATTTCAGCGACGACTCGCATCAACAAAACAAATGATCGCTGACGGTAAAATTCTTGCTTGCAAAGTTGGGGATAAAACAGCAGCCATCTGCGGATATGACAAAGCATATGATCTGCCGGATGGCAAAGAAGTTTATACCATCATGACCGGCTCGACTGCGGCAGAATTCGAAGGCCGAGGCTTTATGAAAAATCTCACGGCAAGGACATTTGAAAAAATAAGAACTACTGCGCCGCAGGCTCTAATTTATGTTATGACAAGAAGCGAAAAAATAAAAGCTATGCAAAAAAAACTTCCGGGCTGGAAGGAATATCCGCTCACGGATGAAAGCAATCCTATTGTAAAAGCTTATACAAGTACTAAAACAAAGGAAAAACTCCAACGCGAAATTTCCGAAGGCTACGTAATTTTCGTATTTGATCCTGCAAATTTACCACCGCCCTCCGGCTCCGCCTCCGCCTGAAATGCCTCCGCCGAATCCTCCGAATCCGCCGCCTGTGCCTCGACCGCCTCCAAACCAAAATCCGCCGCCGCTGTGCCAAAAATCCGTAGGTTCTTGCGAATCTATTGTTTTTGTTATATAATGTATAAATGAACAAAATTAAATACAAAATCTTTGGCATAACCGCAGTTATTATCTTTACTTTTATTTTAGTGCGCTCTTCGCAAGCCGCTGAGGTTGGCATTTCTCCAAATCCTGAATTCCGTACTCTATGCACCGATAATGCTTCTAAACAAACTATGTTGGTTCCTTCTTGTTTTGCAAATTTTTCTGAAGCACGGTGCAATGATCCAACCGATATACAATGTATCGTTCCATATACCGAAGCTTTTGTATGTCTTCGGAAAGATGATAGCTGTTCAAATTACACAGATGTAATACGAAATAATCAGCTCCAAATGCGGCAGTCTACAACTGATCGGCGGACATGGTGTTCCCGTCCAGACGGAAGTAATTTTATTGATTACGCATGTGATACTTATTCTGGCATATCCTTTACTGGGTGCGAATATGCTACAGATAAAATCTGTTCTGGCACTTCAGCTAGAGACATTAATGGAAAAGAGACTGAAGTACCGCAAACGGCATGCAGTTTTGATTGTGCAGCAATTTTAAACAACGGTACTTTGCTCGATACGCCAGTTGCATGGACTAAAATTGAAGTATCCAATGGAACTTATACTTGTAAGCCAACGAGCGCTTCTAAAGGATATGCTACATATGAAGCTTGTATTACTGCTCCAGGACCACTTCCTTCTCAGCAACCGCCACCTTTGATATCAATTGAAACAACCATCCGCACGCCATCTACAACGATAGTATCTATTCCTGGAACAGCTGCCTGCGTAAAAAGACCAGCAAGTCGTGGCATACAAAATCCAGAACCATTACCGCCGAATACGACGATTGAAGAAGACGACGTCACTTTATGTTTTTCCGAAATTCAAGCTTCGCAATCATGTGTGGCTCGAAAGTCGGGTCGATATGGATCCAAGAAAAAACCATGTAAATTGAGAGTTGAAAGCATTGCCTGTACGAATAAAAGTCACACTCCTTATCGGGATGGTGATTTCTTACGGTGTGGCCTTATAAAAAATGCAGCCGTCACTCCTCCGGCTCCACAACCACTGCAAATCCAAACCATTATTCAAGAAGTAAGAATTCCAATTGCCCCTCCAGAAGAAGTGGAATCTTGTGAAGTTTTGAAATCGAGATTAGATGAGCAACAAGAGAGTAATGTAGCATTTCTAAGTCTGGCAGAAAAAGTAATTGAGCAAACAAGCGCCCAGGATGCTCTTCTTATAAAAGATGCGCGGACTGCCTTAAAAGATGCAGCAAAAAATATACGCAAAATGGAAAAATCTTTAAAAGTGTTTTCGTGCGGAACAACAGACGAGATGAAACGCCTCGATGCTTCAGTTCAACTCCAATTAAATTCTCTGCGCACGAAACTTTTAGTTCTGCAAACGGAAAGGAAACTAATCAATGTATATAAAGGAATTCTTGATGATATGAAAGAAATAGATAAAACATGCATAAAAAAGCAAGAGCAATGTTTGAGAGAAGATCTTTCTCAGCGCGAAGCTTTTCAAATCGAATTGGATGAACTTATGACCGCGTCTCCAAAGACGGTTCTTGCAAGTGAAATTACTGATTTACACAGCGAAATTAAAAAACTGAAAGAAAAACTCCTTGCCGCGGAAGAAAAAGAGAAAAAAATAAGCAGAGATTCAACAAAAGTAAAGAAAAAAACAAAAACAAAGAAGGCCTCTGCGAAAAAGAAAAAAACTTCTAAGAAGAAACCTAAAAAATAAATCTTTTCCTACCACCTTCCCCCGGCTCCGCCTCCGCCTGAAATGCCTCCGCCGAATCCTCCGAATCCGCCGCCTCCGCCTCGACCGCCTCCAAACCAAAATCCGCCGCCGCTGTGCCAAAAATCCGTAGGTTTCCCTTCTTTAAGGCGTTTTTGGAAATTTTTGGAAAGTACATAATCAAGAAAAAGACCGCTTCCGGCAAAAATTCCCGTAGCTATAAACATACTCACGACAGACAAAAAGAAATAGCCGAATATCAAACCTCCGGCGCCGCCAAGCACGCCGCCAAGCCACCACGATTTTGAACGCGCAAGAAAACTCAAAAAATATTGCAGTAGAATAAAACCTAAAGGAAAGAGAATATTCAACCAACCATCGTCTGAACTTCCGGAGCGCGAAGATCCGGGTTCAGCTTTATATTCACCTTTTGTAGCTTGAATAATTGCTGTGAGTCCCCGGCTAATTCCCGCAGCATAATCCCCTGCCTTAAAAGAAGGAAAAACTTCGTTACGAAGAATAGTACCAGTGAGTGAATCCGGAAGAGCGCCTTCGAGTCCCTTTCCGACTTGCACAAACGCCGCGCGATCAGAAAGAGCAATAAAAAATAAAATCCCGTTATTTTTCCCGGTTTTTCCTATCTTCCATCTAGAAAAAAGTTCATAAGAATAAGTAAATTCATCCAGCCCCTCCAATGAGCTTACAATTGCTACGGAAATTTCATTGCTTGTTTGCTGTTCGAATGCCCGAAGCGTCTGTTCCAAGGCAGCACGCTGACTTGCATCAAGCACGCCGGCAAAATCATTAACATAGCCTGTCGGGTTCGGAAAATTAACAGCAAAGACAAAACTCCCCGCGAGCAGAAAACTCACGAGGAGAAAAACAGCAAGAAAATATTTTTTCATAGAGAAAATTTCTCTCTGTTACTTGAAATCGAATTTCACCTCCGGTACCTTTGCAGCAGCTTCAGTTGCTTCAAATCGATCGCGTTGCTGGAAGCCGAAAATCCCGGCAATAAGATTGCTCGGGAAAAATTGTATCTTTTTATTCAACTGATTCACAGTAGCGTTGAATTGATTCCGCGCCACGGAAATTCTGTTTTCCGTGCCTTCAAGCTGATCCTGAAGCTTTAAGAAACTCTCGGCACTCTTGAGAACCGGATAATTTTCAACAATCACAAGCAAACGCGAAAGAGAAGTATCAAATTGATTCATGGCCGCAATGCGCTCATTGCTCTGCGCCGGCGTTCCGGCATATTTTGAGCGAGCTTCTGCAAGTGAGGTAAATACCGATTGTTCAAGCCCGGCAATCCCTTTTGCAGTCTCAACAAGATTCGGAATTAACGCAAAACGCCGTTCATATTGAACTTCCACGTCTGACTGCGCCGTCTTGGCATTCTCATTTAAAGAAACGAGCGAGTTGTATGTTCCCATCACCCAAAGAACGAGAATAATGAGTACGCCTAAAACGACCAGACCGACGATTTTCCCAGTGGAAAGTGGTTTTGGATTCATAGAAAAAGGTTAAAAGTTAAAAATCCAGAACGCAATAGAGAAACCCTCCCCGTGAAGCATGCGACATGCAGCACGGGAAATCGACCGTACCCCTTGCTGATGCAAGGAGCGTGAAGCGAAAGCATGGCTTTTTTGTAAAAGCACAAGCTTCGCTTGTATCCTCTCTAAAAAGAGGTATTCCATCCGCAGGTTCTCCTACGGATACCTTGTTACGACTTAGCTCCAGTCAAAGATATCGCCTTGATACTACCTTACGGTAATGCTTTAGGCGCTCCCTTCTCCCATAGCTTGACGGGCGGTGAGTACAAGACCCAGGAACATATTCACCGCGCCATGGCTGATACGCGGTTACTAGCGATTCCAGCTTCATGAGGTCGAGTTGCAGACCTCAATCCGAACTTGGGCCGTCTTTTAAGGATTTGCTCCCTCTTGCGAGTTGGCTTCCTGCTGTAACGGCCATTGTAGCACGTGTGTCGCCCTAGGTATAAGGGCCATGCTGATTTGACGTCGTCCTCACCTTCCTCCGACTTTTCGCCGGCAGTCTCCTGAGAAATATACAACACAGGACGAGGGTTGCGCTCGTTTATGGACTGAACCAAACACCTCAAGGCACGAGCTGACGACCATGTTTTTCCCCGATTCCGCGGGGCACGGACTATACATTCACCCCTCCCTTAAAGTTTAAAGTGAGGGGGCTGGCGTTTTATTTTCATTAAAATAATGAAAATCCAGTTATTCCCTTATGAAATAACTAAGTCTCTACGGGGTATGAATGCTCTCTCTTATAACTTTGTGGAATATTTTTTGATTCTTGAAATAAAATTAGGCGCGTTACTTTTGTAAATATATAAACAAAAAGTTTTCGCTTTCTTATATAAATAAATATTGCTATATAAAATTGACAATTTTTCCAAGAGCTTCTTGTCTAATTTTGCTTCTTCAAAAGTCGTGTATACAATTCTACAATCACTTACGCCATCAGATGATAACGAACCGTCTCCGTCAAACCGTCCTGCGAAATATGCTGCAATAATTTCTTTATTATTCATGTCTTCAAGCATAGAACGAGCTTGCCGGAATGACCTTAATAGAGGACGACTGTCTACATATAAATGATGTGCAAGCGCAGTGGCTTTTGATGAAAAATTTCTAAATATTTTCCCAACTTTTTCCAACCATTCGGATTCTCCTTCTGTAGAACTTACTAACGGGTAATACAGTTTTAATTTGATACGATCTTTGGAGAAAAGAGTTGAAAAAAAATTGTAAAAACTATTAACAATTCTTAAATTTATAGTACTTATGCCTACACTGCTGGTGCGATGATAACCATCGGCACACCACAGACCTAAAATATAAGATTTTTTTGATGAATCAAAAAAGTTACAAAAAGGAGCATTCATACTTCCCACGGTATTACCCATTACTGAAATTATACCAGCATTGGGGTTTCACCGTTATGAGCCAGTGTTGCAATCTCACTTACGCGAGAAAGGGTCATCCGCGCAGATTGCGCGTAACCATGCAGCACCTGTCTCCGGGTTCCTTACGGCACATCCGCCTTTCGGCAGACTTCCCGGGATGTCAAACCTAGGTAAGGTTCCTCGTTTACCGTCGAATTGAACCACATGCTCCACCGCTTGTGTGGGTCCCCGTCTATTCCTTTGAGTTTTAGTCTTGCGACCGTACTACCCAGGCGGAGAACTTAACGCGTTTGCTTAGGCACAGAAGGGGTCGATTCCTCCTACACCGAGTTCTCATAGTTTACGGCGTGGACTACCAGGGTCAATATTTTATAAGCTCAGGCCGTCGCTCAGTCGCCCTAATTTCGGGCTCCTTCGCTTTGGGCCTTCGCGCTCGCGCTGTGCGCTCGCGATAAGGAAGAACTTATTTATAAATTCTCCTTACACTATAAAAGCGTTTGTTACTCCGACATATCGTCGGAGCCCACGTCTTCGTGGGTCTTTATATCGCTATAGAGTTCGGACTTTATCTTCTACGCAAAACGGAATGAAATTCTGCTTTTGTGCTTTAAAAATAAAGTGCAAAACTTCGTTTTGCGTGCTCAACGTAAAGTCTCTGAGGTTAATACTAAACTAATTTCAAACCTATAAGATTTCTAATTTCATCACGAATACATCCAGTAAAGATACCTATTATTGGTGCACTACCAGGAATCATAAAAGTTCCAGCCTCTATGTGTGATCCGCCTAACATTATTAAGCATTCAGGAAATGACGCTAACCACGCTCTTATTTCTCCAGAACGACTTTGAGTATAAGGCAGTTGTGCAGCGGCACATTCCGCTCGAATCAAAGCATCTACAGTAATGCATTCGTGCATATAAATAATAATATAATTATTAACCTGCTGATTGCCCGCAGGAGACACATTGTCACTCAACTGATTTTAAAAGTCAAGTAGTGCTCCATACTCGGGGTTTCCAGCATATAGTTGAGTTTTCAATTGAATGTTGCCATTCAAAGAGACACCTTTAGGCCGTTAGTTATTGCGCGCCTGCGCAATAGGAGGGCGACCAAGGATTTATCTAATCCTGTTTGCTCCCCACGCTTTCGTGTCTCAGCGTCAAGACATGCCCGGCATCCTGCTTTCGCTTTTGGCGTTCCTCCGTGTATCTACGGATTTTACCCCTACACACAGAATTCCAGATGCCCCTGCATGCTTCAGAGAATTTCAGTTTCGGGAACAAGCCCCAAGTTAGGCTTGGGAATTTTACCCCCGACTTGAAATTCCGCCTACACACGCTTTACGCCCAATGATTCCGGATAACGCTTGCACCCTCTGTCTTACCGCGGCTGCTGGCACAGAGTTAGCCGGTGCTTATTCCTAAGGTACCGTCAGAATTCTTCCCTCAGAAAAGAAGTTTACATGGCGAACCACTTCATCCTTCACGCGGTGTTGCTCCGTCAGGCTTTCGCCCATTGCGGAAGATTCCTCACTGCTGCCTCCCGTAGGAGTGGGGACCGTCTCTCAGTTCCCCTGTGGCTGATCGATCTCTCAATCCAGCTACCCGTCATAGCCTTGGTGAGCCGTTACCTCACCAACAAGCTGATAGGCCGCAGGCCCTTCCCGAAGCGTCGTAAGACTTTACTCTTGCGAGACCATGGAATATTATCCAATCTTTCGACTGGTTATGTTCCACTTCGGGGGAGGTTCCAACGTGTTACGCACCCGTTTGCCACTGATGTATTGCTACATCCGTTTGACTTGCATGTGTTATGCACACCGCCAGCGTTAATCCTGAGCCAGGATCAAACTCTTCATTAAAATGAAGAGCCTAAAAGGCTCTATAAAAATTTTTATTATAATTCGTGAAACAGCATTTCATGCTGTTTCACATAGGGTTTCTCTATTACATTCCAGATTTTTGATTTCCCTGTTTTCAAGGAACAAAAAGCTCATAGGTTTTATCACAGAGCATGGGAAATTCTATCAATCTTTATTCTAAAGTCAACCTGAAACGAATACCGAAATTTCACCATAAATTTACAATCCGGCATCTGAAGCAGGCTTAGAAATGGAACTAAAATAAGGTATAATAGTTATATGAAAACACAATATTCAGATAAAACTGCGATAAGCTCTCTCCTCATCCCTACGGTAATCGAAAAATCAAACCTGGGCGAACGGGCATACGACATCTATTCCCGCCTCTTAAAAGACCGCATCGTATTTCTTGGAAGCGCCATCAACGACCAAGTAGCGAATTCAATAATTGCGCAGCTCCTTTTTCTTGAAAACGAAAATCCCAAGAAAGACATCCTTATGTATATTCAAAGCCCTGGCGGACATGTGACTGCCGGACTCGCCATTTATGACACCATGCAATACATCAGGCCTGATGTGGTCACGGTTTGCATCGGCATGGCTGCATCCATGGGCGCCGTGCTTTTGACAGGCGGGGCAAAAGGGAAACGTTTTTCTCTTCCTAATGCGGAAGTTATGATTCATCAACCTCTAGGCGGAGTTGAAGGACAAGCTGCTGACATAAAAATTCATGCAGAGCACATTGTAAAAATGCGCGAAAGATTGAATCGGATTATCTCAAAACATACAGGAAAACCGCTCAAGCAAGTGGAAAAGGACACGGATCGCGATAATTTCTTGACCGCTGAAGAAGCCCTCAAATACGGACTTATCGATAAAATTATAGAAAAACGGCCTGCTATAATACAGACGTGAAAAAATTATTGAAGATTTTTCTTGGTCTTTCTGCGATTACGCTGCTTATTTTAAGCTGGACGGCTTTTCGAATCATACGAACCGGGCAATTTGATCAAGCTGCAAATGCTGACGCCATAGTCGTTCTTGGCGCAGCGGAATATGCCGGCAAACCTTCGCCGGTATTCCAAGCGCGGCTCGACCACGCAAAAAATCTTTTCGAAAAAAATTTAGCTCCGCTCATTATCACAACCGGCGGAATTCATCCTGGAGAAAAAATTTCTGAAGGCGAAGCTGGAAAAAATTATCTCATTTCGCAAGACGTTCCGGCTGAAAAAATTATTGCGGAAATCAAAAGCCTCACAACAAAAGAAAATCTCAATGGCGTGAAGGAAATTGCAGCGCGGCGTAACATCAAAACAATCATCATTGTGAGTGATGCTTTTCACCTCTATCGTGCGAAAAAAATAGCAGAGAATCTTAATCTTATTGGGCTAACTTCTCCAGCTACTAACAGTCCGATATCAAAAAATACCTGGCTGGAACTGAAATATATAGGCCGCGAAATAGCGCTTGTGCTTATGCAGCCATAACGACCGTCTCTTTTTCAATAAGCCATTTCTTTCGCTTCACGACTTTTTCCGCGTATTGAATGATGTGATCAGCTACATTAATTCCGGTCGCCATGGTAATACCATCAAGGCCCGGATTGGAATTTACCTCAAGCACCTTCGGTCCTTCAGCGGTCCGAATAATATCAACTCCCGCAACATCAAGGCCTATGACGCGTGTAGCCTGCAATGCCAAAACGCGCTCTGCTTCGGTCAAATCCGTGATTGCCACGCTACCGCCGTGATGAAAATTTGCGCGGAACTCCCCTCTTTTTGCGCGCCGCTCCATGGCCGCAACAATTTTTCCACCGACAACAAAAACGCGTATATCTTTCCCCTTTGCCTCACGCACATACTCCTGGATAAGAAAGTGATTATTCTTTGCAAAATCGCTAGCGATAATTAAATCAATCATAGACTTAAGCGAACGCCGCGACTCAATAATAGAAACGCCGTTTCCGAAACTGCCCTGCGCCAATTTCAAAATGAGCGGAAAACTTCCGAGCTGGTCAATAACGCTGTCGAGATATTCAATATTATGAACAACCACGGTTCTTGGAATAGGAATTTTTTGATGGCTTAAAATCTGCACGGTCCGGATTTTATTTTTCGCGCGCGCAATTGGAAGGTAATGATTCACCACCGGAACATTCATAAGCTGGAGCTGCTTCACGATGGAAAGCTGCAAATCAATATCGGAGAGAATCGATGGACGGACAATCATCACATCCGGCTGTGAAAAAACCGTATTGCGGTAAAGAAGCCCGAGCGAGGTTGTATCGAACGTAAATTGAAAATGCTTGGTTAGAAAAATGCGTGTTTTGTGGCCGCGGGCCTGGGCTGCGCGTTTCAACATCAAATCTTCCCTCGTGGCGCGTTTGCGGACGGCGGTGAAAGAAAGAATACCGATTTTCAAAGGAAGAGCCATAGGAAAATGACTAATTGCTAATTACTAATTGCTAATGGCGGGCTTATTGTAGTTTTTTCCGGACAAAACGCAAGAAAAACTTCATAAGCTCCAAAGGCACATCTATACCTGTTGCCTTCATAAAACCTTCAAATCCGGGGCTGCGGTTAACCTCTAAAAGGTACATTTTGCCGGTTTTTTTATGAGTAATAAAGTCAACGCCGGCAAATTCAAACTTTAAAATTTTCGCAGCTTTTAAGGCAAGCCGCCGCATTTCCGGCGTAACCGGAATTTGGCGCGCAAATCCGCCGAGAGAAATATTGTGCCGAAAATCATGCGGATCCGCGCTGCGTCGTTCAATTGCGCCGAGAACTTTGTTACCAAGGACGAGAACGCGCACATCAAAATCCGCCGGAATGAATTCCTGGAATTGGTAGGTTTTTGTGGCAAGGGTTTTGCCCGGAGGAATATTAGCTCGGAGAAATTCCTGGAGCTGTTTTTTATTTTGGAGAAGATATACGTCAAAACCTCTTTTGCCGCGAACTTCCTTTACCACGATCGGAAATCGAAACTGTTTCATAAGAAGTTCTTCAGCGCCGCGATTTTCAAGAAATATCGTTTTAATAAGATCGAGGCCGCGCCGGCCGAGGAGAAACAAATCGTCATTTTTGGAAATAATCGGATTTGTTCGAACAGCCGTATCAAAAAGCGGAATGTGATACGTATCGCAAAATTTTCCGAGCAAAGAAACCTCATTTTGATAATTCCAGAATCCGCGGACGAAAATAAGTGAAAAATCTTTAATAGAAACATTGCCGACTTTAATATCAAACCCTTTCTCGCCTACAAAAAAACGCATGTCACGAAGGTGAAAAAGGTACGGCGAAAATCCGACTTTCCGCGCCGCCTTCTCAAGCATGAAAAGCGTTGGAATTTCTTCCATGTGGAATATGGCAAGTTTCACGCACGAAAGTTTATAGGATTATTGTATTTATGTGGAGCCTTTTTCAAGCGCACGTTTTACTTGTCCTTTGCTGGCATCGCGCTGCGCCTCCTCTATACGCCTAAGCCTATCTCGTTCACATTCAACACCTATTTTATGATCAAGTGCTACATCTGGAGATGCCCCATTACGTACAGCTCCTTCGTTTGGATGAACAAAACGCGTTACCAAGACAGATCCTTCTTGTGGAGTCTTCATAGTTTGTCAGTTAATGATAAAAATAAATATTCTAAAGTTGCTACGGATAATAGAAATTGAAATGATTTTGTCAATGCTTCATAGATTTACATATATTTAAAATGTGGACTTATAAATTTGCAGTGGCGCGATATGATATAGTTAAAAATATGAAAAAAATGTTTATAGGGATAACGATTGGAACTTCTATTCTTCTTTCGGGTTGTTTTGGTTCTAGCGAACCCAAAGCTCCATCAGAGAAAAAAATAGAGGGTTTTCATGTTTATTCTGTGGAGGAATTTTCTCTACAAGTACCGGATGAATGGGAAACGCTTTCAGGAGCTAGTCTTCCTGGCAATACGCCGAAAAACACGCTTATCGCATTCCGGAGCAATGTGAAAAATCCGCGCTTTACAGCAAATGTCGCACTGATAAAAAATGACCTAGCGCAAGAAATTACCCCGCTCGAATATGCAAAAATGCTGCGGCAAAAAACCGTAGACAGTCTTTTTGATTTTCATGAAATTCTCACAGAACAGGCAAAAATAATGATCGCCGGACAGGAGATGGACACGATCTTTTTTATTGCGGAAGGTAGGGAGGCAACGGACCAAGACCTCAAGCGCTTTATGCAGATTTCCGCAGTAAAAGGAAAAACCGCATATGTTGCAGCCGGTTCATTTCTTACGGAAGAGGGCGAAGGCATGGCGAAAAAACTCGAAACCATGATGAGGAATTTTGAGGTAAAATAAATATAATGGCCGCATAGCCAAGTGGTCCAAGGCAGCAGTTTGCAAAACTGCCATTCGTCGGTTCGAATCCGACTGCGGCCTCCAACAAATGCCGACGTGGCGGAACTGGCATACGCTGCGGACTTAAAATCCGCTGCCCCTAAAGGCTTGTGGGTTCAAATCCCACCGTCGGCACCATTCATACAAAAAATCCCTCTAACTTAGGAGGGATTTTTAAAGATTCTCTTAGGAGCTGTTCGCATATATTTTTTACAGATGGAAGTCACACATTTTGATTCAGTTCAAGGAACGACGACGAAGCTGTGCTTGGAAAGCACAGCAAGGAGGAGTGACACAGAAATGGACAAAATGTGTGACTTCCCTACGGGTTGCACAGGAATATGGCCGTCTTTTGTGTTGCTCGTCGCTTGTGTAGCGCTGTGGCTACACTGCGCTCCTCGCGCCTTAAATCCAGCCATATTCCTGTGCAACCATCGCAAAAAATATATGCGAACAGCTCCTAGAACGTTTATTTTTCGCGCTTCAGCATCGGAAGTCCTGTCTTCTTGTTCTCAACTACAAGATATCCTGCCGGGACTTCATCGAGAGCGCCTTCTCGCTCATCCCGAGCAAAGAAGAAAATCATTTGTTGCCGACCTCCTCGGAGAGTTACATTTTTCGAATGGAGAATATACGTTTGACCCTTTGAATTCGTGTGAGCGTAGGCCATAAGATAAGGTTAATGAATATCAAGTCTTATAGTACCATAAGAATAAAAATAAAGTCAACCTGATTTTCAGGTTAGAAATATGCTAGGGTTTCTGGTGGGCCGGCTGGGGATCGAACCCAGGACCTTATCCTTAAGAGGGATCTGCTCTACCAGCTGAGCTACCGGCCCGAGAGCGAAGCGTAGGGACGGTAGCTAATGCTACCGGCCCGAGAGCGAAGCAATTCTATCATGAAACGTATTCTTTTCTATACAGACACTCCCCTTCTCGGCGGCGCAGAGAACCAAATGCTTACGCTTACGCGCTTTTTGCCAAAAGATAAATTTCATATCACGCTGGCTTGCTCAAATTCCCAGAAGCTGAATTCTTGGTGCCAAAAATTTTTACAAGAAGGCATGGATGTTTTTCGGCTCAAGGTTTTTCACAAACACGACCCGCGCCATTTTTTCTATTTAAAAAAACTGCTCAAAAATTGCGACCTTATGCACATGCATGTTTGGAATCCTGCGAGCGGCCGGTATGGATTTCTTGCAAGCGGAAAAATCCCGCTTGTAATAACGGAACATGACCCGTTTCCTCTAACCGGACTTAAAAAAAGATTGAAGCAAAAACTCATTCAAAAAGCTCGCCGTATTATTGTTGCATCAAATGCAGCAAAACAAGCGGTTCTTGGACAAAACCCCGATGTTGCGGAACGCATCACAATCATTCCGAATGGAATTGATATTGCAGCTTGGCAAAAATCCGCAGCGCTTGAAAATCGCCAGGAATTTCGCAGAATTCATTTCAAAGCCACAGGCCACGACAAAGTGATTTTATGCGTGGCGGAACTCCACAAACGAAAAGGGCAAAAATATCTTATTGAAGCTGTAAAACTTCTTCTCGCGGATTTTCCGACGCTGAAACTTATTCTTGCAGGAGACGGGCCAGAGCGTAATTCCTATAAAAAATTGGCTCGGCTGCTTGGCGACCGCGTGCTCTTTCTTGGCCAGCAAAAACATATCAGCCAGCTTATGGCTGCAACGGATTTTTTTGCGCTTCCGAGCATCCGAGAAGCTTTCGGACTCGTGCTTTTGGAAGCCGCGTCGCTCAATATTCCTATTGTTGCTACAAACACAGGAGGTATTCCGGAAATTATTGAACATGAAAAAACCGGCGTTCTGGTTCCTCCGCAAGACGCTGTGGCTCTTACCTCTGCATTTGGAATGTTTTTAAAAAATCCCGATATTGCCGCGAAATATGCTTTAGCTGGAAAATCGAGAGTTGAAAAGCTTTTTGATGCGAGAATTATGGCGGCCAAGACGACAGAAGTGTATGATGCACTATAAGGTTGCGCCCTCCGGGCGCATTAATTGCTTAGCCTCGCTTTGCTCGGCCTGTTATGAAAATCACCACTCTCTACGCTTGCAATAAGTGCTCTCACCAATCCTCAAAATGGCTTGGTAAATGTCCGCAGTGCGATGCTTGGAATTCATTTACGCAGGAAGAAATTCGGCAGCAGCCAGCTTCAAAACGAAAAATAAAAGCGCACGCAAGGCAACCGCAGGAATTTGTAAAACTCATAAATAAAAGCGGATATGAACAGCGATGGACGCTCGGAATTTCTGAACTTGATAGAGTTCTCGGCGGAGGAGTCGTGCCTGGAAGTCTTATTCTTTTGACCGGCGAACCTGGAATTGGAAAATCCACGCTTACTTTGCAAATCGCGGAAAAAATAAGCGCCATTGGCAAAAAAGTTCTCTATATATCCGGCGAAGAGTCAGAAGAACAAATTTCGTCGCGCGGAAGCAGGCTCGGGCTTGACCTCAAAAATCTTCAGCTCCTTTCCGAGAGTAATTTGGAAACTATTCTTTCAACCACGGAAGAACAGCAGCCGGAGTTCCTAATTGTTGATTCCATACAAGTGGTTTCTTCGCAAAATATTATGGGTTCATCGGGATCCGTTTCTCAAGTGCGGCTTTGCGCTGAAGCAATTTTGGAATTCGCGAAACCGGAACGCTTGCCGGTACTCCTCATCGGCCATGTGACCAAAGACGGAACGCTTGCCGGTCCGCGCGTGCTGGAGCATCTTGTCGACACCGTGCTTTATCTTGAGGGCAATCGAATGTATGACGTGCGAATACTCCGCGGGGTTAAAAATCGATTCGGCGCTGTAAGCGAAGTGGGAATTTTTGAAATGGCGCAAAACGGCCTGCAAGAAGTTAAAAATCCTTCGGAAAAATTCCTGTCGCAGCGGCAAGCCGCAACACCGGGAGTCGCTCTCGTTTCTACCATGGAAGGAACGCGTCCGCTCATAGTGGAAGTGCAGGCATTGACTGCTGAAACCCGTTTTGGATATCCGCGGCGCACTGCTTCCGGTTTTGATGTAAACCGGCTTCAGCTGCTAATTGCAGTCATTGAAAGGCACCTTAATATTCAACTCGGAGCGCACGATGTGTATGTAAATGTGGTAGGCGGATTAAAACTGCAGGATCCTGCGTGCGATCTTGGCATTTGCCTTGCCATCGTCTCATCGCTTAAGAAAAAAACAGTTCCGCAAAACACGGTGCTGCTCGGTGAAGTGGGCCTCACTGGTGAAATCCGACTCCCTGCAAAAATGGAAATCCGCAAGCGTGAAGCGGAAAAACTCGGACTGAAAATATTTCCTACATCCGGAAAATCGCATCTAATAAACGCCGTCAAAGAACTTTTATCGTTTTGAATGCCTTCTGCGTCCATTGGAATAAAGCGACGATGGCGGTCTATAGGAGCTAAGCTGATTTGCCAATGCATGAATTTCCGGCCCGTCTCTATCAAGACGTATGCCAATCGCGCGCAGTGATTTTGCCAGACTGCCGTCTTCGGTAAGAAGATTCCGCACAAACCGCCGTACATGCTCTGGCGAAGAATCACGGATATTTGGCTTAACCACAGCTCTTCCGACATGCGTTCCTCTGCGATCCTGAATTTCGACTGTCATTTTTGATGCAGCCGCACCTCCGTCAGTACCTGGCGGCAAAATAACAAAAAAGAGCTTACTAACAGCTGCCGCTTCTCTTCTCGCCCCATCAATCACGCCTCTTAAAGTCCTTGCCGGCGGCAAAAAAGAAGGCTGCCTGCTACCGTTTCTCTGACGCAGCTCGACTTGAACTTCTTTCCAAATCGTCTCAACGGACAAACGCCAAAGCTCAATATTCAAAAAATCTCCTGCAGCTCCTTCCAAAGACATACTATCCTTTAGGTCGTCAAAGGCTGCTTGTGCATGGCCGTTAAAAATTTTCCAAAATGTTTGAAAATCAACTGCGTCCGCGATATCCACAAAAAGCTCTTTTAAATTTGCGATTTGAAAATTCATTGTCGGCCTCGGCGGATCATCTCTTGTGCTGATAGTAAAAACATCATTAAGAAAATTTGCGATGTATTGCTCGGGTTTACTCTTTATATACTCACGGAATCTTTCCGAAATGACTGGATGAACCATGTCTTTAAACCGCCGCTTAATGGCTCTTGTTGTTTTCAATCCAATGGCCCATCGCAAAAGATTACCTTGCGAAACAGTTGTTCCGACAGCATCGGTCAAAATAGGACCTGTATCCGTGCAGCCGTTTACAAGATCACGGAAAAATCCTGTCACAGACTGGCCTGGATTCATATTTTCCAAAAAAACCTTGAGCGCATTGAGAGCAGCGGTTCTCTGCTCAACAGAAAATTCTCTCCGACCCTTTTTCCCTGCATAAGCGGCCTGTATTTCATGTCTGATACATGCTTTTAAAGGACCTTCAACCAAACCTTTTCTCTGAAAAACGTCAGATGTTGTAATTTGCCGCGCAGCTTGATCTCTACCGAGTCCTGCCTCAAAAGCGACTGATGCCAGGTAGCTCAAAACTTCTCCGATCGGCTCACGGTCGCCGGCCATTAAAAAGGCATCTTTTATTTGTTGATCAAAACGCTCTCTGGATTCTGCTGAACGCAGTTTTGGATGGGCTAATTCTTCTGCTTCGGCTGGTCTATCCATAATTGAGATAAGCTGTTTTGCCTATTTGACAAAAATAACGAATACTATTTTAGTATAAGATATGGAAAAGTCAATGAATTTTTGTCATGACCGGACAACACGGGGTATGTTGAAAAATCTCTCTGTATTCTTCTCTAAAATAGCTTCGAGTATATCTGATTTTTCTGCCCGAATTTCACAAATCTTTTTAAAGGTTTCTTGGAGAAAACTCGGCTCGTTGCGCTGGCCGCGATGGCTCTGTGGAGCCAAAAAAGGACAATCTGATTCAATCATAATCCTATCGATTGGCGCTTTTTTTATGACTGCGCGGACATTTTCAGCTTTTGGATAAGTGCAGATTCCGGTAAATGAAGTCAAGTATCCCCTGCTCCAACATTGCTGCGCCTCATCAAGCGTTCCGGCAAAACAGTGAAAAACAGCGTTGATAATTTTTTCAGTATCGAGCATTTTTAGCGCATCTTGAAATGCATCACGGCAATGAATGATAACCGGCAGATTGAGTTCTAGCGCCAATTTTAGTTGCGCTTTAAAAGCTTGAATCTGCACATCGCGCGGCTGATGGTTCTTGAAAAAATCAAGCCCCATTTCGCCCAGCGCCTTCAGGCGCTTTCCGTGGTGACTTTTCGCAAGTTCTCGAATTCGCGCAAGATTTTTTTCAGTAGCGAGATTAGCATGATGCGGATGGATGCCGGCTGTCCAATATTCGTTGTACTGCTTTGCCAGTACAGCCGCTTTTTCATTGCCGTCAGGCTCAAAACCGACATGAATAAGTCGAATGCCGGCTTCATTGCTGCGCTTTATAACTTCATCGCGATCAGTATCAAACTCGCGAACATAAACGTGGCAGTGTGTGTCGTATAACATAACGGATGTATAATAGCACTATGAAAACTGTCGGCATCATCGGCGGAAAAGGAATCATTGGAAGTTTCATGGCGAAGTTTTGGCGGTCGCATGGGTTCCGCGTGCTCATCTCTGATCTCCGCACAAAATTATCAAATAAAAAACTTGCGCAGCGGTCTGATGTCATCGTCGTGTCGGTACCTATTCATATTACAAAAAAAGTGATTCGCGAGATTGCACCAATTCTACGGCGAGACCAGCTGCTAATGGACGTCACATCCCTCAAGATTTTTCCGGTTCAAGAAATGCTCAAAAGCAAAGCATCGGTTATTGGACTCCACCCGATGTTTCGGCCTGGTTCTGGCGGCATGCGAGGTCAAATTATGGTGATGTGTCCGGCACGATGCACCTCTGCGCAGAAAAAATGGCTTAGGAATTTATTAAAAAAAGGCGGCGCGACCGTAGCTGAAATGACTCCAAAAAAACACGATGAACTCATGGGAATTGTACAGGCGCTCATTCATTTTCATTCGCTCGTGCTCGGCATGACTCTTCGAAGTTTAAAAACCGATTTGCGGGCGATTATGAAAGTTATGAGTCCGATTTACCGCATGCAGTTTGATGTTGTGTGCCGGATCTTTGCTCAAAATCCGGAGCTCTATGCTTCTATTGGCATGGAGAATCCGGAAACTAAAAAAATAACAGCTCATTTTTTAGAATCAACGAAAAAATTACGGCAAATTCTTACTGCGAAAAACATCGCCTCATTCGTAGAAGAATTTAGTAAAACCGCGCGATTCCTAGGTCCATATTCGAAAAAAGCTCTCCTGGAAAGCGACGAGCTCTTGACGGTTTTTCAAAAAAAGCATAGGCTATAATCGTCACTATGAATATGACCGCTCAAAAATGGGGTTTTGAATACTTTTATTTTCCTTCACCATGAGGGCGATTATGTAGTGAAATAAAAACGGTCACTTGAATCTCCCTCAAAACGCGAGGGATTTTTTTATTCGTCATTTATTTTTTAACCCGCCTCACTATGATACACTCATCCGCAGGGAAAACTCGGCACACGGCAGTAAAAATTCACTCACAATTTCTTTACTAGGCCGAGCCACAGCGAGGCTAAGCAAATAGCGCGCCCAAAGGGCGCACCATTCAAAAATATGATTATTGTAATGCAACGACACGCGCCAAAAGAACACATTGATCGCGTGCTCTCGGAAATTAAGCGCTATGAAGGCCTAAAACCAGTACCGCTCTACGGAACGGAACGCACGGTTATTGCCGTCATTGGCGATGAACGCATCCTCGACGAACGCCATATCGCGAGTCTCGCCAGCGTGGCAAAAGTCATGCCAGTGCTACACCCGTACAAACTCGCGAGCCGCGAAACAAAGCACGAAACCACAGTTATAAAATGCAATGGCGTGAGCGTCGGCGGAACGACCGTAGTTATAATGGCCGGACCGTGCTCTGTTGAAAACGAAGAGCAAATCGATGCGGCTGCAAAAGGGGTAAAAGCCGCTGGAGCTACAATTTTGCGCGGCGGCGCATTTAAACCGCGAACCACGCCGTACTCATTTCAAGGTCTTGGCCGAAAAGGAATCATTATGCTCGAAAACGCTGCAAAAAAACACGGCATGGCGAGCATTTCGGAAGTCATGGATGTGCGCGACGTTGAATATATTGCGAATCACATCGATATCCTCCAAATCGGCGCGCGGAATATGCAGAACTTCGACCTTCTTAAAGAAGTCGGCAAATGCAAAACAGCAATAATGCTTAAACGCGGCATGTCCGCGACGATTAAAGAATTTTTGCTTGCGGCCGAATATATCCTTGCTCAAGGAAATCAGAATGTTATTCTCTGCGAACGCGGCATTCGCACGTTTGAAGATGAAACACGCAATACACTATGTATTGCGACGGTACCGATCGTAAAAGAACTTTCGCACTTGCCGATTATTGTGGATCCAAGCCACGGAACCGGAAAACCTGCTCTTATTCCACCGATGGCGCGCGCTGCAATCGCTGCCGGCGCAGACGGTATTATGGTGGAAGTTCACCCGAATCCGGACACGGCGCTTTGCGATGCTGACCAAGCGTTGACGCTTGAAAATTTCAAAAACCTCATGAAAGAAATTACGCCCATTGTAACGGCAATGGGACGCAACCTATGAATGACAGGTTGACTTCTATTATAATAGAAAATGGAGCGCTCCAAAAACTTCCCCGGAAAGCAAAAACTCTGGGGAAGGCTTTTGCGATCATAACCGACCAGCACCTTAAAAGACTTGGCGAAGAAATTCTGCATGAACTTCGCCGCGTTGGGCTGACGGCTAACTTGCTCATCGTGCCGGCCGGCGAAACGACGAAATCGCTTGCTTTTGTTGAAAAAATGGCGCGATCGCTCATAAAGCTTGGCATAAAACGCGACAGCGTTTTGATCGGTCTTGGCGGAGGCGTGATCGGCGACACCGCCGGATTTCTTGCCTCTATTTATATGCGCGGCATTTCTTTTATTTCCATTCCAACCACGCTTCTTGCCATGTGCGATTCGAGCATTGGCGGAAAAACAGGAGTGGATCTGCCGGATGGGAAAAATCTGCTCGGCACTTTTCGGGAGCCAAATCTCATCTTGATGGATCCTCTACTTTTAAAAACTCTTCCCGAGCGCGAATTTTGCTCCGGTCTCGCTGAAATAGTAAAACACGGAGTTATTGCGGACCGCAGCTTTTTCTTCTTTCTCGAAAAAAATGCAAAAGGAATTCTGGCGCGCAAACCAGCGCTACTCAAAAAAATCATTCAAAAAAGCGTGGCCATAAAACTGCGCATTATACGCGCTGATCCGTATGAATCCGTAAAAAAAACGTCCGGCGCATCACGCATGCTTGTGAATTACGGACATACAGTCGGCCATGCGCTTGAACAATTAAGCCATTATGAACTTTCGCATGGAGAAGCGATCTCGATCGGGATGGTAGCGGAAAATCGCGTGGCGGTTGGAAAAAAATACTTGAAAGAAAACGAGGCAAACCGCATACTCAACCTGCTCAAAGTTTTTCGTCTTCCCGTAAAATTTCCGAAAGAATATTCTACGTCAGAAATCAAGCAAATGATGGCTCTGGATAAGAAAAATCTTGATGGAAAACTCCACTTCGCTCTACCAATGCGGATCGGCAAGGCGAAAATTGTAGCCTTATGATAGAAATTTCTGTACCTGGTTCAAAAAGCATCACAAATCGAGCACTGATTGCCGCAGCATTGAGTGGCGGCAAAAGTAAACTAAAAAATGCACTTGAAAGTGATGACACGAAATTTTTAAAACGGGCTCTGGGAAAGATTGGGGGCTCTCAACCTTTGTTTTGCGGCAATGCCGGCACTGCGGTGCGTTTCCTGACTGCCGTTTTGGCAACGCAGCCTTTTCGATCAGTTATCACCGGCGATGCGCGCATGCAAAAACGGCCGATTCAAGATCTTCTCGATGCATTAAAGATGCTTGGTGCAGATGTTCGCGCGTTGAAAAATAATGGATGTCCGCCGGTGAGCGTTGCTGGTCCTCTTCTCGGCGGCATATGTAAACTCAAAGGAAATGTGAGCAGCCAATTTCTCTCCGGACTTCTTCTCGCTGCTCCGCTTGCGAGAAACGACGTCACAATTATTATCGACGAACATCTTGTTTCAAAACCGTATGTTGATTTAACGCTATCCGTAATGGCAGCTTTTGGAATTCGCGTAAAGCGCAATGGATATAAAAAGTTTTTTATAAAAGCCGGGCAAAAATATCGGGCTAGGAATTTTGAAATTGAAGGCGATGCTTCGTCGGCGAGTTATTTTTGGGGAATTTCCGCGCTGACCGGAGAACCAATCAACGCAGTCAATGTGCCGAAAAATTCTCTACAGGCAGATATTCGCTTTCTCGCTGCGGCTCAAAAACTTCTATCTCCCCATCCACTACCATCAGCCACCATCAGCCACCATCAGCCACTCACGATCAATTGTTCCGACTTTCCGGACTCCGCCATGACCCTTGCTGTTTTAAGCGCTTTCCGAAAAGGGAAAACGATACTCGCGGAACTTGCCAATTTACGGGTAAAAGAATGCGATCGACTCCATGCTCTTGCCTCGGAATTAAAACGCATCGGCTGTCGCGCACGCGAATTACCCGATGGCATCGCCATAAACGGCAATCCGGAAAAATTACATCCGGCAAAAATCAAAACCTATAATGACCACCGCATGGCCATGTGTTTCGGCATGGCATCCGTCGCGCTTCCTGGGCTCCGCATTGAAAATCCAGGATGTGTGCGCAAAACCTATCCGAATTTCTGGAAAGATCTCGCTCGTGTAAAATCGCAGCTCCAAGAAAAAAATCTTGTTCTCACCGGCATGCGCGGTAGCGGAAAATCACGCATTGGGGCATTGCTCGGCCGCGCACTAGGCCGCCGATTCATCGATATTGACGACCTTATTGAAGAAAAAGAAAAAAAATCTATTTCTGAAATTGTGTCTCGGCGCGGATGGAAATATTTCAGGCTCCTCGAACAGAAAACTGTCCAAAAACTCGCTTCAATACGCCGAGCAATCATAGCAACCGGAGGAGGAACTCTCATGGATCCGCGGAACGCAAAAATTCTCAAGCAAAACTCAAAAATCGTGTTCCTCGAATGTCCGGTAAAAATTATGCGCCGGCGCATTGGCGCAAGCACCCATCGTCCGTCGCTCACTGGAAAAAAGAATTTTCTGGATGAACTCGCGGAAATTTATGAAAAACGAAAACGAAAATATGAAGCTGTTGCCGACGCTATTATGGATGTCTCACGGCAAACAAATCGCAAACGGAGGGATTTTGAATTTAAAAGAGAGCGGCTGATCGCACTTATGAAACGATGGGGCATGATAGAATAAGCTCATGAAATCATGGGATATTATCGTCATTGGGTCAGGAATATCGGGGCTAAATTTTGCCCTTCGTGCAGCGGAAAAATGGCAGCGCGTGCTCATAATTACCAAAAAAAAGGTGGCGCAGTCTTCAACGAATTTTGCGCAGGGCGGCATTGCAGCTGTTCTTTCAAAACTCGATGATTTTAAAAAACACGTAAAAGACACTCTCGTCGCCGGATGCTTCCACAATAATGTGCGCGCTGTGGAGTATATGGTGCGTCACGGCCCGTCCGCGATTACTCGGCTTATTGAACTTGGCGTTCCATTTGCAACACATAATGGCGAACTGCTTTTGACGCGCGAAGGTGCGCCCTCCGGGCGCGCTAATAACTTAGCCTCGCTGCGGCTCGGCCTAGAAGGCGGACATCATGAGCGCCGCATCGCTTTTGTTTCGGATTACACGGGTCAAGCAATTGAAACAGTACTTGTTGAAAAAGTTCGGAAAAATCCTCATATCACTCTCATGGAACATACCTTTGCCGTAGATCTGCTTGTAAAGAATCGCTGCTGTTACGGCGTGCAAATTCTAAATAGCGACCGCTGCGAAAATAAATATGCAAAAACCGTCATTCTTGCTACGGGCGGAATCGGACAAATATACGGACATACCACAAATCCATCTATTTCCACCGGCGACGGCATTGCCATGGCAGCTCGCGCCGGCTGCCGCTTTCGCGATCTTGAATTTGTACAATTTCATCCTACTGCATTTTCCCGCAAGGGAAAATGCAGCTTTCTCGTCTCCGAGGCTGTGCGTGGCGAAGGCGCTTATTTACGCAATTCTGCCGGAGAGCGTTTTATGAAAAAAATTCATCGTTTAGCTGAACTTGCGCCGCGCGATATTGTCAGCCGCGCTATTTTTGAACAAGAAAAAAACGGCCCGGTGTATCTCGATCTTCGGCACAAAGATGCTAAAAAAATTGAAATGAGATTCCCGCAAATTTATCAAAAGCTGAAATCATACGGGATCGATATGGCGCGAGATCTCATTCCGATTTCACCTGCGGCCCATTATCTCTGCGGCGGAATTCGAGTGAATTTACGCGGGGAAACAGGCATAAAAAATCTCTATGCATTCGGGGAAGTTGCTGGCACCGGCGTGCAAGGCGCAAATCGGCTGGCGAGCAATTCACTCCTGGAAGCGCTCGTATTTTCCGATAGAATTGTAAAAGAAAAAAGGTTGAGGGTAAAGGGTAGAGGGTTGAGGGTTAAAAACTTTATGATAAAAAACAGAAAATTGCAGCTGATGTCGAAAAAAGAAAAATACCTCTGTAGGATATTGCGGAAAAGATTAAAACAAATGATGTGGCAATATGTAGGAATTGTTCGAAGCGTTGCCGGCTTGCTACAAGCGCAAAAAGTACTTGAGAAGCTTCTTCAGGAAGCCGAAAAAATAAGAGGCGCTGAACCGGATACTCTTGAACTCAAAAATATGCTCACGGCTGCGCAACTTATTACAAAAGCCGCACTAAAACGCCAAAAAAGCCTCGGATGCCATTATATAGCTTTCTCCAGCGCTCCACACACTCGTTCTGTCGCATCTTGAGCTACTTGAATTTCGTACTCAATTTCCTGCTCCAAATTTTTCTTAAGCGCGGTTTTTTCTTCTCCGGTCATTGTCGGCAAAACTTCAATCCATAGTTGTTTTTCCACGCTCGACAGCTTGCTCGCCGCGAGGAGCGCGAGAATTTCGGTCTGTAAATCGTCGGTGTGTTTTAAAGAATTCATATTGTTGAAATTTATGCTATAGCTGCTTCTACGGCTTTTTGAATAAGCCCGAGGCGGTCGCCTGCTTTTGATTCCGGCGTTTTAAATTCACCGATGGACTTTCCGGCAAACTTAAGTCCATAGCCTGGGATAGCGCGTGCAAAAACCTCTTTCAAACGCATTTTCATAGATTCAAACATGCCGGTTTTCGCCGTAATCGCATTGCGAGCAAGATTATTTCTTTTCATCGCTTCCCGAAGAACGCTTCCGTCACGGCTATTCCAAGCTTCCATTACATCACGTGTAGTCACTCCGCCAAACAATTCAATGAGCATTTTACTTCCCATAATCGCCGCTCCTGCTCCAAATGAAAGCGGAGTAAGCAGCACGGCTGCAGGCACGCCTAGGTTCACGAGCAAATCAACAGCTTTTGTTTTTCTCGCTATCGGAATTTCATCCATTAAAGTCTTGCGCCTGTCAGCGGGAAGACGATCCAAAATACCCGGCAGCATTGCATGTCGAGCCTGTGCAAGGGCGGGATCAATCGCCGGCACATTGGCGATCGGCGCTAGCGCATCTTTAAGCGCCGGTCCAATGGCGCCGAGCGATTTTGTATTGCAAACTCTGTGAAACAACGTGTTGGCAGCTGTATTTCCGAGCGGATTTGCATCATCATATTCCCGATCCGGTTTCAAACTAAAGGCTTTTCGGGCATCTTCATTGCGTATAATTTCGCGAAAAACATGTTCGCGAAATTCCGTACCGCCTTCATCAAGACGCCTCTGCACTTCATCAAAATCCGCAGGCGGCGGTTTTTCAGGAAATTTACTCCTAACCTCCACAGGCATTTTTTTATCTGACCGGATAACATCGCCAATCACACTCAAAAACATATGTGTTATATCTTCGCCGACTTTCAAAAGAGTTTTGAGATCCTGCTCCAAAGCCCTTAGTTCAATCGGCAATTCTTTAGCACCCTTTTCGGTTTGAGATCTTTCAAAAATACGCTTTACGCCTTTCTCGACAGTTTTTCTCACATCTTGGAGAGGCGCAGTTGCACTCGGCGATTTTTCCGGACCTGCTTTTGCTACTCGTTCAATGTAGCCAGGCTTCCCGGCCGGATGCGTTTCGTCAGCGTTATTTCCCAGTTTTTTAATCCGGAAACGATATTTAAATTGGTTGCCTTCATCCATTTCCACTTGCGTGGAATAAACGCCGGCATTTTCCGTAAGAGGAACGCGCTGCCATCCTTTCTCTCCCGCCATTTGATATTCAAGCGTGACTTTTGAGCTCGGCGGAACCGTTCGCTCAAATTTAAAAGGAACAGTAACTTTTTCCTCTGTAGCAACCTCTGCGGCAGCAATTTTCGCCATATTTATTTTTTATTTTAGTATTCATACTATTTTACCATATTTAATCAGATGCAGCAAGCAATCTAGCCTGATCTTCAATAATGAGTTTTTCGAGAATCGGTGAAATATTTCCATCCAAAATATCCGGCAAATTGCTGAAGCTTTCTTTAATTCTATGATCCGTTATGCGATCCTGTGGAAAATTATACGTGCGAATTTTTTCGCTGCGCTCGCCGGTCCCGATTTGCGATAAGCGCGCAGAGCGACGCTCTTTTTCCTGCTGTTCTTTTTGGTGCATATAGAGCCTTGAACGCAGAATATCCATTGCCTTGGCGCGATTCTGAAGCTGGCTGCGTTCATCTTGGCATGCCACCACAACGCCGGTCGGAATATGCGTAATGCGCACAGCGGATTCAGTTTTATTCACATGCTGTCCGCCTGCGCCGCCAGCGCGAAATGTATCAATTTTCAATTCTTCCGGACGAATGGCTATATCGATTTCTTCAACTTCCGGAAGCACCGCAACGGTGGCCGTCGAAGTGTGGACGCGGCCTTTAGCTTCAGTCGTCGGTATGCGCTGAACACGATGCACGCCGCTTTCATATTTCAATTTTCCGTAGGCGCCATGGCCGCGAACCGCAAAAATAATTTCCTTCGCGCCTCCTGCGCTCGCGTCGCTTCTGCTCAACAATTCCGCTTTCCATTTCTGCCGTTCTGAAAATCGCATATACATTCTGGAAAGATCGCCGGCAAAAAGTGCGGCTTCTTCTCCGCCGGTTCCTGCGCGGATTTCCATAATGCAGTCTTTTGCATCATCCGGATCCTTTGGGAGAAGTTCGATTTTTAATTTTTCTTCGCAGGCCTCCGCAGCCGCTTTGCCAGCTTCAAATTCTTCATTGGCTAGGACGCGCATTTCCGCATCTGAACTCTTTAAAAGTTCTTGCGCGTCTCGTATTTGTTTTTGCGCATTCAAGAGCTCTCGATACAGCAAAACCGCGGGCTCGATTTCGCTTTTTCTTTTTCCACAACGGCGGTATTCCGCTTGAATATTGATAACTGCCGGATCGCTTAAACTAAGCAAAAGCTCATCATATTCTTTAGCAAGTTTTTTGAGTTTTTCGTGCATCACGCCGAGCGCAGCGAGGCGCTTTTATTAAAAAAAATGGTAAACATTCTAGGTAGTCCAGCAAGATCATTCTTCCATAACACGGCTGTGTTTCCAAAATATTTTTTTATGAGCTTTGCAAGCGCTTGCTGCTGCGAGAATCCAATTTCAGCAATAAGCCACTGCGGTTTAAAACGCATAGCGATAATTTGTTGAAAAAGTTTTTCAAAAAGCTCCAGACCGGTTTCGCCGCCAAAAAGAGCTTGTGCAGGCTCATAATCCAAAACTTCTTTACTTACAAAATTATCTTCGTTCAGACCTATATACGGCAAATTTGTAATGATAATATCAAAAGGAGATTGCTTCACCTTGCTCGCAATGACATCCAGAAGATCGCTTTTAAAAAACGTAATACGATCCGCAACTGAATGAATCTGCGCGTTTTTTTTGGCAAGCTTAAGCGCTTTTGGCGAAATATCGACCGCCGTGACATGTGCCTTCGACAAATGCTTTGCAAGTGTTATCGCTAAACAGCCGGAGCCAGTGCCAATGTCGCAAATTCGCAATTTATAATTCGTCATTCGTAATTCGTAATTTTTGCGATAGACATTGAACACTTCTTCAACAAGTATTTCTGTTTCCGGGCGCGGTATGAATACCCCCGGCTCCATACAAAAATCAAGTCCATAAAATTCCTTATGGCCAGTAAGATACGCTATCGGCACGCCGCTGGAACGTTTTGCAGAAAGCATTCGAAATCGCCGCAAAGCAGTCGGCAAAATTTTCGCCTCAGGATGGCTAATCAAAAATTCCCTCTTTCTCCGCATAGCAAAAGAGAGAAGAATCTCCGCTTCTGTCTGATCGCTTAAAATCGCTCTCGCATCCGAGAGGGCACAAGAAACATTCATAAAACCTACAAATATTTTTGCTTCTCGCGCACTGCCCGATAATGCTCGCGCATTATAGCTCGCTTGCGAATTCCGCCTTTCTTTATAGGTTTCTTGTAATACATCCGCTCTTTCGATTGCGTGATAATGCGGCTCCCCTGCACCTTTTTTTGGAAGCGCGAGATCAGCTTTTCATTCGATTCCTTGGAAGATTTTTTGAGATGAATCATATAAGTATCGGCCTGTTAGATATCAAGATTTTTTACGCGTTTTGCATGAGTCTGAATGAATTTTTTGCGCGGCGCAACTTCTGATCCCATCAATGTATCGAAAATCATATCAGCCTGCTCCCCGTCCTGAATCGTCACCTTCAACATGGTGCGAGATTCCGGATTCATCGTCGTTTCCCATAATTGTTCCGGATTCATCTCGCCCAAACCTTTATAGCGCTGAATATTCACTTTTTGGCTTGCATCAAAGGTTTTTAGCTCCCTATCTTTTTCCTCTTCGGAATAAACATACACCATTCGCTTGCCCTGTGCCAACTTATAAAGAGGCGGCTGGGCAATATAAATATGCCCCTGCTCTATAAGATCCTTAAAATATCGATAAAAAAGAGTAAGGAGCAAAGTGCGAATATGGGCTCCATCAACATCCGCATCAGTCATGATAATAACGCGATCGTAACGAAGGCGCTGGATATCGAACGCCTCGCCCACGCCGACGCCGAGCGCAATAATGAGCGCTTTTATTTCATTATTCGCAATAATTTTATCGAGCCGTGCCTGCTCCACATTCAAAATCTTTCCGCGGAGCGGAAGAACCGCCTGAAATTGGCGATTACGGCCTTGCTTCGCACTCCCCCCTGCGCTGTCGCCCTCCACAATGTACAACTCTGAATTTTTCGGATCTCGTGAAGAACAATCCGCCAATTTGCCGGGAAGCGTCATGCCTTCAAGCGCGCCTTTGCGAATTACAGAATCGCGTGCAGCGCGTGCTGCAAGACGGGCACGAGCAGCCAAAGCGCACTTCCCTACAACCGCTTGGGCATCTTTCGGATTTTCTTCCAAATAAGTTTGAAAGAAATCATTGAACGCTGTTTCCACAGCGGTTCGCATTTCCGGATTGCCGAGTTTGCTCTTTGTTTGACCTTCGAATTGAGGATCGCGGACCTTTACGGAAATCACCGCAGTGAGGCCTTCACGCACATCATCAGAACTTAAATTCTCATCTTTTTCCTTCAACAAGCCGTTTTTGCGCGCATAAGCATTAATCGTTCGCGTGAGCGCAGAACGAAAACCGGTCAAATGCATGCCGCCTTCCGGGGTATGAATATTATTCGCAAACGTAAAAATATTTTCCTGAAACGCCTGCGTGTATTGCAGGGCAATTTCTATATTTCCTTCCGGCGCCTCTTTTTCAATGGAAATCACGCTCGAAATCGGCTCGCGATTTTTGTTGAGATGATGCACATAAGAAGAAATACCTCCCTCAAAATAAAAACGATATTTTTCTCCGGTGCGCTCATCAATAACGGAAATCGTCACGCCTTTCGTTAGATAGGCCTGTTGGCGAAGACGGTTTAAAATAGTCTGAAGATCAAATTCCAGCTTGTCGCTGAAAATTTGCCTATCGGCCTCAAAGGTTATTCTCGTACCGGTTTTTTCGGCTTTTCCAGCTGCTTTTACAGGACCTTTTGCATCTCCGCGGGCATATTCCTGAATATAGGTTTTGCCGTCTCGGAATACTTCCGCCTTCAAATAAGAAGAGAGAGCATTTACAACAGAAACTCCGACTCCATGAAGGCCGCCTGAAACTTTATATCCGCCGCCTTCACCGAATTTTCCTCCGGCATGAAGCATGGTGAGCACGGTTTCAAGCGCTGACTTACCGGTTTTTTTGTGTTTCTCAACAGGAATTCCGCGGCCGTCATCTTCCACCGAAAGCATTCCGTCCTTGCGGATAATCACATCGATATTTTTGCAAAAACCCGCCATGGCCTCGTCAATGGAGTTATCCACAACTTCCCAAACAAGATGATGAAAACCGGCTATATCAGTGGTTCCGATATACATGCCTGGCCGGCGTCGAACTGCGGAAAGTCCTTCCAGGACCTGTATGTTTTCAGCGGTATATGAAGATTGTGGTTTTGATGTCATAAGAAAAAGACCGGCAGGAGTGTACCACGGAAATGACGTGAGAAAAAGGGAATTTTGAATACCAATTTCGAATAACGAATTATGAATTTAAAATGAAATCTAAAATTCATTCGTCATTCATCATTCGTCATTTAACATTTTCTTAAGCTCCTCTTCCTTCTGTTTTTCAAATACGGCACGCTGGTAAATCTGTTCCACTTTCGTGGGCAATTCGCGCAGGCCAAACTCGTCATTTACCGGAATTTCACCGGAAACGGTCTGGACTTTAAGCCGGCTTGCCACGCTCACATTCTGCGAAACATCAAAAGAAAATACCTTGGCATCCGCGCCTTCCCCAAGCAAAGCCAAGCGCACGTGTATCACGCCATCATTCAAATTTTCCAAACCGAGATATTTTTCCTCAACGGAAATATCCAATTTTTTCAATTCCTCCAGAAGTTTGGTTTTTGCAGCGCGCTCGAGAAGCGATTCCGGAGAAACGGCCTCGGTAAGCGATTCCGGAGTCACGCCGGTCGGAAGAACAGCCTTTCCCATTTGGAAGAGGAAAAATTTCGCCGTGTTTTCCAAACGGATCGCATTCGGAATTTTCTGACTGTCAAAAACGATATCGCTCAAAACTTTGCGCGAAGTGTCGTATGTGCCGCTCCAAATTTTCCCTTCAAACTCCGCGCTCACGACTTTTACGCGCGGATCATCCTCCCCTTCCGGAAGAATAATTTTGATATTCACCGCATCGATTCCGCCGAGATCAGTCGCCACGATGCCGGCAAGTTCTTCCCTTCGGAAAGCCGAAATCTGCGTACCGCCTGTTGCCGCGCCGAGCAGCGCCGTAACTTTTTGAAGATCGGAAAGATTCGTTTCAAATTCCTGGAAATCTTTTTCAAAACTTCCGCGGAGATTTTCCGCACGGCTGGAACGCAAGAAAGCAAGAAAAGGAGAAAGATCCTTAATCTGATCGTCAAAATACGACGCCACGGCCGTATCGGAAAATGCCGGTTTGATGGTTTCAATTTGATTAGCCAATGCAAGGATCGAGCGGCGGCCGTCCTGAAACGGAATAACCTCCTTGTTCATGAAATCGCGGATCATTTGAATCTGCTTCAACTTTTCATTCATGAAAAATTGGCGCTCGTCATCGGCCTGCTCCTTTGTTTCCAGCAGATCGACATACGCAATTTCATAAAGATTGCCGATTTTTAAAAATTCTTCGCGGATGAATTCCGGGTGCCGGCGGAGAAAATCCTGAAAACGGATGTATTGAACGAAAAGCTGCGTTGATGCTTGCGAATTTTTCACTCGGCGGATCGAACCGTCAACCAAACCGCCATAGAGACGGAGAAGTTTTAAAACGCGCGCCTGCGTTTCTGTATCGCTGCCGGCTGCCAGCGCATCTTCAATATCTTCAAAGGCAAAATTGAGTTTTGCCAGCACGGAAGGATCTCCGGCATCGCGAAGCGCAAGTTTCATATCGAAAAACCGGCTGCTTGCCGATGCGCCGGACGCTGCGGAAGAAGCTATGGAAAATTGATCCAGACGCCGCACAAGTCCGTTCTGGAAAACAGGTTTGTCGCGGAACAATTCAGATTTTTTTTGAAAAACGAACAGCCATTTTTGTCCGGCCGCTTCGTTGCCGGTCAAAAAATAATACGCCGCCGCATCAAAATACTGAAAAACAAGATTGATTTCCCGCTCTTCTTTTTTCTGCGGATCAAAAGTGAGCGTGATGGCGGACTGCTTCATCAATTCGCCTAAACGGGAAAAAATAGATATATCGTCAGACCCGAAATGAGGACCGGCTTCTCGAATGGATTTATCGCGCTTACGCTCAAATTCTGCAAGAAAAACCTCATCATCCCTCGCATTATCCCGCATCCAATCGTCCGATTTTTCTTGAGCGAAAAACGGGAATTCCTTAAAGAGTTTTGAATAGCGGAGTTTTGCAATGGCCGAGGCCGACGCATTTATCTTCGCTTCGGAAATGCTCATGCTACGACCTTCAGGAAGCACAAGTTCATTGCCCAAAAATCCAATAACTGCGCTTCTGCGGCGGGCTGTGATATCAACTTTTCCGTCTTGATAAATAATGTCAAAAACGCCGGGCGAAGCGGTGACAGAAACTGCCTTCGTCTTTATGACGAGCGACAGCGGAGAGGCAAAAGAATTCACCCAAATTCTTCCCTGCGCAAGAGAAAGTTCAGCATGTCTATTGCTGGCATCTCCGGGCTGAAATACGAGCGCTCCGGAAGTATTCGGGGCAAAACGAAGCACGGCATTCTCGAAAAGTTCTATAACAAGCCTTTTGGACGCGCCGCTTTTAAATGCATATGCATCATTTTCAAAAATCGTATCCGCATCCGGTCCTTTTTCAATAACCCGCACCGGAATAGGGCCGCTTTCGCCTTTGACAGTCGCAAGGCGCTCATCAAGAAAAAACGTACCGGCGACTAATGCAATGGAAAAAATTCCTAGGAATAATTTCTTGAAAAATTTCATATTGTTGCGGCCTTCGGCCGCGCTATTTTTAGCCTCGCTGTGGCTCGGCCTGTTAATCTATAAATTATACTACTGATCTGTAATTATGTCAATTGTAATAGTAGCTGCGAGTAGCAAATTTGGAACAGGCTCCGTAATATAAATCGGTATGAAAAAAATTTCGTCTCTGGTTTTCGCTATTACTTTTGCGGCTGTCTTTTTTATCCAAATTCCTTTTGCGGCAGCGGGTTTTCCGGATGTCCATGCGGATTCTCCATACTTCCAGGACGTCCAATACCTCGAACAGCTTGGCGCTGTGCAGGAAGATAAATTTCAGGCGGATGTAAATGTAACGCGCGAAGTTTTCTCAAAATGGCTCCTAAAAAATGCAGGATTTACCGCCGACAATTATGAACCGAAAACGCCCCTTCGTTTTACTGACATAGCACCGAAAGAAACCGCGTATGCGCCGTATATTTATAAATTGCTGGACCTCGGCATTGTAAGTTTCGAAAAAGGCAAACCGCGCACATTCAAACCGAAAAATCCCATAACGCGCAAAGAAGCCATTGCGTGGATTTTTAATCTTGAAGGCATTCCGGTGCCGAAAATTTTTGATGAAGCAAACTGGAAGACAACTGACTTGACGCCGAATTCGCCGATTGCTCCGCTTGTTGCAAAGGCTGTGGCGCTGAATCTCCTCCCGCATGGGAAAGCAAAACCGTTCAGCCGCCTAAAGCGCGGGGAAGCTGCTCACATGCTCCGGCTTGTAAAAAGTGCCGGCCCGACGCTTACGGTGACTATTTTGCCGACCATGGAATCCGACCTCACGCGGAATCCGAAATTCGACATCATGGTTGCGGCGTGGAATCGCATTTTTCAAAACTATTTGAAGCGCGGCGATCTTAACCGCGAGCAAGTTATCTACGGCAGCATAGAAGGAATGGTGAAGGAAATCGGCGACAAACACAGTTCTTTTGAACGGCCGGGAGACAATGCGATTTTGGAAAGTTTGAGCGGAGAAATTGAAGGCATCGGCGCGGTTCTTCAAATGAAAGATGATGAAGTTGTGGTGATATCTCCGATCGTTGGATCGCCTGCGGAAAAAGCTGGCTTGCGCACGAACGACGTAATCACTGCTGTGGACGACGTTGATATAAAAGGCATGAGTTTAACGGCTGTGGTAAGCCGGATTAAAGGGAAAAAAGGAACGCAGGTGAAACTCCTCATCAGACGCAAGACGGAAAAACTCACATACACAATAACGCGCGACGTCATCAAACTTATTTCCGCTTCAGTGAGCTGGACTGACGATAATATTGCCAAAGTGGTATTGAGCAGTTTTGGAGAAAATACGCTCGGCGAATTTATAGATGTCGAGGAAGCAATACAAAAGAAAAAAGCGAAAGGCATAGTACTCGATCTTCGGAATAATCCAGGCGGCTTCCTTAATACTGCGCTCTCGATTGCCGGATATTTTGTGAAAAACGGTGACCGCGTAACGACTGTAAAATATGCGGACCGCGAAGAATATCATGTGTCACAGGGAAATGCGGAGCTGGCTTCTTTCAAAATTGTCATGCTAGTGAATGAAGGAAGTGCTTCTGCTTCAGAAATTCTCGCCGGCGCTTTGCAGGATTACGGCTTGGCAAAAGTAATTGGCGAAAAAACATACGGCAAAGGCACGGTGCAGGAGCTTTCCGATTTCAGCGACGGTTCAACTTTGCGTTTGACCGTTGCAGAATGGCTCACTCCCAGCGGCCGCTCCATTGAAAAAAACGGCATTGCGCCGGACATCGAAGTAAAAATGACCGACGAAGACCGCACAGCTAACCGCGATCCGCAGATGGAGAGGGCGCTGGAGGAATTACGAAAATAGAGGCTAGCTGCTATATGATGCTAAATTTTTCCATTTCTACTCTTTTTTTGATTATATAATCTTCTAAACCATATTTCGCCCACGCCTTTTTACCAATTTCATTTTTTACATGTACTGTTAATTCGATGTGGTTCAGTTTTTTACTTTTAAACCATTTCTTTAGTTCCAATAGAAATTGTTTTGCTATTCCTAATTTTCGGAAATTTTTTTCTACAAATACGTCACTTATAAAACCAAATTTTCTGATTTTGAATACTGGCGGTCTTGAGCCGAGTTCTCCTATAGCATAACCCACTATCTTTCCCTTTTCCTCTGCAACTAAAAGATATCTGTTTTTGGAATAGACACACCCTTTAAAAAATTTTCGATAGACTTCATATAGATTTTTGGCAGGGGCAAAATATGTATCAAGCTCATAATGTTGTTTTAATAAACTGACTCCGTAATCAGTTATTTGTTTTATGTCTTTCAGCTTTGCTTTTCTAATCTCCATAATAATTTGATTATATGTTCTACCAAAAAGAAAAGAAAAACAACACGTCATATAACTGCCCGCAGAAGGTTCTTATGCGAAATCACTTCGGTTATGCAAATCCATACACCTTGCGGCGCGGATGTTATGCGAAATAGTTTATGTATTTATAAGCATGTTTTGCCAAGCGAAAATGATGGATTTTTGGCTTATGGAATGGGAAAATTTGGGCGCATGGAAATATCAATTGTTATGAATTCTTCACTCAAATTCTGCAAGCCTAAGCGCGAACGCGTGAATGAAAGCGAGCGCATAATCCACGCGCAATTTGTGCGCTACGGACGCAATGCGCGCGAGTGGCTGAAAAAGTGCGCGCTGCTTTTGCCGCGCATTGAAGAAAAACAAATCTGGCGCAAAAAAGGGTTTTCGAGCATCTATGAATATTGCGCAAAATTGGCCGGCATGAGCCATGCGAGTGTTGACGAGGCGCTCCGCGTTCTACGGAAAATTGAAGACAAGCCGGAGTTATTGCATATAGTTGAGACGCATGGAATTCAGCGCGTGCGACCGATTGCAACAATAGCAACTGCGGATACTGCAGCATTTTGGGCAGAAAAAGCTAGAGACATGAGCAAAAACACGCTCGAAACGTATGTACGTGATTACAGGAGAGTTTTTCTCCCTAGGGAGAAAATTCAAGGTTACAAAAAAACTGCGGAACCTAGAAAAACGGCAGCGGCAGGGGCGCCGGATAGGCTAGCCTCGCCGCAAAAAGAGCATATTGAAATGGAGTTGGATTCGGAAATCGCGCAAAAACTACTCAAGCTCAAGGGCGCTGAAGACTGGAACACGCTCATGAAAAAACTTTTAACAGAACGTGAAGAAAAACTTGAGCAGGAAAAACCGCAACCAATAGCCACAAAATCGCGCCACATTCCTGCGGCCGTCAAAAATCACGCTATCGAAAAAACAAATGGCCAATGCGCTTATCCCGGCTGTGTAAAACCATATGAAATCCTCCACCACACGCAGCGATTCGCGCTTGAAAAAACGCATGATCCTGACCGACTTATGCCGCTATGCAAAGAACATGAACGCATCGCTCACCTTGGTTTAATAGATCATGAAGAAAAAGCACCGGAAGATTGGCGGCTTAGGCGCACTCACGATCCGATGCATCACAAAAGGCAGATAGATCAAATGGTGTGGCTGTACAGATAACAAGGAAAGAAAAACGAATCTGGCGCAAAACTTGCCTGCATGAACTGTGCGAGTATTGACGGATCGCTGCGTGTTTTCCGGAAGAGACGGCCGAAATAACAGATCAGAAGTTATCGCATGCGATAATGCGGCGCATCTGGGAGCATTTTATTTAACGAGTAAACAGGCTATGGCTGTGCTCAACGAAGTGCAAATTTGTCTATTGTTTTCTTTTTTTTGAAAAATATCAGGATACTTATCCAAACAAACCACAAAATAATATCAATAATACCTAAAACTATAAATCTTAATATATAAGGACGTGAATTGCACATGCCATAAGTTCTACATACACCGTTGGGGTCACAGTATGTAGGAGAACACCCAAAAGGTTTTAAATAAAAATAAAATTCAAGCATTAAAACGAGCACCGCCATACTAAAAATGCTCCATTTTATAATTTTGATCTTATTATTCATATTTTAATTGTAAACAAATTCGTAGCAATTAAGCAAAATTTAAATTGCACCTAACTATCCGCTGGAGGTTCTTATGCGAAATCACGTCGGTTATGCAAAATCATACACCTTGCTTTGAAAAAACTATTGATTCTTGATGTCTATTTGATATAATAGACATAGAAAGTCCAAATGCTCTTAACTGCAGCTCTTCTGGGTGTCACATATAAACTCTTCCGAAAGGAAGGGTTTTTTGTATAAATGAAATTTCTTTTAGAATAGAAATATAGTTTTTTTGTTTACTAAAAGCGCAAAAATCCACCGTGGTGGATTTTTGTGTTATAAAAAGTTTAGAAAAATTTAATCTATTTCTGCTATACGAGTGACGCCTGGTGAGTATGGGGCTGTAGCTTAACGGTAAAGCATCTGGACTTGACACTCAGAAGATGCCGGTTCGAATCCGGTCAGCTCCACCAGGCGTTTTTTGGAAGTAACAGGAAAAATAACCTGACGAAAAGAGTGCGGCAGCAGCTGGTATTTTTCGAGACCTTCCTGAGGATGTGGGAACCGAAAGAGGCCGAGCGCCGCGTTAAGAAACGCTGAATCTAGGAGCGAAGCGACCGATTCAGCGTTTTAGCGAGCGCGAGGCCCTTTCGGTCACACCGCAAGGCCGGTCGAGAAAAATACCAGCTGCTGCCGCACTCTCCTATTTCGCCAGCTCCTTTTGTTTTTGCAAAATCTCTTCCGGATTCGTCGTAACCAATTTATCTTCGCTATACGACGCGATGATTTGAATTGCCACGTGCTTCAAGCCGGCAAAAAATAGCCCTTGTCCAACGCCGGAATTTAGCAGCATGTATTTTTCGCCCTCGGTGAGATTAAAAATTTTCGCAAGCGGCTCAATGGCGCTTGGCGCCTGCTTTAAAAGCAGCTGCAAAGAAGAGTTCGTGATAATCGGCTTGCCGTGGCTCGAATTCACAAAATCCTCAACGTCTTGCGTAATGGTTGTCACGCCAAGATAATATTTTCGCGCCCGTTTTACAAGACCGTACAAAAACTTCGCGCTGTCTTCATGTTGCATTAGCGACCACGCCTCATCAATCACCAAAATGCGGCGTTTCATTTCCGCCCGCACGCGCGTCCAAATATAATTCAAAATAATATACATGGCGATCGGACGAAGCGCGTCTTCCAAATCGCGGATGCAAAAAACCATGAGTCCGCTTGAAAGATTCACATTCGTCGGCTTGTTAAAAATTCCGCCGTACGTGCCGGTCGTGAATTTTTCAAGCCTCTGCGCAAGCGACTGCGCGCCTTCCATGGAACCCAAAACCGAATGAAGATCTTCCATGGTCGGCGGCGTTTTATCCGACGGATCCAAAATATCCATGGTGATTCCTTTGATGGCATAAACATCGTTCAGGGCTTTATCCAAAAGCGAATCCTCAAGCGGCGTCAAAGTTCCGAGCATGATTTTTAAGAGACCTTGAAGGCTTATGATATTTGAACGAAGCAAATCGCCGGGCTGGAGCTCTTCATCTTTTAACGGCTTTGGAAGATCAAAAGGATTGATGCGCCGGTCTGATGTTAAAGAAACGCGTAAATATGTTCCGCCAACGGTTTGCGTCAAACTCTCATACTCATTTTCCGGATCGATGATAATGACGTCCGCGCCCATCATGAGACTACGCAATATCTCAAGCTTCACTGCGTAAGATTTTCCAGCGCCGGATTTTGCAAATACTACCGAATTCGCATTTTCCAAAGAAAATCTGTCAAAAACAATGAGCGAATCATTGTGGCGATTAAGCCCGTAAAGAATGCCGTCATTGCTCGTGAGGCTTGAGGAAGTAAATGGAAATGTTGAGGAAAGCGGCGACGTATTCATATTGCGTATGACTTCCAGTTCATCCAAACAAAGCGGCAATGTTGAGTTAAAGGCCGATTCGGCTTGCAGCTCGGTGCCGCGCGTCAAAATAAGTTTACCGCCGAGAAGACTCTCCACCTGCTTCATAATTTTTTTCAAACCTTTTTCGCTCTTCGTGTACACGGTGATATACATGGCAAATTGAAAGAATTTTTCCTGGCCGCGCTGAAGTTCGGTTCGGAGCTGTTCCGCATCCTGCAGCGCGGTTTCGATTGCGGGATCTCGAACATTCCCTTTTTCCAAATCCATGCGCATTGCGGACTGCATCTGCGCGACTTTGCGGCGCAGAACTTTCATGATTGCTGCGGAATCTATCGGATAGATGAATTGCGCGATATCCATGGTGGCGTCGAAATTCACAAGCGGACTCATCCAATTCGTGTCGAGGTAGCGCGGATAGGTAAAAACGAAAAGACTCTTAACGTGCATGCCGGAAAGCCGAATGCCGTCGTACGCGATATCCATGGAACTCGGTGCAATAAGGTCGCGTATGCTTGCAAGACCTTCTTGAAAAACTTTTTCCGCCTGGAGAATTTCCTGCCGTTCTTGCGGTGTTAATTTTTCCGTACCAGAAACAGTTTGCTCAATTGATTTTCCGGCTGCTTCGCCTGCTTTCAGCTTAACTTCATCTGCTTTATTTTTGGCAACATGAGCTGCCCACTGATCCTTTAAGCTCTGCAAAAATCCTTTCTTTTTTTCAGGAGGAGGCGCGATCGGAGGATTTGCGGGATTTGCGGAATTGACAGGCTTTGCTGGAGTTTGTGAAACTTGCGGCGCCAACGGAGGCAATTCATAGGCTTTTGGCGCTTGCGGCAAAATTGGCTGCCCAACGGCTACAGCAGGAGGAACACCGCCATTGACAACCGCGGTGGCCGCGCCGTTCGGAGATCCGCCATTTGCCGATCCGTTCGAATTCGGCTGTTGACCTGAATTTGGTGTTTGTTTTTCAGGCATAAATTTTCGCGCGCGTCTACCGGCCTTTGGCCTACTTGAGACGCGCGCGTAGTGCCTCGGACCGGGAACCCACTAGACCCAGTCCTCGGCGTTATTTTTATCCATAAATTATACCAGAAAAATCGCCTTGTGAGAAGTGTAAAAAAAAGCTATAAATTCTTGGGATCTATAGAAAGAATATATGGCTAAAAAAACAACCAGAAAGACGAAAATTGCCCCAAAGCAAGCGGCAAAGAAGAAACCGATAAAAGCAAACAAACCAGCTAAAATAATAAAGGCAAAAAAAGAAATCAAGAAAGAGCTCAAAGCGATAAAGAATCAGAGTACAAGAAAAACTGAAATTAAAGAATCGAAAATCGCTGAACCGAAAGTCGCTGCGGTTATTGAATCCAAAACACCGCCACCCCCGCCTCCTCCATCTGAAACAGAAACCGGCGGCATTGCTGAAAATTTTCCGCCGCGCGAAATCAGCCGGGAAATGGAAGAAAGCTACCTCGATTACGCCATGAGCGTGATTGTTTCCCGCGCATTGCCTGATGTCCGCGATGGATTAAAACCAGTGCATCGCAGAATCCTCTATGCCATGCACGAACTCGGTCTTTCTCCCGGCGCAAAGTTCCGGAAATCCGCAGCCGTAGTCGGAGATGTGCTAGGAAAATATCATCCTCATGGCGATACGGCTGTTTATGATTCCATGGTCCGCATGGCTCAAACTTTTGCCATGCGATATCCTCTCGTAAACGGCCAAGGAAACTTCGGTTCCATTGACGGCGACAGCGCTGCAGCCATGCGATATACGGAAGCAAAAATGGAACGCATTGCGGAAGAGATGCTTGCTGACATCGAAAAACAGACCGTGAATTTCCGCGATAACTATGACGGCACGCGCAAAGAACCGGAAGTTTTGCCTGCAAAAATACCGCAGCTTCTTTTGAACGGCGTAAGCGGCATTGCGGTCGGCATGGCAACCAGCATTCCTCCGCATAATCTGGGTGAAACCATAGATGCGATTATTCATCTTGCAGAGAACGGCGATGCCACCATCGAAGAGCTCATGGAATTTATCAAGGGTCCGGATTTTCCGACTGCAGGAATTATTTACGATAAAAAAGCCATTGCAGCCATGTATATGAATGGCCGCGGCGGCGTGGTGATGCGGGCAAAAGCTGAAATTGTGGAACGCAAAACAGGCCGGTTCGACATTGTTGTCACGGAAATTCCGTACCAAGTGAATAAATCAACTCTTGTTACAAAAATTGCCGATCTTGTACGTGACAAAAAAATCGTCGGCATTTCCGATATACGCGACCAATCGAACCGCGAAGGCATTGAAGTCATGATTGAACTCAAAAAAGATGCGTATCCGAAGAAAATCCTAAACCAGCTCTTTAAAATGACAGATATGCAGACCACGTTCAATATGAACATGATCGCGCTTGTGGAAGGCCTGCAGCCTCGACTTTTGAACCTCAAACAAGTTCTCGAATATTTTATCGAACATAGAAAAATCACAATTACGCGGCGAACGCAGTATGAGCTCAAAGTGGCGCAGGATCGGGCGCATATTTTGCAAGGTTTAAAGAAAGCGCTCGACCACATTGACGCCATCATTAAAACGATTAAAGAATCCAAAACGAAAGAAGAGGCGCATGACGCGCTCATGAAGAAATTCAAGCTTTCGGATTTGCAGTCGACAGCGATTCTGGAAATGAAACTCCAAACACTGGCCGGCTTGGAACGCAAAAAAATCAACGACGAACTGCAGGAAAAACTGGCGCTCATCGATCAATTGCAGGGCATTTTGAAAGATCCGAAAAAGGTTTTAAAAATCATGAAAGATGAACTTGCGGAAATTAAATCCCGCTTCGGCGATGAAAGGAAAACAAAGATCGTGGCGCACGGCGTTTCGGACATTTCTGCAAAAGATACGATTCCTAACGAGCCGATGGTGGTGGCGCTCACCCGCGAAAATTACATCAAACGCATGCCGCCTTCGACATTCCGCACGCAGCTTCGCGGAGGCAAAGGCGTAATTGGCATGACTACGAAAGATGACGATGAAATAAAGATTATTTGTCACACGCGCAACCACGAAGAAATACTTTTCTTCACAAATAAAGGACGCGTTTTCAAACTTCCGGTATATGAAATTCCGCAGGCGACCCGCACGGCAAAAGGACAAGCGATCGTAAATCTCCTCCAGCTAACTGACGCGGAATCTGTCACATCCATGCTTAATATCACAGAAAAATTCACCGGCGAATTTCTTTTTATGGGAACGCGCGAAGGAACTATAAAAAAGACACCGGTTGCAGATTTTGAAAATGTGCGCCGGAGCGGACTTATTGCGATTAAATTACGCGAAGGAGATGCGCTTGAATGGGTGCGGGAAACGAATAAAGGAGACCAGATTTTCATAGCAACTGCCGATGGCAAAAGTATTCGGTTTGATCAAGAAGAAGCACGTCCAATGGGACGGCCAAGCATGGGAGTGCGCGGCATCCGGCTCAAACCGAAAAATTTATGCGTGGATATGGACACGGTAAAAAATCCCGACGAAGCGGAAGTGCTCATCATAATGGAAAATGGCCTGGGCAAGTGTACGAAAATCAGCAATTACCGGCTTCAAGGACGCGGCGGGAGCGGCGTAAAAACGGCTAAAGTAACGCCAAAAACAGGCAGAGTCATCGGAGCAAAAGTTTTTGAAGGAAAAGAGTCGGCGGATATCATCATGATTTCCAAAAACGGGCAGACGATACGCCTTAATTTAAAAGACATTCCGTCTCAAGGACGCGCAACACAAGGCGTATGGCTTATGAGGATGGATAAAACAGACCGCGTTGCATCGGTTTCGCTCGTCAAACATATAGCCGAAGAAGCTGCGCCGGCCGAACGTGAAAAACGGCCGCTCAAAGAGGAAGGAAAAACGAACAAAAAACAAGTGGCGATGCTGTGATATACTTTTTCCATGGGATCTTTTCGGGTCGGCATTACTATTTCCGCTCTCCTCTTCCCGCTCCTTGCTTTTGCTGCGCAAGATGACCTCGTGCTTTCGCCGGCAAATGTGCGTTTTTCAACAAATACTTTTTTGGAGGGGAAAATAGTGCGTATTTATGCCACGGTGACGAGCGCAAGCGATAACGACCTGCGCGGCGTTGTGAAATTTTTCGACGGCAAAGAGCAAATTAAAGGCGATCAGCCAGTATCTGTGCTCGCCGGCCGAGACGATTCTGTTTTTGCCGATTGGATAGCTGAACCCGGTGATCACACCTTAAAGGCGCTCTTTGTTCCTTTTGAAAATTACAACGACGATCCGTCGAATAATTACGTGGAAAAAACTATCACGGTTTTTGCCGATACGGACCGCGACGGCAAAGCGAATAAAGATGATCCGGATGATGATAATGACGGCGTTTTAGACGAAGCTGACGCTTTTCCTCTGAATAAAAATGAATCGCTCGACACGGACGGCGATACGCTCGGAAATAATAAAGATGAAGATGATGATAATGACGGCGTTTTAGATATTGAAGAAATAAAAGCAGGAATCGATCCGCTTAAATTAGATACGGATGGCGACGGCGTGAATGATAAAAATGACCCATACCCCCTTGATCCGACACGAACGACGCTCGATTATGATCGCGATGGAACCAAAGATGCGCAAGATTCGGATGCGGATAATGATGGAATTCCAAAAACGCAAGATACGAATGACACGAATGCAGGTCCTACCATTATAGTTACCAGCGAAGGAAAAAGTCCGCAGCGCCTTGTATTTCCGAATGAAATAGCTACTTTTGAAACAACTACTTCTACCGATCCGGATGGGAAAATTGCCAAAACAGAGTGGAATATTAATGGCAAAAAATTCAGCGGAGAAAAGCTTCAAACAGCCCTCGATAAACCGGGAAAGAACACTATCGAAGTGACCGTCACTGATGATAAAAACGAATCTCGAACCAATACTTTCAGCATTTGGGTTATTCCAGCCTGGACGCCATGGGCTTTCATTGTACTGATTTTTCTCCTTTTTATCCTTGCAATCTTTTTTGTGTTCTCGTATAGTAAGCGGCGTCGCTCGCGCTGGGAACGCGTGCATGCGACTCTCGACACCATCCTGAAATGGCTTCCTAATCCAAAGAAAAAGTAACCATGAAAGCAGAAATTCATCCAAAATATTTTGATTCTGTAGAAATCCGCTGCTCATGCGGTAATGTCGTCATTTCCGGTTCCACAAAAGAAAAACTAAAAACCGAGCTCTGTTCCAAATGCCATCCTTTTTATACCGGCCAGCAGAAATTGGTGGATACAGCAGGCCGCGTTGATAAATTTGAAGCCAAGCGCCGCAAATTTGCTGAATTGACAGATGTTGCGAAAAAAAGAGTAGAAGCAAAGAAAAAGAAACCGGAGGCTTATAAAGAAAAGGAAATTCCGGCTGAAGTTCTTGAACGAGCCATGGCAAGCGAAAAACCGGCAGGAAAATGGGGCGGCCCGGTCGGCGATGCACCTGCAGAAACCGTAGTCAAAGAAGAAGTAGCGGAAGCGAAAAAAGCAAAGAAAACTAGCACGAAAAAGGCATCTGTGAAAAAGGCGCCTGCAAAGAAAGCTATGGTGAAAAAAACCACAACGAAAAAAGTTGCGGCGAAAAAATCTAAGAAATAGTTATGGGCAATACGTTCGGCAAGCTTCTGCGCGTCACAACCTTCGGTGAATCACACGGCGTGGCTTTGGGATGCGTGATTGACGGCTGTCCGGTGAAAATTCCGCTTACTGAAACGGATATTCAGCATGAACTCGATCGCCGAAAACCCGGCCAGTCTGCAATTACGACAAGCCGGCGCGAAGGCGATGAAGTAAAAATTCTTTCCGGCGTTTTTGAAGGAAAAACCCTCGGCACGCCGATCGCCATGGTGGTTTATAACTGCGATCAACGCAGCGGCGATTATGAAAAATTCAAAAACGTTTTTCGTCCGGGGCATGCGGATTTCGTCTGGGAAATGAAATATGGATTTCGTGATTACCGCGGCGGCGGGCGAAGTTCAGGCCGCGAAACCGTAAGCCGAGTTATGGCAGGCGCTGTGGCAAAAAAAATCCTCGCGCATATTTTGCCGAAATTTAAACTATTTGCTTACGCAAAACAAATCGGCCCGATCCTCGGCAAAAAAGTTGATGTACATTTTATTGAAAAAAATCCTGTGCGCGCGGCTGATCCTGCTGCAGCCAAAAAAATGGAAGCGTATATTTTAAAAGCAAAACAAGACGGCGATTCTGTCGGCGGAATCGTTGAAATCATCGTAAAAGGCATTCCTCTCGGTCTCGGCGAACCGGTCTTTGATAAACTCAATGCCGATCTTGCAAAAGCTCTTGTTTCAATTCCAACGGTGAAAGCGGTTGAGTTTGGAAGCGGATTTGGCGCAGCGCTCAAAAAAGGTTCGCAGCAAAATGATCCGTTCACAGTTCAAGGCGGAAAAATCGCCATTGAAAAAAATGACGCTGGCGGAATTTCCGGCGGGATTTCAACGGGCGAAGATATCGTTATAAGAGTGGCTGTCAAACCGCCGTCGAGCATTTTAAAAAGTCAAAAAACCGTTACAAAACAAAAAGCAAAAATCGATATTCAAGTGACCGGCCGGCATGATCCATGCATTGTCCCGCGCTTTATTCCTGTTGCGGAAAGCATGGTGGCGATGGTTTTAGCAGACCACTATCTGCGTTATCGCGCAATAAAACTTTAGGCTTGTAAAAGCGATTTTTTTGACCGTCGCCGCCTTACATACTTAATATACCCACTGGCGCATTTTATTTATTAACCTTTGAAATCTATGTTCTCCAAATCGACAAAGCTGCTCCTCGGCCTCGGCCTCGTCGCAGTGCTCGCAGGCTGCGTCCAGGTCTATGAAGACACCAAAAAAGATGAAGCCGCGGCCGGTTCGACAACGCCAGCCACAGGCGAACCAATCGTCATCGGCGCACTTTTACCTCTCTCCGGTCCGGGAGAAGTTTATGGCAAACCTATTCAATGGGTTATAAATTACGCTGTAAAAAATGCCAATGATGCAGGTGGCGTTGGCGGAAAACCGTTGAAAGTTGAATTTGATGATGGCGGCTGCAAACAAGAACCATCTACAAAAGCCGTAACAAATCTCGTCACGGTGAAAGGCGTAAAAGTGATTATTGGCGGCATTTGCAGCTCCGAAACTCTCGCTGCAGCCCCAATTGCGGAGCAGAATAAAGTGGTTGTTCTATCCCCTGCTTCCAGCGATCCGGAACTCACAAAGGCCGGCGATTTCATTTTCCGAAATTACCCATCCGATGCTCAACAAGGAAAAATGTTTGCTGATTACGCCAATAAGAAAGGATGGAAGAAAGTCGGAGCTTTTGTTGAAATTAAATCTTACACGGAAGGCATTGCCGAGGTATTCGAAAAGAATTATTCCGCGCTTGGCGGAGAAACGGTCACGGAAAAATTTGAGACCGAGGCGACGGATATGCGAACTCAAATTACAAAAGTGCAAGGCGCAAAAGTCGATGCCTACCTCATACTCACCCAAGCGCCTGCACAAGCTGACGTCCTTTTGAAACAGCTCCAAGAAGCAGGAGTAAAAGGTCCATTCCTCCTCAATGATGTACCGATGGGAGATTCTGGTCTTGTGACAAAATATAAAGATTACCTCGAAGGCGCTATCGGTACTTCCGTGGCCTATGACACGGCAAATCCAGACCTCGCCAAACTTAAAGAAGCGTACAAAACCACTGAAGGCAAAGATCTTCCATTTCTCTATGTCATGGCTCCGGCCTATGATGCCGTATACATTGTGAAAGAAGCCATGGAAAAAGTCGGTGAAGATCCGGTAAAAATCAAGGATTACCTCTACACGGTGAGCGGAAGAAAGGGGTTAGCTGGAACGCTCTCATTTGACACAAATGGCGATGCGCAAACGGCCCAGTATATTCCGGTCATTCTCAAAAACGGCGTCCTCGAAGACTACAAAGAATAAAGTATATCGATCCTCTTAAAAGCCCAGCGGCTCCGCCATCTGGGCTTTTTTTGATATACTCAACCGCGAAACACGTACTATGGAATTTGATTTTTTCGCAAAAATCCTTTTGAACGGCATTATTGCAGGCTCGGTTTATGCCGTCCTCTCTCTCGGACTTTCTCTCCTCTACGGAGTCCTGCGTTTTGTAAATCTCGCTCACGGAGAAATTGCGGTCATAGGAGCCTATAGCTTTTATACTTTTTATGGACTTCTTGGATGGCCGCTCGTTCCAAGTTTTCTCGCCGGCATGGCCGCGCTTTTTTTGATCATTCTTCTCGTCGAAAAATTCACATTTCTCCCTGTGCGAGATGCTCCAACATTCATCCCTCTCATCGTTTCTATTGGACTAGGTATTCTTTTCAAAAATCTTCTCATCCTCTTTTTTGGTTCCTATCCGCGCGCTTTCGACACGAGCACGACAAGTTTTACTCTCTTTTCCGATATCATCCGTATCACGAATATTCAAATTATTATCCTCGTTGTCGCCCCAGTCCTCATGGCTGGCTTATGGGCTTTTCTTCGCTATCATAAATTTGGGAAGGCTATTCGCGCCATCTCTGATAATAAAGAAGTAAGTGCTCTCCTCGGCATTCCTGTAAACCGGATCGTCACGCTTGTTTTTCTTATTTCTGCATTTCTTGCCGGTACGGCAGGAATCTTAGCTGCCTTTGATACCAATCTCCATCCAAACCTTGGCACGGTTTTTACAATAAAATCATTCGCTGCGGTAATTCTCGGCGGAATTGGTTCCATTCCGGGCGCTGTGTTGGGCGGATACGTCATTGGCATTGCGGAAAATCTCCTCATCGCGATTCCTTTCGGCCATTATATTATCCCCAGCGGCTACAAAGATGCCGTCGCTTTTGTGGCTTTACTCCTTATTCTCTATATAAAACCCACTGGTTTTTTCGGCGCGCGGCAATAATTTATGGATTACCTTTTTCTCGTTCTCACGCTGATTTGCATCTATATCATCCTCACCGAGAGCTATAATTTAGTGCTCGGGTATACCGGAATGATCCATGTTGGGCATGTTGGCTTTATGGCAATTGGAGCCTATGCTTCTGCGCTTTTGACTACCAAAGCCGGCCTTCCGTTTTGGGCTGGAGTGAGTTTTGGGGTTATAAGCGCTGCGTTTGCCGGCTTTATTCTTGCTCTCCCGACGGTTCGTTTTAGGGACGATTACCTTGTTGCAGCGACGCTCGGCATGGGACAAATTATTCGCATCATCATACTCAATGAACGGGATATTACCGGCGGTTCCACAGGCGTGACAAAAATTTCGCGGCCTGAAATATTTGGCATAACTCTCCTCAATAATTTTGAACTCTTTATTTTTACGTTTATCGTTAGCCTTCTCGCCCTCGCCATCATGTGGCGCATTACCCACTGCCCGTTTGGGAAGACCCTTGAGGGTATTCGGGAGGATGAAATCGCTTCTGCAAGCTTGGGGAAAAATGTATGGATGAAAAAAATCCAGGTGCTCGTTCTCGCCGCGGCATTTGCAGGATTGGCAGGCGCCCTTTTCGCCCATACGACGCAGTTCATTGACCCGGATACGTTTGACATTCATCTCATGATATATGTATTTCTCATTGTCGTCTTTGGAGGAAGCGGGAAGTTTTGGGGGCCGGTTCTCGGAAGCATCATCCTCTATGGCTTCTATGAAAGTCTTCGCTTCGTTCCCCTCCCCGCTCATGTGCTCGGTCCACTCCGATGGATTCTTTTTTCTGCCGTGCTCATCGCTATGATTATTTTGAAACCGAAAGGTTTGCTTGGTGAAAAACTCGTCCGTAAAAAATTATAAAAATTATGACGCATTCCATTCTCAAAATTGAACATCTTGTAAAACGCTTCGGCGGACTTGCGGCCGTGAATCACTGCAATTTTGAAATTGCGGAAAATTCCATCACGGCTTTAATCGGCCCGAATGGAGCCGGAAAAACCACTATGTTCGATCTCATTACCGGCGTTTTGAAGCATGACAGCGGAGAAATTTCCTTTAAAGGAAAGCCGCTCGGCAATCTGCCGACGTATCAACGCAGCCGGCTTGGCATGGCGCGAACTTTTCAAGCCATACGAATTTTCCCAGAGCTTACGGCGCTTGAAAATATCATGCTAGCTTTTCCTGAAAATCGTGAAAGCTTTTTGGATTGTTTTCGGCCGCTAAAAAAATGGCAAATAAAATTGAAGCATCACGCTTTTGAATTGCTTGAGAAAATTCATCTCAATGAAAAAGCGCATACGCCTGCAGGATCGCTTTCTTACGGCCAGCAGAAACTCCTGGAAATCATGCGTGCGGTTGCAACCAGCTCTGATCTTTTTCTGCTCGACGAACCTGCTGCTGGCGTGAATCGCACCATGCTCCATACGATTATCGCTCTTATTAAACAACTTCATGCTGATGGAAAAACCGTTGTCATTGTGGAACATGATATGGGCTTTATAATGGAACTCTCCCAGCGCGTGATTGTGATGGATTACGGAAAAGAGATTGCGGAAGGCACGCCGGAAGAAATTCAAAAAAATCCAAAAGTTTTTGAAGCCTACCTAGGAATAAAGACCTAAAGCCTAGCGCCTAACAAGCTAACGTATGCTCATCATTAAAAACTTATCAGCAGGCTACGGCGGCCCGACCATCATCGAAAACGTATCGCTCGAAGTGCGCGAAGGCGAAATCGTGACTATGATCGGCCCGAACGGCGCTGGAAAATCCACGGTTTTAAAATCAATCTTTGGCCTTACAGAAATAGAAGGCGGCGAAATACTCCTGCACAATGAAAATCTCATAGGCTTAAAAACCTCTGCCGTAAGCGCACGCGGCATCGGTTATGTTCCGCAAGGCCGCTCTGTTTTTCCAAGCCTTACGGTGGAAGAAAATCTTTTTATGGGCGCGTATATACGCAGCGACAAAAACAAAATCGCAAAAGATATGGAATATGTTTATTCCAAATTTCCGCGCCTCCATGAACGCAGAAAACAAAAATCCCGCTTGCTCTCCGGCGGCGAACAGCAAATGGTGGCGCTCGGACGCTCTCTCATGCTCCATCCGCAACTTTTGCTTTTAGATGAACCATCTATCGGACTCGCTCCAAAAATCGTGGCGGAAGTTTTTGAAAAAATTCAGGAAATTCAGCGCGACGGAACCGCTATTCTCATGGTCGAACAAAATGCCAGCATGGCGCTTCAAATTTCGCAGCGCGCCTATGTGCTTGAACTTGGAAAAAATAAATTTGAAGGCCCAGGAAAAGAATTGTTATCCGATGAACGAATCCGCGAAGCCTATCTTGGTGTACGGAAAAAGTGATGCAGGTATGTTGAAACCGCCTGTTCAAAAACCATATGGTAATTTTTTAGCGCAGCCGCTTCGGAAGGATCCTCTAGAAACCGCCCGATGTCTTTCATTATGATTGCAGCATCAATCGCGGCGATCTTTTTTTGCAAAGCATTAATCGCCTCGCTGGAATTTTTAAACTGCATGCCAAACCCAATCTGTTTGAGAGCCCTATTCAGATATTTTAAATTGACTGCTTGTTTGCGGTTCAGATACCAAAGAAGATCATAAAAATCTCTTCCCTTCGCATATGCGCGATTCAAAACCGCACAAATTTTTCCGGCAAACAGCGTCGCGTCGGTATGCTTGAGAATTGGGAACATTTCATTAAATTTCGTCACAAAAAAAGTTTCTATTTCATTGTCGCTCACTTGAACCGGCCGTGTGTCTATCTCTAACTTTACATGCAGTTTTTGGCTTTCTAAAGAGCTTAAACCAAATACATGCAGAACTTTAGAAATTTTAATAAAAGATTTCTGCACTGTTTTTTCCGAACTTACATTGACGTCAATTTCAAAACCGCTGTTTTTCAAAAACGCCGCAATGATTGCATTAAGTTTTGTAAAAGAATAATCACGCGGCTTTTTATCCAGCGCGAAATCAAGATCCTCGGAATATCGCTTAAGATCGTAGCAAATGCGAAGCGCCGTGCCGCCGACAAAACTCAACCCGCTGCCATATTTTGACTGGTAAACTGCTTTCAAAATAAGCACTTGAAGATATTCGCGGACAAGATTAAAAATATTCTGTTCGTTGCGCGATTTTTTCTTCGCTTCATCGACGAGTTTGATGAGATTTTGCATAGGCAAAAAAGCTATGGAGTAAAAATTCCAGTTTTTTTGATTTAAAAAGTTTTGCGTATCGGAACACTTTCTTAAAATCCATATTCGTCGCGGTTGCCTCAAGCCGTGATTCTTTCCAAAAATCATCCTCGGCTTTGAATGAATCGCCGCGCAGATAAAAATAATCCGCGAGCGCTTTTTCCTTTTCTGCCATGAGCGTTTCCGAATCAAAACCTGCAAAAGCTTCCCGTTTGATTTTGCGATATGCAAAAACGCCCGCAGGAGTTTCGAAACGGCGCGTCGTTTTTGTCGTAACAAGGGTGTATTCAAAAACAGCCTCCGGCATAATACCATGAAGATTCAGGACGTATTCCAAGCTGAAGTAGCAAGGATAATATAACTGTTTTGCAATTTCAGTTTTTGTCGCGTGCTTATCGGAAAACATAAAAAGTCCGCGCTTGAGGGAAATCAAATCTCCGCTTTTCGTCCACTGATGAAGCTGTAAATTGAGAACGGACGGCTTATCCGTAAAACAAACGATGCGTGCTTCCGCCGTTGTGAAAATCGCCTTTTTCATCCATTTGCGAAAATCTTTTAGTTTCATATAATTATACTTTTTTATAATCTACTGAAATTATAGCGCCTGTCTGTTAAAAAAGCAATCCTATATTCGTGGACAGCTATATTGGATGAAATACTTGCCAAAAAGTGCATTTAGTGCTATCATTTAACCTAATCTCAAAAAAACTATATTTTATGGCTTCACCAGCGAAACCAGCTGAACATCAAGAAGAAGACGTGGCCAAAAAAGGTGGTAAAGAAAAAGTAGGCCATGCAAAGCCGAGTTTGCTTTCGCGAGGACTTGAGGCTGGATGGAGCGGTTCAAAAAAAGTCGTAGGAGGCATCACCAAATATACATGGCAACTTGTCCGTGGCACGCTTGGAGGTTTATGGAAAGCGACCGGCGTTGCTGCTGGCCGAGCTATTGCTGCGCCTTTTCGACACATAGCAAAAAGCGCCCGTGATATTGGGGAAATTGGAAAACAAATTGCAGCAGAAGCAAGAGAACGCCATCATATTGGAAAACTGGCTCCAGCTCTTAAAGGCATTATGCTTGCAACAGCTATGTCTATTGGAAATGTATTATATCTTCCTGTTTCGCCTGGAGTTGGAGCTGCGAGCGGTGTGATTGAAGGCGCAGAAAATGTCGGCAGCGCGCTCGTGATGAAATACGATGCGCACAAAGGAAGCGGTGCTGCACCAACAGCCAGCCATGAACCGGCTGGAAATGGCGGACATGAAACAAAACACGCTTAATACGCTATAATAGCGGGGTGCTAAAATACCTCGTTGAAAAATTCAAAACCCACCAATCAAAAATCGATGACTGGTTTTTAGAGTATGAACAGAGAGTATGCGGCGAACCGGTATATGCATCAGTGGATTTGCGCAATGCCGGCTATAAAATCGCGCCAGTGGATACAAATATTTTTCCGGCTGGATTTAACAATCTCTGTCCAAGCTATTGCCGCGAAGCCGGGAAACTCTTTAAAAATTTCATAGAAAAAAATTATCCGACTGCCAGACGAATTGCCATTCTCGCCGAAGAACATACGCGCAATCTCTTCTATTTCGAAAACCTGGAAAAACTTTCTTCAATCATTCAGGATGCAGGGTTTGAAACGGCTTGTGCAAGCCTTTCGCAAGATCTTCCACAAGATGAAAATCATTTTGAAACCGCGGAGAAAAATTCCATCACTATTTATAAAGCGCGCGTTACAGGATATCTTCTCAAGATTAAACCGTGGACTCCTGATCTCATTCTCGTGAATAATGATTTTTCCAGCGGCATTCCTGCGGCGATCAAAAAAATTGTTCAACCTATGGTGCCCACGCCGCTTATCGGCTGGCACACGCGAAAAAAGAGCCATCACTTCACATGCTACCAAAAGCTCGCCAAAGATTTCTCAAAGCTTATTGATATCGATACTTGGCTTATTACAGCCTGTTTTCGATGCATGGGAGAAATTGATTTTACCGACCCTAAAAGCATGACTCAACTGGCGACCAAAGTAGATATTCTTCTCTCGGAAATTCGGCCAAAATATAAAGAATATAAAATAAAATCCGCGCCGTACGTATTTGTGAAAAATGATGCCGGCACCTATGGAATGGCTGTTATGACTACTGCTTCCGGCGATGACCTTCTCCATCTCAATAAAAAAGACCGCACGCGCATGAAAATGGGCAAAGGAAAAAAAGTGGTTAGCGAAGTTATTATCCAAGAAGGAATTCCTACTATGGACCGCTTTAAAGAAATGGTTGCCGAACCGGTGATTTACCTTGTTGATAATAAAGTCTGCGGCGGATTTTTCCGGCTCAATGAAGAGGGCGATGATCGTGGAAATCTCAATCAGCCCGGCATGAAATTCACGAAACTCTGCTTTCACGAAATGCTTGGATATTCCAATGAATATAAGGGCCAGTGCGATCTTGAATGTCTTGCGATGATTTATAAAAATATAGCCCGCATAGCTTCTCTCGCCTCCGGCTTTGAAATTAAAATGCAAAAAATCAAAGAAGGCCTTTAAATTTTGTTTTCTATGAATATTCTCTTCATTATCGATCCGCTCGAAACACTCCACCTCGAAACAGACACGACTTTTATTATTATGGCCGAGGCTAAACGGCGAGGTTATGGTGTTTGGACAGCTACGCTAAAAGATCTCTTTTTGAAACATCATGTTCCGTTTTGCAAAGCCGAAAAATTCTCGGGCGCTCAAACGCGCGAATGGCAGCTTGCAAATTTCCAAATCATCTTCATGCGAAAAGACCCGCCGTTCTCCATTGATTATATTGCCGCAACTTCCATGCTCTCGCTTGTGGATCCGAAAAAAACCTTTATTCTCAATCATCCGGCCGCGCTCCGGAATTTCAATGAAAAGCTGGGCATTCTTCAATTTCCAGATCTCATTCCGCCTTCAATCGTGAGCAAACGATATGAAGATTTCATCGCATTCCTTAAAAAACATAAAAAAATCGTGCTCAAACCGCTTGAAGGTTTTGCAGGCGAAGAAATCATTATCCTGGAGCAAGGCGACAAAAACCGCAATGCTTTACTCGAAATGCTCACACGTAAAGAAACCCGCTATCTTATGGCGCAGCGGTATTTGCCGGCAGTGCGGCTTGGAGACAAACGCGTGCTTATATTGAATGGAAAAATTCTCGGACAGCAAAATCGAGTGGCGCATCCGAGCGATCACAGAAGCAATATTTCTGCTGGAGGCAGTTCACACAGAACAAGACTTACCACAAAAGAACGCCGCATTTGCGAAACGGTGGCTAAAACACTTCTTGCTCAAGGCATTTACTTTGCAGGCATTGATTTGATCGGCGGTTTTGTAACTGAAATCAATGTCACGAGCCCGACGGGGCTGGTAAAGATCAACGAACACGAAAAAGCCCATTTAGAGAAAAAAGTGTTAGATTTTTTAGAAAAAAAGTCTCAATAAACCCATGCGAAAATACCTCTCAATCCTCCGCCTCGGCTGGCTCGATGCCATCGCTTATCGCACCGAATTCTTCGTGAGCATATTGAGCTGGGGCATCCGGCTCTTCATCGCCATTTTCCTTTGGCTTGCGGTGACCGAATCACGCGGCGGCACCATCGGCGCCTATAATTTTCAAAGCATGCTCGTTTATCTTTTTCTTGTACAAATCATTTCGAGCTTTATTTTTTCCCGCGTCGGATTCGACATCGCCCATGATATCTATCGCGGAAATTTTGCAAATTTTCTTTTGAAGCCGGTCAATTATCTCTTTTTTCGGCTCGTGCACGAAATGAGCAAAAATCTCTTCCGAACCATCATCGGCATCGCCATTTTTGGAAGTCTCCTCTTTTTTGTTTCCGGCGGAATACAAGTGACTTTTGGCAAACTTTTCTTCGGAGTCATAGCTATGATCGGCGCTTATCTCATCAATTTCGGCGCGGTTGCAATTCTCGCACTCTCGGCCTTCTGGGTTACAAGCTCAACAAGATTCATGTTCATTTATTTCGGCATCCTCACGATTTTTTCGGGAATGATTTTTCCAGTCGATCTCTTCCCTGAAAAAATTCTTCGTATTTTTCTTTGGCTTCCATTTCCATACGTCTTTTATTTCCCAGCGAAGATTTTTCAAAGCCCAGAGCTCACCGGATCGCTCCTCAAAGGATTTTTCCATCAGTGGGGATCGGTAATCATTTTGCTAGCATTTGTCTGGTTCATATATCGGCGCGGCGTGAAAAAATTTGAGGCCATAGGCCGATAATGTCAGGCTATAGCCTGTCGAAGCCTCCATGAAAACACTCAAAATTTTCCTCAAGCTCTGCGAACTGAATCTAAAAAAATTGCTCGTCTATCGTGCGAGTTTTTTTATTTCGCTCATTTTGATGAGCATGTGGGTGCTCGCCTATTTCACTCTTATTGAAGTAATTTTCTACCACACCTCAACGCTTGCAGGATGGAATAAAGGCCAAGTTATGCTCGTTATGAGTTTTTATTACCTCGTTCAAAACGCAAGCGACATTTTCTTTAAAGATAATTTTGAGGATTTCGGGCTTACTGTCCGTCAGGGCGAGCTCGATTTCAAAATCGTGAAACCGGCGCCTCTCCGGCTCCTATCGTTTTTTTGGGAAATTCGCTTTGATCATGCTGCAAGCTTTCTGCCGACCATTGCCATGATAATCTATGCCGTCCACAACCTTAATGAACCTCTCTCTGCAACATTTTTTTTAGCCGGGCTCGCTTTAACTGCCGCTTCGATCGTGCTCTATTTCAATATTCTCTGTATCATAGCCACGCTGACATTTTGGATTGAACGCAACGAAACCTTCAACGTCCTAATCTTTAATGTCTCACAGCTTTCCCGCTATCCTCGGCAAATTTACCGCCATCTTATTGGAAAAATTCTTACATTTGGGATTCCGCTCGCGCTCATCGCTTCAGTGCCTGCTGAAGTTGCGCTTCAATTTGATAACCAGCATCTTGCGCTCCTTCTTCTCACTATGACGCTGGTTTTTTCCATTATCAGCCGATTTTTCTGGCACGCCGGTTTGAAAAAATATTCATCCGCAAATTAACATTATGGCCGCCATACACGTACAAAATTTGAAAAAAATCTTTTATAAAAGCGTACGTCCTGCCGGCGTTTGGTCGGCAGTAAAACACCTATTTCATGATGAGAAAGTCGCGATTCCGGCAGTGGACGATATTTCGTTTACAATCGCTGAAGGAGAATTCGTTGGCTTTGTTGGTCCAAACGGAGCAGGCAAAACAACGACTCTGAAAATGCTTTCCGGGATTCTTTATCCAACCGAAGGAAAAGCGTCCGTGCTTGGATTTACGCCGTGGGAAAGACGGCCGGAGTTTCAAAAAAAGTTTTCGCTTGTCATGGGGCAAAAAAATCAAATGTGGTGGGATTTGCCTGTCATAGAAAGTTTCCTCTTCAACAAGGCGGTGTATGAAATTCCGGATCATATTTATGACGAACAGAAAAATAAACTTGTGGAATTGCTTGATATCGAAAACCTGCTTGATGCGCCTGTACGCAAACTATCCCTAGGTGAACGCATGAAATGCGAGTTGGCGACCGCGCTCCTGCATAAGCCGGCTGTGCTCTTTCTCGACGAACCGACAATCGGGCTTGATGTCATTTCGCAAAAAAATATCAGGGATTTTTTAAGAGAGTATAACCGCGCTGAAAAAGCGACCATAATTCTCACGTCTCATTACATGGAAGACATTCGGCGCCTTTGCGATCGCGTGATGATTATTGACCACGGCCGCCTCATTTACGACGGCGATTATCAAAAACTCGTTTCGCAGTACGCAGACACAAAAACTATTGAGATGATTTTTAATGAAAATGTTGAGCGCCGGAAAATTGAAGAATTTGGCGCCGTAACCGATTTTCGCGAAACTTCATGTAAACTCACCGTGCCGCGCGATCGAATCGCGGAAATCACTTCTCGGCTCCTCAAAGAACTGCCGATTGACGACATTTCAATTCATGAAGAGAGCATGGAAGAAATTGTAAGTGAAATATTTGAGAATAATAGAAATGTTTGAATTCAATATCATCGCAGCGGATCTAAATTGTTCCGCCCGCACAGGCGCTTTTCAAACTCCTCACGGCTCATTCGAAACTCCTGCATTCATGCCGTGCGGCACCAAAGGTTCGGTAAAAACGCTCACGCCGGACGAACTCAAAAATCTCGGTTGCGAAATTATCCTTGCGAATACATTTCATTTAATGCTCCGTCCTGGTGGAGAAATTGTTGAAAAAATGGGAGGGCTTCAGCGCTGGATCGGCTGGGATGGCCCGATGCTCACTGACAGCGGCGGGTTTCAGGTATTTTCGTTAAGCAAACTGCGTAAAATTAATGATGAAGGGGTTACATTTCAATCGCCTTTAGATGGCGCTACCCACCTCCTCACGCCGGAAAAATCAATCGCGATTCAGGAACAGCTGGGTGCAGACATTATTATGGCTTTTGATGAATGTCCGCCTGCTGATGCGGAAAAAAGCGCTGCAAAAAAGGCCATGGAACGAACTCACGCATGGGCGCTCAAAAGCCTGAAAGCGAAACAAAGAAAAGATCAGGCGCTTTTCCCGATTATACAAGGCGCCATCTATCCGGATTTACGAAAAGAATCAGTGCGATATATCACCGGACTCGACGCGCCGGGATATGCGATAGGCGGCGTTGCAGTCGGAGAAACCAAGGAACAAATGCGTGAAGTTATGGAAACGGTTTGTCCTCTTTTGCCTAAAGAAAAACCGCGTTACCTTATGGGAATCGGCGAACCGGATGACATGCTCGCGGCCATTGCCTGCGGCGTTGATATGTTTGACTGCGTTGCACCCACGCGCCTTGCGCGTCATGGAAGTTTCTGGAACAACCACGGCAGGCATGATATTACGAAGAAGGAATTTTCAGTTTCGGATCAACCCATTCAAAGCGACTGCGAATGTTATGCGTGCAGCCGCTTTTCAACGAGCTATTTACGGCATCTTATAATAGAAAAAGAAATTCTTGGGGCCAGGCTTCTCACTATCCACAATCTTCATTTCTTGATAGATTTGCTTCGGCAGAGCCGCAAAGCCATAGAAGCAAAAACCTTCCAAACTTTTTCCAAAAAATTTCTTTCTGAATTTTATGCCAAAGAACGATAAACATCTTATCCATTTCTTGTTTGAGCTCGGCATGCTCAAAAAAATAGAGCACTGCGGCACGAAATTTGCAGGCGTGAAACATCCGGATACGCTCGGTGAACATTCCTGCCGCGCCGCGCAAATCGGTTATGCGCTTGCCATTGCGGAAAAAGCGAATCCGGAAAAAGTCGCGATCATGTGTCTAATGCACGATATCGGCGAAATCCGCATCGGCGACGCACATCGCATTGCACAGCGGTATCTCAAAACATTTCCAGCAGAAAAACGCGCCATGGAAGAACAGACGGAAAAACTTCCGATGCCGCTTCAAAATAGAATCCGAACCTTGTGGAATGAATTTCATGATTTAAAAACGCCGGAGGCATTGGTGGCGCGCGACGCAGATCTGCTCGAAACCATTCTCCAAGCAAAAGAATATCTCGATCTCGGCGCAAAAGCCGCCAAGCGTTGGCTCGATAACGGCTCAAAATATCTCAAAACGCAAACTGCGAAAAAACTTTTCCGATTGATCGAAAAAACACAATTCACCGACTGGTGGGATCACCTTAATAAGGCATGAAACATCATGATACAATAGAGCACGAACTCGAGCGGCGTCTTCGTGAAAAAGATCGCCGAAAGCGCAAGCGTATGAAAGTTTCCGGAAAAAGCGTTTTTGCGCTCCAGCGGCTCATTGATCAAAATCCACATGATCGCATCACTAAACGGAAAGGTCGAAAGCAAACAGGAAAAAAACATCGTCGTTAATGTCAACGGCGTCGGATACCTTGTTGCAGTGCCGCGGCCGGTGCTAGAAAAAATCGAAGAAGGCCAATTAATCCAACTTTCAATTCACACCAACGTTCGCGAAGACGACATTTCCCTCTACGGCTTTTTAACAAAAGAGGAATGGCGATTTTTCCGACTTCTTTTAACTGTGTCCGGCGTAGGTCCTAAATCGGCGCTGGAGATTCTTTCCAGTCCGATCGCCAAAGTACAGCAAGCCATTGCAAAAAAAGACGTTGCCGCGCTCACGCTCATCCCCGGCATCGGCAAGAAAACCGCTGAAAGAATAATTGTCGATCTGCAAGGAAAAGTGAAAGAACAGCTCATGGAAGAAGAAGCGTTCCCGGATGAAAAAGCGGCGAATGAAGATATCATCCAAGCCCTTGTGTCCCTCGGATATCACCGCCATCAAGTTCTTTCGGGCCTCAAAAAAGTCCCGACGGAAATCGTCGACGAAGAAGCCATTATAAAATACTTTCTCCAAAATATTTAAGGTTCCCTAAGTTCCTTCACATGAATTCCCTCCGCTGCCGATATTCAGCACACAATAGCGCATTTCGCTCGAAGCTCAAAAAAATTCTTTCTGGATTTTCCGAACATCGCAAAAAAATCCTCCATGCTCCTTTTGCAAATCTTCCATGGAATACCGACCTGCCGGATTCAGTACGCTTGCCGCATGGAATAACAACGCTTGCGGTCTGCGGGATCGGCGGTTCAAGCCTCGGCGCCAAAAGCATCACGAATGCGCTCGAAAAACATTCAATCGTGTACTTGAACAACATCGATCCGGATTTCGTGCATAGCCAACTCGACCTTCTTAATCCTAAGAAAACGCTTTTTCTCCTCATCAGCAAATCCGGCGAAACGATTGAGATTCTCTCGCTCGCAAAATTGTTTTTATCAAAAATACGGTCTCGTAAAAATTTTCTTGCCATCACGGATAATCCGAAAAGCTCTCTCGGAAAATTAGCGATGCGAGAAAAAATTCCAGTGCTTACATCCCTTAAAAATATTCCTGGAAGATTTTCCGCGCTCTCTCTCGTTGGATTGCTTCCGCCGGCGCTCCTCGGCGTACAAGTCAAAAAAATTCTTGAAGGCGCAAGGCAAACATCGTGGAATGCAGCCTATACCCTCGCAGCGCATCAATATCTCCACTTCAAAAATAAAAAAAACATCACACCGGTTTTTGCTTATTGCGAAGCCCTGTCTCCATTTGTTGATTGGTACATCCAGCTTCTTGCGGAAAGCATCGGCAAAACAAAAAGCGTTGGCATAACTCCTCTAAAAGCAATCGGCGTAAAAGATCAACATTCTCAACTCCAGCTTTTTTTAGACGGACCGGATGATAAATTTTATATTTTCCTGAAGCCGGAAAAATCGCATCATAACCTTAAAATTGCCGGCCAACGCTTCAGTCTGCAAAAACTTTTTGATGCCGAATATCTTGGAATGAAAGGCGCTTTTGAAAAACAAAAAAAACCGTTTCTTGAAATTTCTTTTCCGTCGATTTCCGAATCCGCGCTCGGCGAACTCTTTTTCTTTTTTGAACTCGAAATTGCATTCCTCGGCGCGCTTTTTAACGTGAACTACGAGAATCAACCGGCCGTAGAGTTGAGCAAGCGCATCACTAAAACGTTACTATAATATGGTTGAATAGTGATGATTTTGTGTTGTTAGTCATAAACAACAACAATTGTTTTCCTTTTTGTGAAGCCATCTGTATAATCGTCTTGAAAACGCTCACTGGAATTTGACTATGTAACAAGAACTGGTACCATGAAATTAAATAGTCTTTGACAACAAAATTTTATGACTCAAGATCTTTCTCCGGTTGTGGCAACACTGCCGGCCGCAAAGGAACTCGTAAACAATCTCCTCGTTCTCCTCTCGCCAAAAGAAAAACATATTATTGAAAATCGCTACAGTTTAAACGAAAGACCGCATGCAACCCTGGAAAAAATAGGGCGTGAATTCGGCGTAACGCGCGAGCGCATCCGTCAAATTGAGAAAAACGCGCTCAAAAAACTAAGCCGGAATGTTGTAAATACATCGCTTCACCAATTCAATCAATTCGGAAAAACCGTTATCCAGAAGTATGAAGGAGTTGTGCTTGAAGAAAAACTCTTGAGCGACATTCTCACGCTCATGAGCGACCCGAAAACTGTAGATGCTTTTGCACTCAAGCTCTCGCTCGAACTCGATGCGAATCTTGAAAAAGTTCCGAATACAATCAACTGTCATCCATATTTCAAGCTCAAGACGGTGGAGCGGAAGGAAATTTCAGATGCATGCGAACGAACCATTCGTTTCCTTGGAGGCAAGAGCGACACCGAAAACATCGAAGCGCTACTCCAAATGCTTGAAAAAACAACCGGAAGAAAATGGAATAAACAATTCGTCCTTTCGTGTCTTGAACTCGACCGTCGTATAAAAGTTGTTAAGAAAGGAATTGGTCTTTCGAGCTGGCGGCATATCAATCCGCGGACGCTGCGCGACAAAATCCATTACATTCTCAACGAAATCCAAAAACCGCTCCACTATGTGGAAATCGCCAACCGCATTTCTGAAGCGCATTTTGACCGCAAGTCGATCAACGTGCAGGCGGTTCACAACGAGCTCATCCGCGATCAGGATTTTGTGCTCATCGGACGCGGCATTTATGCGCTTAGAAAATGGGGTTATGAAGATGGAACCGTCGCAGAAGTCATCGCAGAAATACTCAAAGAAAAAGGGCCTCTTGCACGCGAACAAATCATCACAGAGGTTCTGAAAAAACGTCAAGTAAAACGCATCACCATTCTTTTGAACCTTAAGAATAAACCGATTTTCGAAAGGGTCGGCCGCGACGCATACGGACTGAAGGGTTAAAGACAAGTGCAATTCAAGAATAAAAAGCTTATAATGCATTTACTTTTGGAGCTTAGCTGTTAGTTTGGTGTGCACGTGCACATTTTGGGGACGGTTAGCGCAAGCTAACCGCCCTCCGCTTCGCTCTCGGGCGCTTAGCTCAGTTGGTTAGAGCGTCTGCTTTACACGCAGAAGGCCGGGGGTTCGAATCCCTCAGCGCCCACCAAAATCAAAATAATCAACGTATTCAATAAAATTTGTACAAATGAGATTCGAATGCCGGACCGCGCGGGCACCCGAGCGAAGCGAAGGGTCGCGCGGGAGGCAAGCCGGCGCGCCGAGCGCGAGGAGCGCGAGGACGACGACGGCGAATCCCTCAGCGCCCACCAAAGCCACTATTGACAAAACAGGGTATTTCTCATAAACTAATTTTCTCTATGAATAGAGAAGGTTTAGAAAGATTCGTCGCGACCCTCGAGGCAAGCGATAAAAGATACGCTGAAAAATGGTCAGATGAAGCCCTGGTATGGGAAGAATTTGGTATATATGAACGTCTTGCGGAACATATACAGCTTGATTCTGGAAAAATTCATCTCGATGTCGGCTGCGGACTTGGAAATCTTCTTTTTCGTTTAAAACAAAAACGCCCGGAAGCAGCAATTATTGGCATGGACAGGAATCCATGTATGATGCAGGGAGCCGCGCGCATTTTAGGCAGTAAAGGCCATATTGTTGTTGCACACGGCAGTCTTGCATTTCGCGCAGAACAACAAGGGCAAAAAATAATCGTTGGACGTCAATTCGATGTTGACGCAGAACGTGCGCAAGGCATAGATATTTTAGCGCCAAATACTAACAGCATATTTTTAATTCTTGATGATATTCGGAGCCATCGTGTTTTAAATTTCATTTTAGGCCCTAGAAAAATAGACTCTGCCTCTTTTGTATTTCCGGGCACTTCTGGCTCGGATGTATATGAGGCTCCTTTTGAAATTGCTTTGCTTGATCGTGCTGGCGAAACGAACCGTCTTATGCAAGCTATGAATGAAACGAGACGCACGGTTTTCGAGGCTCTCGCACAATTAACAAAAACAAACGGAAGGCTTATTTTAGTCGAAAGAATACTACAGACAGATCCTGATCTCGATGTACCGCAGGCGTAAGCAGCGGCTCTCATGAGAAACTTTCCTACGCTTGGAAGATATTGGAATCTTGATTCTTCCGATTGCATCTCTATTCCAGCAGAATTAGTTATAGGAAAGGGAAACCCTGACGAAAAAATTGTATGGCGCCCAGCAGAAAATGGAAAACCCGTAGAACAAACAGTAATGCATAGGTGGGTTTCCACGCTAAAATTCGTCCGAAATGACTGTGAATTTGCCAATGCTGCTTAAAGCATTATACTTTTCCCATGGCACTTACGTACTCTCAAACTATTCCATTCGGAAAGCCGGCGCCTGATTTTTCACTTCCAGGGATTGATGGAAGAACATACAGTCTCGCATCTTTCACGGACAAAAAAATTCTCGTCATTATTTTTATGTGCAACCACTGTCCTTATGTGCAGGCATGCTGGGACCGCCTTATTGCGCTTCAAAACAAATTTGGATCGCGAGGCGTTCAGCTCATCGGCATAAATTCAAACGACTCGGGAAATTATCCGGAAGACAGTTTTGAAAAAATGAAAGAGTATGCGGAAAAACGCGGGCATAATTTCCCATATTTATGCGATACATCACAAGCAACTGCCAAAGCCTACGGCGCCGTTTGCACGCCGGATATTTTCATTTATGACGGCTCGCGCGGCATGGCTTATCACGGCCGCATTGACGATAACTGGCAGGAACCTGCAAAAGTTAAAAAGCACGAACTTGCCGAGGCGCTCGAGTCTCTACTCCGCGGCGAAAAACCATCACAGGACCAAAAACCATCCATGGGCTGCTCAATTAAGTGGATATGATTTTCTATAAATTTACTATTATTCTCGGCTTTCTGGCTGGCGCACTCACAACCGTCTCTTTTGTGCCTCAAGTAGTCAAGACACTGAAGTATAAATAGCAAAATTTGCCTGAATGTCGACCTTTATTTATAAAACGGCTTCGTTGTTCGTGGTGCCGCGGAGAGGACTTGAACCTCCAAGGGCTTACGCCCACTGCGCCCTGAACGCAGCGTGTTTGCCAATTTCACCACCGCGGCATGAGGCCGAAGACCGTTTTTAATTCTATTGTATTGTTCCTGCTTAAAAATATGTTTAGCTTTACAGGATTTACGCTCCAAACAAGGAATGGAAGAAGTAGGATATATTTTGTTAAAGAGCACGTTTGTCTCTGCCTTCCCGAATTTCAATGCATAATTATTGCCCCTTACTTCTATAAATCCTTTTATCCCAGCATAAATCATTATGCTCTTTCTCAGCCAATTAATGAACAACCTACTCCCCGAAAAGAATGAAGTGTAATATCGGAAACTTTTTGGCCAATATGGATCCCAAAGCGAATAAATACAACCATCTCCGTCAAATTCACCGCGTAAAAAATCAAAGAAATATTTTTTAGGAACCTTTAAAACACCAATAATCCTTGATTTCTTTGAACTGAAACCAATAGAAAGCAACCATCTATAAAACATCACATCACCAAACTGAACTCTGTAATATATTTTTTTTGGGTAACCGCCTCTTCCCTTTTTTCCGATCTTTACTTCAAGGCCTAAACAACTCTTAAATAATTCAACTTGGTCTCGGTCCTTAGAGGTAAAATCTATATGTCGTCCATCTTTTGACAAACAGCCATCTGAAGCCAAAAGACCTATGCAATAGGCAAATTTTTTACTCCATCGAATGACTATTTTTTCCTTTGGGTAAGCCATAATAAACCAATACTATACCAAGACTGGACACATTGAAAACCTAAATGCAATTCCTCCACTACGGCAAATACCTAAGCAATCGAAATTCCCGCAAATACACCAACTACTGCCAGCACCAGCGCAATAACAAATGTCACAAGGCGCAATTTCCCCATAGCCATGTTTGGCGAAACCTTCCTGAAAATCGGCATCAAACCTCCCCACATAACCAGCAAACCAATGGCGCGCGCCACCCATGTCATTGTCTCTTGCTGGCTTTTTAAAGCCGAGAGCGCCTGCGCACGATTTCCGCGAACTATTTGATGCAACGAATTATTCTGTTCGTCTGTGAAGGTTGCGACGGATTTTCCGCGAAGCGCCCCGAATACTGTGACAGGAATATTTGATTCAAGAACGGAATATTTGATTCTAAGATCTCCGACCTGCGGCGCATAAGAAGTCCCACGGCCTACAAAAAGATAATCATCTCCGGCAATTTGAACGCCCGGATATGGAATGACTTTATCGGCTGTAAGCTGCAACGGAGAAAGGCCGGGAATCGTCACGCTCGCCATATCCACCGAAAAAGCGCCGACTTTTCCATTATTAGCCTTTGTTGTAAATTCTCTGACAGCCATAACGGGATTTTCATGACCTTGCGGATTAGCAAATGTACGCGCATCAGCCGGCCCTCGAAGCCAAGCTTTATCATAATCATATTTATTTTCATTCTTATGCTCAATCCAAGCATACATCTCAACAGTGCGCTCTAACGCAACATATTGACCCGGCTTTAAATATTGTCCGTCGCTTATAAGATCGACCGTAGTCAATAAACCGGATACGGAAACAAGTTTCCCTTCAAGGGAATTGTCAGTCGGTGGCGTTTCTGAATCTATTTCCGTGGACGTCGCCGCAATCTGCGAATAATCAGCCCTTCCTTCATTCCAAATCAAAAGAGCCAACCCGGCCAGAAGAAGCAGAACTCCGACAATTGGGTTTTTTAATAAATTGGATGCTGAAGATGATCCGACATTGCCTTGCGGTAAAGTAACATTCATAGAAAAAAATTAAGGTATAATGAAATAAATATTCTATGGATCAGCATAGCAAACATCCTCTTATTACAAAACAACTTATTGTTGTATGCGGTGCAGTATTGCTGCTCTTTGCCGCTATTGCATATATAGGATTTCGCATTGCACAGCGCGATGCAACATTTGAAGCTGATTTTTGGTTCAAATGGTTTGGGGCGTCAGCAGCAATTTTCTTTGCATTTGTCGGGCCTTTCGGGCTTATCGGATTTTGGGCTATGAGTAGTATGGGTAGCCGGCCAAAAATGCTCGGAAAAATCCAGGGCTTGCAAAACTCGCCGGAAAAATTAGCAGCGGTTCGTGAAAAAGTTCTTAAGGGTGATACAGGCGGAGGCTTGGTTTACAGACTAATTTTTGGAGTAATATGTTCCATCGCGCTCACAGCATGGGTTCTCTATCGATTCAACGCATACTCGCTCTTCTTTGTAAAGTAGTACTTTACAAAATATACATGCCGGTGTAAAATGACGGTATGATAATTGAAAGAGAAATTTTAAAAGATATTCGTCCATATCTCGATAGCCCGGAAGCAATTATCGTTACTGGCATGCGGCGCACGGGCAAAACGACTCTATTAAATTCTATCTACGGTGAGATTACATCGCCCAACAAACTCTTTCTCGATCTCGAGAATCCTTTGAATCAAAAATACTTTGGAGAGGAAGATTATGAAAAAATAAAATTCAATCTCGAACAAAAGGGATTGAATTTCGGCGAAAAGGCGTACGTTTTTCTTGACGAGATTCAGTTGGTGAAAAATATTCCGCACATCGCCAAATATTTCCACGATCACTATTCGGTGAAATTTTTCATGAGCGGTTCAAGCAGTTTTTACATGAAGAATTTGTTTTCTGAATCAATGGCCGGCAGAAAGTTTGTCTTTGAGCTGTTTCCACTCAACTTTACGGAATTTCTCCGCATGAAAGGCGAGAAACTCGTTCTTCCGCATGGCGCTAAGGCAATTTCTCAAACGACTTTTGCCACCTTTTCAGGTCTCTATGAAGAATATATCACTTTTGGTGGCTTCCCTGGGGTAGTGAAAAAAACAAGCGTGCAGGAAAAGAAAAAAGCTTTGGAAGATATTTTTTCATCATATTTTCAACTGGAAATCCTGCAGATGAGCGATTTTAGAAAAAGCACAGTGGTTAGGGATTTGATTTTGCTGCTTATGCAGAGGGCAGGCTCTAAATTGGATATTCAAAAACTTTCGTCCGAGTTGGGGGTTTCCCGGCCGACCATTTATGAGTATATAAGTTTCCTAGAACAAACCTATTTCATCAAACGAATAAAACAATTCGGGAAAGGCGCCGATATCGAAGTGCGCGGCGGTGAAAAAGTGTATCTGTGCGATTCTGGTCTACTGAACAATTCGGCGCGCGTGAGCGAAGGAGCTCTATTTGAAAACAATATCTTTCAATTGCTGCGCCCGCATGGAACGCTCCACTATTATCAAAAAGGCAACAGAGGCGAAATTGATTTTATACTCAATAAAAAAGAAGCGTTTGAGGTAAAGCTTTTTCCATCCATAAGCGAGATTAAAAACTTGAAAAAATTAAGCGCAAACCTCAAATTAAAAAAATGTTCTGTCATATCAAAAAAATATTTTGAGCACACGGACGTGACGTATGGATTTATGCTCTAAAGCCCAAAACGCTTATTCTCAATTTCAATTACTTTTCTGTATGGTTCCGTAACGGGAAAGCAGTTCCGTAACTTTTTCATCAATATATTTTTGCCAATTCTTATACGCATCTAGTCTTTTCCGATAGCCTTCCGCAAAAAACTCATAATCCTTAAGGTCATTATGTAACTCACGAAAACTATCCAATTCTTTAATGAGAAAAGAAATCTTGTATGTCACTACGCCATCAACGATGTAATGTCTTTCAACCGCAAGGCCCACAGCACTTATTTCAATACGAAAATTCCCCGAATCTACATTTGGAAATATTTCATAGTGGGCTCCAAACGAAGAGCGAACACTTAAGTGTTGAGGAGTAATAGTGTAATGCGTTAAGTCGTATCTATCCGCGTTAAATTCCTGATCGCGAGAATGGGATGATACTGGTAGTTGACTCTCGAGTTCGCGAATAACGTCGTTCATGAGAGAAGTTTCAATTTCTTCGTCCGGAGGCCCTCCATCCAACAAAGATCCATCGGGTTTTTCAGGCTGCGGTGGCTTCGCAGCCAAAGCAGCAGCCTCGCCAAAAGCTTCTTGTAGTTTTTTTACACCGGCATCAGCTTTTTCAGTTACTTTTGGCTTTTCTGACTCATGAGATTTTTTCTGCTCACCACTTTGCAAAAGTGCGCTTGCCGCAAGAGCCGCAACTGCAGCGATGCCAGCTACCTTTTTTGTTCGTCGATATTTGTCTGGACTGCTTTTCATATATTTTTATTTATTTTTTCATTTTACTATATTTGCTAACTATCTCTAATAAAGAGACGTCGTGTTTTCTTACGGTTTCTTGATAGTGCTGTCTATTATCGTCCTCATTTCTCGAAGGATCAAAATCTCTATCGCCGTAGAAATCATAATTTGTCCAAAGATCGTCAACTTCCTTTAGAAGACTCGGCACAAGATAAGGTTCCACCCCTGACACTTCGATCTCATTATCTCTTACCATCTCCATTTTATTGAAAAACACATTCACAGTTCCATTACCGGGATTGGCACGAACTATATAGGCAGCACGATTTCTGTGATAGATTGCTAGATACTTTCCATCATCATTTCCGCTTTTTGCATGCCAAAGTGAGTTCGTTTTAAAAAAATATTCATTTAATGCATGCTTGGTGTTGACTGATTCATCGTTGAGGATTCTCTCCGTATCGCGTTCATAATCAAAGTTCCATGGTAAAGCTTCGCTTATATACCTCAAAACATCATTTAACAATGAACGAATAATCTCATCATCCACCTGCCCACCATCCAGTAAAGATCCGTTCGGTTTTGAAGTCTCCGCGGCTGTCGTCGCCGCTTCACCAAATGCTGTTCTCAAATCTTTCACACCCGCATCGGCTTTTTCGCTGGCTTTTGGTTTTTCAGGCCCATGAGAATCTTTGTGCTCGCCGACTTGAGACAACCCGACCGCAAGAGCGCCGGCGGCAGCCAAACCTGCAATAATCCTATTCTTATTCCTCTTCTTTTTCTTTGGTGTTTCTGGCGAATTGGTCATAAAAAATTATTTATTTCCAACTCTCAATATCCGGCATATCCTTGCCGTTTTTGAGGATGTATTTTTGATGCGCTGTAAGCTTTTTTTGAAGCTGTTTGAAGATTTTCGGCGCGGCTTTCGCTACGTCGCTGCGGAATTTTGAAACATGCGCAATGGCATCCATGACAAGATGAAAACGGCTCGTTTGATTCCGAACATGCATATCGAACGGCGTAGTGGTGGTGCCTTCTTCGCAATATCCATGAATGGAAAAACGCTGCGCACTCTTGTGGCCGAACACAAGTTTTTTAATCGCGTCTGGATAACCGTGAAAATTGAAAATGATCGGCTTGTCCGCAGTGAAATATTTTTCGAACTGCCGGTCGGTGAGACGCAGCGGATGCCTTTCATCGCCAATGCCGAGACTCGTGAGCTCTGAAACATTCACATATCGCACGTTTAATTTCGGGAGTAATTTTTTGAGGAGAGAAACCGCGGCCATGGCTTCTACGGTGACGTGATCGCCTGCAGACGCAATTACAACGTCGGGATTTTTTGAACCTAGATGCACCCACTCCCACACGCCAACTCCTACTTTCAATTGTTTGCGCGCCTCATCTAAAGTCAACCATTGCGGCATGGGATTTTTTCCGGACACAATAACGTTAATTGCGTTTTTGCGCTTAAAACAATCTTCGAGAGTGACAAGAAGACTGTTTGCATCCGGCGGAAAATATACGCTCGCGAACTCTCCATGTTTTTCCAAAACACTGCTCACAAAACCGGGGTTTTGATGGGAATAGCCATTATGTTCCTGCCTCCACCCCAAACTCGTCAGCAAATAATTGAGCGACGCAATCGGCTTGCGCCAAGCAACTTTGAGCGCTTGTTTGATAAATTTTGCGTACTGATCCACCATGCTCGCCACGATCATGGCAAACGCTTCATACGTCGCAAACATACCGTGCCGGCCTGTCAAAAGATAACCCTGCAGCCATCCTTGCAAATTATGCTCGCTCAAAACTTCCATCACGCGGCCGTCAACTGCCATAAATTCATCATAAGATTTCAAAGGCCATTGAAAAGCCCGCCCGGTCGCCTGAAATAACGCTGCCATTTTGTTCGAATCGGTCTCGTCCGGACAGAAAAATCTGAAATTTTTAGCATCTTTATTTTCTGCAAAAATATCGCGGATGAAGTTGGCGCCGACTGCCGTATTCATTGCCTCTATTTCACCCTTCTTTTTGAGCAAAACTTCATATTTTCGAAGATCCGGAAATTTCAGCGGCTTTCTCGCATTCCCGCCGAACGCATGTTTATTGTGTCCCATGCGCAAATTGCCTTGAGGAACAAATTCAAGAACTTCCGGCAGCGGACAGCCTTTTTTATCAACAAGCTCTTCAACGCGATAACTTTTGAGCCACGCTTCCAAAAGTTTGAAATGACCAGGATTCGATTTTACGTCGCCGAGCGGAATTCCATGCGAGCGGAAATTCCCCTCGATTTTCTTACCGTCTGCCGCCTTAATTCCGTGCCAACCTTTTGGCGAGCGGAGAATAATGACAGGCCAACGAGGTGCAAGAAGAGACTTTGCGCTCGCGCGAGCGCGTTTTTGAATGCGGCGGATAGTTTGATACGCCCATTCCATTGCATCCATCATTTTTTCATGGAGCTTGCTGCCTTTCACGATGCGCGGCTCATATCCAAGCCCGCTGAAAAAATTCATAATTTCGCTATCGCGCATTGCGCCGAAAATCGTCGGACCGGAAATTTTGTAACCGTTGTCATGAAGAATCGGCAAAACTGCGCCTGACTCGGCCGGATTCAAAAATTTATTGCTGTGCCACGCAGCTGCAAGCGGACCGGTTTCCGCTTCTCCATCGCCAACTACGCAGGCGACGATTAGATCGGGGTTATCAAATGCAGCTCCGTAAGCCGTTGCAAGGCTGTATCCTAATTCCCCTCCTTCCAAAATACTTCCCGGAGTGATCGGCGTAACGTGGCTCGGCAAACCGCCGGGCCAGGAGAAATTTTTGATGAGATGCGCTGTGCCTTTTGCGTTGCGCGGAAATTCTTCATAAAAATCTCCAAACGTGCCTTCGGCGAAAATATTTGAGAAAACCGCAGGCGCGCCATGCCCCGGTCCGGAAATAAAAAGCATGCTTGGCTGATGCTTTGCAATAAGATAATTGCAGTGCGCGTAGATAAAATTCTGGCCAGGAACCGTTCCCCAGTGGCCGAGAATTCGATCCTTGATATTTCCAAGTTCAAGCGGTTTTTTAAGAAAAAAATTGTCTTTGAGGTAAAGCTGCGCTGCCGCAAGATAATCCACATAGCGGAGATATTTTTCAAACCAAGAAACGGCCTTGGATTTTAGATTTTGTATTTTATTGGCCATAAAGAATTTCGTCAGTGAGCTGTGTATAATCTTTAAAAACTGCTGCTGCTCCTGCTTTCAGCAAATCGTCTTGCTTTGTCGTTGTTTCAAAAGCAATGCATCGCATTCCTGCAGCCTTCGCTGATTCCACGCCATTTACCGCATCTTCAAGCACAACGCATTCTCGCGGCAAACACTCTATGCGCTTTGCAGCCTCTAAAAAAACATCGGGAAACGGTTTTCCGCGGCCGACTTCGGTAATGGAAACGATATCTGGAAAATAATCATTGAGCCCGATTTTTCTCAAAATAAACCGAACGATATCAAGATTGCTGTTGCCGGTGGCGATAATTTTCTTCAGGCCTTTTGCGTGAATTCTTTTCACAAACTCTTGAACGCCTGGAACTGCTTCCAAATTCGATTCTTGAACAAATTTTGTGTACAAGTTTCGTTTTTGCGCTACAAAATCTTCGACTTCCGCATCATTCAATTTCCGCCCGTGCTCCTCAAAAATCTTCGAAAAAATAACTTTTGAACCGACACCTGCAAACCGAGCAAGATGATCATCAAGCGGATATTCAATTCCGTGTTCGCGAAATATTTCTGCAAAGGCTTTGTGATGAAGCCCCTCCGTGAGAGTAATAGTTCCATCCATATCAAAAATAACTCCTTTAAGCATATAACTTATTTTCTTGTTATTTTACCATAAAAAGTCATTTGAAGAAAGCATAGAAATACAGGACAATGAAGACGTGAAAACCATCGTCATTTTGGGGGGCGGATTTGCCGGACTGCGCACAGCTCTTCTTTTGTCAAAAAAACTGCCTAAAAATTCAGGCTATCGCATTTTGCTGGTGGATGAACGGCCGGTCCATCTTTACACGCCGGACCTCTATGAAATCGCAACCGCCTATCATGATGAAATCACCGAAGCGTGCCTCACGAAATTAAAAGACGCAGTGGCTATTCCTTTTCCGAAAATAATCAGCGGAAAGCATATCGAATTTATACGCGATCGAGTCGTGAAAATTTTGCCTGAAAAAAATTCCATTGAATTAAAGCAGCGCGGCCCGCTTACATTTAATTTCCTCGTAATCGCCCTCGGAAGCGTGGTGAATTATTACGGAATTCCAGGCCTGGAAGAATACTCTTCGCCTTTAAAAACGCTGCTAGACGGCCTTGCCATGAACTGCCATCTCGATATGCATTTTCATAACCTCTGGAAAAAAGAACTGAAAAAAGAAGTATCCATCGTGGTGGGCGGCGGCGGAGCGACTGGAGTCGAGTTTTCATGCGAACTGCCCGGCTGCATCGATAAACTTTGCAAAAAATATCATTATCCCAGAGAGCGCGTGAAAGTAACGGTTATAGAAGCTTCGGGCGAATTTGCAGGCCAGGGCGCAAAAGTCACGCAAGTAATTCTTAAACGATTTCAGAAACTCGGCATACAATCGCTTTTGAATACCTACATAAAAAAGGTTGATGAAGCGGGCGTGCATATCGAAACCATGACAAAAACAAAGTCTGTGCTTGCGGCAGACCTCCTTGTTTGGACCGGCGGCGTAAAGCCGCATCCGCTCATTCGTGAAAATGGCACGCTGCCTGTGAATAAATACCTTCAATCCCAGGCGTTTCCGAATATTTTCGCTGCAGGAGATAACGCTTCTGTGGCTCCTATGCTCGCGCAGCTTGCTTTTGATCAAGGAAAAATCGTCGCAAAAAACATTTTGGCAGCGATTGAAGGAAAAAAACTGAAACCGTATTGCGCGCAATTCAAAGGCCTCATCACTCCGCTTGGCGGAAAGTATGCGCTCTTAAAAAAAGGAAATTTCGTTTTTAAAGGCCGTCTTATATGGATACTCCGGCGGCTCATTGATCTCCGCTATGCCTTGAGCATTCTCCCCTTTTGGCACGCGCTCAAAAAATGGATCCACGACACGAATGTTTTTGTTGGAAATGATTAACTATGTTATTATGGTAGACGCTTAACTATGAGGAATAAACCAGGCCCAAAACCAAAATCAAAGGTGAAAATTCAATGGTCGCCGGATTTTGCCTATGCTATTGGTTTACTCACTACAGATGGATGTCTTTCAAAAGATAGAAGACATATTGACTTTACATCTAAGGATGAGGAACAGATTTTAAATTTTTTACGATGTTTGAATATAAATTCAAAAATTTCCACTAAAAAATCAGGATATAAAAATGGTGAAGCCTACAGGGTTCAACTCGGTGATGTAAATTTTTATAAATTTCTTCTTGAGATCGGTTTACATCCGAGAAAATCTCGTACGCTTAAAGACATAAAAATACCTGAAGGGTTTTTCTTTGATTTTTTGAGGGGTCATTTTGATGGAGACGGTACTTTTTATTCTTATTGGGATCCACGATGGAAATCAAGTTTTATGTTCTATTTGGTATTTATTTCCGCAAGTTATTCTCATATTATATGGATTAGAAAATGCATTTTCCGATATCTCAAAATTCAGGGCCATATCACTCAAGATGGTAGAAAGAAAGTTTATCACTTAAAATATGCAAAAATGGACTCTATAAAATTGCTTCAAAAGTTATATCCAATGAATAATTTTATCTGCCTTGGCCGAAAATACTTAAAAATTAAAAAAGCTTTAATGTATAATGAGTAAGAATTTTTGACAGCTTATGCGCGGGTGTTGTAATTGGTAGCCAAGCAAGGTTGAGGGCCTTGTGCCCGTTAGGGCGTGGAGGTTCGAGTCCTCTCCCGCGCACCAAATTATCATTCAATCCCTGGAACAGGGAATTTTTCGCATAACTCCTTCACTTCTATTTTAACTCGCTCCAAGCATGAATTGTCGCTGTAATGTTTAACAACCTCATCCATCCACTTCGCGATCTGCTTCATTTCCGGCTCTTTCATGCCGCGCGTGGTTACCGCGGGCGTTCCAAATCGAATGCCGCTCGGATCAAACGGGCCGCGCGGATCGTATGGCACGGTGTTTTTGTTTAATGTAATACCGGCTTTATCAAGGGCTTCCTCTGCTTCCATGCCGCGTAATCCAAAAACGGTCAAATCAGCAAGTAGAAGATGATTGTCTGTGCCGCCGGTAATAAGCTTCCATCCGAATTTTGCAAGCGCATCCGCGAGCGCTTTTGCATTTTTAATAATCTGTGCCGCATATATTTGAAATTCAGGCCGCAGCGCTTCACCAAAACACACCGCCTTCGCTGCGGTAATATGATCATGCGGACCTCCTTGAAGGCCTGGAAAAACGGCTTTATCAATGGGTTTTGCATATTTGCTCCGGCACATGATGATCGCGCTCCTCGGGCCGCGGAGCGTTTTGTGCGTAGTAGTTGTCACAACATCAAATCCCGCATCAAAAGGATTTTTGAGCTGCTTGCCTGCAATCAGCCCTGCAATATGTGAAATATCCGCCATCGTAATCGCGTTGACTTCATCTGCAATTTTTTTGAACGCGGTCCAATCGATATCGCGCGGATAAGCGGTGTAACCGGCGACAATTAATTTCGGCTTACATTCAAGCGCGATTTTTCGAATAGCTTCATAGTCAAGCAGATGCGTCTTCGGATCAACATAGTATGGAACAAAATTATAAAACTTCCCGGAAAAACTGATCGGCAAACCGTGGGTAATATGGCCGCCTTGATCGAGCTTAAGTCCCATCACGGTATCTTTATATTCCAAGAGCGCAAAGTACACAGCGCAGTTCGCCGGACTTCCGGAATACGGCTGAACATTGGCATGCTCGGCGTTGAACAATTTTTTTGCACGCTCTATGGCAAGGTTCTCTATTTGATCAACAAATTGCTGGCCGCCGTAATAGCGTTTTCCCGGGTATCCTTCAGAATATTTATTCGTGAAAATCGAGCCCATGGCTTCAAGAATTGCCGGGCTCACATAATTTTCAGACGGAATAAGCTCAATCCCCTCGGACTGACGTTTTATTTCGCTATCAAGGATTTTGTAGACTGCCGAATCCTGTTTTTGAATGGCTGACATGAGGCAGGAAGCGAAGCGAGTGCTAAGTAATTAATGCGCCCGCAGGGCGCAACAATTTATAGTACGTTTCTCTGTAATAATGAAATCGACAGGCACATCATATTGGTGCGTAGGAACTTTATCAATGATTTGTAGTTCATACGCCAAGCCGATTGTGGTGCAGTCTAATTTTTTGAGAAACCGATCAAAATGCCCGCCGCCGAAACCGATGCGATGACCGGAAACATCAAACGCGACTCCTGGAATGAGCGCGACATCAATTTCGTGCCATGCTTTTTTAGGAATGCATACGGCCGGCTCGCGAATGCCGAATTTGCCTTTTTTGAAGCGTCCGGCATCTTTCAGCTCATAGAGGCATATTCCTTTAGATTTCAATTTTGGAACGATGATTTTCTTTTTTTTGAAAAGTTTTTTGAGGAGGCTGTCTGTGGAAACTTCGCCGCGATGCGACAAATAAGTAAAGAATTCTTTCGAGCGCGCAAAAGCCGGAAATCGAAGTAAACGATTCAGAATTTTCGCGTCCTTTCTCCTCTTTAATGACAAAGATTGCCCTTCGCGCAATTGCAAAATCTTCTTCCTGATTTCCTCCTTTTTCACAATAATATTTTAGCATAGCTTTTGGCTGCCGGATTGCCTCGCTCGGACCGGCTCGGCCTGCCGCGTGCAATACTCCCAGCAATTATTCCCATATACCTTGCCTCGATTCGCGGCAGTTGATCAGCCGTTACTCAACTTGCTGCAACTGCCGCTCAACGTCCTCGCAAGGCAACCACGGCAGTCAAAAGCTCACAGACTCTTGAAATTGCTGCAAAGAGGCGTAGAATTTTTTTGCTATTAAAAATCCTCAACCCTAAATCCTCTACCCTCTACCCTCAATTCCATATGCAAGAAACGCTTCCAAAAAAACTCGTGTATCAAATCGTTCTCATCGCTCTTGTCGGCGGGCTTGTAGGCGGCGCTATTTTCGGAAGAATACAAGACTCGAAGCCCGGGAAAATCATTGATACGGAAGTAGTTCAGGAACGTTACTTTGTAGAAGAATCCGATTCCGTTAATGCCATACAAAAAGTGGTGCCGGCCGTTGTAAGCATCGTGGCAACAAAAGATCTGCAGATTTTCAAACAGCAGCCGCTAGATCCGTTTTTCTTTTTTGAACAAGATCCGTTTTTCAGAGATTTTGGATTTCCGATTCAGCCGCGACGGCAACAGCAGCAACCGCAGCAGCAAGAACCGGAAACAAAACGCCAAAAAATTGCCGGCGGCACCGGATTTATCATACAAAAAGACGGGCTTGCGCTCACGAATAAACACGTTGTGGCTGACACGGGCGCCGACTATTCCGCTCTTACAAAAGACGGAAAAGAATACGATGTCGAAGTCGTGAGCCACGATCCAGTGAATGATCTTGCTGTAATTCAACTCCACGAAAAAACCGAAGATAAGTCAGACCGCAAAACCGGCGAGAAAAAAGATTTTGGATCAAAACCGGAAAATATGCCTGTAGCCGAACTCGGCGATTCTACAAAATTGAAAGTCGGGCAAAAAGTCCTTGCAATCGGCAATGCGCGCGGCGAATATGAAAATTCCGTAACGGCCGGCATCGTCAGTGCTGTTAACCGAGAAATTCAAGCGTCGGATCAAGCGGGCTCTATGAACGAAACGCTCTCTGGCCTTATTCAAACCGATGCGGCCATCAATTTCGGAAATTCCGGCGGACCGCTTATTAATCTCGACGGCGAAGTAATCGGCGTGAATACCGCAGTGGACACGCAAGCAACCGGCATCGGTTTTGCCATTCCGGTCAGCCAAGTCAAGCCCGTGCTTGAAAGCGTGAAAAAATTTGGAAAAATCGTTCGGCCCGTGCTCGGAGTTATCCACACCATACTTAATAAAGAAAAGGCGAAAGAACTCAAACTTGAAGGCCTTGAGTATGGCGCGCTCATTACGGGCGATCGCGCAAAGAAAGAATTTGGAGTAATTCCTGGCAGTCCTGCGGAAAAAGCCGGATTAAAACTCGACGACGTTATTTTGGAAGTAGATGGCGAAAAAGTGACAGAGGCAAATACACTCCAGAGCATGGTTCAAAAACACGCGCCTGGAGATAAGCTTAAATTGAAGGTTTGGCGTGCTGGCTCGACTTTTGAAGTAATTGTGACGCTTGATGAAAGAAAAGAGGAAAAATAACAGGCTGACAACAGATTAGAAAATTTATACTTGACTAATTGGGATTTTTAGGTACAATTAACTTCCTCTTAATTTTATCTATATATGATGAGAAGTAATTTGGAAGTTCCGCAAGTTGCCAGAGCTTTTATTCTCGGGACAGCAGTAGTTGCGGGAGCAGCTGCCTTAACCGATGCAGAAACTGCGCATGCCGAAGAAGCTGCAACCATTGAATCCGGCACTGTCGATCTTGAACTGGAAGGAAAAGTTGAACGCGGCGTTTTTGTCGGTACCATCGATTTTGGAGGTTGGTTTACTGGAACTGAAATAACCATACGCAAAGCACTTGCCGGCGTAATTCCTCCAGAAGCATTGGCAAAACTGGAAGGAGCAGAATTTTCTGCAGAAGTGGAGGGAGAAATTAAGGGCGGTGTTTTTACAGGCAGACTCCGAACCGATACTCCTCTTTCATTTGATGTCCCTCTTACATTTCCATGCGCTGGTGCTGCGCCGTCCGGAAGTGCACGATCTGCCACAAAAAGCAGACGAAGCGTAACGCCGGAACCAGCTTCACCTGGACCCGCTCCGCTCAAATTTGTAAAACCGTTTGATCCAAATACATTTTATCCGGAAAACCCAGATGCCGGAAAAAGCATGGGCGAAGGAAATCCGCGCGGTTTTGATATGGGGCCGTCATCGCCTCTGAAATTTTTTGTCACAGGACCTGCAAGAATTCAATTCCAGCTTTTTCCGTGGGTGCATACAGATGAAGCAAAACGGAAAGGTTCCGGTCAGATGCAAGCAGCAGTAACGATTGATGAAAATGATAAGCGTGAAATTCCTCCACAAACGCTTGGAGCGGGAAAAATTTTTAAAGGAACAACTGTCAAAAGCGGACCGGATGATATTGCTCTTTGGGATAAACCTCTTGTACTGCCGCCTATCGATATTCCGCCTGGAACGCATGAAGTAACCGTAACATCCGGAAGATACGGTTTTCGCGTAATGCCTGTTGGACCGCAGGAAACAAGCAAATCGGATATAGATCCGGCCATTGAAAGACCTTTTGAAGAAGATCCAAGCATGCCCCTGCGTTTCAGATTCGCGTGTAAACTTGATTCAGTTGCAGGAGCTCCTGGAGAACTTATGCTTCAAGAAGTTACGAAGAGCCCGATTCCGCTTAAATCTGCTGCAACGCCAAATGGACTCGCAGCAACAGTTCAGCGCTTTCATGACGACACGCGCGCACAAGTAAAACTTAGCCGCGGCGATAAAGGCAAAAACGATTACGCAGAATACGGCTTAACGCGGCCTCTTGAACAAGGCAGTGGCCACATGTGTGAATTCGAACGCACAGAACCGCCAACTCGCTCAACTGATCCAAGCGGGCCTTCAGAAATTGCTCTGCTCCTTAAACCGGACGGAACTGTAATTGATACAGCCGTAACAGGCTTGCAAAAACCGGGTACCATGCAATGTGCCATATACAGCAAGGCAGCAGCGGTTATGTGCTGGGAAACAGATGTTGAGTCGCGTATGCGCGCTTATCGCGCGCGAGTTTATAGCCGTGATACAACTCCTGCAGGAAAAGGACGGCGCCATATATTCCGTAAATACTAAAAACTATGCAAGCAGCTGAACAACCTGGATCCGGTGGAAATGGAAACGGCGCAGACGGCGGTCTTGGATTAGAGATCAATATTGATGTCGTAGATCTTGCCAGTCTTCGAGCAAAATGGGGACATCAATTTACCTTTGAAAATGAACTTCTCGCTGATAAAAGCGCAGCTGATCGTTTTGCTGCATTGATTGATGCTTTGATTTGCGAAGTCGGAGCGGAAAATTTGAGCAGAGAAATTACTACTATCTCCATCGGACAAAATATGGGCGTTTTATTTACAAGCAGAACATTCATATATTCTGTGAGCCAATCTTTGGCTGACAATATTCGTTACGTTTGTAATACATTTAGAATTCCTTTACCGCCTGCATATCAAGAAACAGCAGCCAGCGATGATGGACCGACAGAATTCGGAGAGCCTCCTGAATTTACCGATGCAGAACCGATTGGCGAACCGACACAAGTTGTTCGTGCTCGAGCTTTTCCGCGAGAATGGGAAGCAATTGATCCCGGCCATAATGCGACTGTTCTTGTGCAAATCGGTAAGTGGGAAGCGGATTTTTGCCTTGAAGCTCTTGGAGAAGACGGCTGTTTTTTACACGCTGAATTGCCAAGAAACCTCCGGCCATTTCCGCTCGACCATATATGCCAATTAGCATTCGATATTCCGAACCAACCGCCGCTGCTTGTAAAAGGTGAAGTCACAAGCGCGAGTTGCAACAACCGCGGCGGAGCAACCATACGAATTCAATTTCAAAACATGAGTGACGATGATCGCGAAAGGCTTGCGCAGTACAGGATTTCTCTGCGTGAACCTCCTATGGAAGCTCGAATCGATGCTACTGCTGGACCTAATGCTGCCGGACCGGAAATTGCGGATGAACAGCTTGAAGAAGCTCTGGATGCCGGCGCTGATGCCGATGCGCTCCCGAGGATAGCAACAGGAACTCGACGCCGCATTGGACGAACTTTAGGAGCGGTTGCAGCTGGCGTATTCCTGGTTGTCGCAGGCGCAGGAATATATCTTGCCGCAACGCCGCCAAAAGAACCAATGGAGATGTTGCCTCTTGTTCCTCTTGTACGAAAACCGACTTCAGAAACAGTTTCCTGCAGTGTGCTGTTTGATGAACGCGGATACCGCGCAAAATGCCCGGGCGCATCAAAACCAAGGTTAGCGTGGGCTCCGGGTCAGCAAAAAGGAGCGCCTGTTCTCCGCGCAAGTATTGCTTTTGATCGAAACGGAAAACGTTGCAAAACCGACGACCCGGTAACAGTAATCCGCGGACAGACAATGCCAGCGGTTGCCCAAACGTTTACGTGCGGCGGACAACCACAATAGTAATATCATCCATCTGCGTGGCATCTCCCATAAATTGCTTCACGTCAGCCAGCAGGGAATTTTTGATTGCCTCGGCGCTATTGAGCTCGCCTTGATCATTCAAAGCGCGCTTCAATCTCTGCAGTCCGTACATCTCGCCGCGCGGATCCACGGCCTCTGGAATGCCGTCGGAATAAAGCACAACGCAATCGCCTTTCTGAAATGTAACGCTCGACTCAATGAGCATTTTGGAAATATCCGGCACCATTCCGAGCGCGATTCCCCCGCCTTTTTCCGCAGAAACTTTTTTGTCAGCCGCAAAATAGTGCAGCATTTCCGGATGCCCGGCGCTCACATAATCAAGATTGCCATTGCTGTAACGGAGCATCAAAAGCGTCATAAACATATTCTGCGCGGTTTTTTCGCGGAGCACGCGGTTGGCTTGAATAAGAATGTCGCGGAGATTATTGCTGTTCGCATATGAATAAATAAGCGCGTTTGCGATTGAAACAACGATGCCGGAAGGAATTCCATGTCCGGTCACGTCTGAAATGTAAAAAAGATGCGTTTCCGGATTCACTTGAATAAAGTCATAGCAGTCGCCGCCGATTTCCGCAGCAGGAATGACGCTCGCCGCAATGTCGAGACCGGCAATTTGCGGCAATTTGTCCGGAAGAATTTGTTTTTGGATTCGAGCCGCAACTTCAAGTTCTTTCGCGACGCGCTCTTTGTAAACCATCGCCTTCATGGAAACTTCAAGATCCTGCGCCATTTTATTAAACGTGTCAGCAAGGAGCCCGACTTCATCGCGCGTTTTAACATTCACGCGCGCTTGAAAATCCCCCTTTCCAAGTATGAGCGCGCCTTCAGTAAGTTTCGCAATCGGATTTGTTATGCGGCCGGAAAAATACCATCCGAATCCAAGCCCGAGCAAAATACCAAATACTAAAAGAAGCACGATGCGCTCGGTGGTCCGCACCACGCGGCTTCGCAGATTTTCATAAGTTACATCAAAAATAACGGCGAACCGCGGCGGCATTGGAAAAACGATATTTTTAATCGCATCTGTATCTGCAATAAGCGCAATTTCTTTATCATTTTCATTCACGGTTTTATACTCGCCTTCGTCGGTTTTCTGCAAATAGACGGTGCGGCCGCTCTCGAGAATATAGCTTGGCCGCGTGGCTTGCACTCGCGCTGCAACGTCGGGATCCACAATAGATCGCGGCGGTCCGGCATATGCACGGTCCTGTTCCTGCGCAGAGTCATAAGTAATTTCTCCGGAATATGTAGTGATGCGGATTGCGGAAATATCCTCGTTCTTCCGGAAAATATCTTTCATCTCGCGGTTGAAAATCACAAAGCTGTTCTGCGCCAAAAGCGATGTTGCAAGGTCAACGATTTTCGGCGCCGTGAGCTCGCTGAAGCTGCGGGCTTTTAAATAAATATCGCGCGAAAGCTCTTTTTTCTTTTCATCAATAAGCAAAAACGCCGTGACGGAAAACAAGAAAATCACGAGAACCGAAAGACCGAGAATGAGTTTTGTTTTTATGCTATGCATTTTGACAATTCCCGACTTGATCGGGAATCTATTTATTTTATCATAATTTTACCTCTTGAGCCAGCACATAGCCGTCTACGCGCGGACTAAAATCAAGTTTCTTGGAAACCGCGGAAAGAATTTCCGGAGAAAAAAGCGGAATGCCGATGACATCATCTTCGGTTATTTTTTTCATTACAGTGCGGAGTTTTTCAAGACGGACATCGACAACAAGCGTTTCCTGGGACAATTCAATCAGCCGATCTGCCTCGCCATTGCGGTAATTCCCGCCGTTAAACTGGCCGAAATTCCCGCTCGGACTGTGGACCACGGCGGTTAAAAAATCCGAAGCGTCGCCGAGTTCCGACCGCCATCCAAAAAAGAAAAACTCGCTGCTTCTGTTTGTAATGCGTTGTCCAAGCTGATCCGGTGGATAAAATTGCGGCGTTACTTCCATATTGATTTTTTTAAGTTGCTCGCTCACATTTTCTCCGAACACTTCGAGGCCGCGCGGAAGGTCGAGATTCACGCGCACAGGCTGAACTCCGGAAACTTTTTTCACGAGCTCGGAGGCCTTCACAGGATCGCGACTGGGCAAAGTAATTTGTGGATTGTATCCGAAAATTCCATCTCCAACAAATTGCGTGGCCGGAACGGAAAAGCCTTGCGCAAGACGGCCGAGCTGTGCGGTATTCAGCATCAACTTTACTGCCTGCCGTAAATCGCGACTGCGAAAAACTCGATCAAAATTAAACATCAAAAAATTCACTTCCAGACTTGCGGCTGAAGCAAGCTGATACCCCCGATACTGAAAATTATTCGCGATGTCTGCCGGCAAATTTGCAAGAATATCAACCGAACGATTTTTCAAAGCGCTGATTTTTTCATCTCTTTTTGCGAGAGTCTGCAAAACAACTCTTTCAAACACAGGCTTTTCGCCCCAATAATCCTCAAACCGCGCCAACTCAACCGTACCTTGCGAATTCTTTTCAGCTTTATACGGACCCGTGCCGATCGAAAGAGACTGATCCGCGGGATTTGAATCCTTTTGAAAAATAAGAAAAGACGAAAGTTTTTGAAGCAGCAAAGGATCCGGCGAATCAGTGATTAGCTGAATCCGTTCGTCATCAATTTTATTAACGGCTTGAATTGTGGACGCCAGATCTTTCACGCCGGAAGCTGGATTTTCTTTTGCCTGCGCAAGCGAAAAAATCACATCATCCGCGGTGAGCGGCTTACCGTTGTGAAATTTCACACTGGGCCGTAGTCGAAATTCCCACGTAAAATCATCAATAGATCCGTACGAAAGAGCGAGGCCCGGTTTTATCTGCAGATCCGTACCGATCTTTACCAAGCCGTCATAAATATGGAGAAGACGGCTGCGCGAACCAGTGTCGTTTAACAAAGGATTAAGCGCTGCAAAAGAATCTGCATAAGCGATTGTTAGACTGTGGGATTTTTCAGTTTTAAGCGATGAAATGGTTTCGATAAATGCATCAAATTGTTTTTCAAAAAAAAGCTTGCCGGAAATGCCGACCAGAAGGATAAAATAGACCGCAAAACTGACGATTTTTAGGCTTTTGTTTAAAGAAAACATTCATTATATTATATCACCTTTATGTCACATTGACTATGGAATTTAACCTGAAATTAACTTATTCATTTTAAGGCTCCATTAGGTCTTGACAAACTGGCATTTTCACGATAATATCAGACGTTAAGATATGTAGGAAAATAAGATAAGGTTGCGCCCTTCGGGCGCGCTAATGGCTTAGCCTCGCTGCGTGTGGCTCGGCCTGAAATAGGGCTTCATCTGCTTCAATTTGGCTCATTTCTCTCCTGAAAAGGCGATGAAACAGGCCATTGCGGCAGGTTCACTCTCTATTTGTAAGCTCACTTCGTGGGGCCCACGAGACCCACTCGTTCGCGCTCGCGCTGTGCGCTCGCTTCTGTTCCTTAACAAGTTGTTGGTTAATAATCTGGGAAGTTCCGAGGAAACAGAATGTCATCCTAAATCCATCTAGTGATGCCAAGCTGCTTTCTCGGAACCCCCAGACGCAAGTCGGGATTTCCTCCGAGATACGGAGATAGCCATGCTCTGCTCGAAGTGCGGCGATACGGATCACGAGGCGACGAACTGCCCGAACTCGATGGGCCCCGCCACCGGCAGCGGCGGCGCCCCGTCGGACGAGGACCTGCCGTCCATCACGGGCGGCAGCGGCCGCAGCGCCAAGCGCACGATGCTGCTGATCGCGGCGGCGCTCGCGGTCACCGGCCTCGTGGCCGGCGGCCTCAAGCTCGTCGGCGGCAAGTCGGCCAAGACCCCGGCGGTCGCGACGGCCACGGCCCCGGCGGAGGTCGTCCTCGACTGCACGTACGCGGCGAACGCCGCGGTCACGTGCACGGGGGTCCTCCCCGAGCCGCTCAACGAGGTCGTGGAGTGGCTGCCCGGGGACAAGCAGCCGGCGCTGCCCGCGCCGGCCAGGGCGAACCTCTCGATCAGGACGAGCGACGGCAAGACGTACAAGTCCGCCGGAATCGTCGCGATCGCGGAGGGAACCGAGGGCACGCTCGGCAAGGTGAAGTTCGCCCTCGCCGCGCGGTAGCGGCTCGCCAGGCCGCAAAAAGTCACGCTGCTCAAGGAGTAGCAGCGAGACTCGGTCCGCTCGCCACGGACCAACCAACAACTAACTCCGGGGAACACCAAGGAGGTGAACATTCAGGGGGGATCTACAGAAGTATGATCCCCTCTTCCCCAAATCCAAATTTTCCTGTATAATAAAAAGATAAAAAAATAAACAATCATGCCTAAAATTGAAGGAAAAAATTGGAATGCCGAAGTCAGAGACCGCAGCTTTAAGCGTGAAACAATCAGAAACGAGTTTTATGAAAAACTCGCAAAGCTAAAACTTGGCATAGAAACTAATCCGGAAACAGTGCTCGGCGATCCATCAAAATCAGGCTTAAAAACCCATGAAGATCTTAAAAAGGCTTCTGAATTTTCAGTAGACGTGAAAGATGGATCAACTCTATCAAAAGCGCTCCATTCATATTTTGAAAATATCGGCGTCGCGGATGCAAAAACGCGCGGCCGGGAAGTGGCTTTAAGTCTTTATTCACTCACGCGTCAAAAGGACGCTAAAGGCCGGTCGATCAATGTAGATTATCTCAATGTAAAATGGAAAATAGAGATTAAAGCGGGTCAGCTTTTTATCTATGATCAAAAAGGCGGCAAAATTGTGGATGGAGCTTATTTACGAAAAAAGACGGAAGCCGGCGCAGGTGCTGTCACATCGGCGCATAGCGGCGAACTCGGCGAAGCAGCTACGCGATTCGTCGAGCGTGTAAGCGAAAAATCAAAAGAAAAGAAAAAGCTCGGCGAAGTTTTAGAAAAAGTGGAGGAAGGCTTAAATGTGGGCAAGAAAAAAATCGATGCGATGATAACAACCGCAACTCCGGACGAACTTGCAAACAGCACAAATGCATGGCGAGCATGGACCCGTGATGGCTTTTTAAAAGGACCGGAAAATTTAGAACTTCGCAAGGATCTTCAAAAATTCATTTTTGATTCCGACGAAGAAATTTCGCCGTCCATCAAAAAATATGCAAGGCAGCTTTGGCGCACGGAAATGGTTTCGTATATTTCGCAAAAACTCGAGGGGATTACGCGCACAGATACGCCAACTGTGATGGAAAAAATAATGGGCGTTATGAGAGTTACTGACTCGGAAGATGAACCTGCAGAGGCTCTGAATAAATCCATGTTCCTTGATCCGAAAATTAAGAATCGGGGGGCTCGGCAGGAACTCGCGAAAAAAATGGCGGCGTCGGACACGCACGGAGATATGCCAGAAATTCTGACTCAATTAAAATTTTTGCAAGTCGGAGAAACCGTGGAAACAATCAAGGTTGTAGTCGGTGGCGATTTTATGTCTATTTCAGGTTATCAAGCATTCAATTTCAAATATAAACATGCAGTTTTTGTAAAAAGCGAAAATAGAATTTACGCACAAATGGAAAATGGATGCATGGGGAATTTGGTAATAATCGAAAAAGGCGCAGCGCCTGCGCCGGAACCACCAGCAGGACCGCCGCCGGGACCAGGACCAGGGCCTGCACCGGGTCCAGCTCCTGGGCCTGCGCCTGGGCCAGCGCCAAGACCTGGGCCTGGGCCAGCACCAGGACCAGCACCAAGACCAGGTCCTGCACCGGGTCCAGCTCCTGGGCCTGCGCCTGGGCCTGGGCCAGCACCGGGACCAGCACCAAGACCAGGTCCTGCACCGGGTCCAGCTCCTGGACCTGCGCCTGAGCCAGCGCCAAGACCTGGGCCTGGGCCAGCACCGGGACCAGCACCAAGACCAGGGCCAACTCCTGGGCCTGCGCCTGGACCTGCGCCTGGGCCAGCGCCAAGACCTGGGCCTGGGCCAGCACCGGCACCAGGGACTACTCCACCGGCTGCACCACGTCCAACACCACCTCCGGCATCAGCTCCGGGGCCAGCACCTGGACCAGCGCCAAGACCTGGGCCTGGGCCAGCACCTGGACCAGCGCCAAGACCAGGACCAGGGCCTGCACCGGGACCAGCACCAAGACCAGGACCAGGGCCTGCTCCGGCACCGACACCAGGGACTGCTCCACCAGCTGCACCGCGTCCAGTGCCACCTCCGGCATCAGCTCCGGGGCCTGCACAGGCTCCGACACCAGGTACGGCTCCACCGGCTGCACCAAGACCAGCGCCGCCAACATCTGGACCAGCACCGGGACCAGCGCCAAGGCCTGCACCACCGGCTACACCGCCAACAATACCGACTCCGGACGACGAAGGCGAACCTGTCCAGGCGCCGTAGTAACTTTAGCGTCGGAACTCCCGCATCATCCGGACGCGTTTTTCGATGAGCGCGGCTGTACCAATATCCTCGCGATGAAACACCAGCCCTTTCACGTTACCGCATGCTTGTTCTGCGATTTTTTCCGCAATATCCAGCGTATCGGCGATTCCTACAAATGCAATGGCGCGCGAAGAACTTAAATAGAGTCCGTCATCGCGTTGGTCAACGGAAGCGTAATACATACGGAGGGTGGAGGGTTGAGGATTTAGGGTTGAGGGTTCAATCTCAATTTTTTCGCCTGCCCTCGGATTTTCCGGATATCCTTCCGGCACGATATACTTGCATACCGTGGCTTTATTTTCAAATTCAATTTTCACTCGGTTCAAATTCCCGCCTAAAATCGCCTCGCACACTTCTACAAAATCCGTTTTTAAAATCGGTAAAACATTCATGACTTCCGGATCGCCGAAACGCGCATTATATTCGATCAAACGCACGCCATTGGCAGTAACCATAAATCCGCCGTACATAATCCCCTTAAATAAAATTCCTGTCTCGCGGAAAAGCGCATCCGCGACTTTCTCCGTAATCAAATGCGCCTCTTCCAAGTCTCTCTTCTCTAAAAATGGCAGCAAATGATTCGCATCGCTGTAACTTCCCATTCCCCCTGTATTTGCGCCTTTATCGCCGACAAACGCGCGCTTGTGATCCTGCACCGGCGGCATATCTACAACGTGCTTGCCGTCTACAAAACTCATCAAACTGAATTCTTGACCAATCAACTTTTCTTCCACCACCACACGGCCAAACTTTTCAATGCATTTTTTCGCATATGCCTCGCCGTCTTCCAAAGTCGCCAAATGCTCTCCGGAAATCTGCACGCCTTTGCCTCCCATAAGCCCGTCCGCTTTTACCACATAATTTCCGCCAAGTTCTTGTAAAAATTCCTTAATACCCACGGGATCAAAGAAAACCTTAAAACGCGGATTGCCGGGAATTTTGTATTTCTGAACTAAATCGCGAGTAAAAGATTTTGAGGATTCCAAACGCGCCACAGTCTTCAAAGGCGCCACTGAATGAATTTCCAGTTCCAACAACAAATCCGCAACGCCGTCGGCAATTGGATCATCCGGACCGATAAACGCAAAATCCGGCTTAACTTTTTTTGCAAAATTCAAAATGCTGCGGAAATCGGTATATGAACCGAGCTGATATTCTTCAGACAACGCAAAAATTCCAGGATTTTTCGCTTTTGCATAAGTCGCCAATTTCACACGACCCGATCGCGTAAGCGCTTCCGCAATGCAATGCTCCCGCGCTCCATTGCCGATCAATAAAACTTTCATAATTTTGAGGCCTATTTTACAGCAGCACCAACTGCCCTTCTCCATCCAGCCCTTCTTCTGCTGCAATGCCGCCGCGCGATTGTTCTGCGCGCTGAAGCACTTCTTCGGTAACATCAGGCGTCGGATATTTTCCGGAAAGGCAGGCTGTGCAGAAATTTTTTATTTTTGGATTGCCGGCTTTAACGGCCGCTACAAGGTCTTTCAAGGACTGATAAAAAATGGCGTCTGCGCCGATCGCTTTTCCGACTTCCTCAATGCTTAAATTATGAGCGATAAAATCTTTTCGGCTCGGCATATCAACGCCGTATACGCATGGATTTCGAAGCGGCGGGCAAGATGAAGCAAAATAAACTTTTTTAGCGCCGGCGCCGCGCACCATTTCAATAATTTTGCGTGAAGTATTTCCCCTAACAATCGAATCATCCACCAAGAGTACATTTTTATCTTCCAGCTCAAGCGGAATCGGATTGAGTTTATATTTAATCGAACGCTTGCGGATCCCCTGCCCTGGCATAATGAACGTCCGGCCGATATACCGATTTTTGATGAGCCCTTCGCGGCACGGCACGCCGATCTCCGAAGCGATTTCAAAAGCCGCACTGCGAGCTGTATCCGGCACAGGCACAACCACGTCGATTTTCAATCCGGCCTTCATGGCTTTTTTAATTTGCTCGGAAAGAAACTTACCCATGCGGAGTCTCGATTTATACACACTGACATCGTCGAGTACGGAATCCGGACGGGCAAGATAAACCCATTCAAAAATGCACGGCGCCCACTTTGTTTTATCAATCTGCTTGTCGAAAACCTGGCGCTGCTCATCAATAAAAATCGCTTCGCCCGGAACCACATTCCGCATCAACTGAAAACCGAGCGCGTCGAGCGCAACTGTCTCGGAAGCAAATATATATTCAGCCCCAAGCGCAGAATCCCGTTTTCCAAAAACAAGAGGCCGGATACCGTATGGATCACGGAATGCAAGCATGCCGTGCCCGGCAATAAGACAAATAACCGAATAGCTCCCTTTGATACGCTTATAAACTTTTCTAAGCGCGCGGAAGATGTGGGCCGGCGTAAGATTTTTCACCCGCAATTTCGTAATTTCGTCAGCCAGAACATTCAGTAAAACCTCTGAATCGGAATTCGTATTAAGGTAGCGGCTGTTGTCTTTAGTCACTTGCTGTTTCAGATCCGTGTAATTGGTGAGATTGCCGTTATGAATGAGGGAAAGCCCGAAAGGCGCGTTAACATAAAACGGTTGCGCCTCCGAAGCAGAATCAAATGAACCGGCTGTTGTGTATCTCACATGCCCGATACCGATGTTGCCTGTGAGCCTTACCATGTGCTTGGCCTGGAACACGTCATGCGCAAGGCCGTTGCCTTTTTTAAGCTGAAAACGACCGTCATAAGTCATGATTCCGGCTGCGTCCTGGCCGCGATGCTGGAGCACTACGAGGCCGTCATATAGATCCTGAACTACCGGTGATGCCGATGAAATGCCGATGATTCCGCACATAACGCACGAGCGCAGCGAGTGCGCTTTATTAAAAAATAGAAAGGGCTACATATTCATTCTTCTGGCCGCGCGCACGACATTCTCCATTAAACACGCCACTGTCATCGGACCTACGCCACCGGGCACCGGCGTAATCCATGACGCTTTTCGTTTCACGTTTTCGAAATCCACGTCTCCGACCAAGCTATTGAGATGCACTATTTGCTTAGCCTCGCTTCGGCTCGGCCTATTATTTACTTTTGTAGTCCCGACGTCAATGACGATCGCTCCTTTCTTAACCATATCGGCTTTTACCATTTTCGGACGACCGACCGCAGCGACGAGTATATCCGCAGTCCGCGTATGCGAAGCAAGATTCTTAGTTTTTGAATGGCAAACTGTCACGGTTGCATCACGGTTTATCAGCATAACCGCGAGCGGCTTTCCGACAATATTACTCCTGCCGATTATCGTTACGCGCTTTCCAACAGGCGAAATTTTGTAATACTCCAAAAGCCGGATAATGCCGCGCGGCGTGCATGGAGCAAGGTTCTCAAAATCCATAGAAAGAAACATTTTGCCGAGATTATAAGCGCCGAAACCGTCAACGTCTTTCGCAGGCTCAATGGCGCGTAGCACAAGCGGCGCTTCAATATGCGCAGGAAGCGGCAATTGCACCAAAATGCCATGAACTGTTTTGTCGCGGTTCAGCTTTTCAATAATTGCTATGAGCTTTTTCGTAGCTATGGTTTCTCGCAAATTCAAATGTTCATATTGAATATGCGTGCGTTGCGTGGCTTTTTCTTTTTGCCGGATATAGGAAAGACTCGCTGGATTTTTTCCGACAAGAATAATGACGAGTTTTGGGAAAATTTTCTTTTTGTGGAGTTTTTTTACCTCATGGCTCACCCTTGTGAGCAAAAAATCAGAAACGAGCCGGCCGTCGAGTAAGCGGCTCTGCCGCTTTTTATGAATCCGCGCTGACATGAAGAGATCCTACTATATCATGCTGCCGCCTTAACATCAAAAACAACATGCTGGCCAGGCTGAACACGAAACCGCCCAACGCCGCCCGGATTCAATTGCACGCTTGCATGAAACGGGAAACCCTTAATCAAATCAAACCCTTCTTCAACTCCTACGAGTACGCAACCTCTTCGAACCCGAAGCGTTATCCCTTGGAGTGTAAAAAGCAGATGATCGCCAGCCTCAAGTCTAACATCCGATCTGCCATCTACCAGAATTTCTTCACCGGCTTCAAAAGGTTGTGATGTTGGAGGCATATAATTCAAAAAGTTATAGAATACAGGGAATAATCTTAATTGAAAATCTTCCGCAGCACAAGGGCCCAAATTCGGGCTGCAGTTACATCCGGATCTTGATCGACCTGGACGGTTTTCCAATGATATTTCTGCGCCAATTTTTGAAAAATCCTCTGGCATTTTTGCACGAGGATATCATCACGCTCATGGATATGCTTCTGTTCGCGGGCTATTAAAACCCGTTTTCCATCCATAAAAATCGCCATATCCGGCTGAACTAAAAATTTGTTCATATTTTCGAGCGTTTTTTGCTTTACGCCCTTGGCCATGCCCCATGCAATGCCTGTGCCGATGTAATCTTCAGCAATAACAATTGTTCCCTTTTTAAGCAACTGTTTAAGCTGCGGCTGAAATTGATATCGATTCAAAACAAACCAAAGCTGAAGCTGTTCCTCCGACATTTTTTGGCTGTGGGAACGAAGCGTTTTATTCAAAAACGGACCGGTCGGTTTTTGCTCATAAACAGGATACTTTATATATACGGCTTTTTTGCCGAGCTTTTTTAATCGGGCAACCAATCGTTTGGCGTGATATGTTTTGCCGATATTATTGATGCCGTAAAGAGTAATGAACATGGACGAAATGACGAATTACTAATTACTAATGATGAATGAATTGTGCAATATAAACTAGGACTTATAAATCCGTGGAACCAAATCCTCCCCTGCTTTCTTCACGTATGCGCTCGACATCTTCCCACTCCGCCTTATCGATGTGCACAAAAATACCTTGCGCGATTTTTTCACCGCGTGAGATAGTAACGGCTTTGTCCGTGAAATTATAAACCTGGATTTTTATTTCATCCTGCGGTCCGCAGTAATCATGATCAATCACGCCCACACCATGCGGCATGAGCAAGCCCTTTTTGCGCGGCGTGGATGAACGCAGCGTCACGAAAAGCACAAAATTGCGCGGAACTTCCACTATCGCGTTTCCGGGAATAAGCGCGACGCCTTTTGCCGGAATCACCGTGTCCTCGCGTGCCAAAAAATCAAAACCGACAGAGCCGTCTGTTTCATATTTCGGAAGAGGCAAATTTTTATCAACGCGCTGAATTCTTACCTTCATAGCGCCCCTATCCTAACAAAGGAACCAGACTCTGTCATGCATGATATAATGCCGCGGTGAGTCAAAAAATCGATTTTGCGGTTGGAGGACAGGCGGTGATTGAGGGGGTTATGATCCGATCGCCGAACTTCGTAACGGTTGCGGTGCGAAAAAAAGACGGCTCCATAAAAATAAAAGAAGATCCTTTCCGATCGCTCACAAAAAAATTCAGGCTTCTTGCTATCCCGATAATCCGCGGAATTATAAATCTTTTTGAAATGATGATATTTGGCATGAAAGCGCTCAATTTTTCGGCCGAGGAATATACGGAAGACCAGGACGAAGACGAAACAACATCGGCCCGATCGGATAAAACTCACAGCAATCAAACTAAGCTCCATCAAGCCGCGCCTCATCAAACCAAACCACGCTGGTTTACAATCGCCACTTTCACGTTCTCACTCATTGTTTCATTCGCGCTGGCGATTTTCCTATTTAAATTTATTCCGCTCGCGCTCACGACATGGCTCCAAAAAATCTTCCCGGCTATCGCAAAATACACTCTCCTATTCAATCTTATTGACGGCCTCATCCGCATCTCTATATTTCTACTCTATATTTTTGTGCTATCTATTTTTAAAAGTTTTAGGCGGATTTTTGAATATCACGGAGCCGAACACAAAAGCATTTTTGCTTATGAAAAAGGGCACACGCTCACGCCTGCGGAAATTCGGCCAGAGTGCCCGCGCCACCCGCGATGCGGAACAAGTTTTATCGTCATCGTACTTGTCATCAGCATATTGCTCCTTTCACTAGTGCCGAAACATCCGGTGTTCTACATTCACTTTTTGCGGCGTCTGGCTATTATTCCGTTCATTGCAGGCGCAGCTTATGAAGTTCTAAAATGGACTGCCAAACATCGGCATAATTGGCTTGTTGGATTATTCACCTACCCTGGAATTCTCACGCAATACATCACGACAAAAGAACCTGACGAAAAACAGATCGAAGTTGCAGTGGCTGCGCTGAAAAAAGCCCTTGAGTTGGAACACGATAGGCAACAACAAAAAGAATCCGACAATGTGACATAAATCGCATTGGCTCGCTTCGCTGCTGCCTAGCTGGCGCCGACTTGATGTAACGTAAACTAAATTCCCTATGGCGGCGCACGGAAACTGTGAATATTCACATCAATAGAATGTGCTATAGCATGATGTTCTTCACAAAGCGGAGCCAAAAAGTATGGATTATGGCTGTTACTTAAAGCAAAACGCCGTGTGTGATGAATGGTTTCTGCCAAGCGCATGCAATGAGGCAAAGAGCATTTTTCGCCAAATTCTTGCTTGAGGATATTTTTGATTTCTGCTGGAATATGCCGCGATGGCGGCTTAGCCGGAGACTCGCTTTTGCGCGCTAAACGCTCTTTTTCCTGCGCAATTTCAAGTTCCCGTTTTGCGAGAAATTCCAGCAGCAAAGCGTTAATGTCAATGCCTTTTTGTTGCAGCTCGAGAAGTTTTTGCTCAACCTCGGCGGAAAGATTAACCTCTTGCAGCATTGTTATTTTGCCGTTTGCGTGATGCCCGGGCAGAAATTTTTGGTCAATTTTTGGCTCCAGTAAGGCATTTTGGATCTCATTGGCCTCTCCGGAAAATTTGGCGTATTTTTCGTCCCGTATTAAAGTCTCCAGCGCTCCCTTGGACAATAATTTCGCCTGGGTTGCCCAAAATGTTTCATTTTCTGCGGTTGCCACTGATGCAATTCTTGCCAGCTTATTAACGCTGATTTCTCCGTTTTCCAGCATACTTCTCAAAATCGGCGTAGTCTCAAATTTTTTCTCCAAATTCAAAACAACATCCACTTGCCTCTCACTCATGCCGGCCAATTTCGCCGCAAACTCAAAAATCGAACCGTAACCTTTCTTTTCAAAAAGCCGTCTTTTATATACCTCCGGCAATAAACCGGCGAATTTTTGCCGCCAGAACCGCGCTCGATGACCATATTTTTTACAGAGATTATAGAGCTGCCTATCATTTAATTTCATAGAATTATATTATAAGTATACACTCATATAATAATAGCCAGCAGAAATAAAGTCCACAAAATGGAGTGGAATTAAACGTACAAATATTGTTAAATCACAAAAAAAAGTTTGCAGCCAAAATGGGTCTTGTGTTCAGGATGAAATTTGAGTCCAACTTCGTAATTTATACCTTTTGTTTTTTCCATACTACGCACTGCCCAATCCGGCCAGCGTCTTATTCACATCCAAACTGATGCCCGGCCCCATGGTCGTTGTAACCGTCATTGATTGAACGAAAATTCCTTTTGCGCCTGCCGGCTTGGCGGCCACGATCGCTTTCAGAAACGCCTTCAAATTCTCTTCCAGATGCGCCTCTGGAAATGAAACCTTTCCAAAAATATTATGCACATTTGCAAGCTTATCCATGCGGAATTCAACTTTACCTTTCATGATTTCGCCTATGGTTTTCGCTATGTCCGCCGCCTGCGCAACGGTTCCTGCTTTTGGATTAGGCATCAAACCTTTTTGGCCGAGCGTCTTGGCGACTTTTCCAAGACTCTTCATTATATCCGGCGTTGCCACAGCCACGTCAAAATCAAGCCAGCCTTTGACAATCTTTTCTATGAGTTCATCTGCGCCGGCTTCGACTGCTCCTGCAGCCTTTGCTGTTTTTTGAAGCGCTTCCGGAACAAAAGCGATCACGCGCACTTTTTTGCCTGTGCCGTTCGGCATAGCCACGGTTCCGCGGAGCAGCTGATCAGCCTGTTTAGGATCAAGCCCGAGCTTCATGTGCACTTCGCAAGAAGCGTCGAATTTTGTCGGCGAAGTTTTTTTGAGAAGCGCCACTGCCTCGCCAAGTTCATATAATGGCTTTTCTACCAGCTTTTTAACTTCCCTATATTTCTTTCCGTGTCTTTTCATAAAAAACTTTTACATTTCCACATCAACCCCCATAGACCGAGCGGTTCCGGCAACAATCTTCATTGCCGCTTCGATGTCGTTTGCATTCAAGTCCGGCATTTTAGTTTCTGCAATTTGCCGAATTTGTTCTTTCTTCAACTTTCCCACTTTTTCTTTATTCGGCACGCCTGAACCTTTTTCAATTCCAAGCGCTTTTCTTATAAGAAACGAAGCAGGAGGAGTTTTTGTTATGAATGAAAATGACCGATCCTCAAAAATCGAAATTTCAACAGGCACGATAGTATCGCCCATTTTGGCGGTCCTATCATTAAACTTTTTGCAGAAATCCTGAATTTGAACGCCGTGCTGGCCGAGCGCCGGACCGATTGGCGGCGCAGGATTTGCTTTCCCGGCTGGGATTTGCAGTTTTACGACAGTGAGAATTTTTTTTGCCATCCACGCGAACGCAGTGAGCGTTTTATTAAGAAGTAAGTAGCTGTATGAATTTCTTGATCGAGGAGTGATATGCCTTCACGTAGGCAAACGCGTATAAACGATTCCCTATCTTCACCGTGAGAAACGCTTCGTCTGTTTTTTTAGCGTGGTTAATATAGAACGACCGATCTCCGTACGCATTTGTTTCGTTGAGCGTTAAATCTATATACGGTTTTGTCTTATTTTGCAAGAGAACATAGAGTTGCAATGCACGAATCTCATCTCGAAGCACTATTTCTGTTATGGAGACGGCCGGCGCGCCATTTTCCGTAATCTCATAAAAACTCATGGCATCTACCGGATTTTTCGTAATATCAAGTAGCTGAAAAACCCTTCCGTTAAACTGTTTTTCCGCAAGCTGGCCTGTAAAACCGGCTTCGGAAATTTTTGCTTGGACTATGGAAGAAGCTGGCGGAGGAGGGGTGTAAACTTGAGGATTGAGGATTGAGGGTTGAGGGTTGAGGGTTGATTCGCCTGAAGAATCGGACATCACAACGGAATCCGAAATTGAAGCCGAATTGCTGCTATTCGCTTCCCGTTCATTTTTCTGCTCGCTATCCTCTGTATCATCCTCCATCAGCACGCTCGCTTCGCTGTTTTTATCAAAATAATCACGCAGACCCAAATCCACCGTCACGGTGATGACGGAAACCGCAAGGATCACGGTGAAGATCGTGAACTTATTCATAAAAGGCCTTTTATTTTTTCTTCACTTGTGTGAAATCGAGCTCCACGGGAGTTTCGCGGCCAAAGATCGTAATCATCACTTTCACTTTTCCTTTTTCTTCATCCACGCTGCTCACCAAGCCGTCGTAATTCACAAACGGACCGTCAAGCACAATTACATTATCGCCCTTTTGGAAATCAACTTTGAATTTCGTTTCCAGAGCGCCCATTCTGCCTTTCACCACTTTCCATTCTTCTGCGGAAACAGGAACCGGAATCGTTCCGGAGCCGACAAAACCGGTCACATTTGGCGTATTTCGAACCACATACCATGAATCATCCGTCACGATCATATCAACCAAAACATAGCCGGGAAAAAGTTTTTTCTTCTCTTCCTTTGGCTGGCCTTTTTTAATCACAATCTGGCTTTCTTTCGGCACAACCACGTCGAAAATAAAATCCTGCATGCTTGTGGATTCAATGCGCTGCAGAAGCGCTTCGCGAACAGCATCTTCATATCCGGAATAGGTGTGTATAACGTACCAGTGACGACCGGTACCTGGGGCCTGCTTTGGCATGGAGAGATGAGGGTTTAGGGTTTAGGGGCGAGGGTTAAAGGGTTATATCACTCAATTGGCGGCGAGGGTAAGGAGATAGGCGTAACCCCGATTCAAAACAAAATCAACGGCCGCGATCACGGCGGCGGAAATAACAACAAAACTCACCACAAGAATACAAATATTTACTGCACGGTGCTTGGTTGGCCATGTAACTTTTCCGAGCTCTTGCAAGCTATCGAGGAAGTATTGTTTGATTTTATTGAAAGCCATACAGTGAATGAAAGTTTTATCCTAAAAAGGCGGGCAACCCAAAGATTAAATTACCGTATGTTCCCCTTTCTCGCAAGAGAATTTTCTGGTATACTAATAAGATTAAATTACCAATACTAAAATCCAAATGACCAATCAAACCCAAAGCTCAAATTACAAATTTGGGATTCTCAAAGATTTTCTGATCTTTTTGCCGGTTCTCCTGATATCGGTCATTATAGGAACGCTTGCGCAGGCCGGCGCCTCATATTTGCCGGTTCCGGAAGGCATTTGCGGAGTAGGCGGATTTCCGTGTCCGGAAGGAGATACAAGCAAACAAATAGTTCAAAATCTTGCTGGGAAAATTGTGAATAACGTGCGCGTCATCATAGGCGCTGTGGCGGTTGTTATGATCGTCGTTGCAGGATTAAAACTCGTCACTGCAGGAGGAAATGAAGAGGTTTTTACAAAGCAAAGCCAAACTTTGGTTTATGCGATCATTGGGTTGTTTTTCGTCGGTCTTGCCGGTGAAATCGCGACAATCTTGGAAGTCGATCGCGGAGGATTTTTGAAAGATCCGAATGTTGCGATTCAAAAAAGCCGGCTCTTTAATCGCACTGTTGAAATTGTAATCACATTCATTAAATACATCATCGGCTCTGTGGCCGTGCTTTTTGTGGTGCGCAGCGGACTGCGGCTCGTGCTCCTTGGCGGCGTTGAAGAAGAAGTCACGAAAGACAAAAAAAATATTTTCTACGGACTGCTCGGTTTAGTCGTAATTCTCATGTCAAATCCAATCATCAACAAAGTGTTTTTCAAAATCAACACAGGCAATTATCCAGGCATAGATCCGGTGCGCCCTGCCATTGACCGCGTAAGACTCGCACAAGAAATTGCAGGAGCAACGAATATTGTGGCTGCGATTGCCGGACCTTTTGCGCTTCTTTCGCTTGTGGCAGGAGGGCTTATGTATATTCTTGCCGGAGGGGAAGAGGAAAAAATCGGCAAGGCAAAAAAAATCATCATGTGGTCTGCCATCGGAATTATTATTATTTACGGCGCGTTTGCGATCGTGAGCACGTTTGTGTCGCGTCAGTTTGAAGGCTTATGAAAAATATTTTATCGTTCTTGACCGTGATGATGCTGGCGAGCTTTATGCTCGGCGCGCTTGGCGTGATGAACATCACCATTGCGCAGGATCCAAACGCAATCCTTGATGAAATCGTGGGCGGAGACAAAACCGGGTTGAATAAATTCGAAGGCACGTATCATCAGCTTTCCGCTGTTGATCCCGGCGCGGATGTGATTACATCAGTCATTTTTTATGTGCTTGATTTTGCGAAATATCTCATCGGCGGCATTGCGGTGATTTTCGTCATCGTCAGCGGCATAAAACTCATAGCTGCCGGAAAGAAAATCGACGAGGTGTCGGAAAAAGAAAAAGAAAATCTCAAATTTATCATCTACGGGCTCATAATGATTATCACCGCGGATGAACTCGTCACCAAAGTGTTTTTCGGCGATTACGGCGAATGTATCGCAAGCGCAACGAACGCTGCCGAATGCGCGAAAGTCGGCGGAAGCCTGATTAAAGGCATTTACTCGCTCATTCTATCCGTGCTCGCAACTGTGGCAATATTTGTGCTCGTGCTTTCCGCTTTCAGACTCGTAACTTCGTACGGCGAAGAAGAATCCATAAATAAACAGAAAAAACGCATTACCATGGCGATTATCGGATTAATTCTTGCCGCTGTAGGCGAATTTGTCGTCAAAGGCATCGTGTTTCCGGAAGGCGGATTGAAAGGCATTGACGTCGCGGCCGCGCAAAAACTCGTTTACAACTTCACGAATTTCATTTCGGCATTCATCGGCGCGGCCGCTTTTGCCATGCTTTTTTACGGCGGATATCTTTATGTGGTTTCCGCAGGTAATGAAGAACAAACAGGCAAAGCGAAAAAAATCATAATTGGCGCCGTAATCGGCATATTGATCGCCTTTGCGGCATTCGGCATTGTGACGACCTTAACCAGCTTTAGCCCAGGTGCCGGCCGACAAATCAATCTCCCTGGTCGTGTCCCCGGCTTGCCTGGAGGGGCAAAATAGCGTATAATTTATAGATTAAATTAAGGAACCTAAATCAAAACCAATATGAAAAAAATCTCCATTCTAGCCGCAAGTATTCTGTTTTTCAGCCTTTTTGTATCTGTACCGGTCGCCTCGGCTGCAGAAGTATGCGAGGACATAAATGACTGGTCGCCGAGCTGGGCGCAGCTTGATTGCGGCGAAGGCGATGACGTTGTAAGTTTCATCGGATTTGAAGGCGGACTTTCAGCGCCAACAGGAGAAGGCTTGGATGAAAGCCTGCAACGCTCAAAAACGCTTCGGGAATTTATCGTAAACACAGTGAATTTCGCGCTCATGTTTCTTGGCGTCATCGCCATGGCGATTGTCGTGTATGGAGGTTTTCTCTATGTCACAGCCGCAGGAAATGAAGAACAATCTGGAAAAGGCAAAAAAACCATCACATATGCTGTGATCGGAATTTTGATTATCATCGGCTCTTTTGCCCTTGTAAACACGCTTTTGACATTTGGCGGAGGCAAAGAAGGAGACCGCGGTGGACGCGGATCAGCGGATTCCAATCTCGGCAGCGAAGAAGGAACAAATATCAGCCAGCAAACCATTTACAATTTGGCAGCAGAAGCTTTAAGCGGGAGTCTTAATGATTTTATCGGAGCGTACAAAAATCTTGTAACCATGAACGGACTCATTTCCAAAATCACAAGCCTTCCGAAACCTGGTGATGACCCTCGCGAAGCAAATAACCGCAGATACCTTTCCGCAGTAACGGAAACGGTCAACCAAATAAAAAACAGCACGAATTCTTTGAGTAAAACGCATGTGGCGGCTCAAGCATTACTCAATGGAAAACTTGCTGAACTTTCGAATGCTGACCTCAACGATGAAAAGTACGAAAATGGATATCTGAAAGGTATTTTTATGGATGCCTTTGATGCATCTGGAATTAAAACAGCTTACAAAGCTGATTTTACGGACGTTATTGACGGACTAATTAGCGAAGATGCAAAACAAAAAGGTAAACTCATGATCGTCAAAGACGTTCTTGGCGAAATTGCTACAACACAAGCTGGTGATTTAATCAATCGCGGCCTGATTTCTGAAAAAGATCTTCAGCGTGCATTTTCCGGCATCAGCCCGACTGCAACCCTGAAAGATATTTTTCAAGAAGTACACGATAGCCTCAAAGCGGCAAAAGAACTCGCGACAGCAGACACGCCTGACACGCAAAAAGTCGTTAATGTTGTGCGTGCGCTTGATCGGCTTTTTATCATCATAAAAAATATTGAATTCGTTGAAGTAAGAATAAAAGCCACACCGCGTGAAGGCAATGCGCCGCTTATCGTGAAATTGGAAGGTTTGGGTTCGCGCGATCCAACAGGCGCCACTATTGCCGATGATCAATATACATGGGATCCGCTGGGAAATAACCAAGCAAACACTTCTGAATGCAAACCGGGCTTAGTAGGCCCGACGATTTTCTGCACATACAACCAGCCGGGCACATATATTGTGCGGCTCAAAATTCCAAGCCAGGATCCTTCGCGCGTGGCAACAGGACAGGCTTTCTTGCCGATCACGATACATCCGCCGGTTGCCAGAATCGCTCTCACGGCAAAAGTGGGAGATACAATTCATGAAATTCGAAAATACGTACAGGACCCTGAAACAAAAAAATGGAAACTCGACCTTGATAAAAACACATTGCAAGTGACTAAAACCGAAGCGGTGCAGGGAGACGGAATTGAATTCGACGCTTCAAAAAGCGAATCCGGCGGAGGCGGATCAATTGAAGCCTATCAATGGACATACGGCGACGGCAGCGGAACGGATAAAACCGCTGTAGTAAAACATGAATACAAAAATGAAGGAAAATATCGGCTTCAGCTGGAAGTAACGGCAAGCGGCAACAGCAAGGATCGGAAATTCCTCGATGTTTCCGTCGGTTCTTTGGCAGCCCGCATCGTAGTCTCTAAACAAGAAAGCGAACCTGAAGAACTTGTGGAATTTGACGGTTCAACTTCCAGAAGCGACAAAGGAGCAATTTCTTCCTACGAATGGAAGATTGCCCAGCTTAAAGACAATAACTCTACGCTCGTAACCGATAATACCGCTGTCGTAAATCTCATCGGAAATAAAACGAGTCCGACTTTGCGGGCGCGGTTCAAAAAGCCGGGGAGCTATAGAGTCACGCTTACGGTGAGCGACGGCTCCGGACCTAAAGACGACGAAGCAATATTCTTTGTAAAATCAAGAAAACCCCGCGCAAATTTCTTCATGCGCATGTGTCCGGAAAATTGTCCCGGCACTCGCGCTCCGAATATTGTTGAATTGGACGCAAGCCCGAGCCTTGATCCGGATGAACCCGGCTTAAAATCCGATGCCATGAATTACACATGGACCGTATTTGATGATAAGGGAAATGAATTAACTCCCGAACAAAGCTATCAAATTCTCGAAAGCAAAACGGTCAACGATAAAGTCATTAAAATCGAATTTCCAAAAACAGGAAAATATCAAATCCAGCTGACGGCTGTGGACAAAGAACCGCCGGAAATTCAGCAAAGCGATATTCGGACAAAAGAAGTGAATATCACTTCCACGGTTTTTGTAACTCTTGACGCAAATCCGCCTGTTACAGCGAGCCTTGTTGCGGAAAGCGAAGGAGCGACTCCAGAAGCTACATTTACATTCAAAGGAAAAGCGCTGAATGCTGACAGACTTTTGATTGATTTTGGCGACGGAAATACCGATGAACCAGAACTTGCAACAAACAAATCATTTGAATCTTTGCATAATTACGCAGAGGCAAAATCGTTTCTCGTCACTTTCACAGCGTCTTCAGAGTCCGGGAATGGAGAAAATACAATCACTCATAGAATCTATGTGCGCGGCGGTGATGCTCCGCTCGCGGTTATTGAAGCGTCTGTGGATAATATGCCGGTCGTGCTGACGGATCCGACGACAGATGCGCTCGAAATTATCCGTAGAAAAACCATCAAATTCAGCGCGGCAAATTCGCTTGATTCAAAAGGGCGAGCTTTCGGCGCAAAAAATCAACCCTTGCTTACATACAGTTGGGATTTCGGGGACGGAAGCAAAAACACGGATAAAAACACACAGCACAGCTATGAAAACGTTTCGCCGGAAACCGGGCCGTATCGCGTAACGCTCAAGGTTGCGGATAAAGACGATGCGACTAAAACAAATCAAATGACTCTGCTTGTAAATGTAATCAGCAAAAAACCGCAAGTAAATACGCTCGCGATTGAAAAAACGAGCGCCGGAAATGAAACACCGGTGGAAATAAAAGTCACAGCCGAAGGCGCGTCTGATGAGGACGGCAATATTCAGAGCTATCAATTCTGGTATTACGATCCGGCAGAGGCGGATCTCCAACTTTCGCCGGTCACCACATATGGCAAAGAAAACAATTTTGCAGCCATCACGATTGAAACAAAAGGCGAAGAGGGTGAAGAACACGAATACATTTTCTGCGTGACTGTCACGGACAATGAAAATACGACTTCTGAATGCCGCGAATTGTTCCAAGAAGAAGAACTTCCGAAAATAAAAGTGAAAAACGGACCGAACAAACCGCCGACTGTGGACTTCACCATTGATAAAAACCAAGTGAGAATGAATGAAACCGTAACTTTCACGGCGAATGTCACGGATCCTGAAGGAAAACCGATTGCGCAATATATATGGGATTTTGACGGCAACGGATTCCAGGACGATCAACCGACGCAAGAAGCCACGGTTCAGCATGCGTATGCGCGGCAGAGCAGAGGCGCGGGCTATCTCGTGAAGCTAAAAGCGGTTGACGACAAAGGCGCTGCAGGATTTTCCAAAGCGATTCCTGTGGTTGTTTCTGCAAATTCCAATCCGCCGACAGTGCAATTCGCATGCCAAGTTGCGCCGGATAATCCGCTCAAAGTGAATTGTTTTGATCAATCAAGGCCAGACAGCGCGAACAACGCACAGCTAATAAAATGGAGCTGGGACTTTAATACCGCCAAGCAATACGGCTGCGATGTGCCGGCTGGAACCGAAAAACCGTCATATTGCGATGAATCAAAAACCAATGACATAGATTCCACTGACCAAAATCCGACTTTCACGTATCCGCAGGGAGAAGTCGGGCGGGTGCAAGTGCAACTTACCGTGGAAGACAGCGATGGAAATACAGCTGAAGCGAAATCGTTTGTAGAGCTCACGCCGGGCGCTGTTGCAGGAACAGGCGGAGCAAGACGTCCGAACGCGGATATTTTGAATGCGGTTTTGAAAGCGGAAAGGGCGAATTGCCGGCCTGCAAGTTCTGTAACGTGCGTAAAAACAGACACGCTTCATATTCCGGTTGCTGGATCTCCGCCGACTTCGCCTGAAGCGGAGACCGTCACCTTTTTCTACGGAGAATCAACCGGAAATATCAGCGGGTATAAAATTGATAAAAACATCTGGTGTGATTCTGACGGCGACGGCGATCGCACAAACGACTGGGATAACAAATGGAATACGCTTTCAGATTATGATAAACAGCTCAACACGCCGACAGGATGCAAGGTCGCATCAACCGGCAATCCGGCAGATAACTGTTTTACAACGCAATATAAAAGACGTGCGAAAACTACAGCCTCTCCGTCCGGTCCGGGGCACTTTATGTCTCGTTTGCGCGTGGAAGATGCGAACGATCCTATAAATAAGTATAGCAATAAAGATATTGAAGTTGTTTTTGACGGGGTTACAAGACCGGACGAAGTGCTTTCCGGCAACGATTGCAACGGCAATCCGCCGTCTTCCACAGGCTCGGCTTCACTTTTCAAAAATCTCGGAACACAAAACACAATTTTACTAAGTCTCATTGCCGGCGTTATAGTAGTATTAATAGGTTCCGGAGCTGCCGGTTACTTCAGACGCGGCAAACGTCGAACTCATTAAAAAATTATGGATAACCAAATACCACAACAACCAAAACCAAATAGTCCGACGCCAACGCAGCCGCCTGCTCCTGCGCCAGCTCCATCTGCTGCAGCGCAACCGCAAAAACCGGCCGGCGTTGCCGTCGCATTGCCAAAAGACCAATCAAAATCCAACAAAAAACTGGTCATCGGCTGCATTTCAGCATTCGGTTGTTCGCTTTTGCTATTCGTCGGCGTGCTTTTCGCATTCCTTGCGTTCGGCTCCACAGACAATCCGATTTTTGGATTTCTGGGCGTGCCGCCAGGAGAAGTGGTCAACGTACTAATTACGATCGTAAACCTTATTTTCCTCGTACTGGTTTTCGCCGCGTTCATATTCGTCGTCATCGGCATTTTCAAAATCACGACTGCCAGAAAAGACGACAAAGACGCCAGGCGCAAAGGCACCATGTTCACATTCGGCGCACTGGCAATCATGATACTTCTCATATTTATTTGGATCTTCGCCTACTTTTTCTTAGCGCCAAAACGAACGACGGCGATAAAAACTCCAATCATCACTGAACCTGTGAAAACCACCGGCCTGACTGCGCCAATCACCGTGAAATTCGACGCCAGCAAAGCGTCGGTGAATAAAAAAACTTTCGATATTTTGAGCTACGACTGGAATTTTGACGATGGCGCAACGGCGCGCGGAAATCCTCAAACGCACACGTTCACGGACCTCGGAAATTTCAAAGTGAAACTCACGATCACGCTCAAAGAAAAAACAACTCAAAAAGAGCAAACCGTGGAATTCACGCGCGACGTCACAATTCAAAATAAAACAGCGGATGTGCTTATAAAAGCAGATCCTCAAAAAGGAGTGGCTCCGCTCGCAGTTGATTTTGACGGATCGGATTCCAAGTCGCCGAATGGCGAAATTACGGCGTACGCGTGGGATTTGGATGAAGACGGAACTTTTGATGATGGCGATGAAGCGACTGCGACATATATCTACGAAAAAGTCGGGACGTATAAAGTTAGTTTGCGTGTAACTGATTCCACGGGCGCGCTTGCAACAAATTCCATTGAAATTGAAGTCACTGTGCCGGATACGCCGGTTCCCGCCATCACCGTTGAAGGTGTGGAAGGCGACGAACTCGAGCTTAATAAACCATATGTTTTCAGCGGCGCTTCATCCACAAGCCCGACCGGAAAAATCGAAAAATACACCTGGGATTTCGGCGACAATGGAAAAGCCGCCACTCGCAGCGCGACCCATATATATAAAGAGGCTGGTGACTATGATGTTGTTTTAACAGTCACTGATTCAAGCAAGAAACAGGGCCAAGTTACGAAACGCTTCAAGGTGAAAGCGCCTGCGCAAGCTCCTCTCCCCTCGCTCAAAACAACTCCGCAGCCCGCGAATGGCGTGGTTAGCGGACAAGCGCCGTTCGATGTAATTTTTGATGCTTCAGCAAGCCAAGATGCGAATGATGACATCGTGGAATACGCTTGGGATTTTGATGGCGACGGAAAAACCGACGATGCAAATGCAGTCACTTCGCACAAATTTTTAACAGCTGGAAATTTTAATGTTTCGCTCACAGTCACGGATTCGGATGACCTTTTCGCAAAAGCGCAGGTTGTCGTGAAAGTGGATGCGGCCGGACTGCGTGCAGATATTGCGGCTGAACCGGTTTCCGGCGTTGTGCCGCTTACGGTGAAGTTTGATGCTTCCGGTTCAAGTTATCCGGAGGGAAGGATTGTAAATTTTGAATGGGATTTTGGAGACGGCGCTCCTCCGCGGACCGACGCCTCGAAAGTTTCTTATCAATACACTGCTGTCGGAACTTTTACCGCAAAAGTCACGGCGATCACGCAAGATAATAAACGCGCAGCCGCGCAGGTTTCTATCAACGTGCGGCCAGTGCCTGTGAAAGCCTGTTTTGAGCCGAGCGTGAGTAGCGGAAAAGCGCCGCTTGAAGTTCAATTCGACCCGACGTGCTCAACCGGAACAGTGGTAAAATATCGATGGAATTTTGCAAATTTGGGTCGAAGCACAGACCGTAAACCGAAATTTGAATTTAAGGATCCCGGCGCATACGACATTAGTTTAGAAGTCGCGGACACGCAAAATGTGGTTGATACTTTCACTGGAAAAATCACCGTCGAAGCTAAATAAAACACTTACATTTATATGACACAAAAAACCCAAAAACGCATCATGACTGGACTTGCAGTGCTCCTCATACTCGGGCTCTTACTTGGCATCGCCCTCCCGTTCGTCGCAACGCTGAATTATTAAAATAAAAATACATGCGGGACAAAAATATAAAAACTTGGCTTTTCGTATTTGTAGGAACGCTTATGGTTGCATCCGGCGCAGCCTCTTTTTTTGCGCAGAAAAAAACGCTCTATAAAGGCTTGGAACCGCTTCAATGGAATTTTGCAAAAGCGTCGGTGCTGACCGCTGAAGAATGGTCGGCACAGCCGGCTTTGTCGTCTGCACAAATAGCTCTACCCCCCGTACAGGCAGAAATAAAACCAGCCGCCGAAGCGCCTCTTCAAGAGCAACAAACTTTTGAACCAGTTGTTTCGCCATGTGGCGCCAACGAAAAACCCATCATAAAAAATTCGCAAATCGCCGGCTGCTCAAAAGAAAACACGCCGGTAGTCAGCGTCCAAAACAACATTCCTGCGCTAAAAATAAAAGTCCTTGACGCTCAACCCTCATGCGAATCCCAAGGCCGCTTTACTTATACAGGCGAAGATCGGCCCGGACTCTTATACGGAATGTGCATTGACTGCCTCACCACGCAGTTCGCATCAAATGGGGAAAAATGTAATTAATCAGCCTCGCTGCTGCTCGGCTTATGGACCCAAAAAAGAAAACAAAAATCTGGATAATTATTTTTTTCATCACGCTCTCTTTAGCAGGCGGACTGGCTGTATTTCTAAACAAAAAAACAACCCTGTTTAAAGGTATTGTCATGCTCGACCAAGACATAGCAGATGATTTAGCAGGGGCGGTTCAATACCAGCCTGCGTGCAGTTCTTATACACAGAATCTATGTCTTTTACATTTAGACAGATGTCATGTAGTCGGTTTTCAATGCGTGGCCGGAGCGTATGAAATGACCGATCTTACCCCAAAACCGGATCTTAGAATAAACTCGGCCGATATGAGTGTCTCTCCGGCAAATCCAGCTGCAGGAAGTCAGCCTACTTTTTCAGCAAGAATATTCAATAATGGTAATGCTAACGCAGTCGGATCAATGGCGCGTTTACGAATTGACCAAGGAAACAACAACAGTTATGAATCATCGAACATTTGGACGATTCCAATAAGTTCCATTGCGACTTCAGCATTCGCTACAGCAACATTCTCAAATAAATGGACAGCTGTGCCTGGACCTAGCAAATTTAAAATATGCGCCGATGCCACGTTTGGCGTAACCGAATCAAATGAAAATAACAATTGCGATGAAAAAACTTTTGAGGTCGCGGCGGCACCGCCTGCACCGCCAAACGCTACTCTTACTGTATCTATTGATCCTTTGACTCCACAAACCAGATCTGTCGAACAAGGAGCGATAGATCAAGATATAACTAAGCTAAAATTTGTTGCAGCTGGCGGTGATATAAACATCACTCAAATAAAAGTAACACGCAGTGGAATGGGGGTAGCTACCGATGTTACTTCAACAAGTCTCTACGAAGGCGCCAATACAATAGGGACAGCTGCATTCTCAAATAATATCGCGACCTTCACGAATCTTCCAATACATATGAATACTGGAATTATAAAAACACTCACGCTGAAAGTAAATATTGCGCAACCTGCCGCTGTCGGCAATAAAGTAAAACTCGGTATTGCTGCTGTAGCCGATGTCACGGCAGCTGGTTCGACCGTAAGCGGTTCATTTCCGATCTATGGAAATGAATTTACTATAGCGGCGCCAGCCGTTGTCATTGCTTCAAATGATCTTCCGCAAGCAAATAAAACAGAACCTGCTGATAACAGCACGATTAACACGCTCACGCCGGTGCTTCGATGGAATACGAATGGGATTGAAGTAGGTTCAAAACAATTTCATTTTCGTTGGGAAATAGACGATATGAATATTAATCCGCCTGCTGCTATTCTTCGAAGAGAATACAACTGGGTGGATGGAGGTCCTGGCAATACAGCACCGCCAAATTTCCCGAGAAAATGCCCTACAAATGCTATTGTGCCAGGCCTTGATAATCCTTGGACATGCACTGAACTCCAAATACCAACGGGCGTTTTGCAATACGGCCAGAGCTATCGCTGGTTCGTACATGTGAATAATGGCAACAAAGAAACTTCTTGGTGCAACCCTCAAACTGCCGCAAGTATCTCATGTACCGGTACGGATGGCGCTAAGGTCTACTTCAATTTTACAACTCCGCCTCCGCCGAGCGTAACAGTCACCGCCTCTCGGCCAGCAGGGCAAAGCGAACAAATTCCAGCTGCGGCGAATCAAACCGTTAAACTCGCAACGCTAAATATTTCGCAGAGCGGCGGCGAGCCTATGCTCACAAGACTCAAGCGCATTGTGCTTGAATATCAAACTGCGGATAATCCTTTGGAAATAAGCAAAATTAGCGATCTGCATCTTTTCCGCGGCGATTCCAGCGAGTTCACGCTAGGCGCGACAGGCAAAGACCTCATCATTTTAAGCAAAAACAGCACAAATGGAACTATTGAAGCAGTATTCCAAACCGTCACTCCGGTGAGCGTCATCGGCGATACGCGCAACCAAAGCCTGACACTTTATGCAAAAATCAACGGCTCTGCTGGCGACAACGGAAAGAAAATAAAATATGTGGTAAAGAGTGTGGAATTTGAACCGGGCGACGGGAATCAAACGAATCTCAATATAGCCGTGCCGGAATTCACAATGCACGAAGATCCGCCGAATGCTCCGGCTGCAACTTTTCAGGCAGCTCCCGCGTCCATCAACAAAGGCCAATCGACCACACTGACGTGGACTGTGACCGGCGCGACAACCATGAACATTGACCAAGGAATCGGGAATATTCAAGGCACCGGATCGCGAACAGTAAGTCCAACGACTGATACCACATATATACTCTCTGCCACGAATGCCGGAGGAACCATTACAAGGACAGTGGCGATTGCGGTAGCGCAGCCGGCTGCTCCACAAGTAACATTTCAAGCAGCTCCTGCATCCATCAACAAAGGCCAATCAACCACACTGACATGGACGGTGACTGGTGCGACAACGATGAACATTGACCAAGGAATTGGGAATATTCAAGGCACCGGCTCTAGAACAGTGAGTCCAACAACCGATACCACGTATACCCTATCTGCCACGAATGCCGAAGGAACTGTTACACGAACTGTGGCGATTACGGTAGCGCAACTACCTCCACCCGGACAAACGTGCGAACAGCAAGGACTCAAAACATACACCGGTCCGCCGAAACCAGGCGAACGCGTAACAGGCATGTGCATTGCGTGCACAACCGAACAATACATTGCCAATGGCGGAACCTGCGAAGCTAAGAAAAAGAAAAAAGTGGGAAATATGGATAGAGGATTGCCGCAGGCAGGCGGCGGTCAAGCTGGAACGGCAGGCGGTGCAGCTGCTACTGGAGCTGCAAACGCCGGCGCTGTTACCCAGCAATCTCAAGGCGACCAGCGCGGCTCTGCGCCTGATCTTCAAGCCAGCCAACGCCTTGTGCGCGCGCCTGAACGGGCGAACACTGGGCCGGAAACTCTTGTATATTTAGGAATTTTGAGCGTGGTGCACGCAGGGCTGTGGTTGAGGCGAAAAATGAAGCGATAATATCGCTATTGCCCAGCATAAGTGTAAAATTGGCATTGCAAAATTATATCGATAGCGGTATAATTTTACTTGATATATATCGATAATAAAATCGTATGACAACCGTAACGCTTTCTCCGAAATTCCAGATAGTCCTTCCGAAAGAGATCCGTGAAGAACTGGATCTCTCCTCCGGCATGAAATTCGAGGTCGTGGCATATGCCGAGCGAATTCAACTTATTCCCCTTCAATCGCTTTCGGCTCTAAAAGGAAGTCTAAAAGGAATGGATACGACCGTAAAACGGGAAAAAGATCGTTTATGAATATCGTAGATTCTTCTGCGTGGCTCGAATTTTTTGCCGGCACAAAACACGGCGAACGTTTTTCCCGCATCATTGAAAATACAAAATCGCTCATGGTGCCAACCGTCATTCTCTACGAAGTTTTTAAAAAAATCCTCATCGAGAAAAACGAAGAAACAGCTCTCAAAATTGTCGCCCACATGAAGCTCGGAAAAATCATCGATCTCGATCTAGACATCGCGTTAAGCGCCGGCGCAGTTAGCATGCATACAAAACTCCCTTTTGCAGACAGCGTCATTTTGGCAACCTCCCAAAAATACGATGCTACGCTATGGACTCTGGATTCAGATTTTAAAGGACTGCCGCGGGTAAAATATTTTGCGAAATCTGGATGAAAAGCATCAAAGGCTGTTTAAAGTGTGCCCGCACGTACACACTTTTTCGGATTAAATTTCTCCCTGGGGAGAAATTTACAGAGTAGATTTGATAATTTAATCCCAAAGTTGACAGTATGCCAACTATTTGACTTATATTTATTTTATATGCTATAATAGATAGATAAAAATTAATATAAATAACTAAAACAATATGGATCAAATTACGCAAGCTCTTGGTCAAGGAATTACTCCGCAAGCACCACAGCCTTCGCAACCTCCACAGCCGTCACAGCCATCGCAGCCTTCGCAACCGGTTTTGCTTGGCGGAAGCACGCCTGAAAATTCACCTGCTCCTCAAGCGCCGAAAAAACTTAAACCGTGGATGTTTGTTGCGCTCGGAGTTATTCTCATTGGCATAGGCGCGGCTGTATTTTACGGAAAATCAACACTCTATCCGGGCCGCAGTGGCGGAGGCGGTGTGGGTGGCGGCAATGCAGCAAATTGCGCCCGAATAAATAATGAAAAACTATGTAGAAGAGCGCCTGATGGTTTATGTAGATGGAATAGCGATATAGGACAATGCGAAGCATCTGCCGGCAGTGGCGGTGTAGAAGAACTGCCAGGCGGAGGAGGTGGCATGCTACCTGGTGGTGGAGGTGGTGGCGGAGGTGGTGGCGGCGGTCAACAAGATCAACAGGCCATTACAGCAGCTCAAAATCGTGCTAAAGCAGCTGCACGCGAAGCTGATCAAGCAGCAAAAGCTGCAGAAGACGCAGCTCAAATAGCTGATACCCCAGAGGCAAGAAATGCTGCACAAGTTGCTAGAGAATCTGCGACTACTGCAAGTCAGGCAAATTTAAGAGCAACAATTGCGCGCAGCGCTGAAGAAGCAGAAGCAGCGGCTACAGAAGCAGGGGCTGCCCGGAATGCAGCGGTAGCAGCTCAAGGAAGAGCGGAAGCTGAACAAGCAAGAGTGACAGGGGAAAGAATTGAAGCAGAAAGAAATCGCGCTGCGGACGAAGCAGCCTTCAGCGCTGCTTGTAGAGCTGCGTCAGGAAGATACGACCCAAATAACAAAACGTGCAATCTCGGATTCGATATTATTATAGAATTTGCTAATCGCGAAACATTACCTGCACAAATTACAGAACGGAACAATAGACAAAACGCGGCAGCAGGTCGGGCTGCTCAACAATTAACAGATCTATGCAATGGATTAGCCAATCTGAACGCTGCGATTAAGCAAGAAAATGGAGAAACCGTTTGTGAATTTAATGGCGCATCATATAACAGTTTCGACGCCCTTAAAAAGGAAGCAAAAGATGTCTGCAAAAATAAACAGTGGACTTGGGAAGAAAATACCTCCCGCTGCAGCGAACCGCAACTTCCTGATCCGAATGCGGAATTTGAAAACGAATGCGGCATACCTCTTCAAAATGGACGATGCAGGCATGATGATTTGGAATTCGGGTCTTTAGAAGAACTCAATACATATCGCAATGCAAAAAAAGACTGCGAGCCAAAAGTAAAAGAAAATCAGAACGATTGGGAATGGGTTCCTGGCGATAAAAAATGCAAAGATAAAAAAGCGGAGCGCGAAGAAAATGAGCGACGCGGCCGTGAAGAAGCTGAAGCAAGGGGTCGCGCAGAATCGGAAGCTCGTGTTCGCGCGGAAGCAGAGGCACGCGCGCGCGCAGAGGCAGATCTGAATAATATGAGAAATCAAATTGCCGCTCTTCAGCAACAACTTTCTTCAGCGCAGGCAAATAATCAGTCAAACAATAATAATGACGCTCAGATCGCCGCATTAACCCAACAAATTGCAGCTCTTACGACTACACTCAACCAACAAAATGTAGCTGCAGTATCAGCGCCGGCGGCTCCGGCAACTCCTGCTCCGGCTCCTGCAGCACCTGCTCCTGCAGCACCTGCGCCAGCTTCGCAAGAACCTGCTGTTGTCGCAGTAGTAACTCCAAAAGAAGCTGAAAAAGAAGCTCAAAAGAAAAAATCAAAACCAGCCGGTCAAACAGTTTCTGCTATTGATTATGCGCTTCCGGCAACAAGCGGTTCCGCGGCATCTCAAGGACAAACACAACCAGCAGGTGGCGCAACAGGGGCAAGTGCATCAACGGCTACAGCTGGAACAGCAGGTAAAAGCGGAGTTGCTGCCGGTTCGGCCACGGAAGCAACAAGACGAGCCCATGGCGCTTACATCCAAGGCAGTACAGGTCCTGGCATACTGATTTATCCATTCGCAATCGCCGGCGTAAACGGCTTGTATTACATGCTTCGAAGACGCCGCAAGAAACAAAAATAAACAAATAAATCTAAAAAGGGCTCGCTAAAACGTAGCGGGCTCTTTTTAACAACTGAAATGAAATCTTGCAGATGCAGCACGATAATCATCTACAGCCTGCTGCCATCGAAAATCCTTAACATCCTGGCGAAACTGTATAAGAAATTGTCGCAGACCGCTAATCGCATCAATGTCACTTCCGTATCGCTCTAATAAAAAATCAACAGTTCTCGTAATTTCTTTCCGCGCACTTCTCACGGCGTTCCCAAGCTCTACACCTATATCTCCTCCTCTCTCAAGAATTTGAGCAGCAGTATGCAGCGGCGTAAGCGCATTACCAAAAAGATGACCCAATAGACTTAAATTATCTGGCGTAAGATGCTCCGGAAGCGTTATACCTCCTGGAGGAATAAATTCATCCGCGCTATCTCCGCCGCCTGGAACTCTTAATCCCATACCTTAATTATACCAAAAATTATGCTTTTGTTAAGCGCAATTATTTTATGATACGCTCACGCATGTGGAGATTATTGAATCAGATATTCTCATAGTGGGCGGGGGTGGAGCAGGACTTCGCGCAGCCATCGCAGCAGCTGAAAAAAACCCGAAACTAAAAATAGCGATTGTTTCAAAAGTTTATCCTGTACGGAGCCACACGGTTTCGGCTGAAGGCGGGATTGCCGGGGTTTTGCCAAACGAAACTTCGGCGAATGATGGCGACAGCCTTGAACAGCACGCCTTTGACACAATTCGCGGAAGTGATTTTTTGGCAGACCAAGACGCCGTGGAATTTTTTGTAAAAGAAGCTCCGCGGGAAATCATTCAAATGGAACACTGGGGATGTCCGTGGAGCCGCGAGGAAAATGGCAAAGTTGCTGTGCGAGCGTTTGGCGGAATGAGCGTGAAGCGCACAGTTTTTGCCGCTGATAAAACAGGATTTTATATGCTCCATACGCTTTTTGAACGCACGTTGAAATATGCAAATATCCGACGATTTGATGAATGGTTTGTGCTCAAATTACTTCGTGATGACGCACGAGTTACAGGACTCATCGCTATGGATTTGCGGCGCGGAATAATCGCGGCATTCAAGGCAAAAGCTGTCCTGCTTGCAACCGGCGGCGCTGGAAAAATCTATTCATTTACTACTAATGCCAATATTAAAACCGGTGATGGCATGGCGCTCGCGTACGAAATCGGCGTGCCTTTAAAAGACATGGAATTCGTGCAGTTCCATCCGACCGGTTTGCCGCGCACAGGCATTTTGATCACCGAAGGCGCTCGCGGCGAAGGCGGCTATCTGCTCAACAAAAATGGCGAGCGGTTCATGAAAAATTATCTGCCAACAAAAATGGAACTTGGACCGCGCGACATCATTTCACGCGCCATTATGAGTGAAATAAAAGCCGGCAGAGGTTTTGAGGGACCACATGGAGCCTATGTACATCTCGACATACGACATCTCGGAGAAAAATTGATTGATGAAAAACTTCCGCTCGTGCGCGAAGTGGCGAAAGATTTTGAAGGCGTTGATCCTGTGCATGAACCGATTCCTGTGCGGCCGGTCGCGCATTACTTTATGGGCGGTGTAGCTACGAATTTGCGAGCTGAAACTTCGCTTTCCGGCCTTTTTGCAGCTGGAGAAACCGCATGCGTAACGATAAACGGCGCGAATCGACTTGGCTCAAATTCTCTCGCAGAATGTCTTGTGTTCGGTAGGGTCGCTGGCGAAATGGTTGCGGAGTATGCCGAAAATAATTCTGTCGCCATTAACCTATCGAAAGATGAAATCGCGCAAGAAGAAGCTCGCATCAAAAAATTCCTCTCGCATGAAGGCTCGGAGCGCGTGGCGGTTCTGCGGGAATCTATGCAGAAAACTATGGAAGAACATGCGGGAATTGAACGTGAAAAATCCTCTATCCAAGCCGGTCTCGAAAAAATCATTGAATTACGGAAACGTGCAGAAAATATCGGCCTTGTGGATCACTCCCCTATTTTTAACACGGAATTTGTGTCAGCGCTCGAACTCAAAAATATGCTTTTGGTGGCTGAAGCGGTTTTGCGAAGCGCTTTGAATCGTGAAGAATCGCGCGGCAGTCATATGCGAAGCGATTTTCCAAACCGTGACGATGAACGATTTCTTAAACATCTCACCCTTCGACAAGCTCAGGGTGATACGAGTATGGTAACAACAGAACATCCCGTAACCATCACAAAATGGCAGCCGCAGGAACGCAAATATTAGTGAAACGATATCTTTCTCAGTCATTTTATCAAACTTACGAAATCCGTTTTCAGGAAGATATCACGGTCCTCGATGCCCTCAATTGCATTAAGGCCGAGCAGGATCCGACCCTCACCTATCGCTGGTCGTGCCGCATGGGCATTTGCGGAAGTTGCGCGGCGGTCGTCAACGGCAAACCTGTACTCATGTGCCAGACATATTTGGGTAATTTGAAACAGCCTGTGAAAATCGAACCGCTGCGAAATTTTCCTGTGATAAAAGATCTTGTTGTGGAGATTGACGATGCGTTTGAAAAAATGCGGAGCGTGAATCCTTATATGGAACATATGAAGAAAAAAGCGCTTGAAGAAGGCGAATACGAACAGACGCCGGCGCAGCTTGAAAAACTGAAACAAACGAGCCAATGCATAAAATGCATGCTTTGTTACTCGGCTTGTCCGGTATATGGATTTGATAAAAACTTCATCGGGCCGGCCGCAGGCGCACTGGCGTATCGGTACAACGCGGATAATCGCGATGAATCAAAAAAAGAACGGCTTGACACAGTGATCGGCGAAAAAGGAGTTTGGAATTGCAGTTTTGTCGGAGAATGTTCAAATGCATGCCCGAAACGCGTTGATCCTGCGCTTGCGCTCCAACGACTAAAACTTATGGGGAGTCTCCGCCTTGTCACGTCATTGCAATGACAACATTATGAATCTTGAACAAAAACAATCGTCATTCTGGTGGACGAGAAATTCGGCCTCAATTGTCTACTTCCTACGCGAACTCACAGGAGTTTTTATCGCCGGCTGGACGATTTATTTTTTAACATCGGCAATTTTTGATCCAACGCTCACCTTTCTGAAAACAGCAACCTTTCGCATTGCGAGCATGATTGGTCTTATTGCCGCCATTTTTCACACCATCACTTGGTTTTGGGTAACTGTAAAAATCTTTCCGATACCGCTCATGTCAGCTTTCATTTTGCCGATTCATTTTTGGGCTATTTTAAGTAACGCTTCAATAAAACTGGATTCGCTCCTTCTGCGCGGATATTTCTTTATACTGATAATCGCTGCTCTATATCACGGCCTTTATCGCATTAAAACTATTTTGTTTGATCTTGGTTTAGAAAAATATCAAAAAATAATCGGGCTGCTCGCTGTGATCATTTTTCTTTTTTATACATTCAACGCCGCTTCGCTCTTTTTCTTTTCGCTGTAAATAAAACAAACTCCGTCCAGTCTTTATCTGGTGGAAAACTACGTTTTCCCCCACTTACGCTCGCCCAGCCCTTCGTGAAGGGCTGGGACTCGCGCCCCTTTTCCTTAGTCCGCCTCGGAGCGGGAACCCACGAGACCCGCCCCTCGGCTCTTTTCGCAAACCTTGCTCTAAAAATATTCTACGTTTTTGAAAAAGAACAAATTCCGTCCAATCATGCGGATCATCCTGAATATTACGCGCAAGGACGTGTAATTTGAAGATTTTTGCGGCTTTTTCTGAACCGATTGCAGCTGAACAATAAGCCTTCTCTCGTTTAAGCTGAACAATTTTTTTGAACGCTAAACTGCTGGATGCGAAATCTGTATAAAAAGCAGCGGCAGGTAGGTATTTCTTTATAAAAATTCTGCACTGCTTTTTGACGATTAATGGAGCATAAACACGCTGAATTTCATTCAACGCAACTCTTCGTCTAACAACAAGCGCCATCCGAATCGGTATGCGAAATTTTCGCACCGCTAGGTAGCGTTTTTTCTTCAAAAATTTCACTGCCATCTTTATGGGACCAACGATTTTATTCATTATTGGAATAAGACCAAAAGAATCTCCGCGCACTTCATAAAAGAGCGCGCTAAAAGAACCGACATATCGACGCTGATATTCCTTTCCCAAACGATCGGCAGCCATGCTCGAAAAACTTCCGTCGGGCCCGAGCAAAATCAATTTTTTGCCAGATTTACGACGCATGCTTCTTTTTCATCACATGCTTTATTTCTTTTGCAGCGCGTTTCCCGATCCTCGCGCTGGTTTTCGCTTTTTTTGCAAATTCATTCAGCTTCCGGTGCGCTTTATTGATCGCCCGCTTTCCGCCTTCCATTTTTCCTTTAATAAAATGCACCTTTGCTTTCACCTCATCCTGAAGCGGATGAATGCGGTTGTAATGAAAATCATGCACTTCGCCTACAAAATCTTTGGACAAACTTTTTACTTTTTTGCGTCCGGCAACGACAATGTCTTGAACCGTATCCGATTCATAAAACTGCCGCGCAAGCGAAGCAAGCTGCTGGCCGAGATGTTTTAAGTCATCCTGCAGAGGCGCGATTCCGAGCCTCCCCTTCTTTCGATCATCTTTGATTTTTGCACGAAGCTCTTTTCCTTTGCGCGGAGCAAACAGCACGCCAAAAAGAGTCCCGAAAATCAGGCCGAGAAACCATCCGAATTTTCCTCCACGCGCCATAGTAAAATAAGCATATCAAACTATTTCCCTGCATGCAATTTCTGGAGGATTTTTTTGAGCGTAAGAATAGGCAGCCCAACAACATTTGTTACATCCCCTTCAATCTTTTTCACAAATCCTTTTGCGCGACCCTGAATGGCATATGAACCTGCTTTGCCTTTCCAGTGGCCGCTATCCAAATATTTCTCAAGTTCGCGATTGCCGATTTTTCGGAAAGTAACTTTTGTCGTAACAGCGGTCATAATTTTCCGTCCGGTCAATGCGTCAATCAAACATAAACCGGAAATAACCCGATGCGTGTTTCCGGAAAGCAATTTCAGCATTTCGCGCGCTTGTCCGCGATTCGCCGGCTTGCCCAAAAATTTTCCTCTATATACCCCAATCGTATCCACTCCAATCACAACCGCGTTTTTATAAAGGCGCGCAACGGCTTTCGCTTTCCCGCATGCATTATGCAAAACGAGAGTACGTGGATTTTTATGATGTACCTTTTCCTGAAATTGACTTACGTGAACTTTGCAGCTGATCCCGTGCTTTTTCAGCAAACGCCTCCTCCATCGACTCCCAGAAGCTAAAATATAAGATTGTTGCATATGATTGACATTTGGGTTCGCGATCCTTATATTATCCGCGTTATGCCGATTATCAAAGCCGCCATCAAACACCTCCGTCAGTCTGAAAAACATAGGAGGGTAAACCGTCTCGCAAAAGACCGCCTCAAACAATCAATCAAAGATATGGTTAAATTAGCGAAAGCGAAAAAAATCGACGAATTTAAAAAACAACTTCCGCTGGTTATCAGCCTGATCGATAAAGCGGCGAAAAATAATCTCATTCATAAAAACAACGCGGCGCATAAAAAATCGCGTCTAGCTCATTTAGGTTCCTTAGGAACATAGGCCGGATTCATCGCCAAGACATTTCCAGGCGGTTGTTGAACCATCCAGAAAAATCGTAAATGATTGCTGCTTTTCCGTAGAATATCCTTCGAGGGTCTGCGTGATTTGCTCTTTAATGCGCGGCGTATCGCAAACGCCGGCAATTCCTTTTGGCGGGTTTGTCTTTAAATAAATTCCGATTGGCGTAGTATCATTTGCATCCTTAGGCTCCGTCGTTTTTTCAAGAGTGATATATTGATCTTTAATGGCCGATGCAGTGGAAAGATCGCTTCCAAAATCTACAGGATTTGCGTTCAATAAAGTTTCCATCACGCTCGACGCCGTTTTGGAAGTCTCTATTTTTTTCTGCACCGGAACAAGAAAATCATTACAGCCGATCTGGCGGGATTCCGGATGTTTATTTTGCGATATTAGATAAAAAGTTACAGTAGGAGTTGCGCCGCATGCGCTTAAAAGCAAAACCAAGATGACAGAAAGGCAAAATGTGGAACCGGTTTTCATATTTTGATTATAGCAGGGCAAAAAGGACTCCGGCAACTTCCTCAAACCGTAAAAAACTGGTAAAATATATAGATTTTATGAAGAACACCAAAACAAAATTTACATTGCGGAACGAGAAAAAACCTCCTGTTTGCGAGTACAAATCGAAAGTGACTTATGGCCGGGATGGAAAACGGCGCAACTATGTCTGTTCTCAAATTGCGACGAGTGAAGTGATTCGGCGTTCACAGATATATCTCGATCTTATTGGAGGAAAAACGAAACTCACGAAACGCGATAAACAGGATCTTATTGCTCTTACTCTGCAAAATTTCGACAACTTCGTGAATCGAGGATTTATCGATTATCGAAAATCCGTGGCGGAGGCGGATGATTACGCGGCAATTGAGTGGAGCGGCAGAGGCTCGATTCTGTGCGATATTCTCGGCCGGAAATTTATAGATTGCCTCGGCGGATTCGGCATTTATAACACGGGCATCAAACATCCGAAAGTGGTGAAGGCCGTTTCAGATCAGCTCAAACGCATGCCGCTTTCTTCGCAGGAACTCTTGGATCCGCTTCGAGGCGCTTTGGGCGAAATGCTTGGCGAAATTGCGCCCGGTGATCTTCAATGCTGCTTTTTTATCAACAATGGAACCGATGCGGTGGAAGGCGCCATGAAATTGGCGCGAATGTATACTAAAAAAACCGGCTTCATCTCCACACTCGGCGGCTTCCATGGAAAATCATTCGGGTCACTGTCTCTTCTTGGTAAAGCGTCATATCGAAAACCGTTTGAACCGCTTTTGGATAATATTCACTTTGTCCCGTTTGGAAATGCAAAGGCCCTTGAAGAAGAATTGAAAAAACTTACGGCCCTAGGGGTGGAAATTGCGGCGTTTGTGGTGGAACCGGTGCAGGGCGAAGCCGGCGTGCATGTGCCGCCGGATGATTATTTTCCGCAAGTACGAGCCATTTGCGACCGCTATAAAATTTTGCTCATTCTTGATGAAGTGCAAACTGGATTTGGGAGAACCGGAAAAATGTTTGCGTGCGAACACTGGAGCATAGTCCCGGATATTATGTGCGTGGCGAAATCTTTGGGCGGAGGCGTGATGCCGATTTCCGCATTTATTTCCAACAAAAAAATTTGGAGCGTGCTTGAGAAAAATCCGTTTATCCATTCCACGACTTTTGGCGGCAACCCGCTTGCCTGCGCTGCGGGCATTGCGGCGATCAATGTAATCCTTTCAGAAAAACTCGCTGATAAAGCTGCGGAGCGCGGTGAATATTTTTTGAAAGGTCTGCGCGCGATTGCCAAAAAATACCCGAAGCATTTGAAGGAAGTTCGCGGAAAAGGTTTGCTTATCGGGCTCGAATTTGCTGATGAAAAATTTGGATACCGCGTGGCTGCTGGCTTATTTAAGCGCGGCGTGCTTGTGGCTGGAACTCTTATCGGAGTAAAAACAATTCGCATCGAACCGGCGCTGAACATCCCTTATAAACTAATTGATACGGTGCTGGAAAAATTGGACGATACTCTTAACGTATTAACACGCTAATACATGAAACCTTACACAATGTACATCAACGGCCGCTTCGTTGACGCAAAATCCGGCAAGCGGATGAATGTCATAAATCCTGCGACAGAAGAAATTATTGCGACGGTCCCTGAAGGCGATACGATGGATGCCGAGCTTGCCGCAAAAGCTGCCAGAAAGGCTTTTGACAGCGGCGAGTGGCCTTCGCTTACGCATCAAGCCCGCGGACGGCTCCTCTTCAAACTTGCCGAACTTGTACGCAAAAATAAACCGCGTCTTGCAAAATTAGAATCGATGAATAATGGAAAACCGCTTATTGAGTCAGAGTTTGATATTGATGACGTGGCAACGTGTTTTGAATATTACGGCGGACTTGCCACAAAAATTTACGGCGAAGTGGCGCCGGTTCCGGACAATGCCATATCGCTCATCTTAAAAGAACCGATCGGCGTGGCAGCGGGAATTATTCCGTGGAATTATCCGCTTTTGATGGCGGCGTGGAAACTCGCACCAGCGCTCTGCGCAGGATGCACCTGTATTTTGAAGCCCGCATCAGTCACGCCTCTAACGGCGCTTGAACTTGCAAAACTTATTGAAGAAGCCGGATTTCCAAAAGGCGTCGTGAATATTATTACCGGCGGCGGAGCGACGGTTGGAATGGCGCTCGCAAGCTCGCGCCTCGTTGATAAAATCGCCATCACGGGCTCTGTGGCTACAGGACGCGAGATTATGAAAACCGCTGCAGAAACAAATCTGAAAAAAGTCACGCTCGAACTCGGCGGAAAATCAGCGAATATTTTCTTCGCAGACAGTGATTTTGAAGCAGCAATTGACGGCGCGCTGTTTGGAATTTTCCCAAATCAAGGAGAAATTTGTTCTGCCGGCTCGCGCATCCTCGTGGAAAAATCGATGCTCGATAAATTCGTGAACGCGATGGTAAAAAAAACAAAAAAAATCAAGCTCGGCGATCCTTTGAAGCGCGATACAAAGATGGGGCCGCTTGTATCGCTCGACCAGTACAAACGCGTCATGAAATATATTGAAATCGGCAAGCGCGAAGGCGCTAAAGTTTGCTGCGGAGGCCAAAGGCCGAAAAACTTTAAAAAAGGCTACTTTATGGAACCTACGATTTTTGTAAAGGTGAACAATAAAATGCGCATTGCGCAGGAGGAAATTTTTGGACCCGTGGTCACCGTTATTCCTTTCAAAGATGAAGAAGAAGCCATCCGTATTGCGAATGACAGTCCTTACGGCCTTGCCGGCGCGGTTTGGACTCGGGATATTTTTAAAGCGTTTCGCGTGGTGAAAAAGGTCCGCGCTGGAATTCTCTGGGTTAATACCATGCAGCCGACGTTCGTGGAAGCTCCATGGGGCGGATACAAACAGAGCGGCGGCGGACGCGAACTTTCACACTACGGCCTTGAAGAATACATGCAAGTAAAACAAGTACATATTAATTTGAATGAAGCGCCAATCGGATGGTATTGACAGCTACAACATCTTTCTCAAATCATCGACCGTAAGTTCCAAGTCGCTCAAGATACTCTTCAAAATCCCTTTCCCAAGATCTTCATTGCTATGCACAGGAATAACCGTTCCCAACCTTCCATCGGAACTTTCTACAAAAACATGACTTCCTTTTTGCCTCAACATCCGGAAATGCCGAGCCGTCAGTACCTTCAGAAGCTTTTTTCCGGAAAGAACAGGGGCTTTTGGCATACTACGCGGCTACTTCTATCTGCTGAACTCCAATAAATTTTTCCTGCTGAATTTTATGTTTCTTTTCATTTTCCACTTCCAAACAAAGTTCAATGGCTTCTTGAATTCTTTTAAAAAGTTCCGCGAGATTTTTGGCTTGCGTATGACAGCCCGGGAGCGTTGGCACCTGTGCCAGAAATACACCGTCTTTATCTTGTGTAATAACAACAGAAAAATTATAAATCTTCATGATACATTACTATTATAGCTTATTTATGTTCCTTTGTCATGATAAATAAAAATGCAAAATTATCAAAAAAATTAAAAAGGCTCGTGCCGCTTGGCATCGGCGAACCGCTCCCGCTCTTTGTAAAAAGCGCAAAAGGAGCGATAATTATCGATGTCGAGGGACGACGGTTTATTGACTTCACAAGCGGCATATCGACAGTTAACCTTGGCCACGCGAACAAAAAAGTTGTTCAGGCTATACGGGATCAGGCTGGAAAATTTCTCCACACTGCTTTTATGGTTGCTCCGTACGAACTCTATTTCCAAGTTGCGCAGGAACTTACGAAACTTACGCCTGGAAAATTTGCGAAAAAAGTCTTTTTTGCAAATTCAGGCGCTGAAGCAGTGGAAAATGCTGTAAAAATCGCACGGAAATTTACCAACAGACCGGCGATTGTTTCTTTCACCCACGGATTTCATGGACGAACCCTCTTGGCGCTTTCCCTCACAAGCAAAGTGAAACCGTATAAATTCGGCTTTGGACCCTTTGCGCCGGAAATTTATCATCTCGAATATCCGTACTCGTATCGACGGCCGGCGCATTGCCAAACCGAAGATGAATACATTGATACACTGCTGCGCAGCGTGGAAGAAGAATTTTTTAAAGGCGTGGTTGATCCGGAGCATATTGCGGCTGTCATCATCGAGCCTGTGGCAGGCGAAGGAGGCTTTATTGTGGCGCCTCCGCGCTACCTTCAAGGCTTAGCAAAAATCTGCAAAAAATACGGAATTTTGTTGATCGTTGATGAGGTGCAAACCGGTTTTGGGCGAACCGGAAAATGGTTTGCGTGCGAGTGGAGCGGCGTGACGCCGGATCTTTTGGTATGCGCAAAATCGATCGCTTCTGGCATGCCGCTCTCCGCGGTTGTTGGACGCCGTGAAATTATGGACAGTGTACAGCCCGGCGGGCTCGGCGGCACTTTTGGCGGAAATCCCATATGTCTCGCTGCGGCGCTTGCGACTATCAAAGAAATGAAACGATTGAATCTTCCGAAACGAGCTAGAGAAATTGGGGAAGAAATTGAGAAGGTTTTTAAATATTTAGAGCGCACTCCGCCTTCGGCGTCGTGCGTGGTGGGTGAAGCGCGGGGGCTTGGCGCCATGTGGGCCCTGGAGATTGTAAAAAATAAACGTACGCGCGAACCTGATGCCAAACTAGCAAAAAAATTAATACGTCGATTATTTGATTCCGGCGTGATGATTCTTGGAGCTGGAATTTTAGGCAATGATCTCCGCGTCATGCCTCCGCTTACTATTCAAGAATCCGATCTCAAAAAAGGCCTCAATATTATCAATTCGTTAATCCGTTAATTCGTTAATAATCAATAATGAATTCTTTTCTTGTCCTCGGCGGCTACGGAGAAATGGGACGCATTACGGTCCATGATCTCTTTGAAACCACGCGCGACCGAATTATTGTAGCCGGTCATGACTTCAAAAAAGCGCGCGAATTTACGCAAAGTTTCAAAAGCAAACGCGTTCAGTCGGCCGCAATCGATGTTACAAAAACAAAATTGCTCGCCGCACTCATAAAAAAATGTGATGTCGTCATTAATGCAACGCAATACACTTATAATCTCCATGTCATGAAAGCGGCATTGCTTGCAAAAAAACCTTATATAGATCTTGGCGGTCTTTTTCACATGACGAAAAAACAACTAAAATTGCACTCGCTTTTTAAAAAAAACCGTCTGACAGCGGTAATCGGCTGCGGTTCGACGCCGGGAATTACCAATATTCTTGCGGCCTACGGCGCTTACAAATTCGATACGATCGATGAAATCCACATCCGTTTTGCAGATCATGATTTTACGAAATCTTCATCTCACTTCACGCTCCCCTATTCTCTTGCCACGATTTTTGATGAATTCACAAAACCCGCAGCGGTCTTTTCAAAAGGAAAAATCAAGTTCGTCGCTGCCATGACGGGCCGCGAAGAAGAAACATTTCCACGGCCGATAGGAAAAGTCAGCGAATTTTACACGCTTCATTCGGAACTTGCCACTTTCCCTGACTCGTTTAAAAATAAAAAACTGAAAGAATGCGATTTTAAAGTTTCGTTTCCTGAAAATTTTATCCGGCATGTCAAACGGCTCATCGCGCTTGGCGTTACTAAAGCAAAAAATCCTCCAGAGGCGAAAAAACCGATCCGCGATATTGAATACGTTCGCGTCCGAATGACAGGAAAACGCAAAGGCAAACGCGTGCGTCTCGTCCTCGATGTTATTTCGAAAAGCAAACCAAAATGGAATGCATCAGCAGGCGCGTATGACACCGGCGTGCCGCCATCTATAATCGCGCAAATGATCGTACAATGGAAAATTCCGCATATAGGAGTTTTTCCGCCGGAACGATGCATTGATCCGGCTGTATTCTTCTACGAACTTAAAAGACGCGGCATAAAAATCAGGCTATGAAAAAATTACTCATCTCTTCAATCCTTGTTATTCTCTTCGTGAGCGTTACTGCTTCAGCAAGAGCACGCTCATCAGTTCAAACGCCATCAAAATTCCTAAGTGAAACGCAAATAGAAAATTTTTTAAAGACTACTCTCCCACAAAATATCGTCGAACAAAAAATCGTTTTTGCGGTCAATCAAGGCTTCGCGAAGAGATACCCTTCCTGGCAACAAGGAGCTAAAGAAGTCATCAATTTCATCAATACAGTCCTTGCCAAAAATACTTGGAAACGGCTCACAATAGAACGATTCATGACATATCCTGATGCGGCGCCTGGATCGAAACCGCGGGATACAATCGATAAAATCATAAAAAACCCCAAGTATCATTTTCTCAATCGGACTGACGAAAGCGCCTTCGGCGGCATGACAATTTTTTACTATGTAGCCCCAAATCTTGGGATATTAGGGACAAGTGGAGCTTTGGATCGACTAAGAGGAAAACCATATGGGAAAGGTAAGAACTACGGAACAGTGGTGATCTTTGAAAACGAACAGTACAGTACGCTCAAACTCGATGACACCTCGCCGCTAGACAGCAATGATCCGCTCTACGTAAAAAAGTTTCTCTTTCAAGAAAACAGTAAAGTCAACAGGCAGAGAGCCATGCGCGTTGTTCTTCACGAAGTTGGTCATGCACTCGGTCTAGCCCATCCGGATTGGTATGAATTCAGTTTTGATGACGGGAGCAGTGAACCGCCCCTCATGGATTTCTCGCAATATGAACCTGCTGCTTTATATCCCACGGATCCGATGACATTCGGGGATGCCTTGACTCCGGAAAATGCGGAATTCTCAAATCTCAATGCGCAGATGCTCAATAGAAATGCTTTTCTCAAATTGAGCATTGGGGAAATTTTTCAGCTATTGGCCAGAAATGTCGTGGTGCGCGTGAAAAATGAAAAAGGAAAGACTGTCGCCGGTGCCCGTGTGAAAGTTTTCGGGGTTGATTACGAAATCAAAAATGCAGCTCCTGAAAAAAAACGCTCGAAAAAATATTTCCCTCTACGGCAAACACTGCGAACCGATTCGGAAGGCAAAGTAAAAATAAAACCTCCTCTCGGAGATTTGGATATGAAAAAAGGACGTCGCTTCTTCGCAGAAATTATTAAAGTAGCGAAAGACGGCAAGGTCGGCGGGGCTTATCTCGATACAATCATGCTCCAGAAAGCCAGAATTTTGGATGAACTTGATACTTTTGTGCTTGACGTTGTCATTCGGTGAAATTGGCTTTATAATCATCTTCGTAACGATTACCCTTCTGGAAGGTATATTTTTATGTGAACCGGTTCTATGCCGCACGCCGACTCTATTCAGGAGTTCACGCAGTATTATGAGGAGTATAAGAGAACAATCTTCAATTATATTTTGTACCGTGTCGGATTCAACCGCGATACGGCTGAAGATCTCACCTCTGATATTTTTTTGAAAGCCTTTCAGGCTTTTGATTCATACGACCGAAATCGCCCTTTTAAAACTTGGATTTTTACCATCGCGCACAATCATCTCGTGAATTATTACGCGGCAAAGAAAAATGTTTTGCCGCTTGAGGAAGCGGTTGAAGTTGTGAAAGAAGTGCCCGCAACCGAAACGCTTGATGAAAAAATGCTTGTGTCGAAGATCCTCCATTTAATTTCTAAACTGCCAGTGGCGCAACAAGAATTGGTTACGCTGCGGTACGTCAATGATCTTGGCAACGAAGAAATCGCCAGAATCGTCGGGAAAGAAGAAGGGGCGGTTCGAACCGCTCTATCGCGGGCCATCGCCACTCTGCGCGATGAATATAACACTCACTTTATACATCCAAACTCATGAATCCTTTAAATGAAAATCAGGTCGAAAAAATCTTGGGGCATTTGCCTCAATTTGAACGCAGTAAAAAAGCCGAACGGGTTTTCTTTGAAAAATTGCACCGCATAGCGGCCCAGAAAACAAAGATCGAGGCTGCAGAAACTAGATCTGAAGCGAGCGGTTGGTTCTCATGGCCGCGCTTAAGCTTTGCGCGCTTGAGCCTTGCGGGAAGCCTTGCGGCGCTTGTCCTTATGACGGCCGGCACGGTGTGGGCGTATCAACCAAGCACGACCCGCGGACACTTCCTCTACCCCTGGAAACAAGCTGCGGAAAAGATCGAATTCGCATTTTCGAGAACGCCGCTTCAAAAAATTGATGCTCATTTGCGATTTTCGGATCGCAGGCTTTCCGAAGCTGAAAATATCATTGCAAAAAATCCTTCGCTCGCATGGCTAGCTCCGGCGGCTCGGGCCCATGAGGGCGAAATTCATCTCGAAACTGAAGAAGAAATTTTTCTAGCCGAAACTCTTGAAGACATGCGCAAGGAAGTTTCCGCCGCAAGCGAAATTATTGAAGTGAAAATCTCAAAACCGGCAGATGCAAGAAAGGCTCTTGAAAAAATAGAGGTGGCTGCCGAGCGGCATGTGGAAGTTTTGTCGAAGATAGAAAAGAAAAGCGAAGAGAAGATCAAAAAGATTGTAAAACGAATCGTTGACGAAGAAGATGAACATCTTGCTGTTATTGTGGAAGCGCGCGAAGCAGTAAAAGCGGCGGAAGCTCGAAAAGAATCGAAAGTGACTATTCAATTTAAAAAACGAGAAGAAAAAGAAGAAAAACGCGGTGGTGACAAAGAGAAACACGAAGCAAAATTAGAAAACAGGGCAGAAGAGGCAAAAGATGAATTTAAAGAGGTCTTTGAATTTTTCGAAAAACTGCCGGAGGAAAAGAAAAAAGAACTTCAAGAAAAAATGGAGCGCGCGAGGGAAGCTTTAGAGGAAGGAAAATTCGGCCGCACAAAAGGCCTCTCGCGAGCGATTTTGAATGATATAGAGAGCGCGCCAGAGTTTTTGCCAAAGCCGCCTCGCAAACTGTTTCCAAATGAGTGGAACCCAACGAAGGTGCCGGATCCTAGTTTCAAACCAAACTCTGATTTTAAAAAAGTTCCTGATAACGAAAATATCTATGGCTTAAATCCCCTCCTGTCGCCCCCAAAACTTCAACCCGCAAAAGAAAATCCTAATGATAAATTCTTAATGGAAATTGAGGAAGTGAAAGACAGCGATGGGGTTTTCGAGAAAGACTTCGACGACATCAACGATATCGAAGCCGTCGAAAAACGGTATAAAAAATTCAACCGCTAATCTTAAAGTTGCGACAACTCGATATAATCTTCATCTTTTGAATCAACAAACCACTGACCGAAAGCAGCAAGATCTTTTGCCTTGAAAAGGTCTTCCGTGGAAGACAAAAGATAATTCACCTTCGGCGTGGCTTTTTTGTCCCGCTCATAAGATATTTTTATACTCTTGAAAGGAAAAGGCCTTACAAGAAAAGTACCATAAGCAAATTTCTCTGCCAGTTCAATTTGTTCCGGGGTAAGGCGTGGATAAGTGTGAATTTTCGAAAGTTTTTCAAGATAATCCTCACGCGTAGATGAATCAATTGTAAATCCGTGCCGGTCGTAACGACCAGTGCCGGCGGTTAAAACCGGAATTCCAAACATGGCAGCCTCAATGCCGGGAGTACCTCGAACAGTCAAACAATAATCAATCCATGAATAGAGAGAAAAGGTGGAAATTTTCGTTGTAGGCTCGAGAAGTTTAACGTGCGACGGGAGCTCACCAATCACCTCACGAATCGTAAGTTTTTCCACAAGTTCCCCTTTATACCCATCACGATTCAACTTCACAACATTGGCCGGATGGATTTTAATCACCCAATTGAGGTGCGGATTTGCGCAGGCAGCCTTTACCGCATGGATAAACCAATCGCGGTAATTGGTGAAAATATCTTCTCCCCAGAAAAACGTCGCATCCCAAAAAAGATGCGGAAAAATGAAGGCCGTTTTTTTCTTGGGATCAAGTCCGAGCATTTTTTGAATCTTCTCTTTTTCCATCATACTCGTATTGAATTGCGTTCCCACTTCGCTAAACCATCCTCCGCTGGAATAATTTTGGAATAATTCCTGCTTAATTTTTTTGCTTCGCTCCTCGGTCCACGGCATTTTTTTCAACATATCCCATGTTTTTTCGGACAGGGACGCCGGATGCTGATCTTCTAATCCGCGATGAAATCGTTTCAACATAAAGGCATTATCCGTGTGAGAACCGCACCATTGCACAACATTTAATCCCCTCTCAAGAGCAATATCAAAAAACTCGCCGTACGGCGTATATCCTCTTTCAAGAAATAAAACAGCAGCTGGATTATACATCTCAAAAATCGCTTTTGCGGCGAGTGCATTTGACATGGTTTCTTCAAGATAATACTGAATATATTTCCTCGTTTCTGGATTTCCCATATCTACTTCGCCGGTATACGTTTTTCTCACCAATGAAGAACAAATGTATTTACCGATCTTCACTCCCTCATATTCAAAGGCCATGAGCTGGTCGAACGTTTGAATGGTATGAGCATATTCTCTCGCATCCTTTCGAATTTTCTGCAGAGGTAGTTTTCTGAAAAATTTCTCAAAATAAATAAATTTATCGATCCCGAAAACCTTATAGTATCGATTCGCCCAGGCGCCGCGGCTGGTAAGGATGTATGGTTCCAGACCATGGAGTTGCGCTGCTTTCGCGAAGAATGCTTCTTCTTTAATAGCATTTACAGAATTTCCGTGAAGACTCACTATTAGAAGTTTTCCTCGAGATTCTGTTTTACTTTTAACGGAAAATATTCGCTGAAATCCATTTTTGAAAGCGAAAAAATCCTTCCACTGCTTCAATTCCTCCCGCGGACTAGATAAAAATTTTGCGAGTGGATAAAGAACTGGTATTCCTTTTATCGATCGTTTAATTTTTCCGATACGATCCATATTTAATATAAAAATCAGCAAACAGCAAATCAATCGGTTCGTTAATATCGAGCGCTTCCTCTTGCTCAATAACAAACCCGGCAGTTTTCTTTCCAAGAACGCTTTTTGTTTTTTGAAGCACATCGACTTTCGTAATATACAATGCGCTGTTTTCAAGAAAAATAGGGGTTCGTTCCTGCCTTCGACGAGGGGCATTCGGAAAAAGACGCTTAAAGTTTCCATCAGGTTCTGGGAGCCAAAATACATCCCGATTTTCATTCACTGAAAGCATTGCATCAAAAGAATCCTTAATTTGAGAAAATTTCTCTACGAATTTTTTTATGGTTTCTGGTCTTCTAAATGGCGATGTAGGCTGTAGCGTCAAAACGACTTCTGGATAAAATCCAGATCCTGCCACGACATCAATGGCATGCAAAAGTGCGGATTCGGAGGATGCTTTATCTCCGGATATCTCAGTGGGTCTTTTGATAACTTCTACGTTGTGTGTACGCGAAAACTTCTCAATCTCATTATCGTCGGTAGATACAACGATACGCCCTTCCAAATGAGCTGCCAATACACTTTTGAGAGTATAGCTTAAAAGCGGCTTACCTCCAATTAATGCCATATTTTTCTTAGGTATTCCCTTTGAACCACCACGAGCTGTAATAACCGTAAGAAGTGAAAGCATAGATCAATAGGCCAATTCCGTGGTAGCCCACTGCTCGAACAGCGTTTCTGATTCAATGACTTTCCTGATACCTTCTTCCAAAGAAACTTTTGGATGAAAATTTAAGAGAGTGCGGGCTTTTCTGGTATCACAATATCGTTCTACAATTTCTCGGGTGCGATCTCTATCAGCATTTTTAAAATCTACATCAAAAACAGGCTTAATCTTACCCTCTTTACCGGTGATCGAAATAATACGATGCGCCAATTCCTTCAGCTCAATAAGAGATTCGTCATTCCCAACATTTATAACCTGACCATTTGCATTTGATAATAGAAGCGCTTCAACCGTTGCCCATGCAGTATCGCTTACATAACAGTAAGAACGACGTTGCATTCCATCACCATTTACTGTTGGCGCCTCATCTTTCAAAACTTGTTGAATAAATTTTGGAATAACAAACTGTGCGGCTTGATATGGACCATAGGCATTAAAATAACGCAGAATAACAAACTGCAAATTGGGATATCGTTGGCTATAAGCTTTACAAAGTTCTTCCCCCATAAGTTTACTAATGGCGTAGACAGTTTTCCCATGAACTGGGGTTGTTTCATCGATAGGATTTTTCTCCGGATCACCATATACCTCTGAAGAGGAAGCAAAAACAATTTTCTTTAATTGATGTTGTACTGCGCATTCGAGAATATTCTTTGTCCCCTCGACATTAATTTCAAGACACCGGAGTTTATTCATCTCGGTACGGCGAACCCCTAGATATGCCGCAAGGTGAAGCACTGCATCGCACTGATCCATACCCTCTCGAATAGAAGAAATATCAAGCAGCGATCCGTAACAAATTTTGGCTCCATCAGGAATTGCTTTTCTCATACGCATAATTTGTTCAGGTAGGTCAAAAAGATGTACTTCCAAACCTCTTTTGCGGAGTTCTTTGCATACAGCAATTCCTATACATCCTGCACCACCCGTGACGAGCACTCGCCGAATGTTTTCAGGTTTTTTTTGATACGAGACCATAACAGAATACTATTTAAAACTTAATAGGTATTTTTTTTGTCCAGTAAATGAGGTGTAATTTTGATAGTCTCGAGAACTTTTACAATACGAGCAGCACTTTTACCATCACCATAAGGATTCTTGCACTTCATAATGCGTCTTCGCAGCGAGGTATCGAACAGCCCCCTCTTGAGCGCATCGCGAATCTCTGTTCTCTTATATCCTGTATTGATGACATTGCCCGCCTGCATCCGTCCTCTCTGCCGCGAGCCGATATTCACAACCGGAATCTTAAACGACGGGGCTTCAATAATACCACAACTTGAGTTACCTACAAGTATTGAAATATGAGTAAGAAGACTTAGAAATACAATTCTGTCAAGGTTCTTGAAACTATGCAAAAACGGATATTGTTCGTATTCTCTAATAACTTTAATCATCTCCTCGCCCCCAGCATCTACATTTGGATAAATAATAATAGTCTGGATACCAACCTCTCTAAGAGCTTCCAGGGTTTCAATCATTTGGGCACGTGCTTGCTCCAGTTCCGACAGCACTGGATGCTGAATGACAAGGGCCGTCCTTTTTTTTAAATCCAAGTTGAGTATTTGATTCAATTTCTTATGGGATATTTTTTTTCCATAGACTATTTCATCAAGCTGCGGAGCTCCCACGTTGAAAATTCTATGTAGCTCCTCGCCCATTCGCTCGACACGTTTTGCTGAATCTTCACAAGCAGGAAAATGAATATGACAAAGTTTTGTTATTGCATGACGTGCCGCTCCGTCGATATGCCCTGATAGATCACCAGATTGAATATGTGCAACCGGAATATTCATATAAGCCGCCGTGAGCGCAGCGGCTAACTGTTCTCCTCGATCCCCTTCAACGAGCACGATATCCGGCTGAAGCATGGAAAACACCTGTGAAAAACTTTGTATCCCAACCCCCAACGATTTTGCCCATGCGACCCCTGTATCTCCACCAATCATCATGTCTGCTTTTGCGGCAATAGGAAACCCGTCCTGAAGAATTTCATTTAATGACAAACCATATTCCTTTAAAAGATGCATGCCTGTTACAACAAGCGCCAATTCTAACTTCTTTGATTTTTGAATAAGACGCATAACCGGCCTCGAGTATCCATAAGTAGCCCTAGAACTGGCAATAACAGCAATCTTCCGTTTCTTCATGTGCTTCATATAATGTATTCCCACTTGATCTGGATTCCAGCCGGGATATCGACTTTCGCTTTTCTTCCAATAACTTCGCGCAGTGATTTTGCCGGGACCGCACCTGCTTGAGGACCAGGCCTCTTCACCCAAATCATATCCTTGGCAATGGTTGTACCTCGAGGTATATGCTTCTCTGAAACAACACTATGGCGGGCCCAAGCAACAATTTGTTGTTCTTCCGGGAAAATATCTCGAGTTTCGCCTAATGCTTGATATATAGCATTCGCTCCTTTTACAAGTTCCAACAAATCCTGTGGTTCAATAGAAACAGGATGATCTGGCCCCTTCGCAAGTTTATTAAGGGTAAAATGCTTCTCAATAAAACATGCCCCCAATGCGACTGCACCTAAAACCGTATAAATACCTTCGGAGTGATCTGAAATCCCAACAGGTACTTGAAAAAGCGCTTGATATCGCTGAATCATTTTAAGGTTTACTCGATGATACGGCGTTGGATATGCCGAAACGCAATGTGTCAATATAAATGGCGTCCCTATACTCCTTACAAGTTCAACAGTTTCTCTTATTTCCTCAACCGTACACATACCGGTTGAAATAATCATCGGCTTTCCCTTTTTTGCAATATGCTCCTGCAGAGGAAGATTTGTTAATTCTCCCGAACCTATTTTAAAAGCATCGACGCCAATCTGCTCGAGCAAATCAACTCCGTCACGACTGAAAGGGGTACATAGATACTGAATACCAATCGTCTCGCATAATTGTTTCAATTCACGATGTTCATCAAGCGAAAGATTTGTACGTTTCAATGTATCGTATAGTGGTTCTGCAAAGTTTTCCGATTGTGGAGCCTCCTTTAACATTTCATTCTCCAGCACATGAATTTGAAATTTTATGGCATCGGCGCCCAGAGCGTGAGCAATGTAAACCATTCGCTTCGCGATTTTAATATCGCCCTCATGATTAATAGCTGCCTCGGCTACGATATAAGGAGGATAATCTGGACCGATTAAACGATTGCGGATTTTTATTGGGTTCATAAGTTGTACTGGAGACAAAAAAGAAAGTGAGGTTAGATAATACCATAATTTTCTGGATCAAGCGATTTGAATTAGAACTTATGTAATGCCAATCGCCAGAGATTGAAGGTTAGTTTTCATTTTACGGGTTTTATTATTAAAATCTATCTCAGATTTTTTAATGCTGAAATCACCGTCTTATGCAGCAATTTATTCGTAACGACAAACCCATGTTTATTCTTGAGTGATTTTTTATTATATACTAATTTTTTATCCTGCACATCTGTCATCATACCGCCGGCTTCTTGAATAATAATATCCGACGCACAAGTATCCCATTCATTCGTATTGCCATTCATAACCACATAAACCTCTCCTTCGCCAGATGCAATTAATCCAATTTTAACACCCGCACTACCACAAGGTATTATTTCTCCAATTTTAATATCTTTTCCTAACTGAATTTCTGACTGCAAAGTGTGATTTCGACTAATGAACATTTTTGCTTTTTGAGGAGAGCTGGTTAAAGACACTTCCAATTTTACCGAGATCCCATTGCCAATGCGCTTGTAGGCTCCAGAACCTTTCCTCGCATAATAATAAATATCTTTTACTGGCTGATAAACCACACCAAGAATAGGTTCTCCGTTTTCAGCCAGCCCAATCATCACGCAAAATTCTCCAGTCCTATTAATAAAATCCTTTGTGCCATCCAACGGATCCACGAACCAAACTTTGTCTTGGCTAAAACGTTTATCATTATCTTTTTGTTCTTCCGAAACGATAGGATATCCGAACTGTTTTAAACCTTTTAGAATAATTTCTTGCGAAACTAAATCCGCTTCAGTAACTGGAGACCCATCATTTTTGTTGCTAATTTTACTATTACCATATCTGTAAAATTCCATTACCGCATCACCAGCATTTTTAATAACTGACAAAACCGTAGCGCAAATATCCATATTAGCTTAATCTATGAGGGTATTTTTTAAAGTGACTCATCAAAAAATCATGCATATTTTTCAACACATCCGGCATTTTTTCAGAAACATCTATGCATAAATCTTCCTTTTGGCGCTCAAATAATAACTGATTAAACATTCTATTTAATTTTATTTTTTTATACTTTTTGTTGTAATCAAAAGTGCAATGATAAACATATTTTTCATCACGGACAGCTATTTTGCAAAGGTTTCCATATATGGATTCACTTATTACGTATTTATGTCGTTCAGTACCAAATGGAGGCAATATTTCTCCATTACCCCATTTATCGTTATGACCGGCTATTTTCAAAATAGTAGGACCCAAATCCATGTTGGATTCCACTAATTCTTTTTGCGTTCCGCCTTCAATCTTCGGATGACGAATCAATAAAGGCGTCCCTACCCGCGTATCGCAAAGCAAAGGCTGTTTCCACCCCATAAATTTACACCCATGATCAGCACAAATCACCACCATTGTATCTTGCGCTTCGCCACTTCTCTCCAAATAATCGAATAAAGATTGAAGAGAAAGGTCAACGTTCCATAATCTTGCATTCCTTCTTTCGGTCAATACTTTCACCCCCTCATCATCAAATATAGGTTCACCTTTAGTATCTTTTTGTCCTCGCTTATAATATCTCCATTCTGCATCAGGGTCAGTATTCCTTGAATTATCCAACATGGATTCTTCTATCTCTTCAATATTTATCCATGGTTCGTGCGTATCAAAAAAATGCAGGAACATAAAATTTTTACCCCTACTATTTTGTTGTAATTGGGTAATGGCTTTATGACATATTTCCCTATGGGTTTGATTAGACTGCGGAAAAAGATCATAGAAAAACCTATCAAACCCTATATGTGCGTTAAATGCCGGTTGAAAAACCCTGACTGTTGAGTACGCAAATGTAGTGTATCCAAGATTCCGCATATGAACAGCCAAAGTATCATCGCTATCCAATGGAATAACATCGAAATCAACTCTGGTATCAGACAAACCATGCCCTATAGAATATTGCGACAGCAAAAGAGAATACACAGCAGGAAAAGTCCATTCGGATTGCGTAAAACAGTTTGTGTATTTAAAACTTTTTTCAAAAAAACGGCTGATATTTGGTGTGTATTTTTTAACATTAGAATTATAAGGGCCTAGAGAATCTCGAATCAAAGAATCTAACAGCAAAACGATAATATTCTTCGGCACGTCATTATTACCAGCTATTTCTTCGTATTGGATCAATGGATGCGCGACTGCAATTTTTGAAAAACAAGTATTTCTTATATTTAAAGTAATTTCCTCCCTATCAATATCAAATGCAACATGGTGCCATTTATGAGGTATTACATATTTTAAATCGGCTTTTTTTATATTATCAACACTAACCTCAATTCCCTGCGCTAAGTTCGGCTTTTGTTCATATGCAAAACTAAGCCTAATTTGCGCTTTGCCGCTCAATTTAATGTCAACAGTTACATCCTCATTCGGATCCAAGAAAATGCAATCCCTGCTTTCCTTATTGTAAGTTATAGTAAAACATTCTTTTTCCAAATTTCTGAATAAATGAATATTTGCAACAGGCGAATTGAGACGTTCTCCATTCCATGAAACCCTTTTATCTAAAAAAAATAGGTTACCAATCTTTTCTTTTATTAAACTGGAAAATGACAAAATGCCACTTATTGAAAGTATTTTCTTAACATATTTTTTAAACAAATTATTCATGGAGTTAATGTTTAGGCTTTTCCGCAATCAACACATATATATTACAGAATTGATTAGGGAAAAATTTCAATAAAAACGACGTAATGAGTTTGCCCAAAAAAGATAATTGATAACCTTCTTTTCGCGCTTTGTTCTCATTAAAAACTTTGTGATCGCGTGCGCGGAAAAACGCAAATTTATATAAAAGGGGCATATTCACAACCGTATGTACTTTTTTAATTTTAAATCCATGTTTTTCAAATAATTTTCTAAATTCCGATTTTGTTAAATTCATTTTATGAAATTTCTTATCTTTCGCGTCATCTTTCTTGTGCCCACTGCGATGCGCCTCCAGCCAATCGTTTAAACGATTTTGGATATTATCGGCACGGAATGATGCGCATATTTCTCCTCCTTTTTCCGTCACGCGAGAAGTCTCGCGCATTGCCTTCTCAAGATTATCTCCATCAAGATTATGATACAAACCAAAGGCCAAAATATATTTGAATGCGCCGTCTTTAAATTGCATATCGGTAATATCACCCACTTCAACTTTTAATGTTGGGTCTATTTTTTTTAACTTTGTTATTGCTCCTTGAATAAAATCAATACCTATTATGTTATATCCTCTATCGTGATAGTAACGCAGTATGCGACCCGCACCACATCCTGCCTCCAATATAACGCCATTTTTTGACCGTACGGTTTCCTGAGCATATTTAAGCGGATACACATTTGCATTTTCCATAGGAAGATCCGCCGGGATATCACCCCACCGTTTAGTCCAATATTCCTTATTATCCGCTCTTCTATATGTAATTCTCATAGTTAATTTGTGTTAGATTTTATATTTTTTGAATCTTTCGAAAATAAAACGGGCTACAATTTTATTCCCTTCTTCGCTAAAATGTCCGCCATATTCATTATCATCAGAATATATATTATCTAAATCATTTCGATCCAAAATATTCTCAGTTAAATCTATCGTCGTTATTTTCCCCTTTATCGCATTAATAAATTTATCATAAAATTGCCCTTTTTTGCGTATGAATAAAATATCATCTTTTTGCGGTAATAGTAAAAATACGGGAGAAAAATTCTGTTTTCTGGAAAAACCCACAAACTCTTCAACCAATTTAATCATCAATGAAACAGCATATTTATCCTCGACAAACAGTTCGTGCCGAAGATTAAGATTCATTTTCATTATCACTTTCATCGGTTCCGCATACATTTCTTCTTTCTGTTGTTTTTGTTTCGACTTGAAGTATTTATCTTTTATCAACATATAAATTAACGAAAAATTACGCACTGGTTGAGCCAATATGGAGATAAAATACGGAAATTTTATCATTTCTCGCCTAAACTTTCGTTCATAAAAATAATCGTATTTTTTAATCAACGACAGATAATCTTGATAGTGGAAAAATTTCTCTTCGCTATCGATCGGGTTTTTGATCAGCTCAAGTTGATTATTTTCGAGGCGAAACATCGGTTTAAAACCAAATGTATTTCCGAATTCGTTATAGTGTTTCCAAAGACACAAAATTCTCACAATTGTTGAAGGTACAACACCCATAATTACAATTTTCGTTTTATTTTTCGGATATTCCCTTTTTAAACGCAACAAAGCTTGATCAAGCCCATAATTACCAACACCAAAATTCATCACATTGCTTTTGGTCAATTCCGATAAATACCACTCCCATGTTTGATTATCATTTACCTGTCTGGCAAAAGTAAAAGAATCCCCATAACAAGAAATTATTTTCGGGAAAGTTTCAAACCCCGGATTTAATCTATATCCGTCTTGGCTTATATGATATGTAGTTTTGCCAAACTTTCCGGGCTCATCTTTTTTGGTATTGGGCTTGCGAACCCACCCCAATTCCGGATCGAAACCGCTCTTAAAAAACTTTCTCAAGCCTTCTTCGCTCAATTTGGGATTTTCGTCCGCAGTGGTTATCAACCACTGAAAGTCTCTTCGGATAAAATTAACGAGTAAATATAAAGAAATTTCAATTATCAATAGGAGTATTGCAATAACCAACATTCCACTCCATCCCGAAATTTTAAAAACAAAAAATATACAAATCGCCAATAACGTCAAAATGAGGATTTTTCTTTTTTTCATATTATAACTGTTTTGTTTCGATTAATATCTCTTGAGCGACTTTTTCAAAATCGGCATTATCTTGACTGTTATCAAAAATAAAATCAGGGGTTTTTGGTGTCGGGAACGGAATGTCCACCCCGGCCACGTTTTTTATTGCGCCTTTTTCCGCGGCCGCGTATAAACCTTTTGTTTCTCTTTTTTTCAAAACATCCATCGGTACATCAACAAACACCTCAAAATATTTCGAATATGTTTTTCTATTCCAATCCCTGGCCTCCTCAAATAAAGAAAGTACGCTGCAAACAACATTAATATTTTGCCCATCCAGCCATGCACATAACTCACATATTCTGTCAGAATTTCTTTTTCTCTCTTCAATCGTATAGTGCTGTGTTTTATTTTCATGCCTGAAAATTTTGCGTACATCATCGCCATCTAAAAAAACAGTATTTGGCGCTTCATTTTTCCATTGTTTATATATCGCGCGCCCAAGCGTGGTCTTCCCCGATGCCGATAATCCAATGATCCAAATAACCATAGAATCAATCTATATTTATAAATCTTTTTAATATGCCGTTTTTATCCCATTCATTCGCCCTCTCATAATCTTCAGCCGTATCAAATTCCATCCATCCGTGTGTTATGCGCATCGGATCAACGCGATATCCGTCATCAATCAGCGCTTGCAACAAGCAGGTCATATAGGCTTTGCGGAAACTTTTCGATCTTTTCCATTTTTCATCCTGTGTGAAATGAAGCTCTCGATGTTTATGATACACATTTTTCAAAGATTCCGTTCCTTTTGCGGAAAATTTCAAAATGCCGACATATCTAATTTGCGCTTTATCAGGCCCGCAAGTCGTGTCGCCCAATTCCACGATTTTCCCTTCATCATCAATCACAAAACTCTCGATATCCGTCTCCGGTTTATCCAATCTTGCTTTCCAATATTCCAAATAATACATATCAACAGTAACGCCGATATCAACTTTGCTGTTTATTATTTTTTCCAAAACGCTTTTTTCGAAAACGATGTCGGAATAAAGCACCAGAATTTCGCCATTCATTTCTTTTTCAGCCGCAAAAAGAGTTTCCACCATATTCGTATTCGCAAAATCTTCATTCACATAATATTTAACACCGGGAATATTTATTTTTTCGGCCATATAACCTTTCACAACTGTAATATCAATAATTCCGCAATCTCGTAGCAGATCAATTTCCCTTTGAATCAATGTTTTGCCTCTAAAATTCAACATGCACTTCGGCAAACCTTGAGTGTATTTCCTAAGCCTCGTTCCCATCCCGCCGGCCAAAATAATCGCCTTCATCTTTTTGAGAATAAATTAAGAATGAGTTTTTTGTCGAAATTGGCGCTTGGATTTTTTCTTTCCGGATGCCACTGAATACCAATTATTGGATATGTAATATGATAATAACCCTCCACCACACCTTTTGGAGATAATGCAAATGCTTTCAATTTTGGAGATAAATCTTCAAGCAAAAATCCTTGATCGTGATAACTGTTTACTCTTATCTCATCTTTTCCTGCGATTTTTCTAAACGGCGATTTTTCCCCAATATGGATATTATGAATTATGCCGGCATGATTTTCGCCACTGATACACTTAATGTTTTTTTGAAGCTTCCCTCCAGTCAATAAATTGACCACTTGAAAACCGCGGCACACTCCAAGAATCGGCAATTTTCGCTTGAACGCATATTTGAAAAGCTTTGTTTCTGTTGCATCTCTTTTGAAATCGGAGCCCCAGTCGTTGCCGCCCGATAATATCACTCCGTCTATCTTGAGATTTTTCACAGTGTTTAAAACCGCATCAGGATCATTCAAAACCGGTATCAAAATGGCTTTCGGCATAATTTTCGCCATATACTCCGTCCATTCCCTGCTCAAAGCATCCCTTGTTTCGGAATAAATATCATTTTTCACACACCTCATTGTGATTGCTATTTTCATAACTTCTTTAAATTTCCACGGATTCTATTCTTTCTTCAGAGCAGTTCAATTCGATTGCATTCGATCTCAAAATCTTGTCGAAAATTTGCTCTCCGCAACCGATTGCGGCAGGCAATCCGAATTCCGCACAACGAATAGCCATATGTGAATTTGCTCCACCGTATTTTGTGATCAATCCAACTATTTGCCGTGAAAAAATCCAGTCGTAACCTGGGTCCGCCCCTTCAATCACAACTATTTTTCCATTCAAATCCGGGATTTCGGCGCTTTGGCTATCAAGGTATATATATCGACCGCGCGCGGTTTTCTTTGTAATGAAATTCGGTTTATTCAAAAGTAACGGCACAATCGAAACATCTTCAACATATTCAATTAAATAAGGAAGTTTGAGTGCGGATGTTACTTCATGTTCCACTCTCCCCTTTCCGGATAAATCTTTCAAATATTTTCCAATCGAATAACCTTTTGCTACGTTCAAAGCATCCATAATGTCGGTGATTTCCAAATATGAAAGGTCTTCCCTGCTCAAATCCATTCTTTTACCCCAAGCCACAATCATTTCAAGCGCATCACTGATATTTTTCGTAAAAATAAATTTGGCATATTCACGCGCCGCAATCGATTCTTTTATGTAAAAGATCAATTGATGGACATCGATGCTATAAGAAAATTCCTTCAATAATTTCTCTATTCCTTCTATTTGTTTTGAGGAAAATTCAAACCGTCCGCGCGCGGCCATTTTACTTCTTTGCTCCATTTTTCCTACTAATAAATCATCTCTTTGGTCGTATCTTTTGGATAAAATGTCATATGTGCCAGGCCTCAAATGCCCGTACTTTGCCATAAAATCTTTAACGCCGATTTTCCCATCGACAAAACCGTCTATGTCTCCGACAAAATCACTCGCAACGGTATGAATCGATTTCTTGAAATTCTGCACGTCTTCTTCGCTCAAAACCCCGCGGGAAACCAAAGATCTCAAAAAGCTTGTGGCAATAAATGCATGTCTCGCCAAAATGCTGAAAGGCACTGTTCCTAGCTTTATGCAGTCTTCCAATAATGCCGAAACCGCCGCAAGATTCGGCCTTTCAAGAAAACGCATCATGCTGTTTCTTCTCTCGGCTAGCATTTCTATTTTTTCGAGTTCACCTTTTATCGAAGAAATTCTGCCGGATATCAAATTATCGGTGAGTGCGAAAAGCGCTTTTTTATATTTTTCATATTCATCATCGCTCAAAACGCCGGGGAATTGTTTCGCAACCAAATCATCGAAATCAAACGTTAAAACCGTGGTCACAATATCAAACTCTATTTTATCGTGAAGCTCTTTGTATTCAGAAAGCCTATTTAGCCAAGCCTCCACCAATTTATTCCCAATTTTGCCGTCCAGTCCAGCCGGCAAAAAAGAATTAAAACTCAAACGCACATCAATAAAAGGTTTTCCACATATATCCACCATTAATCTGCCTCCAGTAGGCTCGTTATATCCCATTTGCCTGCGCGCTTCTCTCCAAGCATAATCTGTGATCAAATAACGATATAGGGACAATGCCAGTGGCCTTGGCGCAGTACCTATCATTTCTGCTGGATTCCAGTCTGACATCATTGTAAATATTGCACGTTGGCCAAATAAACCGCATACACTTTTATTGTATTCAAGAATAAATGACTTCATTCGCATAATTGAAGCATCTATTCTGGTAGAAATATTACTGTTCCAATTTGAACTTGTAGCAATCGGCCTTACCTGCAACAAATACACTTTATTATTCTTATCAACGGCAAATTCAATATCAAGAGCGTCGCTGCCAGTTATTTCTTCAATCTCCCGAACCATTTCAATAAGAGCGCGAAAACGCTCTGATTTTAAATCATCAACCGAAGCTCGATGTACAAGTAAAGTTCTATTGCTGTTTTCTTTACCGGCCGTCACGGTATCTGTTTTGCCGGTTTGATCGTCATAATTAATTACATAATATGGAGCACCCGTATTTAAATCTTGAGTAAACACAACGCCACTCATTGAGATATCTTCAATCATCAATTGCACCATCACCTGATTTTCTTTATTGTCACTAAAATTATTTTTCCCGTAGCTACGAATAACGGTGAAAATGGCGTCATTCAATAATTCATCATTTTTCGTAAATACATGGGCTACTGAATCAAAAAAACCAGCCATTGAATAAACCGCCCTATCTTCACTTATTGTGCTTGAACGAACTATAACTTTCTCTTTTGCAAAACGCGTTTTTATATCTCGGTAAACGGCTTCCTTATTTTTCTCCCACTCCCGAACGGTGAAGTAATGGAAACGAGGAACATGACATGAAGAAACCAAGGAAGACAGACAATTAAGAGTTTCGGCCTTGGTTCCGAACTTAAAACTTTTGGCGGATTTAATCATAAATAGCAGAGTTTTATTTTACACAACAATATATGAAAAAAGCCATTGATTTTTTGTGTGGCGATTTTTTGAGAAATTTTTTTATAAAATTTGCGATTTTACTTTTATGCGGAAATATTTTATAAAATCATATTTATAGATAAGAAACACGGAAAGAGAAATGGAAAGACCTATCTTCATCAACAACGTAAAATCTAAGTAGATATTGAGCAAATATAAGGCAACTAAACCAATTACCGTGGAGAAAAACTCTTGAGCGCCTATTTTTAGACAGCCATGCTTTTGGGCGTACCATTTAAATGAATACTGAGTAATACAATTTGATACTAAAGCGGCTATAACTGCACCAAGTAAACCGAACTTAAATACAGCAAAAGCGACAAGACCGACAGAAAATATCGTTATAATTGCAGCTGAAACTGCTAAATAAATATTTTTTTTATTGGCTAAAAGAAATTGATAATACGTCACTCCGTAAGTATATAAAGCGATAAGTAAATACCATAATGGAATCAATGGTGCTGCTTCTATAAATTTTCCGTGCGTTAAAATATTAACGGCCTCATAGGAGAATAATGTTACAAATACTCCTCCAATTTTAATAAGACCAAACCAATTTTTAATCCAATCTTCTAAATCAAACACTTTATTACTATCTGAAAATTTTTCTACAGCATGTGGAGAATATATTCTCCCGAAAGCCTTTGATCCTAGACCAAAAATGCTCCTGTAATTTAATGAATGGGCGTATATTCCCAAAGTATTAAGATTTAGCCACTTATTAATGAAAAAACGATCTGCGATATTATTCAATAAACTAATTAACTCCGTAGGTATAGCCGGTAATCCCACTTTGATTATTTCAACAATCCAGTTTTTATTTATGTTCAACGTAATGTAATTCCTCAAAAACCAAAGACCGATAAATACAGAAATAATTTCAGCAATTACTGGTCCTATAAAAAGTGAAACGGTTTTTAATTTAAAAATCGTGAGACAAAAAACAATGACAATGGAACTTACTATTGGACCGATAAGTTCAACAATAGCGTGTACTTTAGCTCTTCTTTGATAAATTAAAAATATCGAAATTGATGCACCAAAAGCATTCAGCAAAAGTGAAACCAATACTAATTTCGAAAGAAAATAATAATACAAGTTATATTCACCAAAAACAACAGGCAGAATAATAGGTAAAATAAACCAGAAAATCATAAACCAAAGAAGTTTTGATAAAAAATCAACAAATAAAACATTAAATATTAATTCTCCTCTCTTGCTCTCGTTTATTTTAAAAAAATGCCCCCCAGCTACCCATGCGGCTCCTACAGAGGAAAAAGAACCAGCTGGCATTACGAATGCAGTCAATAAAGCATAGATGCCAAAATCAACAGGATCCAAATAAAAAGTACTTATCGGCAAAATGGCGATTCCGACAATTCCTGCAATAATCGACGGCAACAAATAATAAAAGAAATTTTTTTTATTCGACATATTCCTTAACGAGTGGACGAGCCGGGACACCAACGACGGTAATTCCTGCCGGTACATCATCTACGACAACTGCTCCAGCTCCTATTATAGAATCTCGTCCTACTTTAACTTTTGGAAGAATAATTGCTCCAGCACCAATAAATACACGCTCTTCAATAATCACGGCCCCCAAAAGCATACACCCCGGAGCCAAAGTGCAAAAATCACCAACAACGCAATCATGATGAACCGTAGCATTCACATTTAATTTACAAACACGCCCTATTCGAGCATCTGGCATTATTTTTACTCCGCGCTGAACTAGAGATCCTTTCTGTATAGTCGCCGAAGGAGATATATAAGAAGAATTCGATATCACAGTAGCGAGATTTTCGAATCCATATTGACTTGCTAATTTTTCTTTTAGTAAAGGAATATCTAATGCAATGGCTACTTGTAAATCCTGTATTTCTTTATGTATTCTTTCCCAAGAATCATCATTACCCAATACAGGTAAATTAAATACGCGGACATTCGAATTTTTATCGAATATTCCAGCCACTTTAAAACCACATTCTTGAGCAAGTTCGATGATTTCTTTTTCAACACCAACAATAGCTAATTTACGCATGATTGAAGCATATTAAGAATTTTCTCCGCTACTTTCTTCGGCTGATAATATTTCTCATACGTTTCACGAGCATTACGGCTAATCATAGAACGAAATTCCTTATCCTTGGCAGCTTTCCTAATCAGGGCTACTATCTCATTAGCACTATTGCCAAGCAAAGCATTATATCCATGTTTTACTTCAGGCATAGATAGGGCTAGATTTTTATGAGCAATCAAACAAGAACCTGAAGAAAAAGCGAATAATACTCGAGTATATGCTCCGGTATGAGGACCAGAACTATTTAAAAGCAAGAAAAATGGATTTGATATTATTTCTTCCTCGATATCAGGCACAAATCCTTTAATATTCACTCGAGGATGCTGCAGTTTTTCTCGTAACAACTTATCCATCTCGCCACCACCACAGATATTAATTTCCCAATCAATGTCTGAAAGATTCTTCGACAAAGAAGGCAAAACCCGTTCCGCAAGGAATTTTAGACCAAAGGAATTTCCTGTACCAGCAAGACTCCCAATATTTCCAAGTATGCCAATGTGTTTTCTCTCTGATTCTGCTGCTTGTCTTTTTTCAAACCAAGCATTTCCGTATAAATCAGGCCATGTATTAGGAATGTATAAACAAGAAAAACCGGCTTTACGGTAATAATTCGTGTCGAACGTACATATATTACTTAAAGCTGCAACCGAATGCAGCCTTTCTAAATGTCTTTCCTCTCTCCTCTGTAATAATTTTTTGGCGAAATAATTACTTTTAAAACGCGCCATTGCGCTTGCATGCGGAGATTTTGCGAAATATCCAACGACTTTAGGATTTTTAATAAAGGGCAATAGATGTTGAAAACAGGAATCCCAAAATAAAAGAAAAACATCAGCTCCACTCTCCTGCAAACGATGTACCGTTTTTTCAGGGTTTTTAAAACGAGGGTAATCATCATTTTCGCTCGGAAGTAAAAACTCTTTCAAAAGCATTATATTGTGGGAAAAACGGCTCTTGTAATTTGGCTTGAGTTCGACCGCATCTGTAAAATCTCCAAAATAGAAAATACCATTTTTCTTAAATCGGGCGATGGTATTTTCCTCTAGCTCATTAGGAGGATTTACGGTAGCAAAACTTACTTTGTTCCCACTAATGGCAATTTCTTCTAATAGATGCGCTAAAACCAAATAATCTGCCGATGTACCGTGACCAAACTTGGGATTCACCGATGACAAGACTAAAATATTCATAATTAATAAGGATATAATGATTTATAATAGGAAATTGTATTCTTGATGCCTTCTTCGAACGGTGTAAATTTAAAATCTGGAAAATATTTTTTAAATTTGTGATCGTCCATAACTTTTTTGGATGCGCCATCGGGCATTGCCTTATTCCATTTAATATTGCCTTTGAAGTCCGGAAAGTTTGTTTTCATTATTTCAACAAGATCTTTGATACTAAGACCAAAATTTTGAGCAATGTTAATGGGTTCGTTTAAATTGAGCATCGTCGGATTTTGTATAATCTGAAATACAATTCGTCCAAAATCAAGAGCATAAAGCCATTCGCGAATAGCGACACCGGTACCCCATATTTCAACATCTTTATTTTCCTCCTGTGCTTTTACAAATTTTGCAATAATTGCATTTAATGCGTGAGCCTTATTAGGATCCGTTGATTCGTATTGCCCATACATATTGGGAACAAATAAGTAAATGCTACGAATTCCATATTGCATATAAAAACTTTCGCCGACAGCCCAAAGAAATCTTCTCGTTGAACCGAATGAAAGCACGGAGCGATGAAGCGGACCGTCCAGCCAATGATCTTCGGAATAGAGTTCGGCATTCGCAGGATAAGCACAATTAGCAATCGGATTTATTACAATAGCTTCGTGGCAAACTTCAGTTATAGCTTCATATATAGAAATAATCATACGAGAATTATCGATTATTACCGCAGCTGCTTGTTCGGTAACATAATTTAAGCTACCAACGTGCGCCGCACAGTTTACAATTATGTCCGGTTTCTCTTTTTTAAAGAAAAGACGTGTTGCAATGGGGTCGCGCAGATCTACATTAGTTTTTCTTGAAACTCCAACAAAATTCACATTATTTTCTCTAAAGATCTGCGCTATATTGCGCCCAACAAAACCTGTATCACCCAATAAAATTATTTTCTTCATAAATTGAGCATTATCACCACCCTTTTTGAATTATGTTGATAATATGATCAACGTCCTTTTCACTAAGACCATCGTGAATCGGAATATGAATTTGTGTCTTATCAAATCTCCGTTGTTGTATGAGATTTTTTCTCTTTCCTCCGAATAACGAATTATGATCAATGCCTAAATGAACCACTGATGTTGAAATACCAGCCTGTCTCATCTTTTGTATAAATTTCTCCCTTTTTTCAACATGGAACGCAAAAAGCCAATATGCACTCTCGCGATTTGCATCTTCTTTAAAAAGAGTAATTCCTGGAACTTTCTTAAAAGCTTGCCGATAACATCTCGCTATTGCCCTTCGATTTTGAAGTCTTTTTTTGAAATTTTTTATATTAGCTAATCCAAGCGCAGCAGAATAATCGTTTAGGTGATATTTATAACCAACTTTTGTTATATCGTATTTTCTTTCTCCTAAAATTGAAGGCGTGGATTTTCCACGATCAATACCAAACCATCTTCTTACAAATGCCATCTTTGCGAGTCTTGGATCTTTAACGCATAATGCACCACCATCTCCGGTAGTTACATGCTTGATTGCCTGAAAAGAAAAACAAGTAAAATCTGAAAGAGAACCAATGGGACGGTTTTTGTATGTTGCTCCTAATGCATGAGCTGCATCTTCTATCACTGGAATATTATATTTCTTCGCGATTCTATATATTTGCTCCATATCGCATGGATAGCCACCCCAATGCACAACAATAATTGCTTTTGTCTTTGATGTAATATTCTCTTCTAAAGAATGTGGATCAATATTACCCGTTTCATATTGGATATCGGCAAAAACAGGAATTGCTTTTTCTTGTACAATAACCGAAGCAGTGGCTACAAACGTTTGTGCGGGACAAATAACTTCGTCGCCCGGTTTTATGCCGGCAAGCACCAATGCAAGATGGAGAGCACTTGTTCCGGAATTCACCGCTACGGGGTTTATAAGACCTAAATAATCCGATAATTTATTTTCAAATTCTTTGACTAAATTTCCTTCACTAAGAAATCCAGAATTAAGCACTGTCTTTACACGCGCATATGCCTCGGCATCTATATATGTGCGAAACATAGAAATAGATTGATGAGCTTTAGCCATAATTTTTTTCTAATTTATCTTGATACCACTCGATTGTTTTTTTTAAACCTTCGTCGAATGTAGTTTTTGCTACAAAGTCAAATTCACGCGCAGCACGAGAAACATCAAGCATTCGACGGGGTTGGCCATCCGGCTTTAAAATATTCCATCGTATTTCGCCATAAAATCTCATAAGTTTACAAATCTTCCCTATAAGTTCTTTAATGGATACCTCAAATCCGGCTCCCAAGTTTACCGGATCAGGTTTATCATATTTTTCCGTCGCCAGCACAATCGCCTCGGCACAATCTTTCACATAAAAAAACTCGCGCGTTGGATTACCTGTACCCCACGCTTCTATGAAACTGCTGCCGTCTTTTTTTGCATCACAAACCTTTTTAATGAGCGCTGCGATCACGTGCGACGAAGCAGGGTCAAAATCATCGCCCGGGCCATAGAGATTTACTGGAAGAAGAAAAATGCCCTTAAACCCGTACTGTCGACGATACGCCTGGAGCATGATGAGCAAGGACTTTTTTGCGATACCATAGGGCGCATTCGTCTCTTCCGGGTAACCGTTCCACAAATCATCTTCCTTAAATGGTATAGGGGTAAATTTCGGGTAGGCGCAAATCGTCCCAACCTGTACAAATTTCTCCACGCCTGCCATGCGCGAAGCTTCGATCATATTTATTCCCATGATCGCATTATCATAAAAAAGCTCTCCCGGGTGTTCGCGATTATACCCAATGCCGCCAACATTCGCCGCCAGATGAATCACAATATCCTGTCCTTGAACAACTTTTTTGCACACCTCCCAGGTTCGCAGGTCGTCTTTTTCTGATCGTGGAATCGAAATTGAAGACTGCGGAACTCCCCTTTTTTTTAAAATTTCCACGACATATGAGCCCAAAAATCCAGCCCCACCGGTTACTAGAATTTTTTTATCTTTCAAATCCATATTTATGGCAAATCCTTTAAAAAAGTAGCCGTAAGAGGATGACGCGCCTCAAGTCCGTATTTCGAAGGATCCAAGCCTGCAAGTTTTAAATCTTCTATCACCATCAAGCGCACGAGATCCTTGAACTTTACCTTTGGCTGCCAACCAAATTTCGCCTTTGCTTTTGAGCTGTCGCCTCGTAATTCATCAACATCAGTTGGGCGAAAATATCGCGGGTCAGTTTCAACATAATTTTTCCAATCAAGATCGACCAACTTAAACGCTTCTTCCAAAAATTCACGCACTGAATGCATCTCGCCTGTGGCTAAAATATAATCATCCGCCTGCGGCTGCTGCAGCATCATCCACATACCCTCAACGAAATCTGGGGCATAGCCCCAGTCGCGCTTCGCATCCAGATTTCCAAGGTAAATTTTTTCCTGTTTTTTGTTGAGTATTTTTGCAATTGCGTGAGTGATTTTGCGAGTGACGAAAGTTTCTCCACGTCGCGGCGATTCGTGATTCATCAGGATTCCGCTGCAGGCGAAAATCCCATACGCCTCGCGATAATTCACTGTCGTATGATGGGCAAAAACTTTTGATGCTGCGTAGGGACTGCGCGGTGCAAATTGAGTTTTTTCGTTTTGTGGCGGCGGCGAGGAACCAAACATCTCCGAAGAAGAAGCCTGATAGAACTTGCATGAAGATTTCAAGTATCGGATAGCCTCGAGCAATCTAAGCGTACCTATAGCATCAATATCCGCCGTGTACTCTGGAATTTCAAAAGATACCTTCACATGACTCTGCGCGCCGAGATTATAAACTTCATCCGGCTGAATTTGGCTTAAAAGCTTTAATAAAACTCCGCTGTCAGAAAGATCCCCATACCAAAGGCGAAACCGATAATCTTTCTCATGCGGATCCTGGTAAATATGCTCGATTCTAGCCGTGTTAAACGAACTTGAACGCCGAATTATTCCATTTACCTGATAACCTTTGGAAAGCAAAAGCTCGGCCAGATACGAGCCACTTTGGCCGGTTATACCTGTAATAAGCGCAACTTTTTTGCCAGTTTCTGTCATAAGAAAGCGAGGCAGAGTTTAGCATATTTAAAGATTTTTGAGAGCACGTCAAATTGACGTATCAATCAAAATCTTCTGAAATGCTCGACTTACCTTCTCTCGATCGTGCCTCTCGCTTGCCAGCTTTTGAGCTTTTAAAGCAAAATGTTTTCGCAAATCCTCATCGGACGCCAGAGTTTGGATTGCGTTTTTGAGTTCCTTTGGATTTTGCCGGGTAACGCAATGTGCAAAATCCTCGGCATATTGAATGGAAGCAACTCCACTCGGTCCATATGCAAGCGTCGGCGTTCCGGAAAACATATATGCGGGAACTTTCGTAGGCATAGAATAACGAATATATCGCACACTTTCTTTGTCAAAATTTACCGGCAGAAGCAGAAGATCGGCTTTGGCAAAAAGCGATTCGATATCCATCGTATCAGGCGCATCAAAAACTTTCACACATTTCGGCCGCTCGAGTTCGCTGCGATAACGATTGGCCGCATACCACGGCGCATAAATATGAAACTCTATATCGAGGCCATCTTTATATAATTGCTCGACGGAATCGCATGCATCGCGAACGCTCTTTGCCTGTGAGTTTGCCATGAGCGCACCGGCATATACCATTACAAATGGCGATTTTCGTTTCCAATCTTTGCGCGCTTTTTTGAGCCACGCATCGGCATCAACGGCATTATGGAATGACGAAAATTTTCTGCCGTATCGCTTTTCATACGCCTTTGCCATACTCGGACAAATCGCGAGGCAAGCGGCGGCTTTATTCATAATTTGCTGCAATTCTTTCTTCATGCGCCCTCTACGCCACAGGCCAAAAATTCCCCGGCGATACATCATTTCCGGCCAATCATCCATCATGTGGATTACAACCGGAAGTTTAAATTCGCGAGCGATTTCCCGCACAAGCGCCATATACGGACGATTTCCAAGAATCGTGTAGATAACTTCTGGCCGAAATTCACAAATCCACTGACGCAGTTCATGAGTGACGCGGGCCTTTGTCGGCAGCTCATCGCCAAAAAATAACCGAGCTATGGGTTGCAGTATTTTTACTGCACGACTCAAAAAATTCTTTTTTACTTGGACTCCTTTTGTAGGCGTCGTAGGGGAACCTTTCGTCTGTCTCAAGATATTTTCAACACGCTCCTCAAGACCAAAATATTTCGCAAGCGAAAACGGAAATCCCCATGAAAATTCTTTATTACCTAAAAAATAGTATCGATCACAAACATCCGTTGTGGGCGTGATACGATCGCTGTGCGCGCAAGCGATTTTATCCTTCGGCCAACCGTGAAAAAGATTCGTAAACGTAATCCCTCCGCCGGAAAGGTTATTGAAATTACTTGATGTAATGAGAAGAAGACGAGGATGATGCATTGGTAAGCTCAAAATACCATACGGAACACATCCAGGAAGGCAAACGTTTACCGATGGACAAATTCCATTTCACAAGGAGCTGTGAAAGGCTGATAATCCGTCCGGTTAAAGGACCGCAGAAAAAACTTCCTCTTCGAAAAAATGAAATCTTATAACCCGCACGCTCTATAAGCTGCACGAAATTCCGGCGTGAGAAAAATTGTATGTGGCCGCTTTCATGGTTTAAACTTTGCAAGGTCGATCCAGCCTTCCCAAGTTTTTTTCTTATCCAATAAGCAAAATGCAGCATGCCGGTTTTTCTGAAAATAAAATTTTCGATTTCAAAAGGACCAAATCCGTTTGGAATACTGACAAGGATAATGGCGTTTCCAGCTGTCAATTCATGAAGCTCGCGCAGAAATTTTTCAGGATTTGAAAGATGTTCGAGAATATCGGAAAGAACGATCGCATCAAAATGATGCTTACTAAGATGTTTTAAGAAGTGCTCACTGTCGCTGTGTATAAATTGTACGTTTTCAAATGTATTTTCTTTTTGAGCAACTTTAATGGAAGCTTGATCCATATCAAGCCCGATAACGGAATATCCCTGTGCGCCAAGCGGAAATGTCACTTGCCGTCCAGTGCCGCAGCCTATATCCAGAATGCGTATATCACGTTTTGCTTTACCGAGCTCTTTGCGAAGCCGTTCGATACGCTCAATAAAAATCTTCACCTTCGTACGGAAGCCGTAGGCTGTTTCTTTATCCATGGGTAATATTCCAAAAATCTTTTCCGAAAAAATAGGGGTCGAGGCGGTACTCATCACATGTCTCCGCATCCGCTGAAAAATGCTGATTCACAAAATAGATCATCGTAGCCGGCTTACTCCATGGATTCGCAAGGCCATGGGCAACGCCGCGAGGAATGAGGAGCAAACGCGGCTTTCCTGCCCCCAGAACAAATCGCATGGTCACGCCATGCGTCGCGGATTTTCCGCGGATATCTTTGAGGCCGACCAGCACGCGATCGGATGGAGGCACAAACCACACATCCTCTTGGTTTTTGTGAATGTGAGTTGCCTTGACGGCGCCGGGAAGCACCACGGAATAATTGATTTGGCGTACTTCAAAATCCGGCAGGCGTTTGAGCAGACCTTTTTCAAAACGGCCAAGTTCCAAAAACGACCCGCCGTCGTCCACAAATTCCTTCAATTCCACAAGCTTCACGCCATCTATTGCGGGTTTTGGCGCGTAATCTTGCTTGGAAAGCTTTTGCTCAATGCCTTTTAAAAACATAAATCTATCTTAATTGATAATAACACATAAAAAAACCGGCATATTTTTTAAGCGTTTTTAAGTTTTGGCAAAATCTTCTTTTTAAATCGGGCAAAAGCGTGCCGTGATATGTTAAGTTCCGGAACCTCGCGGGTTTCTTCAAGTATTCGCAGAAGTTTTGGAAGAAAGCCTCCCAGTTTATATTTTTTCAAAAGAGCCTTGTATGCGGCGATGTCTATGGACGAATTCAGCAATGCGATAATGTCGATTTTGTCTTTTTCGCCCTTAAGGCTGGCCGCCCTGTCAACATGCGCTTTTTGCTTTAAAATAAGCAGAGTTTCGGGCGCAAGCACTTTAAATCCGTCCACGGATTTTGTCATTTTAGCCAAATCTTCAACCGGAATTCCCAAATCGGAAAAAAACGGAACATAAATATCAACATCAAATTCGCCCATGTGGATTTCATATTTTTTCAGGCGGTCGTTCTTTATCAAATCATACTTCTCCTTCAGTTTTTGAAGCTGGGCATAATCGCAAATAAAGTCTATATCCCGCGATTTTAATGCCTTTGTGTAAAGATAAACGGCCCATCCTCCAATCAAAATAAAATCATATGCGCGCTTAAACTGCTGCAGCGATTGAAAACTTTTCTCCGTTATTAAATCGTGATAATAAGTCATAAATTAGTGTGTAAATATTTTTAGTTTAAGAGCTTCGAGGAAATCCTTCGCGTACCATTCGGACATATTCCACAAATCCACAAATGTTTGGACGTCCGGCGTAGTTTTTCCAAAAGATGCCAAATGCGCGTCGGACTTCAGCACGTAAAGATTTGGCGTCGCTTTTTTCGCTTTTTGCAAGGGAAATCGTTGCGCAATTTTATCGGTATTCTGGGCGTAAACATAAACAACGGAATAGTCGGCCGGCGCATCCCCGTGGGCAAAACGATACGCGCTGAATGCCCCGAAAATCGCGTCAGCAGGCATGCCGCTTTCGATTTTTTTTACAGGCAGATCAACATGGGTTTTATAAATAATGTCGCGCTCGAGATTACGTTGCGTGGCCCAAAGCAGAAGCAGTTTTTCGGCGTCTCGAAGGCGAAAAAATCTTCCCGTAACTTCCACTGCGCCAAGTTTGCGCGGAATTTTTAGCGCGTTAAAAACAGTGCTGGTTGAATACGCAAAACGTTCGGCGATTTTTTTTTGAGTAAAAGTAAGCGTGCGCTTTGTCAGCGCCTCATGAAGAACAAATCGCCAAATCGTTTCCTTTTTAGTCATAAAATAATAGCTTCGTTTCGATTATAGTCGAAATGAATTGATTTGTAAAGACAATTCTGCATTAGGGAACCTAAAGCAAGCGTTCATAAAGTTTCCCAAAAGCCTCTATTTCCACTTTTTGACTAAAATCTTTCTCCATAAGCGCACGGGCATTTTGACCCAAACGCAGACGCAAAGCGCCATAGCCGCTGCCGGAACGCCGCAGGCCATACATTCCAATAAATTATTCGGAAGATTTTCAACTTCAGAAGGCACAACTGCAAAATCCGCGCACGAATAAACGCGAGCCAATTTTGCCGGATCTTTTATAAAACCGGTTTTCTTGACTTGAATTGAAACTGTTTTTTCAAAACTTGCGCCGCCTTCGCCTACCAAAAGCAGCAATGTGTTTTTTAGATTCAGCCCATTCGAAGCCTTTATCAACAAATTACTCCCCTTTCTTGGATTATTGTCCAGACCGTGCGCTGAAAATAAAATCACATGAACATCTTTCGCAATACCAAGCTCATCTCTGGCCGCCGCTTTGTCATGAGGTTTAAAAACATTCAAATCTATACCATTTGGAATTCTATAAACCGGAAATCGCCCTAGGAGGATGCTTTCCTTTGCCCGCTTTTCAATCCAACTTGAAGGCGCCACAACGGTAATGCGGCATTGCGCGTAAATTTTTTCCTTCATTTCCCAGAGCAATTTCGTGGTATTGCGATAAATCGGCGGATACGAAGAAAGTTTACAGCGACAAATTTCCGGACCTTTATTCCAGCACTCACAGCCGTAGGTATATGCGCTGTGCGCGGTCATGGGCCACTCGTCGGAAAGACGCCATACAATTGGAGCGATTTTTGAAAGCGCCGGCAAAATCGTATGCGAAAAATATCCGCCATGAGTATTAAAAAGCTGGATGATATTCGCTTGTGCAAGCCAAGGATGACGAAGTACGCGTTTGCTCGACGGAACCCAAAAATACTGCCGGCCAGTAAACCGATTCCAGTATTCTGCAAAAAGATTAGCAACGCGGCCGAAGAAATTTCCGTACACTGTATCAACATCGGCGTCCTGCGTCACCTTTTTCCCAACGAGCATATGCGAAATTATCCCGAGTTTTTTCAAACCCGTATGGATGCGATATGCAGAGCGAGCGCTGCCGCCTTCGTTATCAGCGGTTGAAAAATGTAGAACGTTCATATTAAAGCCTTCCAATTATAGGTTGGTTTTTCGGTAGCGGCTGTTTCGATAAAAACATGATGCCAAAGCTGAAACATGAGCGCAGCCCATACCTTATTCGTGTGATCGGCGCGGCCTTCAAGATGAGGAAGGACATAAGCATCATAAAATTCCGGACGGAAAATTCCCTGTTTTTTGAGGCGGTCTGGATGAAGAAGCGTTGCAGCTAGCGGCCGCAACTTTCCACGCAGCCACATGGTGAGCGGAACGACAAATCCCTTTTTGCGCGCGTGCCGGAGTTCGCGTGGAAGAAGATCGCTCACGATTTCACGAAGGAGGTATTTTAAATTATGCGGTTTTGTACGGAAGTCAGCCGGAACGCTCAATGCCAATTCCATAAACTCTCTATCCAAAAATGGCGTTCGCGCTTCGAGCGAATGCGCCATGGAAAATCGATCGGTCATCATGAGAAATTCTTCCGGCAGCTGTGTGGAAAGATCAGTGAAAGCCGTCTGATCTCTAGCCGCAGAGGCATTTGTGGACTGAAACCAACTATAAAGCATCTCCGAAGTATCAAGAATTGTCTTCGAATTTGGGATATGTAAAAAAGCGCGTTTCTCCGCATCGGGGAAATAATAGTGGCGCTCAAAAAATTCTTTTTGGAATATTTCACGGGTGACCACGCTTTTACGCCGAAAAAGACCAAATGGCCCGAACCGCTCAAGGCCTAGCCACTTTCCGTAATTTCCGAAAAGCTCATCGCCGCCGGTGCCGGTAAGTCCAACTTTCACATCGCGGCTCATAAATTGGAACACGCTCCAAGAAGGCAAACCTCCTCCATACGGCTCATCCAAATGCCACACCATCGCGATTAAATCATCCAAAAGCGACTCCGGCGTCATGACAAGTTCATGATGATCGGTCTGCCATTTTTGGGCCACGAGACGCGCCCGCGGAAGCTCATTCCAATAATCTTCATGGCCGCCAGTAAATCCTAGCGAATACGTTTTCACTTTCTGGCCTGCCTTAGCAAGCAACCCGACAATCGATGAAGAATCGAGTCCGCCGGAAAGGGAGCAGCCAACAGAAACATCAGCAATAGTCCAGCGCAAAACGGCTTTTTTGAATTCCTCGCGCAAACGACTCACCCAATCGCGGACATCGCGAGAAGAATTTGGATCAGTGGAAAATTTTGGTGTCCACCACTTTTGAATTTTAATTCGACGGCTGGCAAAATCGTAGGTCAGCGCGTAACCGGCAGGCAACCGCTTAATTCCTTGAAAAATCGTCTCTTCGCCCGGCACATACATCAAACTCATATAATGAAAAAAACTTTGATGATTGAGCTCGCGCTTGATAAAAGGCAGTTGAAGCAAACTCTTCAATTCCGATGCAAAGACAAAGCGATCAGAGCTCTGAAAATAATAAAACGGCTTGATGCCTGCATGGTCACGAGCGCAGAAAAGAGTTTGTTTTGCGCGGTCGTAAATCGCAAACGCAAACATACCGTTTAACATGCGGAGCATGTTTTCTTTTTCAGCGGCATACAGTTGAAGTACAACCTCCGTATCGGAGTGATCCGTTAAAAATTCCACGCCTTTTTTTTGTAGCGCAGCGCGCAACTCCGGCGCATTATAAATTTCTCCATTGAATACAATCGTGTAGCGGCCGTCCCGCGTGCTCATCGGCTGATGCCCCTCGGCAAGATCAATAATTGCAAGACGCCGGCTGGCAAGCGAAATTTGCGCTTTCGGATCACGAAAAACCGCTCCTTCATCAGGCCCGCGATGAAACTGGCAAGCGTTCATCTCGCTAATCCACGATTCTTCCTGTGGACCAATAATTCCAACAATGCCGCACATCGCTTAAGAGGGTTTTGTCCCATTGCCCACTATACCATTGCCTCCTTCAAAAACTTCGTAATCGAGGTAACCCAAATTTTTAAACCATTGATCCGCATCATTCAAAGTGACTGGAATGTCGTATTGCGCGGCCAAAGCATCGAATGTATCCATAACAGCCCACTGCACTTGCTGCTTGAGGGGCAAACCGGTGTAAAAATAATTCCAGCAAGGAACAATCGCACCGAGATAATTTCGCAGTACAGGGATTATTTTTATAACAGTATCAAACGGCAACCAGAGGGGGATAAAAACCTTCAGAAAAGCAAGCAACGCCTCCGGGCTCATACGCGTCGTTAACGGCCGCCAAAGATATTTTGATTTCCACGGACGAATCTTGCCGTCCTTATGATAAATATCGATAGAAATTCGCCCGCCGGGTTTTAGTTTTTTTTCGAGAGCATAGAATGCCTGCTGGGGACTGGGCGTATGCTGCAAAACTCCATGGCAAAAAACAAAATCAAATGATGCGTCGGAAAAAGGAATATCAAATATATCCCCTTGAAAAAACATCACATCTCCTTTATGGACGTTATTGCGATAATTCGCTTCTACCGCATTGGAGTAATCAAAACTCACCACTTTGGCTCCAGTCGCCAGAAAAATTTCCGTGAAACGCCCTGCGCCGGAGCCGGCTTCCAGTACGGTTTTTCCTTTCAGTTGAGCATCTGTCCATTTCGCGGTCTGCAAAAATCTGTTTCTCGTAAAAGGTTTCTTTGTAAAACTGTCGAGCTGCGTTGAACGAAAATAATTCCATTGCAAACCGAAGCTATCCGCATAATTCTTGGTTGGGACAAATCGGGGGATGGCATTTTTTATGCTAATTTTATGATCAGCTTGCTGCCGCAGACGCATTTCTCCTCCTACAATCTCGTCTCCGGCGACATCAGAAGGAAAGAGCTGATACTGCTGTCCAAAATAGTTTTCGAAATGCTCTCTTTTCATTCAAGACTAGCTACACAATAAAGATGCGGCGGTGGAATTTTTAAAAACCTTTTCGCCATATATTTCAAATAGTTTTTCCTATTCGTTTTTAAAGACGCTGAAAAATCCGTCGTTCCACAGGTAATGACAGAAAATCCGCGTTCTCTCAAAAATTTATCGAGACTCTCGGCAGTCCATGTTCGAACATGCTGCCATCTGTGAAATTCAGTTTCGCAAGCAGGACAATAAACCGTCGACATAGGCAGATTTTCATTATTGGGCGTCGTGAAAACAACAAGTCCATTCGGAGATAAAAGCTTTTTTATATTCTTCATCGTCTGCTCGAGATGAACATCATTCAAATGCTCAATAACTTCGACGACAAAAATTACATCAAAACATTCTTTGGCATTCAAAATCTCCTCAATACTCTTTGCTCCAAAAAAATGCGGATTCCCTCGGAACTTTTCATTCACAAATTGTATTGATTTTTTAGAAAAATCGAGGCCGGTGACATCAAAACCGCGCTTCAGCAAATGCGGCATTAGAAAACCCGTTCCGCAGCCGTAATCCAGGACAGTGCGAATATTGGAAAAGTACTTCTCCAGTTTTTCAAGCATAATATCGCCAAATTGATAAGCAAAATAATGTTCTGGGAATTGCGAAACATAATCCCAGAAACGGGCGAGAGTCTCATCAGTCCACTGCATTTGTTTCGGGTTGGGCATCGTGATAGATTTTACGCATACATTATGAATATCGCAATCATCGGCGCGGGATATGTGGGACTGACTTCGGCGGCCGTATTCGCAAAATTAGGGCACAAAGTATGGGTGCTCGATACGGCGCAGGAAAAAATCCGGCTTTTAAAACATGGAAAAGTGCACTTTTACGAACCTCAACTTCCTGAACTTATCCGCGGAGCCGTAAAGAAAAAACAGCTCGTACCGACAGAAAGCTATGCGGTGGCTCTCAAGTCCGCTGATGTGATTTTTGTTTGCGTTGGCACGCCGCCTCTTGAAACTGGAGAATCAGATCTGTCTCAAGTCTTCCATGCAGCTGAACAAATCGCCAAATATCTCAAAAAGGATTGCGTAGTTGTTATGAAAAGCACCGTTCCGGTCGGGACCACGGAAAAAATCAAAGAAATAATCAAGAAAAAAACTGCGGTGAGCTTCGATGTGGCCTCCTCGCCGGAATTTTTACGCGAGGGCTCGGCTGTTTCAAATACGCTCTATCCTGACCGCATTGTGATCGGTGTGGAATCTAACCATACTGCAAAAATCCTTACTGCAAAAATCCTTTTAAAGCTCCATGAAAAACTTCTCGGGGAACGTGTTATTACGGATCTGCGTACTGCGGAAATTATTAAATATGCAAGTAACGCATTTTTGGCGACAAAAATTTCATTTATAAACGAAATCGCAAATTTGTGCGATTCGGTAGGCGCGAATGTGGATGACGTTGCGCTCGGCATGGGCCTTGATCCGCGCATCGGAAAAGCTTTTCTTAAGGCCGGCATAGGATACGGCGGCAGTTGTTTTCCAAAAGATACAAAAGCGCTCCACCGCGTGGCGATTTCCAATGCCTACAATTTTAAACTTCTTAAAGCGGTCATTGAAGTCAATCAAACGCAGCGTCGCCTCTTTTTAGGAAAAGTCCGGCGCGAACTTGGCACGCTCGAAAAGAAAAACATCGGCGTGCTCGGGCTTGCGTTCAAAAATAACACTGATGATGTGCGCGAGTCAGCGGCAATGGACATTATACAGTGGCTTATAAATGAAGGCGCAAATGTGAAAGCATATGACCCAAAAGCTATGCAAAACGCGAAAAAGATCATCCATAAGCTTAAAATTTGCAAAAAACCAGAGGAAGTGGCGCTGAAGGCTGATGCTCTTCTCATCCTCACGGAATGGGAAGAATTTAAAAATCTCCCATGGCCGCTTATCAAGAAAAAAATGCGTGATGCAATAATTTTTGACGGGCGCAACTTAATAAATCCGCAATCTATTCGGAAATACGGTTTTAAATATATGTCAATAGGTAGACCGTAAGCGGAAAAATCAGTAGAATACCGCTGTTATGGGTAAGTTTTATCTTGTTACCGGCGGAGCCGGATTTATAGGCTCCCATATTGCCTCTGCGCTCCTTGCCCGCGGCGATCGAGTTCGAATTCTCGATAATTTGAGTACGGGAAAACTTGAAAATATTCCGAAAGGTGCGGATTTCGTGAAAGCTTCGATCACAAACTCGAAAGCGATCACAAAAGCTTTTAAAGATATCGATGGCGTTTTTCATTGCGCAGCGCTTCCGCGTGTCCAGGTTTCCATTGAAAACCCCATGGAAACTAATGAAATAAATATTACCGGAACGCTCAATGTGATTTTGGCCGCACGCGATGCGGGAGTGAAACGCATCATCTACTCCGCCTCTTCTTCCGCCTACGGCGATCAAGATACTTTGCCGCTTCATGAGGGCATGAAACCGAATCCAAAAAGTCCGTATGGTTTGCAAAAATATGTAGGCGAGCATTACATGCGCCTCGCGAGTATGTTTTACGGACTTGAAACCGTCTCGCTCCGATACTTCAATGTGTTTGGACCGCGCATGGCGTTTGAGGGCGCTTATGTGACGGTTATTGCCATTTTCTTGCGGCAACGCGCGCAGGGAAAGCCGCTCACGATAACTTCTGACGGCACACAGACGCGCGATTTTACGTATATCGATGATGTAGTTGCCGCGAATTTAACCGCTATGGAAAGCCAAAATGTCGGCAAGGGTGAAATCATTAATATCGGGGCCGGCTCAAATCACTCCGTGAATGAAGTCGCCAAAGCTTTTGAATGGAAAACAACGAATATTCCGCCGCGCATTGAACCCCATGACACGCTCGCGAATCGAAATCTTGCGAAAAAACTTTTGAACTGGGAACCCAAAACGGAATTTTTTGAAGGACTCAATAAAACCATGTCATGGTTCGTTACTCTTCCTTCTGCCGCCTATGAAAAAGATTATGCTCGTGGCAGGCGCCCGACCCAACTTCGTAAAAATCGCGCCACTAGCCGCCGCGCTGCAAAAATTCAAAAATCTTGAAACGATCATCGTGCATACGGGGCAGCATTATGATGAAAAAATGTCACGCGTTTTTTTTCATGATTTAAAAATTCCGAAGCCGGATATTAATCTTGGGGTCGGATCCGGGAGCTACGCGCAGCAAACCGGAAAAATCATGATCGCGTTTGACGCCGTGCTCGAAAAAATCCAGCCCGATCTCGTTGTTGTGGTCGGAGATGTAAATTCGACAGTGGCATGCAGCCTTACCGCAGCGCAACGAAGCATCAAGGTGGCTCATGTGGAAGCCGGTTTAAGAAGTTTTGATTGGAATATGCCGGAAGAGATCAATCGCGTTGTGACGGATCGGTTGGCTGATTTTTTGTTTTGCACAGAGCCATCGGCGCTCGTGAATCTGCAACGTGAAGGCGTTGATCGAAAAAAAATCTTCTTTGTGGGAAATGTGATGATTGACACGCTCCTCGCGCAAAAGAAAATCGCGGATGAATCGCCTATTCTCCGCGATCTTCATCTTGGTTTAAAACCGTACGTTGTTGTCACGCTCCATCGCCCGAGTAATGTGGATGACCCGAAACTTCTCAAAAAAATCATCGGTATGCTCAAAAAAATTGCTGAAAAAATGACGGTTGTTTTTCCGGTCCATCCGCGCACGCAAAAAAATCTCAAAAAGTGGCATATCAATGGCACAGGACTTATGCTTATTGAACCGCTCGGATATATCGATTTTCTCAAGCTCATAAGCCATGCGGATCTCGTTCTGACCGATTCCGGCGGCATTCAAGAAGAAACAACCATCCTCGGCGTGCCGTGCTTAACGCTGCGCGAAAATACGGAACGGCCTGTGACTGTGGAGGAAGGCACGAATCGCGTTGTCGGAACGAATGAGAAAAAAATCCTTAAAGCCGTTTCGGAAATTCTTCGCAATCCTGCGCGGCATCCGCACCGGCCGAAATTATGGGATGGCAAAGCTGCGGAGAGAATTGCAAAAATCTTAACTAAAAAACTATGAATACAAATTACAAAATGCAATACGCAAAATTTTCTGTATATGTAAGCTGCATGGGGCTGTTTGCCGAACGGAGCGTTCCAGGAGGAGGAACGGAACGGGCCGACTCCAGCGAAGTGAGGCAAATGCCCCTTGCAGCTTACGCAACATTTATATGAAACAACTACTCCTCCAAAAAGGCGAAATAATCCTTGAAGAAGTGCCTCCACCGGCAATCTCGGATAACGAAGTGCTTGTAAAAACGCGCTATTCACTCATAAGCACCGGCACGGAATTGTCCGGCATTGCGATGTCAAATCAGTCACTCCTTACGCGCGCCATGAAACAACCGCATCATGTGAAAAAAGCGCTCAAAATGGCTTCGGAAAAAGGTCTGGTGCAAACCTACAAAATCATCAAGAGCATGCTCGATTTTGGCACCCCGATCGGATATTCACTTGCCGGCGAAGTTGTGGAAGTTGGAAAAAATATTCGCGATATTTGCATTGGCGATCTCGTCGCGTGCAGCGGCGCTGGCGTGGCAAATCACGCAGAATTTGTCGCGGTTCCGAGGCTACTCGTCAGTCGAATTCCGGACGGACTTGAGTTAAAACAAGCTGCTTCGGTTACGCTCGGCGCCATTGCCATGCAAGGCGTGCGCCAAGCGAATCCGAAACTTGGAGAGACTGTGGCAGTCATCGGACTTGGCCTCATTGGCCAACTCGCTGTGCAGATTTTGAAGGCTGCCGGAACTCGCATTATCGGCGTAGATCCTGATGAAAAGCGCTGCAATCTTGCCAAAAAACTAGGCGCAAATTTTGCATTGACCGCCGCAGACGCCAATGAAATTCAAAAAATAACTGAAGGATTCGGCGTTGACGCGACCATTATTACGGCTTCAACCCAGTCGCATGAGCCTCTTCAAAAAGCCATGGAAATTACGCGAAGAAAGGGAATCGTTGTTGTAGTTGGCGCGGTTGGACTCAACTTGCAACGAAATCCGTGGTACGAAAAAGAAATCGATTTGAAAATTTCGTGCTCGTACGGTCCGGGTCGCTATGATCCGACGTATGAAGAAGAAATGCTCGATTATCCCCTTCCATATGTACGTTGGACTGAAAATCGCAACATGGAAGAATATTTGAAATTGCTCGCTGAAGGAAAAGTTGATTTTCTCGCGCTTGCACCACAGGAATTTGCCTTACAGGAAGCCGTAAAAGCCTATGAGCAACTGAAAGAACAAAAACCGCTCGCTGTTTTACTTTCCTACCACGATGAGCCGTTACATACGAAAAAAATCTTGCTACCGACGCATGCCGCAAAAAGAGAAGGGCAGATTGCCATTGCGCTCATAGGAGCGGGTTCGTTCGCCATTTCAACGCATCTGCCGAATATCAAAAAGCTGCGCTCGCGCTTTGCGCTCCGCGCAGTGGTTTCAAAAAAAGGCACCACTGCCAAACAGTTTGCAAAACAATATGGCGCGCAGTACTGCACCACGGATTTTGAAGAAGTCCTGAATGATCCAAATGTCGATGCGGTGCTCATTGCAACTCGCCATAATCTTCATGCACAAGTCGTGCTTGCCAGCCTCAGGGCTGACAAGCACGTATTTGTAGAAAAACCGCTGGCGCTCACTCATGAGGAACTTAATGAAATAAAAAACTTTTTTTCGTTACAAACCGGAATTTATAAAGAAAAAACACCGATCCTCATGGTGGGATTCAATCGGCGCTTTTCGCCATATGCCAAGCGCATAAAAGAACTAACGCAAAACCGCCGAAATCCTCTCCTCGTGCACTATCGCGTGAATGCCGGACATCTCCCGATGGACCACTGGACGCAAAAACCCGAAGGCGGCGGACGCATCATCGGCGAAGCATGCCACTTTTTTGATTTCTTCGAATTTTTGACCGGCAGCCGGCCTAAAAAAATCGAAGCGCAGTCGCTTTCGCCTCGCACCAAAGACATCATCGGCCAGGATAATTTTTCAGCCACCATTTCCTACGAAGACGGTTCAGTATGCCATCTTCTCTACACCGCTCTCGGAAATAAAAATCTGCCGAAAGAATATGCTGAAATTTATTGCGATGGCCGCGTGTATGAACTTGATGATTATAAAGCGCTGCGGGTTTGGGGAGGCGAAGGCGGGCTTAAAACTTGGCATCAAGGTAAAGGTCATTTTGAAGAACTTCAGGCCTTTGCTCATGCTTTGCGCGATGGAAAATTCCCAATTCCATTGGAAGAATTATTTTCTGTGACGGAAACGAGTTTTGAAGTGAATAAAAAAGCGCATGGATAAAAATACGCTCAAACAAGCCGTTAAAACGCATTGGGAAGATGAAACGTGCGGCATTCGATACGGCGAGGAAATTGAACAAGGCCGCTATGAACTCGAACCGCATATTCCATCGTTTGCGCAGTTTTCCAAAGCAAAATGGAAAAAAGTTCTGGAGATCGGCGTCGGCGCCGGCGTGGATTTTCTTGAGTGGATTCGGCACGGCGCGCATGCGACCGGAATCGATTTAACGGAGGCCGCAATAAAACATACACGTGAAAGACTTGAGGCCCATAACATCAAACCGCATCAATATCGATTGCTGGCGTCGGATGCGGAAAAACTTCCTTTCGCTGATCGCGAATTCGATATTATTTACAGTTGGGGCGTGCTCCATCATACGCCGGATACCACGCAAGCTTTTAAAGAAGCTTTGCGCGTTCTTAAGCCTGGCGGAATTCTCAAAGCGATGATTTATCATATTCCTTCGTGGACTGGATTTTTGTTATGGATTCAACACTGCCTTCTTAAAGGCCGTCCGTGGAAAACTTCACGCTACGCGCTTTTTCATTATCTCGAAAGTCCGGGGACGAAGGCTTATACGCTGCAAGAAGCCCGAATTTTACTCGAAGCCGTGGGTTTTCAAAATATTCATTTAGAAACAAAACTGTGTGCCGGCGATCTTCTCGAAATCAAACCGAGTAAAAAATACCAAGGCCGTGTTTATCGTCTTATTTGGAAATTCTATCCAAGATGGTTCGTACGATTACTCGGGCATAGATTTGGTCTCGAACTATTAATTACTGCTAAAAAATAAAGTATGTGTGGATTAACGGGAATTTTTCATTTTCAAAATCAATCAAAGGTTGATGAAACCGCGCTCATCCGCATGCGCGAAACGCTGACGCATCGCGGCCCGGACGACAGCGGAGCGTATATTTCTAAAAATCAAAAACTTGGATTTGGATTTCGGCGGCTTTCCATTATTGATCTTTCTTCAAAAGGCCATCAACCCATGACGACTTTGTGCAGCGACGGGACGCTTTGGGTCATGCTTAACGGAGAAATTTATAATTTTGGCGAGTTACGGCATGAGCTTGAAAAAAAAGGGCATTCGTTTCAATCGAAATCGGATACAGAAACGATTCTCCACACATACGAGGAAAAGGGTCTCGACGCGGTGCAAGATTTGAACGGCATGTTTGCAATTGCGCTGTGGGATGAGAAAAAACAGAGGCTTTGGCTTGTGCGCGACCGGCTTGGAATAAAACCGCTCTACTATACTATCCAAAACGGCACTCTTATTTTTGGCTCGGAAATAAAAGCGATTCTTGCGCATCCCGGCTTCAAAAAACACCTCAATGAAGAGGCGCTTTTTCACTATCTCACTTTCGGCTGCTGTCCAGCGCCTATGACGCTTTTTGAAGGCATAAAAAAACTGCCGGCTGGGTGGTATCTGACGGTGGATAAAAATGGAATTCAAGAAACGCAGTATTGGGATGCCATGACGAAATTACGAATGATGAATGATGAATTACGAAATAATGATGAATATTTTGTAGAGAAAATTCGCAGCATTTTAAAAGACTCTGTGGAGCGGCAGATGGTATGCGATGTACCGTTCGGGGTTTTTCTTTCCGGCGGCATTGATTCAAGCACGAATGTGGCTTTGATGACGCAAGCGCGCGGCCAGCCTGTAGATTCATTTTCCGTGAATGTAAAAGGTCTCCCGCGATACGATGAGTTCAAGTGGGCGCGGAAAGTGGCTGACATTTTCAAAAGCCATCATCACGAAATTACGGTTGGGCCGCAAAATCTTCTCGAATTTCTGCCGACTCTTGCTCATCATGCGGATGATCCGAACGGCGATCCGGTTTGTTTTCCGCTCTATTTTGTCTCAAAACTCATCCGCGATTCCGGCGTTATTGTTGCTCAAGTCGGCGAAGGTTCGGACGAACTTTTTGCCGGCTACGACCAGTATCGGCTCGTGTTGAATTTTTGGAAAACGTGGTGGCGGAAACTCGAACGTGTGCCGATGCCTCTTAAAAAATTGCTCTTTTCTTTAAGTAAAATAACGAATCACCCGGCCTACGATCTTCATAAAGAACAGCTGCGCCGTTTAGCTTCTGCAGAGGAATTTTTCTGGGGCGCAGCGATCGCGTTCAGCGAATTCACGAAATGGGATATTCTCTCGAAAAACTTTCGCCAACGCATGGACGGCCGATCAAGCTTTTACGTCATAAAACCGCACTATGAAAAAATAGATGCCGCTTCTCCGGATGCGGATTTTCTCAACCGAATGATTTATCTCGAACTTAAAATACGTTTGCCCGAACTCCTTCTCATGCGCGTAGACAAAATCACCATGGCGAATTCCATTGAATCGCGCGTCCCATTCCTCGATCATCGGCTTGTCGAACTTGCCATGCAAATCCCGATGGATTTGAAACTCAAAAACGGTATTTCAAAATATATTCTCAAAGAAGCTGTGCGCGGCACGATTCCCAATGAAATTATTGATCGAAAAAAACAAGGATTTGCCGCTCCTATCACGGAATGGCTCAAGACTGCGCTTCGCGACGAACTTCCTAAAATTCTTTGGAAATCAAAAATTTGGGAAGCGGATTTGCTCGATCGCGCAGCGGTTGAAAAACTCGTATCCGACCATCAAAATGGCCGCGTTGATGCAAGCTTTCGCATTTGGAATCTCATAACTCTTTCACTCTGGTTTGACCGTTGGATGACATGAAAACACTTCATCGCATAAAGAGAATTCTAGAGCTGCCGGTTTCAGCTGTTTTAATATACGGCGCGCGGATGGCAGCCCGAAAGTTTTCACGCACCTTCAAAGTATCGCTTGAAAAAGAACTCATTCCAGATTTTAGCGGGGAAAAGCCACAGCTTCCCATTTCTCTTTTTCGGGCGCACATGACAGGATCAAAAGAAAGCGTTGATCGCATTGTTCATCATGAATTCGATCTTCTTGGCTCCGGCCTCACGAAACTTGGAAAATATATTGATTGGCAAAAAGATTTTTCCGGCCGAGGCGAGATCAAGGTGCCGTGGGAACTTTCGCGGTTTCAATTTCTTTCGACTCTTATGAAGACTCCAGAGGAAGCAAAAAATCTTATTCATGATTGGATTTTGAAAAATCCGCTCGGCAAAGGCGTAAATTGGCAAAGTCCGCTTGAGGTTGCGATTCGCGCGTGCAACTTTGCGCTCGCTTGGTATTTCTTGAAAGATACGGCGATGTGGAAACATAATGAGTGGCAAAAAACTTTTTTAACCTCGATCGTCGAGCATGGAAAATTTCTTCTGCGCAATTTGGAATACGGCCCGGGCTTCAATACGAATCATCTTATTGGAAATTTTACAGGGTTATTTTTCCTTGGCGTGCTTTTTCCGGAGTTCAAAGAAGCCAGAAAATGGAAAGCAAAAGGGCTCATCGGACTTGAAAAACAAATTGAAGAACAAGTCGGTTCTGACGGCATTTTATATGAAGCATCCACTGGATATCACGGTTTTGTCACGGAAATGTTCGGGTTCTGCACACTTTTGGCGCGTGCGAATGATATCGCTTTTTCTTCCAGCTTTTTGTTTAAGCTTGAGAAAATGTTTGCCTTTATCCGCTCGTATACAAAACCAAATGGGCTAGCACCCATGCTCGGCGACAGCGACGACGGAAGGCTTTTTCAATATCATACTCATCTTTTTTGGCTTGAAAAAGAGCTTTTTCAAAAAGAAGTCGGCGCAGCATCAATAAGCCAAGGTTTTAATGATTCCCATATATACATCATGCGCAAAAACGACTGGTACCTTATTATTCACGGCGGAGGAATCGGACAAAAAGGAAATGGCGGACACGGCCATAATGACGCCTTGAGCTTTGAACTGACTGCGGACGGCGAAGATTTTATTATTGATCCTGGAACCTATTGCTACACTTTTGATCCTGCGGCGCGGCAGCATTTTCGCTCAACAGCCATGCACAACACGGTGACCGTCGACGGCCAAGAACAGAATCGATTCAGAAAAGATACCGTGTTTGGCATGATTGAAGATGCTCATCCGCAGCTGAACCGATGGGAAAGCACGGAAGCATTTGACTTGTTCGATGGACAGCACGATGGATATAATCGCCTGCGAAATCCAATCACGCATAGACGAAAGATCCATTTCGATAAAAAACAATGCGTAATCACTTTAACTGATTTTTTCGATTATTGTTTTACTGATGCAAAACGCTATTTGCTTAGCAAGGATTGCGCCCTTCGGGGACGAGAGGACGAAGCGCACTCGCTACGCTCGTGCGTACTACAATGGAATTTCCATTTTGCGCCGGGCGTAGCGGTGAAACTGGAGGGCCGTACTGTTATACTCACGAAAAACGGCAAAAGGCTCATTATGGAACTCCCTCAAGAACTCGTAAAATATGCGAAAATTCGAGAAGATTATGTTTCTCCTCGCTACGGCATAAAAGAAAAGGCTCCTGTTTTAACTATCCACTACTCAATGACCAATGCGCATCCTTTTCATTTCACAATTCTATCCGCCTGAAATAGGCGCGGCCAGTAACCGCATCGGATACTTTGCAAAATTTCTTGCCAAAGCCGGCCACGAAGTTTCCGTGCTCACGAGCGCGCCGAATTATCCGGAAGGAAAAGTATACGAAGGCTATAAAAACCGCTGGACAGTGCAAAAAGATAACGGCGTGACAATTTACAGAACGCGCATCTTCCTTTCAACGCAAAAGAAAACCCTTGCAAGGCTCGCCCATTATCTTTCATTCATAATCGCTTCGGTAATTGCAAAACGAAAAATTCCAAAACCTGACTTTGTTGTCGCTACTTCCCCTCCGCTCTTTGTAGGCTTCATCGGCGTCATTTTCAAAAAACTGTGGCGTAGCGTGCGTTTTATCCTCGACATTCGCGACATTTGGCCGGAGTCTGTGGAAAGCGTCGGCGCTGTGCGCAGCAAAATCCTACTAAGACAAGGCGAAAAACTCGCCCGCTATATTTATCGCCGCGCTGACCACATCACGGTCACTTCTCCAGGAATCAAGAAGCTCATCATTCATCATTCGTCATTCGTAATTCCTCCAATCACTATCCTTCCCAACGGCGCTGAACTCGATCTATTCCGACCGGATATTTCAGGCGATCACGTACGGCGCATGTGGAACATCGAAAATAAATTTGTCGTGCTCTATACAGGTAATCTCGGCCTGGCGCAGGCGCCGGAAATTTTCATAAAAACCGCCGCACTTCTAAAAGAACAGCATGATATCGTATTCCTAATCGTCGGTGCAGGCGTGCTTTTCCAAAAACTCCAAAACGAAGCGACTCAAAAAAATCTCACGAACATCATCTTTACCGGCGCACGGCCGCGCAGTGAAATGCCGACATTTATTGCATCTGCAAACGTTTGCGTAATCCCATACAAAAAAGCCGACACGTTCCGCAACACCTTTCCTTCCAAAATGTTCGATTATATGGCTGGCGCAAAACCCATCATCATCAATTTGAAAGGCGAAGCGAGCGAACTCATGGAAAAAGCCGGCTGCGGCTTAACTGCGGAAGAAGAAAATGCAAAAGACCTTGCTGAAAAAATTCTTTTGCTCAAAAAAAATCCGGCTGAAGCCGATCGCCTTGGAACTTCCGGCCGCGCATTTGTAGAAAAAAACTATTGCCGTGAAAAAATCGCAGAAGACCTTGAAAAACTCCTCAATAATTTCCTCTAACCCGCTGTATCAACTGTCTCACTAGCCCCATTAAACCACCTGGCGCATTTTCTTTTCCCTCTGAAATAACATCCGGATATGTCGAAAGTGCGGCTTCAGCAAACTCTGGAAGCTGTAATCGCTCAACGGAACGATGCCACATCCCGAGAAAATCCATAAAACCGCTGTCTTCAGGAATAACGAGTTCGGGATTTTCCGCGCGAAACCGCTGATATTCCCTCATAGTTATATCAATCAAACGCGGCAGCGCATTATAGAGAGGCAAACCGTTACGAGGAAGATAATCGCACATAGCATAAGCGATAAGACGGATGGTGGAGCGAAGTTTCTTCGCCTGCGTTGCCGGCGGCAAATCTTTGCAATCAATTAAATTATGCGCACGATCTTCCAGTTTTATTATGAGCGCATGCTGTTTCGCTTTTTTTCCAAGCAGATTTAGGCGCACGAGAAAAGCATCAATATCGCGTTCATAAGAACGAGGAAACACAGAAAATGCTTTCAGCGGCGTTGGAAAACTGTTTGGATCCAAGCCCCAAGCGGCATATTTCGATTCATCAACTCCGACTAATTCCATAGTTTGCGCAGGACCTGCAATGTTTTGTTCAAGCGCACGTTTTTTCTCGCTGTCGCTCAACACAGTGTTGTGCGAAAGCGCGCCTAAAATAGCACGAAGCTCATCAATGACTTCGCTTCTTATAAAATGCAGAGTTTTTCGTTTAAATTCGTCGCGGCTTAAACCGAAACCGCTAGCAATCGCTTGGTCAATTCTGCTGTCTATCCTATCCGCTCTTGTTTTAAGAAAATCCCTCAAAATATCATCAATAGTCAGTTGCGTATCTTCGCCCGCGTCATGGAGCGCTGCAGCCGTTGTACCGACAATAACGTTATGCGGCATTTTTTCTTGCTCAATGACAAATGGAACTGTGTCCAAAATATAAGCCATTTCCACACTGATAGGATGGAGCACATACGGCACTTTCTGTACTTTGCGTAAACGCCTCGCTCTTTGTTCATGATGCGCTGCCTTGGCAATGGACATGGCCTGATGCGTGGCATCAATAAGGCGAAGATATCGATTTCGCATGACGATTTCCCAGCGTAGCGGATGGTCGAAAGGGAGCGTTGGCGGAGGCTTGCTTGATGCATGCGGATCGGCACGCATCTCTTCCGCTTCTTTTTTTCCGGGCTCAAGAAGCATTTCATAATACAATCGCAGCGCCACGAGATAATTTTTGTCAGCGTTATAGAATTCCAAACGGAGCGCTCTTTCTTCGGTTTTCCATTGGCGAAGTTGCGTTCTTTTAGCATGTTCTTCGTGCTGCGGAGAGAGGCTTACGATCGCCGTTAAAGCCTGACGTAAATCTTTCCGGATCGTTAAAGGCGTATTTTTTACAGCTGCTCTTGCTTCTCTATCGTCGGTCCGCGGAGCATGTGCCCACTTGTATTCCAAAGCTTCTACAGAATCCTGCCACGCGGACTGCATCTCGAGAACCTTTTCCCAAATGCGCTCAATTCTGTACTGATGCACTTGCGGAATATCTTTTTGAAGAATATCAAACCGCAATTCGTCCGGCACTCGCATATGCTCAACTTCCAACGCGAATAAATAAGCGCTTTCCGGCGTCTGACATTGTTCAATATCTTGATTAAACGGCGGCCGCTCCGTCATCATGGCAAAATAACCGACTGGCAGGAGTCTTGCTTCTTCACGAACGCGAACGGCTTCGATTTCCGTCATAATAAAGGAGGTGATCGTATACTAATTTTTCGGCTTGCGCAAGCCTGTTTTTAAGATAAGATGATGGCGCACCATGAAAGAATATTTAAGCCTTGTTGAAGAAATTCTCGATAAAGGCGAAAAGAAAAACGATCGCACCGGCGTTGGAACGATTTCGGTTTTCGGAATCCAGCGAAAGTATGATTTGCGAAAAGGCTTCCCGATGGTGACAACAAAAAAGGTTCTTTTTGATGCGGTTGTACGGGAGCTTTTGTGGTTTCTGAAAGGCTCAACAAATATCAATGACGACCTCGCGCAGCACACGCCGATTTGGAATGCGTGGGCAGACCCTAAGGGCGAACTCGGGCCGATTTACGGTTACCAATGGCGTAAGTGGGAAAAGTTCAGCTGGGATCGGCTTGCGAAAAAATGGCGCAAGACGCACGTTGATCAAATTCAAAACGTGCTTGATGAAATACGCTGCAATCCAAATTCACGCCGGCTCATTGTGAATGCGTGGAATGTGGCGGATTTGGATCGGATGAAACTGCCGCCATGCCATTTATTGTTTCAATTCTATGTTGTAAATGGCCGTCTTGACTGCCAACTTTACCAGCGAAGCGCCGATATCGCGCTTGGCGTGCCGTTCAATATCGCGAGTTATGCTACGCTTATGATGATGATTGCGCAAGAATGCGGTTTGACGCCGGGAATTTTTACGCACACGCTCGGTGATGCGCATATTTACTTAAATCATATTGAAGGATTGCGCGAGCAGCTCGCGCGAAAACCATATCCACTGCCGACTTTAAAAATTACGGACAAACCGTTTTGGGATTTAAAGTTTGAAGATTTTACACTGGAAAATTATCAGCACCACGAGTTTATTAAATTTAAAGTGGCGGTATGAAGTTTTCACTCATTGCAGCCGCGGATGAAAAAATGGGAATTGGAAAATCTGGCCGATTGCCGTGGCATATTCCGGCTGATTTAAAATTCTTCCATGACACGACAATTGGCCGCGGGAAAAACGCCGTTATTATGGGACGGACAACATGGGAATCTATTCCGGAAAAGCGAAGACCGCTTGCCGAAAGAACAAACATCGTTTTAACACATCAAAATAGCTATGCGGTGCCATCCGGCGTGCTGCAGGCCGCATCGCTTCAAGAAGCGCTCCAAAAAGCGCAGCAAAAAAATAAGGTTGCGCCCTCCGGGCGCATTAATGACTTAGCCTCGCCGCGGCTCGGCCTAGCCGAAGAAATTTTTGTCATCGGCGGAGCAAAAGTTTTTGAAGAAGCCATCGGCAATCCAAACTGCCAAACGATTTACCTCACGGAAATTTTTGGCGACTTTAGGTGCGACGCCTTCTTCCCAAAAATCGATCCGGCAAAATTCAAAAAAATCAGCGAATCGCCAATGCACGAAGAAAACAACATCAAATTCCGGTTCGTGAAACTGCATGACTTGCATCAATAGCCGCTTAATAAATCAGCAGGCAAATTCTTGATATGTTTTGTTTTTTATGTCGTCAAGAATCCTATCCAAATTTTTGCCTATTTGATGAACAACTCGAGGATTATTCATCGCCATATTCATGCCGAAAATCTTATCTTTTTTTAGGCGAATGAAAACTGGAACAACTTTTTTACTTTCCGTAACAATAAAAACAATCATCCGAGCTCCATTCTTTTTTCCGATGCGTACTTTAAAGAAACGAAAACCTGGAAGGTCTCGTGGGGATTTTGTTTCTATGGCAAGACCATTTATCACTTTTCGCGCTCCATCAAACAGATCATCCAAATTCAAAAAACGACTCAATGGTTTAAACTCATGCTTCGCAATGTATTGCGTCAAAACCAGCATCTCTTATAAAAGTAATTTTGCTAATTTTTCGGCTTTTTTATTGACCGATTTATTTTTAAAAGTAAGCTCTTCTACATCCGGCTCGTTTTCGATCCCTTGTATTTCAAGCGATATTTTACCTTCAACAAAACCCTTCATCGTGTAAATGAATAAAGTTTTAAGCGTTATACCTTCATCTTTAGCCTTTTGCAAAGCTTTATTTTTCAAATTTTCATCAGCCGTGAATGAAACCTGCGTAGTCATAAACTATATTTGTTAACTATATTAAAACTAGTTATAGTATAGTTCATTATTGAGAATAAATCAAGAGCTCTTCGTGCTTGATTAACAAAGCGGCACTCGCTTCGCTCGTGCCTATGGTGGGCCCGCCTGGACGCTATTTGAATATATCAAAAAACTCCCCGATTTGCTTACGGAAAGCCGGGTGGTGCTCATGGAGCAATGTTATCAAGGTATGTTGGGTTTGAAAGGATTTACCGGTTAATTTTGGTGGGGCGACATTTCGGGTAAACCTCGTTTGTTATAATGTAATTATGCTTGATGTAAGCCAACTACAGTTCGACGGATTCGACGCTATTAAAAGGCCCTTTCTTGAACAATACCGCGAACTTGGAGGGAATTTGACTCTTGCTGCGAAAGCTATTGGATATGACCGAACGCGCATCTATCAGCTCAAAAAGGATGACCCGAAATTTGCGACGGCCATTGAGGATATCTGGGAAGACATTGTCGGTATTGTAGAAGCGAAAGCATGGGAACATATTCAAAAGGGAAATGTTACGATGCTGATTTTTTTCCTGAAAACCCGGGTGCATGAAAAATGGGGTAACAAGACGCAATTATCGGGAGATAAAGAAAATCCCCTTTTCGTTAAGACCGAATCAAATTTGACCCCTGAAGACGAAACAATAATTCAACAAGCAATTCAATATGCTACAGACCGCGCCGACACCTATGATAGCGAAAATAACGGACACCAAAGAGAGGCGCAAAGAATTGGCTGAACGTTCCTTGGCTTGGTTTATTGTCCTGTATCTTTCGCATTACTTGAAGGCGGCCACGCCGGATTTCCATTACAAGATTTTCCAAAGTCTTGAAGATGACAAAATAAATACGCTTGAACTGATTGCTTTCCGCGGCTCGGCAAAATCCACCATCGTCTCTCTGGCCTTCCCCCTTTGGTCGGCAATCTTTGGGAAAAGGAATTTCATAATTCTGTGCTCCGACACACACACTCAAGCCAAACAAATAATTTCCAATCTTATCTATGAGTTTGAGTACAACAAGTTCATCATGGATGATTTTGGAAATTTTGAAACGCAAAAAGAAGATTGGACTGCAACAAATATCTTTCTGAAAAACAACGTGCGCATTATGAGCCGAAGCCGTGGGCAGAAGGTGCGCGGTCTTCGGCATTTACAAAGCAGGCCCGACCTCATAATTCTCGATGATGTCGAAAACATCCAAGACGTGCGCACGAAGGACCAGCGCGACAAGACGGAGGAGTGGGCGCTTTCCGATGTAATCCCTTCGCTTGACCCAGTCAGAGGGAAAATAGTCGTTATAGGGAATTTTCTGCACAAGGACAGTTTCATGATGCGTCTGAAAAATAAAATACTTTCAAGTAATTTTGGTACGGTAGAAGAATTTCCACTTATCACAAATACGGGAATAAATTTATGGCCCAGCGCCTATTCTCCCGACAAGATTGCGTCATTGAAGGCAAAGAGCGGGCTGCGATATTTCCAGCGCGAATATCTTTTGCAAATTCATGCTCCCGAAGACCAGCTCGTTAAAAGAATTCCGTATTACAACGAGATTCCAAAACTTGAACAAATTGCGCTCGGGGTTGATTTGGCAATCTCGAAAAAGGACACCGCGGATTACACCTCAATAAATATCGCGGGCGAAGCCGAGGGCAAAATTTACAATTTGAAAAACATCTCCGGGCGCTGGGATTTCAATGAAACGCTTGTGAAAATAAAGGAAACTTTTGAAAATTATCAAAAAATATATCCAGACCTTGCGATTGGCCTCTACGTGGAAAGCGTCGCCTACCAGCAAGCGGCCATTGAGGAGATTCAAAGACGGTACAGTTTGCCGGTTACCGGCGTGAACCAAACGAGAGACAAGAGGGCGCGGCTAGAGACGTACCTCCCTTATTTTGAGAACGACCAGATTCTTTTCCGCAGTGAAGGTATGGAAGATTGGATAGGCCAGCTTTTAGGGTTTGGCCATGAAAAATGGGATGACATTATTGATGCGGCCATGCTGTCGTGGCAAGGGCTCCTGAACAGAGAAAAACCGCAAATTCTTTGGCTGTAGGTTTTGGACTCTATTCATTTAGTTTGGCTTCATATCGTGGAGGATGCTAGAACTTTTTTTCGAGGCTCCGGTGGTCATATTTATATACCAGCAGGCTTCTCGCAACTGGGGCAGATTTGGTTTATTGATTGCCCCACCGTGCTACTCACTATACATTAGTCTGCTCGGCGGGTTGATTTTTGTTTGCTACATATTCCTCAAGGTTAAATTCAGCTCGTCCCTTTTTGAATAAAATTGCGGCAGCTTCTTCCGCGGGCATTCCGAAGTCGATTACTGCCAGTCCGAGGTAGTAAATAATCCGTGAGTCGATAAAAATTATGTCTTCCAACTCCTTTTCAAGCTCTCCTGTATAGGCAGGGTGTCTGTCTTCTGGGTCGGTTTTCAAATCATGATTCAAAATCAATGCGCCTTCGGTTATCCCTTTACTACTGTTGTGATGGATGTGTTTCCATACCTGTGTGATAAAAGAGACTGAAGGATTCTCCTGACTCACACCCTTAACCTCGCCAAGGATTTTCCTCGCTCCAAGCTCTATAAGAATGTCCTCGTTTTCCAAAGAACCTTCCTTAGTCTCATCAACGTCGGTAACTTTTAGTTTGAAAATTCCTTGCAAAACGCTGATTACGCTTGTTTTTAGTTCTTGACCAGATTGATGCAAGAGACCTCGTATGGAGGCATATTTTTTCTTAGCCTCTTCCTTTTTTTGCCCTAAATCAGCCATCCTTACTGATACTTTTTTCAGTAAATTGTCCTTTTCCTTATCATAAAATTGAACCTCGTTCGGATAGTATTTTTCGGAGTCAATCCAGTCTGGTTCGTACAATTCCGGTAAAAATTTGGTATAGATTTTTGCCAATTCTCTTAACATTTGCCTTACTATCGGCACGTTACTTTTGAATTGTGGTAGTAAGACGAAAGACGGTATATCTTCGTCATACCATTCTGCTCTCGCATTGTGATAACAACCAAGAATCTTTCGTCCGAGATTGCTATATATTTTTCTTAATGCAAAGCTGCCTTTGTTTTTTTCATAGTATTCTCCTTCGGTGTATATGTATTGACTTGTTGGCATCACAATTTCTGGGAGAAATGATTTGAGTGTTTTCTTAAAATTCGTATCGTCTCTCAGAACAAAGCTAGGAGTGATGTCTTTATCGGAAACTCGTTCGAGGGTTATTCCAAGAATTCCCAAACTTAGAAGATGTGAATACTTGTAATCGCCAAGAAAGACAACTACGATTCCATCTTTGGTGTAATACTGATAAAATTCCCGCTCCATTTTTTTGGGATAAGGTTTTACTTTTGTGGAAAATTCCTTTTCGACTTCTGAATTTATATTAAGATTCAAAAAAATCACTTTGTATTCGTAAATTGAATGCGGGAAATAAAATTCCAAGTGCTCCTCGTGTTCCTCAATAGGGTCAGTTGTCATGGAAGTGCTTTTCACGTCGCTCAAGTAACCCCTATCAATAACGAGGGGTAAATTCGCCAACTTATTGGCTTCCTCTTGAGGAAAATTGATTAAGAGTATACGTGAGCTCATTTTGGGATTTGAGTTATTATAATTTCTTATAAGTTTTACGATAAAGGCAATAAGCGCATTCAATGTGCGCCTTCGGCTTCTTGCCGGATACTATTTCATTCACCTTTCTCAAAATTTCCAGTCCGCGCTTTGGGGAAACAGTCATTTTAACCAATTCAGTGATGAACGTCGCTTTGTTTTTTGAATAAGACTTTGGGTAGAAGAAAAGGAGATAGCCATAATCGGCAGCCGGATGGCCGTTTTTCTCAAATAACAAAGAGTAAAGGTCCAGCTGATGCTGATAATACTCGTGTGTGTCTTCTTTTATCGGATAGCCGCGAGTCTTGAAATCAAAAGGCACAAATTTTCCGTCTGAATCAATGAGCAAATCGTCAATCGCGCCTCCCATCGTTAAATCATATTCGGGAAATTCAGCGCGCAATCCTTTTCTGTTATTCCCCCAGATTTTCAGCTGTTCGGAGTCCAAAAACAGCTTCCCACTGACTTTACCGTCAATTTCAGGAGGTAAAAGCCCTTTCTTTCGGTATGACTCAAAATACCTCTTGAAAACCCCATCCATGCCACTGGGTAGGCTTGGAAAGATACCGGAAGGCCTTTTAATACCTTCGTTGAAGTGCAGCCAGAGGCAGCGTGGGCATTCGAGAAGGGAGCCGATGAGCGATGGCGATACTTTAATCATGTTAATCGGTCAAAATCAAAGCAAATGAAAAGGTTCCTTTGAAAGCTTTTACATTATGCTTTTCTATTGCGACGGTTGTAGGGAGATTGGTTTGTCGGCTTCAAAGACCATTCCATGTGAGCCGCTTTCGTATAAATTGATGCAGCGGTCCGTTTCAGCTTAAGACCTATGACTCGGGTTGGAGTGTTTTGACCGATGAGGCTTTTCAATTTTCTTTCTTCGGCAGAGGTCCATTCCTTTCCTGAATTTTGAGGTTGTTTTGGCATAAATGGTGTGATAAGGTGTTATAAAACTGTTCACATTTTATAGATTCGCTATAATAAAGTCAAATGATTTCATCTCTTTCTCCAGCTCAAGCTAAGATTTTGGATTTCTATAAGAAATTCATGCGTAAGAATCGTTGCGCACCTAGCATTCGCGGGGTTGCCGAAGGCTTACACAGAGAACCCAGTAACGTTCATTACCATCTGAAAAATCTCGAAAAGGCGGGTTTGTTGGTGCGAACGGGCGGATACAGAAGCGTACGTCTCGTGAATAAAGAATCAAAACTCGTTCCTTTGGTGGGAGTGGTGTCATGCGGTGAACCGATATCAATTCTGGAAGAAACGGGAGACTGCGTGGAAATACCGAGCAATATGATGCGAAGCGGTTATTCGCATTACGCTTTACGCGCCAAAGGCGACAGCATGATTAATGCGGGCATCAAAAGCGGCGATATACTTGTCATAAGGAAACAAGCCACTGTGGACGATGGTGATATTGCCGTAGTTGCCACCGGGGAGGCTGAAAGTGAAGCAGCGACCATTAAAAGGGTCTATCGCACCAAACGAGCTTTGCTGCTTAAGCCGGCAAATGATGAACTTCAAGCGTATTTTGTTAAAAGAGGCGAAATCCGAGGTAAGATGATTGGTGTCATAAGAGCAATGTAGGGAATAATTATTTTTGAAAATATGAGTCCTCCCGCAGTACAAAATTTGCTTCCTCTGTCTTCATCCACACATCGAAGGATAAGACATGTTTCAACACCAGAATCATTACGAGTCATAAGTCTTTTCACGGGTGCCGGCGGACTGGACCTCGGTTTGGAAATGGCGGGCTACAAAACCTGTGCCTGTGTTGAAATAGTGCCAGTGTTTAGAGCAACCTTACTGCGAAACAGACCCGATTGGAATCCGATGGAAGATTTTGGCGGTGATATAACCAAGATATCCGCGGATTTGTTGCTGGAACGTGCGGGTTTAACAAAAGGAGAGGTGGATGTAATCGTGGGTGGACCGCCTTGTCAATCTTTCAGCAATATGGGTAAAAGAAAAGGAGTAAAAGACAGCAGGGGGAAACTCTACTTGGATTATATAAAAATCATTAAAGACATACTTCCTCTCGGC
>JACPMA010000018.1 GCA_016186205.1 Candidatus Peregrinibacteria bacterium | reverse complement strand
TTTGAAGGTAAAAAATATACCATCCCGCCCCCGACACTCTGCCAAGACTGCAGGCAGCAGCGCCGACTCGCACAATGCAATGAACAATTCCTCTATCAAGGCCAATGCGGCTTATGCGGCAAACGGACTGTGACAGAAAATCCGCCAGATGCAAATCAGCCCATTTACTGCCGCGAGTGTTGGTACAGCGATAAATGGGACGCGAGCAAATATGGAAGAGAATTTGATTTTAATCGCCCATTCTTTGAGCAATTTTATGAACTGCGAAGAACCGTGCCTGCTCTTGCGCTTAATCAAACAGGCACAATCGAGAACTCGGATTACATCCACTACGCCGGATATTCAAAAAACTGTTATCTCATTGCTCATGCGGATTTCTGCGAAGATTGCTGTTATGGATATGGCTTTAAGAAAAATACATCATGTATGGACGGCTTCTACAATCTTCATTGCGAGTTATGCTACGACAATGTCTACATTCATAAATCATACGGACTCGTCGGCTGCCAAGATTGCGTAAACTGCAGCAACAGCGCATTTCTGAAAGATTGTATCGGTTGTAAAAATTGTTTTCTCTGCACCGGACTTCGGGACTGCGAATATTACTTTGAAAACAAAAAACTGGGAAAAGAAGAATACCAAGAAAAAATGAAAGAAATCAATTTGGGTTCCTATACGCAATATCAACATTACAAAACAAAACTTCGTGAGATGGAGAAAAAAATGATTGTGAAGGAATATACCGGCCACAACATTGAAAATTCCACGGGAAATTATTTGCAAAACTGTAAGAATTGTCAGTCGTGTTTTGATGTAGAAGACGGGGAAGATTTAAAGTATTGCTACCAGCTTGTTCTTGGGGCGAAAGACAGCCGCGATATATATCAATATGGCACGAAGATCAACGAATGTTATGAGTGTTCGATTGTTGGAGACAACAGTTATCATATTCTTTTCAGCAGCCAAATATTCATTAACAACGCTGACCTTTTCTATTGTTGTTTCATGGCCAATTCCTGCAAACATTGCTTCGGGTGCTGCAATATGACTGGCAAATCATATTGTATTTTGAACAAACAATACTCCAAAGAAGGATATGAAAAACTTGTGCCGAGAATAATTGAACACATGAAACGCACAGGCGAGTATGGTGAATTTTTTACAATCAATACGTCGCTCTTCGGCTACAATAAATCGTCTGCACAGCTCCATTATCCTCTCACGAAAGAACAGGTGCTTGCAAAAGGATGGAAATGGGATGACTTTGAGCCGGCAATGCCCAGTGCCCCAAAGATGATTCCGACCCACCAACTTCCTGACAATATAAAAGATATTTCGGATGATATTCTTAACTGTGCGATTATTTGCGAAAAAACAGGAAAACCTTTTAAGATTCAACCGTTGGAATTGCGCCTCTTAAAGGCCATGAATATCCCGATTCCTCGCCTTCATCCTGATGTGCGCCATCGAGACCGTTTTATTTTACGCAACCCGCGCAGGCTTTGGCCGCGCACGTGCATGAAATGCCAAGCGCCGATTCAAACGACCTATGCGCCGGAAAGGCCGGAAATCGTATACTGCGAAAAATGCTATCTTGAAAGCGTTTATTGAGTATGCTAATATACAATTGGCAATGCAAATTGCCTGGTGGAGCCCAGCGGGAATACCGTTTCCCGGGTGGCCCTGAGAGACTCTTCATAAAAGAGTCTCTTTTTCTATAAAACCAGAAGTGGTGGAGCCAGGGGGAATCGAACCCCCGTTCATGGGTGTCAATCCCATGACTCCGAACCATCGGGTGGCCCCTCGCTTCTGGCGGATGGACGCTAGCATAACTACATGAAATCTTTCTAAACTTTTTATTACACAAAAATCCACCGCGGTGGATTTTTGTGCTTCTATCAAACAAGAAAACTCTATTGAAATTTTGGAAGAAATTTCAATTACGACGGTTTATTAGATCTGAAATAAGCATCAATCGCAGCAACAACGGAATCTTTGTCGCGCGCCGCGGGATTGAAACCAACAACTCCATCACCAAGTTTGCATTGCTCTTGTGATTTAATGCCTGTTGTATTCATAAAAATTTCTAATTCACACGGTGGATGATCTGGATGTTGTTGATTCCATTCAGCAATTTTGCTTTTGGCATATTCCATAACCTGCCGACCACATGTCGGAATAGGTATGCCGTCCTCCTTACGAGGAAACTCCATATCGCAAATTATAAAAAGCTTTTCGCCACCGCTGGCTTTTTGTACAAAATCATCTATGGCTCGCTCTGCATCGGATGCATTTGTTGCCCACTTTACGCCCTCATCATTTTCTCGTGAACCTCTTTTTTGCCGCAAGAGTTCTGGAATCCTTACGCGCAGATCATCTTCAACTATTAAAAATTCACGAGCGCGATAGTCTTCTACAAAAACATCTGAATCTAACTCAACGCCTTCGCTGGCGCTGTCGCGACGAATTGCTGCTGCAGTCTCTTGAACAAGACCTGGTACTCGTTCCTTTTGCACGAGCGATGTCCGAAATCCGGCTTCGGGCAATTCTTCTCGCAAAAGACATCCCATGAGTCCGAGAATATTAATTTCTCCCAACCGTTCAAAGGCTGTTCTTTCCAGCCGTTCATAGCGACGGCTCACTCCATGTAATAATTCATATATTGCTGCTTTTTCAGAAGGTGTGGCGCCTCGGTAGAGCGGCGCCGCCTGTCGAATAAATGCACGCCATACGGGAACAAATTCTTCTGCCCACTGCTTGCATTTCGCGCTATCGTGAATTGCCGAATCAAGTGCAGCCGGAAGTGACTCAAGCGTAAGCGGCTCTTTTGGTGTGTTAATTCCTTGCATAAAAGAAAAAGTTAGATGATAAGGATTAATGGTAACAGGAATAAAAGAATTGTCAAGATTCTACGGCAATGGAATAGCTGAATACTTTGAATTTTATCTGTTAAATTGCTATACTTTAACTGTCGACTTTTTCCGGCAACAATAATGATAAAATCCATATTTCAAACTCTCGGACTTCGTGATAAAGAAATACAGGCTTTTCTAAAAATGCTTCCGCTTGGCTCACAAGCAGTCAGCGTTATGGCCAAGTATGTCGGTATTCCGCGCTCTTCCATGTACGAAATGCTCGCTCGGCTCAAACGCCTCGGGGTAATCGATGAATGGGAACGAAACGGAGTCACATACGTGAAATGCATCCCGGTGGATTCGCTCCCAGATCTCTTGAAAACCCGCGGCCACCAAATCGAACAAGCGCTTGAAAACATCCAGGCCCAGCTCCCTAAGCTGGAACAACTCGAAAATAAACTCTCTATCACGCCAAAAGTAAAATTTTATGAAGGAAAACGTGAAGTGATGAAAATTTATGAAACAGTCCTCAAGGAAAAAGAATTCTATGCAGCATTCAATCCGAGCCTCGTGAAGCACCGTATGCCCGAGTATTACCTTCGGATAGGAGAGGAGCTCCGCAAGAAAAATGGGCGAGCAAAAGAGCTTGTGGTTGATTGCAAAGAAGGCCGCGCGTATCAAAAACATTTCGCTTCAAAACTCCACAACGTTAAAATACTGCCTCATCATGTACAATTTCCTTCGGATACCATTATCGGCGAACACACGATCTTTATGATTGCTTATGGAGAAAATGAAATCTGCGCAACCGAAATCGTAAATCCGTCCTTGGCACAGACTCAACGTGCACTTTTCGAACTCGTATGGGGAAATATTCCCTAGGGAAACAGATATAATAAATCTATGGAAACACGCAACTGCCTATCATGCAAAAGTTCCTTTGAAATCACCGATCGAGATGTAAAGTATTATGAAAAAATCGATGTGCCATCTCCAACACTCTGTCCGCGCTGCCGACTGCAGCGGCGGCTCGCGTTTCGCATGGAACGCACGCTCTATATGCGCAACTGCGATTTGTCGGGCAAAAAAATGATGTCGATCATTGCGCCTGACAGCAAGTATAAAGCGTTCAGCATTGATGAATGGTACAGCGATAGATGGAACGCTTTGCTATTCGGCCGCGCGTTTGATTTTAACCGCCCTTTTTTCGAGCAATTCAGCGAACTTTTACAGCAAGTCCCGCTTCTTGCATTGCAAGTGGTCGGCGTGCAGAACTGCGATTTTGTGAATCAAGTGGGATGGTCCAAGGATTGCTATCTGATTATCGAGGCTGATTACAACGAATCCTGCCTCTATTCATACCGTATTTTTTATTCAAAAATGTGCATCGACTGCACGGAGATTTTCAAATGCGAACGGTGTTATGAATGCACCGACTGCGAAAATTGCTTTAATGTAAAGTGGAGCCAGCTTGCGAAACAATGCGCAGACAGCGCGTTTCTCTATGACTGCCGCGGCTGCATGAGCTGCTTCGGCTGCGTAGGGCTGCGCCAGAAAAAATACTGCTTTTTTAATGAACAATTTAATAAAGAAGAGTATGAACGGCGGGTTGCGCCGTTTGATTTTGCAAATCCGCAGCATATCAAACTTGCGAGCGAACGCTTTGAAAAACTGAAGCTGGAATTTCCGCGCAAGGCGATTACCGGCGAAATGAACGACAACGTGAGCGGAAATTACATTTATCAAAGTAAAGATTGCAATGAGTGCTACGGCGTGCGCGAATCCCGCGATTGCAGTCATTGCTTATTCATCCGCACTGCAAAAGACTGCATGGATTATTCCGTCTGGGGCTCTAACGCGGAACGGATTTATGAATCGCAAGCCTGCGGCCAAAATATTTTTAATCTGCGATTTTGCGCCGACTGTTTCGACGGTTCGCACGATCTCACTTACTGCTTTCAATGCGTCACAGGAAGTAATTACAGTTTCGGCTGCATCGGATTGCAAAAACAGCAATACTGCGTGTTTAATAAAAAATATCCGCAAGGAGAATATGAAAAATTGACGGCCAGAATTATCGAGCACATGAAAAAAACAGGGGAGTGGGGAGAATTTTTCCCCATGAACATTGCGCCATACAGTTACAACGAAACCGTGGCGCAGGAATATTTCCCGCTCACAAAAGAAACTGCGGAAAACAGCGGGCTTGCGTGGAAAGAGAATCTTCCATGGACGACCGGCAAAGAAACAATCGAGCCTTCAAAAATTCCGCTTTCCGCAAAAGATGCGCCGGACAGCATTTTAAAAGAAGTGCTTGCCTGCGAAGCAACCGGCAGAAATTACCGCATTACAGAACAGGAACTCAAACTGTACCGCGAAATGGGGCTAGGGCTTCCGCGGCTTCATCCGGATGAACGGCATCGTAGAAGATGGATAAGCCGTAATCCACTGCAGCTTTGGCAGCGTCTGTGCTCAAAATGCGGCACAGAAATTCAAACCACTTATGCGTCCGATCGACCGGAAATTGTCTATTGCGAGGCCTGTTATTTAAAAACGGTATATTGATATACAAATTAGCCGCTGCATCCTATTTATTTTTTGCTAATAAGTTTTTTGTGATACTTTTCTGCCGCCTCCCATGCAAGTTCAAAAGTTTGCTTGAAAACTCTCACAATTTCAGGGCTCTCTATTATAATGCCGAACTTTTCCTTCCAGTCAGCAATCATGATTTTGTTGTCAAAAAAATTTATTTCCGGAGTGAAATCGAGTTTAGATTTAGGCAGGAGGCGACTTTGGCGTAATTCTTGATGATCTAAAGCATGCCGCTCCCGATCTTTCGGAGTATCAGGAAATAGCGCTCGAATGGAGATTTTTTTAGCAGCGCGTCTTTTATAATAAGCGGGAAAATACCACGGAATAGCTTCCTGATTTGCTTGGTCGCTCGCGTACGCCAAAATCTCTTCAGAAGAAGAAAGTGTTTCCTCATAGACTCGAATAAGCCCCTCTTCTCCTTCATAGAAATATACTTTTGGTCGATGAGAAGGATTATAATGGGCATTCAGTTCAGGCAATGCTTTTGATGCTGCTTCTGCGAGATGGCTGAATTTTTTACTCTGCTCTTCGAGATATGAAACAAGTTTTGCAGGCGGGAGCGGTTCATAATACCTATTCCCGCCACGAACAAAACTGTGCACGAGGCCTCTGTGGACAAGCTGGTCGAGAATATCGTATGTCGTGGTTCTATTGATGCGGCCACGTTTCGCAATCGTGGAAACTGGTGAAGGCGCTCCAAGCTCAAGGCATGCGAGATAGAGGAGTGCTTCTTTCTGCTTTAATCCGAATTTTTGAAGTATTGCAATCATAGAGAGCGTAGTAAATTGTGTGGAAAAAAATCGTCAGAATGTACTTTAAGTATAACAAACAGATAGAAAAAGTCAAATTTTATGACATTTTTTTTCGACAGTTTGTTGACAATTTTTCAGTGAGCCGATATTAATGAAATATTATGGAAAATCGCGCATGCAAAAATTGCCAACAGAATTTTACCATCGACGAGGTCGATGCGGCGTATTATAAAAAAATAGACGTTCCATTCCCGACCTTTTGTCCGCGCTGCCGGCTCCAGCGAAGGCTTGCATGGCGCAATGAACGAAATCTCTTCAAAAGAAAATGCGACAAAACAGGCCGCGACATGATTTCTAATCTTCGGCCGGATGCGAATATCCCCGTATACCATGTCGATGCGTGGTTTAAAGACGACTGGACAGCGCCCGCATGGCCTTCGTTTGATTTTAACAAAACTTTTTTTGAGCAATTCAGTAATCTCCATCGTGTTTCTCCCCACATGCACAAAGCAACCGGTGGAAATGAAGTCAATTCGGAATATATGAATCACGCCGGCAACTGTAAAAATTGCTATTTCATTTTCAATTCGGAATATATTGAAGATTCAATGTATTTGAAATTCTGCGACCATGTTAAAGATTCGCTCGATTGCACCAATGTTATAAAATCAGAACTTTGCTATGAATGCGTGAACGTAGAACATGGATATAATCTGCAGTTCTGTGATGATTGTAAATCATCGCGCGACTGCGCATTTATCCGTTTCTGCCGAGGCACTTCAAACTCGCTCTTCTGTTACGGCCTGGAACAAAAAGAGTATCATATTTTTAATGAACCGCACTCAAAAGATTCTTACTATGAACAACTCAAAGCATGGAATCTCTCTTCGTGGAGCGGTCTTCAGCATGCCATAACGCAATGGAACGAATGGTCTTCGCAATTTCCGTTCAAACGGGAAATCATTTTGAATTGCGAAAATGCCACCGGCGACGGACTCTATAATTGCAGAAATGCGCTCGATTGCTATAACTGCTCCGAACTCCACGATTGCCGATACCTTGTGAATGCCGTTCGATGCAAGGATTCCTATGATCTCTTTGCCTATGGCGAAACCGAACTTGGCTATGAATTTGTCACTGCATTCAAATCCTACAACGTAAAATTCTCCGTCTATACGATCAACAGTTCTGATATGGAATATTGCGATTCGTGCTACAACTGCAATCACTGTTTTGGCTGCGTCGGATTGAACCGTAGGTCATATTGCATTTTGAACAAACAATATTCAAAAGAAGAATATGAAGATCTCGTGAAGCGCATAAAAGCGAAGATGCGTGAAACCGGTGAATATGGAGAGTTCTTTCCGGCTGAATTATCCTGTTTCCCTTACGGCGACAGTATGGCGCAGGATTATTTTCCTAAAGAAGAAAAGGTAACTCCGCCTCCGCAAGGCACATTCCGCGAAGTTTCGGAATTGCCGGATGATATGAAAGGCGCCGATATTGAAGAAATTATTCAACATTCATACCGATGTCCGGAAACCGGTAAACTTTTCCGCTTTCAAAAACAGGAACTTGAATTCTATAAGAAAACCAACGTACCGATTCCGCGCATGTCATTTGAAGCAAGATACCTCCGCCGAAATAAACTTGTACCTTTCCCGGCGTGATTACGGAACCTTACTCATGTATAATGATCTCGTGTTGATCCCCATTCTCCTCGGCTCGGAATCTGACCGCGAGCACGCGAAAAAAATCACTGACGAGCTTGATAAATTCGGCATTCCGCATGAAGTGCGCGTTATTTCGGCTCATAAAGTTCCGGAGCTCTGCGTGGAATATATAAAAGAGACAAATAAAAAAGAGGACGTCGTTTATATTACGTGCGCCGGGAGAAGCAATGGGCTTTCCGGCGTTATTTCTGGTTCAGCCGTGCATCCGGTAATAGCTTGCCCGCCTTTTTCTGATAAAGCAGACTATCTGGCAAACATACATTCTTCAGTTTTAATGCCTAGCGATACGCCTGCGATGACTGTTGTTGATCCAAAAAACGCAGCGCTGGCTGCAGTAAAAATTTTAGCTCTAAAAGACAAAAATCTTCAGAAAAAAGTAGAGGAAAGGATTGAGAAAGTTAAGAAGGGTTTTAAGTCATAGACAAATTAGATAATATATGGTATAGTTTAGATAATTAAAGCCTTAAATAAAAACAAATAATATGGCCATCAAAAAACATCATTTTTTCTTTGGCGGCACATTTCTATTCGCGCTGACGTTTCTCTTACTCGCCGTAATCGATATAAGCAAAGCAGCGCCTCTCGCCACGGTCACCGAAGGATCAACAAGCTGCAATGTCTATGATGAACCGGTGTCGAGCGGAATCACATGGGCCGGCAATGCGGTATGTACGAATACCAGCGGTTCTGCCGGGTGTTTTATGGTTTGCAGCAAAACAAGCGACGCAAAAATTACATGCGCATCCGGATATGAACCATATGATACCGGGCCTTTAAATGATCCTTCGTTTGGCGATGGCTGGGCATGCGCGAAAGCCGGCACTGCCGGAACTCAACCTGGAACTTCATATACTTTCGGCACACTTCCAACTCCATCACCAGCTCCGGATCCGGCTCCAGCTCCGGCATCGTCACCATCTCCTTCACCATCGCCATCACCCTCACCAACCGTTACACCTACAACACCAACTGATAAAACAGCTCCGTCGATTTCCGCAATTTCAGTTTCTGATACAGAAGAAACTGCAACGGTAATCACATGGACAACTGATGAAGCTTCCACTTCTCAAGTTGCGTATGGTCTTACAACCTTCTATGGATCGAATACAAAAATCGATACCAACCCCGTAACAAGCCACATTGTAAAACTCACCGGACTAAAAGCTGGAAAGATCTATTATTTCCGCGTTCAATCAAAAGACAGCGCTGGAAATAAAGCTACAAGCGGAAATCAAAATTTCACAACCAAATCACTACCGCCGACGACACCGTCCACGCCTACGCCGCAATCGCCGGTAAAAACTCCAACTGTCCCTGAAAAAACCGACACGCCTGCAAAAATAGCTGCACTGCCAAAAAAAGACGCTACGGCTCCGGTTGATGAAAAAATTCTTGAACGAAAAGCGGCGGATACTCCAACCGAAACTCCGGCCGAAACTCTTGCATGGAAAGATGTGACGGAGAAAACAAAAGGATACAAAGAAATTACTGAACTCACGGAACGAATGGTCGAACTGAAAAATTATCGCATCCCAAAAAATAAACTTTACAAACCGAAAGCAAAAACTCCTTTGTCATTTGCGGTGCAGATTGCTGTATCGGTTACAGGCGAAGGATGCGGCACAACCATAGAAAAACTTACGCCTGCCATGCAGCGCCAATTCGGAAAAAAGAATTACGCGCCTTGCGTTTCAAAAGCGTTAGAACTTGGATTAATAAACGAAACCGTTGAAATAAAAAAACCGATCAAGCGTGGCAATTTTTATAAACTAATGCTGGATGCTGCAAAACTTCCATTGGTCGATGTCGATCGGGAAGAAAATGTCTGCCGCGATGTCAAGCCGACGGACGAATTCGCAGCAGAAGTGGCGAGCGCAAAACATTACGGCATAGTTAAACGATACAAAGTAAAGAAAGAAAACGGATTCTGCATGCCGAACGGCCCTCTTATAAAAGCCGATGCGGCGGTCATTGCGTCAAAAACTCTGGCCGCAAAGAATAATTCAAAATGAAAAAAATCTTCCTTATAGTAGGAATTATTATTGCGGTCGGGGCCTCGGTTGCTCTTCGTGCAGCGAGCTCGAATTCGAGTTCTTCTTCATCATTGAAAAAAAACACTCTTGACAGTGCAAATATCATAAAAGTTATAACGCCAAAAAAAACTACGCCTGCGAAAGAGTCTGAAAAGGAATCTGAAAAAGAGTCTACAAAAGAGTCAACGAAAGAATCAGGAAAAACTACGGAAGCAAAATCTCCGTCTGTTACTCCAATTGACTCACTAAAAACACCTGTAATTATCACGGCGCCAAAGGAAACAAAAGAAACCAAAGAAACGCAAGAAAATACCGATATCCTCAAGCCAAATATTTCTACGCCGCTTGAAAAAATTACACCGCTTTCGCCTGAAACAAAACAGGCGATAATATTGCCTCTCAAGGAAACAACTGACACTATTCAAAAATTGAAAGACATTACTCCAATAAAGGAAATTCCCCTTAAGGATATTCCTCTCGCGCCTGTTGTAGAAAAAACAAAAGAAAATAAAGAAACACCGTCGCTCGAATTTCTCTTAACGCCTCCTTCAAAAAATGCGATTTCGCTGCCAGAAAATATTCTCCTCATCCCAAAAGAACCGGAAAATACCATTATTCTCGAAAAAATCACACCGGATAAAAATGACAGCCAGGAAATAAAACTACCGCTGACGCAGTTGACACCGGCTGCTGCGCTCTTCAAAGACGTCAGCGAATCGAGCGCTTCATATCAAGCGATTAAAAATATTGTTGAGCTTATGGATAAATATGGAAATTATGCTCTCCCGGAAAGCAAAAAATTCAGACCGCGTAATAAAGTTCAGCTCGGATTCGCCTCGCAAATCGCAGTCTCGCTCGCGGGCGAATCATGCGGTACAAGCAAAGGCATAAATAAACAAAAAGCGTGTCTTTTAAAAGCTATGAAACTTGGGTTTGTAGAAAACGGTGCTGCTGGCAATAAACCTATTACGAGAGGGGATTTTTATGATCTTGTTCTCCATGCTCTGAAAATTCCTGCAAAGGAACCTGCAGATGGACTTTTTTGCACGGATGTCGACGCTTCTAATACCTATGCAAACATCATCGCAACTGCAAAGCACTATGGGATTGCCCGGCGTTACACAAAAAAAGGGGAAGGAGGATATTGCTTGCCGAATGTTCCTCTCACAAAAGCCGATGCCGCAGTAATAGCCTCAAAAGCACTCGAGGCAAAAAATAATCTTCAAAAAGAGTAAAGGAAGAGTATAATATGGTCCACTATGACCATCAAAATACTCGTCACAGGCGGCACGTTCGATAAAGAGTACAACGAAAAAGACGGATCGCTATTTTTTGGCAAAACGCATGTATTTGAAATGCTTAATGCAGGACGAAGCAAAGTAGATGTTAGCGTCCGCACAGTGATGCTTATTGATTCGCTCGACATGACGGAAACGGACAGAGAAATCATCGCTGATTACTGCAAAGACAGTGAAGAAAAACACATTGTCATAACTCACGGCACGGATACCATGGTCGAAACGGCAAAAGTTTTAGCAAATCACTCTGAACTCAAAGGAAAAACCATCGTGTTGACCGGCGCCATGGTTCCATTCGCATTCGGAAGTTCTGACGGGCAGTTTAATCTTGGCGCTGCAATTTCTTTTTGCCAAACGCTATCAGCAGGAGTGTACATTGCCATGAACGGCCGGCACTTTCGCCATGACAATGTCCGAAAAAACAAAGAACTCGGTATATTTGAACCCATCAAAGGATTATGATTGATGAACTTTTTTTGATCTCGCCTCTCGACGGCCGGTACCGCGAAAAAATAAAATCTTTGGAAGCGTACTTCTCGGAATATGCGCTCATCCGGTATCGGCTCCTAGTAGAGCTTGAATGGTTTATTTTTCTGTGCAATGAAGTGAAACTTGAGGCTACGCGGCCGCTTACAGCAACGGAAATTAAAGTGTTGCGTGCGCTTTCAACGGATTTTGACGGAAAAGACGGCGAGCGTGTTAAATTTTTTGAGCGCCAAACGAATCACGATGTGAAAGCGATCGAATATTTCATCAAAGAACATTTGAAGGCCTATCCGAAGATTTCCGTGATGAGCGAATTCATCCACTTCGGATGCACGTCCGAAGACATCAACAATCTCGCATACGGTCTCTTGCTCAAAGATTTTGGCACAAAGGAATTCATGCCGCTTTTCTCCGGTCTGATACAGGAACTTTTCAGCATGGCAAAAAAATATAAAGGGCTGTCCATGCTTTCGCACACCCACGGACAGCCGGCGAGCCCGACTACGGTCGGAAAAGAACTCATCAATGTGGTGGCACGTCTCGAAAAACAATTTGAATCTTTAAAACGCATTGAACGGAGCGGAAAATTCAACGGCGCAGTCGGAAATTTTAATGCGCACACAGTTGCGTATCCAAAAGTCGATTGGGCCGGCGTTTCCCATCGGTTTGTGGCATATATCGGGCTCACGCCAAATCCATATACTACTCAAATTGAACCGCACGACACGCTTGCGGAAAGATTTGACGCCCTCTCGCGCATCAATACCATTCTGATAGATTTTTGCCGCGACATGTGGATGTATATTTCTTTCGGCTATTTCAAACAAAAATTGAAGGAAGGAGAGGTCGGCTCATCCACAATGCCGCATAAAGTGAATCCCATTGATTTTGAAAATGCCGAAGGGAATTTCGGCCTTGCGAATGCGATTTTCAGACACTTAGCGGAAAAACTTCCGATTTCACGCATGCAGCGCGATCTTTCCGATTCCACGGTTCAACGGAATATCGGCGTCGGATTCGGCTACACGATTGTTGCGCTCAAAAGTTTGATGAATGGTTTGCAGAAAGTGACAATTGATGAAAAACGCCTGAAGGATGATTTAGAAAACAATTTGGAAGTTTTAACCGAAGCGATTCAGACGGTTTTGCGAAAATATAAAGTGGAACAAGCGTATGAACGGCTGAAGATTTTAAGCCGCGGAAAGAAATTAACGGATATTGAAATACGAACCTTCATCAAGCAACTCAAAATAGGGCCGGAAGATAAAAAACGATTGCTCGCGCTTACGCCGGCAACCTATACTGGCCTCGCTGAAAAGCTGGTTGATTCGTATAAACTGAAAATTTCATGATTTTATCCGACAAAGACATTCGAAAAAAAATCGAAAAAGGGGAAATTATGGTGGCTTCACAGGACGGCAATCATGTGACGAACATCAATGCGTCTTCCCTTGATCTTCGGCTCGGCCGGTTTTTCAAAATATATAATCACAGCCAGCAAGCCGTGCTCGATCCGCTCAATCGCGAAAGCCTTGAGGGCGTGACAAAACTTATTGAACTCAAAAATCCCGGCGAGCCTTTTATTGTGCAGCCGGGCGAATTTGTGCTTGGCGTAACCATGGAAAAAATTAAAATTGCGGATAATATTGTTGCGCGCGTGGAAGGCCGAAGCTCGCTTGGACGGCTCGGCATTATTGTGCATTCTACTGCGGGATTTATTGACGCGGGGTTTGAAGGAACTATCACGCTCGAAATTACGAATATCAATAGAATGCCGGTGGCGCTCTATCCAGGAATGAGAATTTGCCAGCTTGCGTTTGAACTCATGTCCTCCAAAGCCGATGTGCCGTATTCCAAGAAAAAAACTTCGAAGTATCAGGGACAAAATTTACCGCAGGAAAGCAAGATCGCATTTGACCCGGAATTTGAAGAGATTGCGCGGCAAAGAACTTTCCGGCGTTTGAAAGAAAATGTGGGAGAAAATGAGGGATTGACTAAAAAGAAAAAGGCGCTATCATAAAGGCTGATTTTATGGCAGAAGGAACAGACAAATGGCGAGTTGTTGCAGAAGTGGATCCTGACGGAGATGGTGGCACAGTAGCGAATTATCCATCTCCTCGTCAGGCTGATCTTCTTGCGCAGCGTTTTCGAAAAGAAGCTGCGGCTGCGCGCGGCGAAACCGGACCAAATGTTAGCTTGACTCCAGATGAAGCGAGAATAACCGGAGAAAAAAGTTCTCATTAAACTTGCGCGAAAAAACTATAATGCTATAATAAAGTTTGTTTTCGGCAAATGCGCATAAGGAGTGATCAGCTCCAAGCTCGCACGCTTCGACAAGTTCAGCATGACATGCGGGCGCGCAGGGAAAAGAAATTGAGCTTTGGCTCAAAACTAGAATTCCACGCAGAAAAAAACTGCGTCATCAAATTGCAATGAAGTGAAATATCGAGGTGGTACCGCCTTAACTCATGGGCCCTCGAAAAACTTCTTTTTTTTATGTTTCAGCCCGTTAATCCAAAACAATCCCTCCCAAAGATAGAGCACGAGATACTCGATTTTTGGGAACGCGAAAAGATTTTTGAGAAATCCGTTGCGGCGCGAAAAGGCAAACCAAAATACGTTTTCTTTGACGGCCCGCCTTTTGCCAACGGCCTTCCGCATTACGGACACATTCTCGCCAATGCGCTCAAAGACGCCGTCACGCGATATTGGACCATGCGCGGATATTATGTGCCGCGCGTAAACGGCTGGGATTGCCACGGACTCCCGGTGGAATACGAAATCGAAAAGGAACTCAAAATTTCCGGCCGCAAGGAAATTGAAAAAATGGGCGTCGCAAAATTCAACAAAGCCTGCCGCCAGAGCGTATTTCGATACACGGAAGAATGGGAAAAACTTTTGAAGCGCATTGCCCGCTGGGTGGATTTTGAACACAGCTACGCCACGCTTGAAAACGAATATATGGAATCCATTTGGTGGGTATTTAAAGAAATCTGGAAAAAAGGAATGGTGTACCAAGGATATAAATCCATGCATGTCTGCCCGCGGTGCGAAACCCCTCTATAGAATTTTGAAGTCACTCTCGGATATAAAGAAGTCACTGATCTCGCAACCATCGCAAAATTTCGCATCACCGATGAAAAATTCTTAAAAAAATTCTGCGATGGCGAGAAGACGAGTTTTGTCGCATGGACAACGACGCCGTGGAGTATCCCAACAACGATGGGGCTCGCGGTCGGCTCTGATTTTGAGTACGCACTCTTAAAGCTAGACGATGAACAGATTATCTGCGCGAAAAATCGTGTCCAATACGTCACGCAACACCTCAAAGAAGAAGAATTCAAATTTGTACGCGCGTTCAAAGGGATGGACTTTGTAAATGTCTCATACGAACATCCATTCCGGCAGTATAAAAATCATCCCGATGTGCTAAATAATTATCGTGCCTATAAAACCTATGCAAAAGATTATGTGAGCGTCGAAGACGGTACCGGAATCGTAACCATTAATGGAGCGTTCGGCGAGGTTGATATGGAGTCTGCGAAGGCAAGCGGTTTGCCAATTCTAGTTAATGTAAAAATGGATGGAACTTATACGGAGGAAATGGGGGAGTTTGCCGGCATGTCGGTAAAGCACGCGAATTTGGATCAAAAAATCGCCGAATATTTAGCAAAGCAAGGCGCGCTTTTGCGGAAAGAAAATATCCGGCACAGCTATCCGCACTGCTGGCGTTGCGATACGCCGCTTTTAAATTACGCCACGAAAGCATGGTTTATAAAAGTCACGGATATCAAAGAAAAACTCATCAAGAATAATGCGAAAATTCATTGGGTACCGGAACACATCCGAGAAGGCCGGTTTGGAAAATGGCTTGAGGGAGCGCGCGATTGGAATATTTCCCGTAATCGTTTTTGGGGATGTCCGATTCCGATTTGGGAATGCGAGTGCGGAAAGCTGCAATGCGTCGGCTCACTAAAAGAACTTCGCGAAAACTCGCTCGGCGGCAATACTTTTTTTGCAGTGCGGCATGGCGAAGCAGAGCAAAATAAAGCGCAAGTTTTGAATTCCGATCCATCAAAAATATTTCACCTCACGAAAGAGGGGATCGAGCAGGTAAAAAGGGCCGCACAAAAATTAGCTGAAATTTTGCGAGCGCACGGCGCGAGCGCGCAGGCGAGTGAGAGCGGGTCTCGTGGGTCCCGCTCGAACGAAGCCGAGCTTAAAAATACCATGATTTTTTGCTCACAATTCCCCAGAGCCGTAGAGACCGCTGAAATTTTTTCAAAAACTCTCGGCATCCCAGTAACAGTTGATAACAGGCTTCGCGAACACGAAATGGGCGTATTTGAAGGCAAAGATGACAAATCCTATGTGCGCTCTTTCGCTGATCTTGAAGAACGATATTACAAAAAAGTTCAGGGCGGGGAATCATTCGAAGAAATGTCGGAGCGTGTGATTGAATTCGTGAATTATTTGAATCGAAAATTTTCAGGCAAACGCATCGTCATCGTCACTCACGGAGACGTGATTCGCGCGATGGCGCGGTACTTTGACCGCCTCTCTATCGAAGAAACTTTCAAATTTAAACCCGGCATGGCAACGGTTTATGAATATCGCGCAGGCAATCTGCCTCTACGCGAAGGCAAACTCGATCTGCATAAACCGTATATCGATGAAGTTCAGGTTTCGTGTAATTCATGCAAAAAACCAATGAAGCGCATCCCGGAGGTGCTCGATTGCTGGTTTGAGAGCGGCTCCATGCCGTACGCCCAGCTCCACTATCCTTTTGAAAATAAAAAAGAGTTCGAGGAAAATTTCCCGGCGCATTTTATTGCGGAAGGCGTAGATCAAACGCGCGGCTGGTTTTACACTCTTCACGTGCTCGCGAGTGTTCTTTTTGATAAACCGGCTTTCAATAATGTCATCGTGAACGGCATTTTGCTTGCTGCAGACGGTGAAAAACTTTCCAAGCGCAAGAAAAATTACCCAGATCCCGGCGCGCTTTTTGAAACCCACGGCGTGGATTCTACGCGCCTATTTCTATACACTTCAACGGCGCCGCTTGCGGAAGATGTGCGATTTTCCGAAAAGCACGTTGAGGAAATCGTGAAAAAATTCACGCTCACTCTCTGGAATACGTACAGCTTTTTTGTGACGTATGCGAATATTGACGGATGGACGCCAGATGGATTGAGCGAAAAAAAGGATAATAAACTTGATGAGTGGATCATCTCGGAACTCCATCTTCTCACTGAAGAAATGACGGCCGCCATCGATGAATATGATCTCACGGCTGCGACGCGGCCCCTCATCGATTTCATAGATAATCTTTCGAATTGGTATGTGCGCCGGAGCCGCAGGAGATTTTGGAAAAGCGAAAACGACGATGATAAATCGCAGGCATATCAAACCCTTTTTACGGTCTTGAAAACGCTTGCGCTTCTCATGGCGCCTTTCATGCCGTACACAGCCGACGCAATCTACAAAAATCTCACCGGGAAAACTTCGGTCCATTTGGAAGATTGGCCGAAATCCGATTCAAAACTCATCAAAAAAACGCTCCATGAAGAAATCGCCGTAGTGCGAACGATCGTCTCGCTCGCCCTTAAACTTCGTTCGAAGAAAAATATAAAAGTGCGCCAACCGCTGGCCAAACTCGTGCTCGCGCTGCCAAAACGAATTTCGCAAAAAACGGTGGAAGCTTACCGCGATGTCATTCTTGAGGAACTCAATGTGAAAGAAATCCAGTTCGAAACCGAAGGCAAAATGGCAACGCTGACGATTTCTGTGAACGCCAGAAAAATCGGCCCGAAATTCGGCGCAAAAACGCAAGATATCATAGCGCTGGCGAAAAAAGGCGATTTTGCGCTTCAGAAAGACGGCTCGGTTCATTTTCCGGCGAATGAAAAACCGCTATTTAAACTTGAGACTGGCGAAGTAAATGTAGGCTACTGCGGAAAAGAAGGATTCGATGTTGAAAGTGAAAACGGAATTCTTGTTGGATTAGACACGAAGGTAACCAAAGAACTTGAACAGGAAGGCTTTGCAAGAGATATTATACGATCTCTACAGGAACTTCGAAAAAAAGCCGGCTACGCAATTTCTGATCGCATTTATGTATTCATTGCAGGCCCGAAAAACATCCAAGATGCGGTCACGCGCTTTGCGGATTTTATCGAGCGCGAAACTCTTGCCATCGAACTTCAAGAAGGAGGGGATTTTGAGTGGGACGCGGAGGAAGAAATGAAAATCGATGGAATGAAGGTGAAACTGGGGGTAAGAAAATAGGATTAAGCATGGAATTATGAATTTTTAAATTATGAATGATGAATAAAATCTTAATTTTAAAATTCGAATTTTAAATTTCATTCGTAATTCATAATTCGTAATTCATAATTTCCTTTGCTATAATCTTTCCGTGTTCAAAAAAATCCTCATCGGTGTCGTTCTCAACGCTGCGGCGCTCTATGGCGTGATCTATTTTTTGCCGGAGCAGATTCAATACACTGGCGGCATTGCGTTTTTTGCGCTCGGCGGCATAGTGATGGGATTACTCAATTCAATCGTAAAGCCGGTTTTAAAACTCCTCACGCTTCCGCTCCAAATCCTCACGCTCGGCCTTTCGCTCATAATTTTGAACGGCATAATCTTCTGGATTTTTGACGTAGTTATCGATACCATAGTAATCGAAGGCGTCACCCTCACGGTGACCGGCACCAAAATTTATTTCCTAGCCGGATTCCTCTTCGGACTAATAAACTGGGTCGAACACCTACTTATCCACCACAAAAAATGAAATCCTTCCTTATTATTTTTCAGGTCGTCGTCTCTATACTCCTAATCCTCACCATCCTCATGCAGGAAAAAGGAGTCGGACTTTCAGCTACTTTCGGAGGCGGAGGCGAATTTTACAGAAGCCGCCGCGGGATTGACAAGCTCCTCTTCATTTTTACGGCTGTTCTTTCGCTTCTCTTTATAGGCACATCCATCGCCTTTATTTTCGTTCGATGAATACTGCTGCGAAACTCCTCCATATCTTCTTTTCCATGTCTCGGAAAGAAAAAGGAGCCGTGCTTATTTTGTGCGCCGGATTTATCATTGCGCTCGTAATCCTCATTATTTCTTCTGTACGATTTCCCGCAAAGCTCGAGAAGGGGACGTTTTCGGAAGGCGTGGTCGGGCATATTCAAGCCATCAATCCGCTTTTTGCCGATTTTAATGAAACGGACCGGGATATTTCCGCGCTCGTTTTTTCCGGACTCATCCGATACGATCCTGCAAAACGGAATTTCTTTCCGGATCTTGCTGTAACATGGAATCGCGGTGGAAACGGCCTTGAGTATCGCTTCACCATTCGCACGGATGCGTTTTGGCATGATGGAAAACCGGTGACTGCCGATGATATAGTGTTTACTTTTAAAGATGTCGTGCAGGATCCGGGTTTTCGAAATCCAATTTTGAAAAATGCATTTGAGGGAGTCGCCGTGGAAAAAATGCCGGATGGAACCGTTGCTTTTACGCTTCCAAAAGCCAATTCTTATTTTCTTTCAAATCTCACGATTGGCATTCTTCCAAAGCATCTTTTGGAAAACACGCCTATTGCTAATTTTGAAAAATCCGAGTTTGGCATTCATCCTGTCGGAAGCGGTCCGTACCGCATAACGGCGCTCAAACTCGATGAGGACGGCGACCGCATCGACCTCTCGGCATTTCCTCAATACTACGGCCAACAACCTCTCATTCCCAGAATAAGGATTTTTACATTTCCGGATGAAAAAATGCTTATGAAAGAACGCGGCGCGCTCCATGCGCTCGGGAAGTTAGGATCAGAAGGGTCGCAAGAACTGGCCAAGGATGACCGTTTTGCCATCGCGCCATATAATCTCAACCAATTCACGGCCGTTTTTTTCAATACTGATTTGCCGCTTTTGAAAGAAAGACGCGTCAGGCAAGCGCTGCGCCAAGCGCTCGATAAAAATGCATTGCTGTCAGCCGGCGAGAAACGCATTGATACGATCGGTTTGTCTGATCAAAACAACGAGGCTGTTTTTGGATTTGATCCAGCGGCTGCGAACAAAACCCTCGACAATCTCGGTTGGAAAAAACAACCAAATGGATTTCGGCTTAATAATAAAGGGGAAACTGTCAGTCTCACATTGCTCGCTCCTCAAAAAATTCCGCTGAAACTTACGGAAAAAATCAAGAAAGCATGGGAAGATATAGGCATACAAGTCACTGTGGAACGCCCGGATCAAGAAGAATTCATAAACCTTGTAAGCGAACGGCGATATTCGGTTCTCCTGATCAAACAAAGCCTCGGATATAACCGCGACGTTTATTCGCTTTTTCATTCAAGCCAGCGCGCAGGACCGGAAGGCAATCCTGCGGGCCTCAATTTTGCCCAATTCAAAAGCTTCTTGACTGACGGATTGACCGAAGCAATGCGTAGAGAACAAGATCCGCAAGCAAAGCAAAAACTCCTGGAAAAACTATCAAAAGCGATTACGGAAGAAACCCCTGTTGTTTTTCTTTCAACTCCGGTATACTCCTACGCGCTGGATAAACGGATACAGCCTTTTCCGGCAGATGCAGTGCTCGATTTCCATGCAGATCGGTTCCGCATCCTGCCTTATCTCTCGTTCCCTTCGCTTGATAAATTAAGAATGTCACCATGAAAGTCATATTTACAGATCATGTTCCGGGCGTCGCGCATCGCGGCGACGTAAAAAATGTGCGCGGCGGATTCTTCCGCAATTATTTAATGCCGTATAAAAAAGCCGTTCCGGCAACAGAACATCTCTTGAAAGATTGGGAAGAACGCCGAAAACGCATGCTCATAGAAAAAGAACAGCTCAAGACAAAATTGGAAGAAACTATGCGGCGTTTGGCCGGCGCAAAAGCGAAGATCGAAAAGAAAGTCACGAAGAAAGGCACGCTCTATGGCGGCATAAAAGCAAAAGACATCACTGCTGCGCTCAAAGAACAGTTCAAGCTTGAAGTGCCGGAAACTGCAGTTGTGCTCACGGATCATATAAAAGCGGTCGGGACTTTTGATGTAAAATTAAATTTTGGAGAAGGAGTGGAAACGATTGTGCCGGTTGAAGTTGTAGAAAAGAAATAATGTATGGCAAAAATTTTGGCGCTCGATATTGGAACAAAACGCGTCGGCGTTGCTGTGAGCGATGCGGATCAAACCATGGCTTTTCCGCGTGAAACTTTTGCTTTTGGGAATAAATCTGCATTTTTAAAACGCGTGAAAGCACTGGTAGATGAAGAAAAAATCGGGATGATCGTGCTGGGCTTGCCGCTTGATGAAAACAATGAAGCTACCGAATGGTCGGAGAAAATCCAAACCCTTGGAATGAAGTTAAGCGGCATAACGGAACTTCCAGTGCATTTTGTTGATGAATTTTTGACAAGCCGCGAGGCGCGCGCGAAAATCCCGCTTCGGCGCGATCGCCGAAAAAAAGGCAGCGATGATTCTCTTGCCGCCCAAATCATCCTTGAGCGCTATCTGAAAATAGGTTAAACTCTCTGCGCGGGGTGGAGCAGAGGCAGCTCGCAAGGCTCATAACCTTGAGGTCGCGGGTTCGAATCCCGCCCCCGCAACAGAGCTATTCGTGTAAATTCAGGAATGGTTCTGCAAGCCAATATGAAAAGAAGCGAAATAGCATATATTGCGGGACTTTTTGATGGCGAAGGAGACGTCGGCATTTATCCATACAAAGCAACAAAAAATGGGAAATTATATCCTAAACTTACTGCTCGCATTCATAACACACATAAACAAGCCCTAGATTGGGTGTATGAAAAATTTGGTTTCGGTTTAGTTTGTATGGACCGTAAGGGCATCAAGCAATCAGGAAACCCAGCACGGAAACAAAGTTATGTTTACATTGTCGCACATAAAAAAGCTCGAGAGTTTTTGAAAATCGTTATGAAATATTTAATTATTAAAAAGAATAAAGTTGCCAAAGTCTTGAAAGAAGATAATCTCTACATGAATCGAGAAAGATAAGCCAGGGTAGCTCAGTTGGTTAGAGCGTGGGACTCATAAGCCCAAGGTCGTCGGTTCGATCCCGACCCCTGGCACCACAACCTGCGAAGCAGGTTTCAAAAAAAGCCAAAAAACGAATTCGGAATTCAAACATTTCACCTGAATATGGTTGACATAACCTTATAAAGGTTTTATTATTGATATGCTATAATAGCATTGTTTGTATGATTATTACTTTTGAAAAATTTAAAGATTTTCAAAATCAATGGGTAGCAATCAACGAAGCAACCGAAGAGATTGTTGCTTTCGGCAAATATATCGGTGACGTTCAGAAAAAGGCCGAAGAAGTAACCGATAAAGATACACCGATCGTTTTGAAATTTATTTATCCTCTCAATGCTTATTTGTCTCCTGCGGGTTGATGATTTTTGATTATGAAGAACTAGAATTTTATGATGAAACAACTCGGAAACGAGGAACTATTTATCGACCTAAAATAAAGGTTAATTTAATAAAAAGGGGTTTTAGGCTTTTCCCGGTAGATTGTCTTTTGGACTCTGGGGCCGATGCGATTATTTTTCCAACAGATGCGGCTAATTATTATAAAATCAATTATAAAAAAGGTCGCCAAATAACATCACAAATTGCCGGTGGCGGTTCAACAATATTCTATGAACTTCCTTTTGAGAAACATCAAATAAGTATATTTATTTCTGATATCCATATTAAAGAGAAAATTTGTTTTTCTGAAGGACAAAAAACCCCTCTATTGGGACAAGATTTTTTCAAATATTTCAAAATCGCATTCGATAGATTCAACAAAAAAATTTCGTTAGATTTGAAATGAACCCCTACTTTATATTTTCTCTACTAAAATAAATTTGACCAATATCGTCTATACAAAATACTCGCAAATCATTCATCGTATCCGGAACATCTAATAAAGAATGTATTTCTTTGGTAGTTTCTTGATACGAGACAGGACCATTCCCTGCAACATAATTCCATATACAGACAGAATTTACAGGAACTCCTGTGCTTCTCGGGATGATACAGTTACCGACAACCCTATCGCAACTAATGTAATTAATTTTCTTATAATTCAATTGATTATTGGGTTTTTCACGTGCCGTTTTTAATTCAATATCTTTTGAATTTATTGTTTTTTGAAGCACTAAAATTTCTTCCTGTGTTTTTAGCCAAGTTTCTTTATGGGTAAATAAATTTTCGCCGATAAATAAACTAGCTAACACATAAATAATCATCGCTCCAATTAATAAACCTAATGAAGCAAATATTGTTTTAGTATTCATGGTAATAATTGTATCATGCAATTTTCTCTTTGTAGTCCAAAAAAAACTATACTGGCACCACAACCTACGAAGCAGGGATCAAAACGCAAACCGTTCCCTGTCAAAGAAAAACAAAAACCACTTTTTGGGATTGCTCAAACTCGCATAATACTGCTCTGAAGCTTTTACAGCGCGATCTTCTTCTGACAGATACATTTGGTTATCCGGCGCAAGAATTATTACTTCTTCGCCCGGCCGAACGAGTCCAAAGTTTTGTTTCGCGATTTTTTCTTTCCAGGCGTCTGAACTATAGTATGCATAATCTTCTGCCAATGAAAGATTCGACTTTTCAAGTTTTGCATTTTCTTCTTCAGCAGTTCGAATAAACCGATCCACTTGGTAACTCTTATAAAGAGATGTGGAAAGTACGTAAAGCATATAAGCCAAAAGCAAAAACTCTACGAGGAGTACGATTTTCGTTGTTTTTGAAATATGTGGCGTGTTCATTGAAATCTTTACTCAATGAGTAGCAGCGCAAGCATCACCGCAATTCCACCGATAAAACTAATCAGCTGGATCAATGAACTGACCGGATTTGTTTCTTTATGAAGCTCCGGAATAAGATCCGTGCCGGCGATATAAAGAAATCCGCCAACGGTGAATGGCGTGAGAATTCCCGTAACGGATGCGGACGAAACGCCAAGCCCAAGCACAATAACGGCGCCAAGAATCGCTGTAAGCGCTGATATAAAATTGAGAAAAACGACTTTTGATTTTTGCAGTCCGGCGTGAATAAGCACGCCAAAATCACCGATCTCCTGTGGAATTTCATGAAGAGCAACGGCAATGGTTGTTGCAAATCCGAGCGGAAGACTTATCAAATAACTTCCTGCAATCATGGCTCCGTCAATAAAATTATGGAGCCCGTCGCCGACGAGATTCATAAAAGCAAGCGGTTTCATATGCTGATGCGCTTCCGGAAGATGGCAATGGTGCCAATGAATAAATTTTTCCAGAACGAAAAAAACAAGTATGCTGCCCAAAATCCATAGAGAGAGCGGAAGCGTCAATCCTTTCTCCTCGACCGCCTCCGGAAGAAGGTGGATAAAAACGTCGCCGAGAAGCGCGCCCGCAGAAAAACTAACCAATACAAGAAGAAACGGACGCATACGGTCATTCTCCGCCTGAAAACCCAAGAGACCAATGAAAGAAATGAGGGAAACGACTATAACGCTCCCTAGAACAAAAAGCCAAATCATGACAATATGATTATAGCAATAAGGCATCTGCAAAAGTATAGTTTCGTTACGAAAATTGCAAATTCCGAGCGAAAATTGCGAACTCGCGACGAAGCCGTATCAGATTACCGATACGGCGAGGAGCGATGAGCAATTTTTTAGCCGGAATTTGCAATTTGCAGTAGAAAGTATACTTTTGCAGATGCCTATAAATATGCATATTCATTGTCTCGGAATCGGCGGCATCGGCGTAAGCGCCATTGCGCAAATTCTTTATGAACGAGGCGAAAGCGTTACCGGAAGCGATATAGAAGCCTCTGCCATAACCGAACATCTTCAAAAACGCGGCATTCCGGTTGATATTGGCTATGAAGTCGAATCAATTGCTAAACAAAATCCAGATCTAATCATTCATTCGCTTGCGCTGGAAAAAAATCATCCTGCGCTTAAGCTCGCCCGCCGCAAAAAAATCCCGCTGCTTTCCTATCCGGAAGCTGTCGGGAAATTGACGCGGGAATTTTTCACTATTGCCATATGCGGCACGCATGGAAAATCCACGATTACCGCTTTGATTTCCAAAATGCTCATTGAAAATAATTTCGACCCCACCGTCATTGTTGGAACAAAATTGAAAGAACTGAACGGCCAAAATTACCGCGTCGGAAAAAGCAAAATCCTCGTGCTTGAGGCTTGTGAATATAAACGGGCGTTTTTGAATTATCATCCGCGCGTGATTGTGCTGCATACTCTCGATCCCGATCATCTGGATTACTATCGGGATTTTAATGATTATCTTCATGCCTTCGGCGAGTTCGCAATGCGGCTCCCGAATGACGGCTATTTCTTCGCAAATCTTGATGATGAAGATGTTCATCAAACTCTTCAGCTCCTACAAGCAAAAAAATTCCCGCCGCATAATCTATTCACGTATTCAAGCCGGTATGCAAGCAGCGATTTTTATTTAATGGGAGAGAAAATTATCCAGCGCAACGCAAGGGTGGGGGAATTGCATCTCAAAATTCCAGGCGAGCACAATCGGAGCAATGCGCTGGCCGCTTTTGCGGTTGGAGCGACACTGGGAATAGCACCGCCAGACATTCTCAAAAGTCTGAATCATTACGAAGGCGCGTTACGGCGTTTTGAAGTTAAGGGAAAGTTTGGAAAAACGCTTTTTATTGACGATTACGCTCATCATCCTGTGGAAATCCAAGCCACTTTGCAGGCGGCTCGCGAACGCTTTCCAAAAGAAAAAATCTGCGTGGTGTTTCAGCCGCATCAATACAATCGTACTAAAAATCTTCTGAAAGAATTCGCAGCATCCTTCGAAAAGGCTGATTCGGTCATTATTCCAAATATTTATGAAGTGCGGGACCGAAAAGAAGATACCGCCGCAGTATCCACGGAAAAACTTGTAAAAGAAATCCGCAAACGCCACCGTCATGTTGAAAATGGAAACGGCCTGGAAAAAACCGCGGAGTGGCTGAAAAAACACGCCAAAAAATTCGATGTGGTCTTTACCATGGGCGCCGGTGATGTGTGGAAGATTGCGGAAAAGCTTCTATAAGAAAGCTTTTGATTGCCGGATTACCTCGCTCGGACCGGCTCGGCCTACCGCGTACAATATTCCCAGCAATTATTCTCATATACCTCGCCTCGGTTCGCGGCAGTTGGTCAACCGTCACTCATATTGCTGCAACTGCCGCTCAACGTCCTTGCTCGGCAACCGCGGGAACCAAAAGCTTCGCGTTATAGCGCCTTTTTCCACAAAGTCCCGCCTTCTGTATCCTCTAAAATAACGCCTAGCTTTTCAAGCTGCTTTCGAATTTCGTCCGAGCGCTTGAAATCTTTTTTCTGTCTCGCCTCATTCCGTTCCTCAATAAGTTTTTCAACCTCGCTGGTCAATTCATCATCAATACTAAAAACATCCAGCACGGAATTAAATCGCCCAATTTGATTTCGTACATCATCCACTTCGCGCTGTGAAACTTTTTTCTCATCAAGGAGACGATTGATTTCATTCACTAATTCAAAAATCGCAGCGAGCGCCTTGGCAATTTCAAAATCATCATCCATTGCCGATACAAATGTTTTTTCTGCTTTGTGTAAGACGGGAACGACAAAACCGCCTTTCCCGTCCGCTTTTTGCTCCAGCCGCCGCATAAAATCATGAAGTCTTTGCAGGCTTTTTTTCGCCTGCTCAAGCAGGCTGTCTGAAAAATCTATCGGCATGCGGTAGTGCGTTGAAAGCAGAAAATACCGCACCACGGCCGGATGATATTTTGCGAGTATATCTTTAATGGTGAAAAAATTTCCGAGCGATTTGCTCATTTTTTCCCGGTTCACTTGAATATGCCCGTTGTGGAGCCAATACTTTGCAAAAGGCTTGCCTGTGGCCATTTCGCTCTGCGCAATTTCATTTTCATGGTGCGGAAACTGCAGATCAATTCCGCCGCCATGAATATCAAACGTCTCACCAAGCAAATCCATGCTCATGGCGCTGCATTCGATGTGCCATCCCGGACGGCCTTGCATGCCGAGCGGACCCTTCCACGCAGGTTCTCCGGGTTTTTCTTTTTTCCACAAAGCAAAATCTTCCGGGTTTTTCTTTTTTTCATCCACCGTAATACGCGCACCGGCTTGCAACTCGTCCAAATGTTTATGTGAAAGTTTTCCGTATTCCTTGAATTTTGAAACTTCAAAATAAATTCCGTCTTCAGTGGCATACGCCGCGCCTTTTTTGAGCAAAAGTTCTGTGAGCGCCGTCATGCGCGGAATATATTCAGTTGCACGAGGCTGATGATCCGGAGACAAAACCCGAAGCGCTCCGTAATCTTTTATATATTCAGGGATAATTTTTGCAGCCAGTTCGGCCTCTGTAATATTTTCCTGTGCTGCACGCTTGATCATTTTGTCATCAACATCGGTTACATTGCTGACGAAAGTCACTTTGAAACCTTTATATTGCAGATAGCGCCGAATTACATCAAATGAAACTGCGGCCCGCGCATGGCCAAGATGACCAACGTCATAAACCGTTGGCCCGCATACATACATTCCGACGGCGCCTTTTTTTAACGAAACGAATGTTTCTTTTTTCTGCGACAGCGTGTTGTAAATTTTCATGCGATCAAACGAAGAAGGATGCTGCGAATTAGATCGAGCGCGAGGAATGCAAAAAGAGGGGAGAGATCAAGCACGCCGCCAATCGGCGGAATGATTCTTCGAAAAACGCTTAAAATTGGTTCGGTGGATTCCACAATCACGACAAAAAGAAATCCTCTTGGCGGCACGCGGAGCCACGAAAGGACCACGCGCGCAAAAATGGCGAATATTAGGATTTGCGTAAACACGGAAATAAAATAGGAAAGATAGGTTTGGAACATAAGGAAAAAACGCGCTCTTATTATAACATAGAGAAGCGCCGCTCTTTATTTCCGTTTTTTCAAAAACCGCAAAGCCCCGCTCCCTACAAGCGCTGCTATTACCATTCCAAAAACTTCCGGCCCGTCTTCCGGAGTATATGGCGGAGGAGGCGCAACCGGACACGGCATCGGATCGCAAAGCACAGGCGGCTGCAATCCGCCGCCGCCGCCGGGCAATACAGCATCCGGCGATGGAGTAGCATTCACAACGTCGCTGCGATTATCTCCTTCGTTGCCGTTCGTATCTATGCCGACGACTTGAAAATAATATTTCGTTCCATTTTGAAGATTCGGAATAATCCAAGAAGTTTTTGCATCAGTCGTATTCGTAACAAGGGTTATGCGCGCCGGATCCGTTCCGTAGTAAATGCGATATTGCGCTATCCCCGCTGCAGCTTGCGCGGCCTGCCATGTTATTTGGACCGCAGCATTTCCCGGATGTGCCTCCGCGCCCTGAACCTTGCTCGGAACGCTGAAAGAAGGTATTGGCGGCGGTTTCAAACCGGCATCTACGCGGATTTTCCCGGCTTCGGCTGCAGGCGAAACATTGCCGACTTTATCCGTAATAATAATATTGATGGTATATTCGCCGTCTTGCGCAGGAGCAGTAAGAGTACCGCGGTAAATTCCCGGATTTTGCGGATCAGGCTCCAAATCAGTAATAAAATCGCCCATGGTCGCCTGAATGGAATTTAAATCAGGATCGCTCCGCACGGAAATTTCCACGGATTCGCCCGGCGCGAGATCCGTTTTTGAAATATCGAATTGCTCCACGCGCGCCGGCGTCGAGTCTATCGTCACGGTGACAGACTCGGATTGCACGCCGCTGCTCGATGCTGAAAAAACATGCTGGCCGTCCTGCAAAAGCGGCGTGTTAAAAGAAAAACGTCCGGCTGAATTCGCTTGTACTTCTGTCATTTCCTGACCGTTGTCAAAAAGTTTCACTTTTACATTCGGCGTGGCCTCGCCGGCAATTTCAAGAATTTTCAAACTGTAGGTGCCGGTGGCCGGCTTCGTAATCCGCACTTGTCCTGCGCTGCCGCCAGATGAAACCGTAGTTACGGTTACGGTTTTTTCGCCTTGAATAAGCGCATTCCCTTGTTGCTGCACGGTTAATTTTTGAGAACCGGCAGTGCGGAAAGAAAGACCGAGATCAAACGTGTGTTGGCCTTGATCCGCCGGCTGAAATGTATAGGCGCTTGGAAGCTGGGCATTCGGATCCGTGGAAGAAAAGATAATTGTTCCAGCATAAGAATTTACAACCGCACCTGAAGCATCCACTGCCTTCACGCGAAAACTCACCGTCTCATTTACATTCAAACTCGCAGCGAGATTATCGATTTCAAATCGGGCCGCGCTCATCCCGGATTGCGCAAGAAGAATGGTTTCCGGATCGCCGCCAACAGCTTTTGCTACGCCTTTTGCGCGAAAGAAAACGATCTTCAAACGCGCAGAAATAGTTTCGGAAGAACTCTCGTCCGTAGCCGTGAAAGTTGATACGCCAACCTCTGGAGAAGAAATAAGAAATGAAGCAATGCCATCGCCGGCGGTCTCTGCTGTTTCGTTAAAGATTCGATCCGATGAACGGCTGGAAACTAATTTTACTTCGTGGAATTCAAGCGGATTTCCAAATTCATCTACGATGCGCACATTTACTTTAACAGCATCCACGCCATTAGCAGCTGCAAAAGTTTTGGAAGCGTAGAGGCCTGAAACTGCCGGACTCATTTCTCCGGGAAAAACTTCAAAAACAGTTGCATCGGAAAATCCATCAACGGCAACTCTGTAAGAACCGGCCAATTTTGTTTCATAACCGCTTATCGTCGCGCGCGCATTTCCGTTAAAATCCGCAACGGTTTGTTTGATGATCTCGCTTCCGTCCGGACGCGAAATTTTAATTGCAAGATTTTGCTTGCTGGAAAATCCATTCAATTTTACAACCGTCTCAAAACCGGCCACCGTATCAAGCGCTGCAAGCCTGCTAAAATCAAAAGCAGCACGCACCGATTGCGCCGATACAATAAATGCAAGCAATGAAATAAGAAAAAGTCTTAAGAAATTTTTCATAGTTTTGGTTTTGAAATTTAGATTTTAATCTATATATGATACTCTTTTTTTAGAATTTACGGAAGCCCCAAATAAAGCAATATGCAAAAAGTCACACAGGAGCTTAAAAAAATGCGCAAACGAGTCGAATCAATTGATATTCAAATTATTAAACTGCTTCGTGAGCGCTTCATATTTACAAATCAAATTCAAACTTTGAAAAGAGTTTTATTTCACGCGCTTAATCAAAAAAAACGCGAAAAAACGCTCTTAAAAAAATACGTTGCGCTTGCAAAGAGATATGGACTCAATATGCAGCTCATCAAAAAGCTATTTCAGAGCATCTTCTCTTATTCTAAAAAATCTGGTATAATAAAAAGAACTTAAAAAACCATGGATCAACCTCAAGAAAAACCCGAGCCGGTAAAAATTACCATCACTTTGCCGACAAATGCGTATTTTATGTCCGGCATCCGTGACTTCACTTTGTCGATGATAAAAAATATGACGAATTTTTCTGAACAATGGGCGTACCGGTTCCAATCTGTGGTAGATGAACTTTGCAATAATGCAATCGAACACGGCTCAAACACAAAACAGGAAATTAAAGTCAGCTTCATCAATTATCCGGGCGATAGCGTTGAAATCGTCGTCGAGGATTCCGGGACGGGAAAAACAAAAATGAAAGCGGCTGATTTACAGAAAATTGTTGCGGAAAGAAGTAAACCGGGATATCCTTTCACTGAAATCCGCGGACGAGGGCTCGCAAAAATCGTTGCCGCGTGGACAGATGAATTGCAATTTGAAGACCTTGCAAACGGCGGACTCAAAGTAAAAGTTAAAAAATATCTCAAAAATCCGGCGCTTTCCGTTCCATCACCTAGCATGTCGGGCGCGCCGGACCATATAGTCTTAACAATATAAATACCATGGCTCAAATAACGATTACGGTCGAAGACATCGCATCAAGCGTTCCGGATAAAAAAATAAAACTCCTCAAATTCGCCGGCCAGCTCGATGAAAGCAATGTCGATGATAAAGCGAAAGAAATCTACAGCATCATAGATGCCGTTCCTCAAGGATTATTTCTCATCTTTGATTTTGAAAAACTCGAATATATGAACTCAAAATCGATCGGATATCTCACCGATTGGTATTCTAAACTTTCCGAAAAAAAGGGCGGCATTTTGATTGCAAACGCGCGGCCGAATATAACCGACATTCTCCAAGTGGTCGGTATTACACAGCTTGTTCCGTGCGTTGGCAGCGTGGACGAAGCCAAAATCGCCGTGATGAAATAATTTTCTCATATGTCTTCTTGGTTTCCAGCCATTGCAAGCACCATCCTTGCGGCTTTTCCGGTAATTATCTGGATTGAAATCATCCATCGCGAAGGCGAGGAAAAAAGCCTTTATATAAAGACATTTCTTCTCGGCACTCTTGCGGTCATTCCGCCTTTTATTCTTATATGGCTCTTTGATCGATATCCGCAGCTCGATATTTATTCGGAAATCAACAGCACGGTGGAACAAATTGCGCTCGCGGCGCTTTTAACAAATATCGTTGTGGGCATTATTGAGGAACTTGCGAAAAACGTGATCGTTCGAGTTGTAGATAAACGGCATCCGGAATATTTTCAGACCATTACTTCAGCGCTCAAGCTCTCGCTCTGCGCAGGGCTCGGTTTTGCTTTTGCGGAAAACATTTTTTATTTTTATAACGTATGGACGAATCCGTCGTTCGGCTATGGCGATCTCTTTTCAACATTCATTTTCCGATCGCTCTTTACCATGGCCGGACACATGCTTTTTTCCGGCATTTTCGGATACTACTTCGGCGTCGGAAAATTTGCATCAGACATTACGGAATTTGCGCGCTGGGAGGGACGTGAATTCAGTTTTGCCCGATGGATCGCAAAAATAACAGGAAAAATGACATATCAAGTCGTGCGTGAATTCAAAAATCTGACCGGTTTGCTCCTTGCCATGGGACTCCATGCTGCATTCAATGTATCGCTCGACCTTGAACACAAACTGCCTTCTATTCTTATAGTAGTTTTTGGAGCTGCCTATATCGCTTACCTTTTACAAACGAAATCCGGGCATCTTCTCTTTTCTATCGGAAAACGGCGCAGCAGTACTATGGCGTCGCGCGATCAAGATGTAGTGATGGAACTTCTCGGCATGTGGACGCGGGAAGGCAAATACATGGAAGTGATTCAGATCTGCGATAGATTATTGGCGCGCGATCCGGATAACAATGTTGTAAAACTTTTCCGCGCAAAAGCAGGGGATAATCAGGAACTTAAACATTTCTATACAACATTGAAAGATGTATTCAGAGATGAAGAAAAAGGACTTAAAGCTGCGGGTGGAGGCGCGGCGGCGCAAACCGTATTGCTGCCTATGCAGGATGAAAAGGTGGTGCTGGAATTGATGGATCAGTGGTATCGCGAAGGAAAATACAAGCAGGCGCTCGATGTGGCCAACCGCTTGCTCGAGCGCAATCCGAACAGCCAAGGCGCAAAAGTGCTTCTCGACAAAGCCATGGATCGGGAAAAATTGAGGCGAATGTTCGATGCGCTGTCGAAGTTATTTACGGACTAGTATACAAAGCGGGGCGCAGGATTTTTTTTCGTAGGCCTGCGCCCCGCTTTGCCTTACTCTGGTATAATTCTGGAGATGAAGTTGCGGATTGCGATCGTGTGCGATTGGCTTATATCGCGAGGAGGAGCGGAGCGCGTCATTTTGACTCTATCCGACATGTTTCCGCATGCGCCGATTTATACGGCGATCTTTGACCGCAAAAATTTCCCGGAGCTCACCGAGCGCGAAGTGATACCTTCTTTCATACAAAAAATGCCGTTCGCGCTCAAAAATCACGCCATGTATCTTCCGCTCATGCCGTATGCTTTTGAGCAGTTTGATCTCTCGAAATTCGACATCGTTATTTCGAGTTCACACTCGTGCGCAAAAGGAATCATTACGAAACCGCGTACGCTTCATATCTGTTATTGCCACTCTCCCATGCGGTATGCATGGGACAGCTGCCACGAATATTTCGATCAATACGGCATTCCGCCGCTCTTCAAAACGCGCGCAAAGAAAATCCTCCACGAACTGCGAATGTGGGACAGGCTTGCGGCGGAGCGAGTGGATTTTTTCATCGCCAATTCCGAGCATGTCCAAAAACGCATCCAAAAATATTATCGGAAAAATTCCGCTGTGATATATCCTCCTGTGGAAACCGAAAAATTCAAACTCTCTAAAAAAGACGGGCAATATTACCTTGCTGTAGGCCGCCTCACGCCATATAAACGCTTTGATCTACTCATCGATACCTTCAACGAACTCAAACTCCCGCTCGTCATAGTTGGCACAGGCAAAAAAGAAAAAAATCTCAAAAAACGCGCTGGCCGGTTTGTGACTTTTGTCGGTGCCATTCCGGACGATGAGCTGGAGGCAATGTATCAGCGCGCGATTGCGCTCGTTTTTCCGCAGACAGAAGATTTCGGCATTACGCCGCTTGAGGCTATGAGCTGCGGAAAGCCGGTGATTGCATACAGTGACGGCGGCGCGCTTGAAACGGTTGTGCCAGGAACAACAGGATTATTTTTCACAGAACAAACGCGCGACAATCTCAAAAAAACAATTTTGGAATTTAGCGCCATGAAATGGGACGCCACTGCAATACATAATCACGCGCAAAAATTCGACCGCGCCATTTTCGAAAACAGCCTCCGGCAATTCATTGAGGAAAAATGGGGTGAATGGAAAAAAACGATGGTATAGCTAGCGCTGGGCTGCGGGATTTTTTCTTGACCTGCCCTGCGGTGCGACCAAAAAGGCCTCGCGCTCGCTAAAACGCTGAATCGGTCGCTTACGCTCCTAGCTTCAGCGTTTCTTAACGCGGCGTTCGGCCTTTTGGATCCCGCATCCTCGGGACGGTCTACGAAAAAATCCCGCAGCCCAGCGCCACATGCTATCTATTTTTTTCTAGCAACCACAATATCTTGGTAGCTCAAAAAATCCTGCCTGCCGGACCATGAACCATAATGGATCGGCTCGGCGATTTCAAAACCAAACTTTTCAAAAAGTTGCTTTACAAAAAATTCATCATAGGCCACCGCAGTTTCCGGCACATCAAAATCCGTAGTCCAAAAACCGCGTTTGTCATACGAAAAATTCTGATGCGTCTTTCCTGCAATGAGCAGCCGCCGCGATTCAGCGTCGAGCAAGAAAAATGTAATTAAGCATCGGCCGCCCGGCTTGAGCACTCTCGAAATTTCCGCCATATAACGCTCCACCTCTTCAGGAAGCATATGCGTAAAAACCGACGTCAAAAAAACAAAATCAAAATGAGTATCGGGGTAGGGGAATCGAAATTCCTCGCAGTGTATCTTGCCTGTCGGATTATATGCTTTATTAAAAATGTCCGCGTGTGTGAAACGAAACCGCGGATTTTTCGCCGTAATCTTTTGCGTACACCAATCAATGCCGGATTTCACAATATCAAATCCATCATAGCTTCCACGCTCATCAAGATACGACAAAAGCGCTGCTGCCATTCGGCCGGTGCCGCACCCTACGTCCAAAACTTTTTCCCAAGGTTTTAATTGTCCAAATTCTTTGAAATATCCTAAAAATTCCTCGCGGATTTTTAAAGAATTGCCGGCGCCTATGCATGAAATTCTTCGCGGAGCAGTAAGAGAATCACGTCTGCCCCGTATTATATCGAGGGCATCTAGTGATATATGGTAAAGCCGCCTTAAAAATGGCTTTAATGAGGCAGGAATAACCTGTTTAAGAACGCTGTTCATGATCGAATCAAATAATATCACCTAAATATGTTGCGCCCTTCGGGCGCATTAATTACTTAGCCTCGCTGAGGCTCGGCCTATCTGTTAATTTGTATTGACAAACCGCATCATTCCTGTATATAATCATCCTCCTAACAATTTAACAACATTCTTTATATGGCTCATATGGCTTGTTTAAAACGTTTCACGGCAGTATCCCTTGTCGCCTTCATTTTAGGCGGTCTTCTGCCTCTAACAGCAGTGGCAAACCATATTCCGTCTGACACTTCCATTCTTCAGGTTACAAGTGTCACGCCTTCGTTTGATCCTACCCAGAACCAAACCGCTGCAGTCAACTATACGGTTGTTGGACCTGGAATGGCTAATGAGGTGCTTATACGTGTTTATGAAGCGCATACAACCACTGCGCCTCGTTTATGCAGTGATACGCAAGCCAATCTTAGAGCAACCATTGAAGGACCTGTAAACAGACCAGTTGGAAACTATTCGGCTACATGGACAGGAAAAAATCCTGCACAGGGAAATGCCGCGTTTCCGCCTGCTCTCTATTGCTACACCATCAGATGGGGAAATGCTCCTATGGGCGCAGAGCCCCTTTTAGAAGGCTATATTACGATTAATCAACCTGGCGTAGTTGGAACTGGAACTGGTACAGGGATAGGAACGGGTACCGGAACTGGAACTGGCACTGGAACAGGTACGGGAACCGGAACAGGAACCGGTACTGGCACAGGCAACAATGTAGATTCTTCAGGACCGTGCACCAACCCGCAACCTGACCTTTGCCATTATGTAAGCCCAAGCGTTATTAATCCTTCAAGCAGCAATATTTCCGAGCGCGAAGCGGTTATCTACTGGAATGTAAATCGGAGAATTCTTACCGGGCTCACTCTTGTTATACGCGATTCTAATAATAGTACGGTGCGGCAGTTTGCTTATGGAACCGGCGCTATTAATGTAGGAAGCTATTCCCAGCCATGGAATGGACGCCGTACAAGCGGAAGCCTTGTTACTGCTGGAAGTTATCGATATGTATTCCGTTCAGGCGGTGTTGATATTCCAAATGGCATGGGTCTGATTACGGTGCAATATCCCGCTGGCGGAGGTGGAGGTAGCGGTGGAGGCGGCGGCGGAACCACACCGCCACAGACAGCGGTTGATGTAAGCAATGCCTATGCAGATCCGACTCCTTTTAATCCGGCTTTGCAAAGCACGCTTTTAAGATTCACGCTTAATACGAGCGCATATGTAACCGTAACTATCCTTAGCGGAAATGGAAACGTTGTAAAAACACTTCCTGCGAACGGTTCCTCTTACTTTTCAACAGGCGGCCAAAAAGCTCTGACGTGGAACGGCACTAATACTTTAGGACAGCTCGTCGATGGAGGCAGTTATATTTTCCGCGTAGATGCCACGAATGGCACTTCCAACGACTATTCTACAGAAGTCGTAACGGTTACACGGACATCAACTCCTCCTCCACCTCCAGCAGTTTTTATTTCAAGCTACAATGCAACTCCTTCTTCGTTTAATCCTGGAGCAGGTCAAACAACAACTATTTCCTATACGCTAGGAACTGCAGTAACTAACTTTCGGCTTTCTCTTCGCAATCAATCTGGAAGCGAAATAGATGTTCTTGAAACAACTAATAGTAAATCAGCTGGAACATACAGCAATATTTGGTGCGGCCGATTAGGCGAAGGGGTAAATGCAAATTTTTATCCATGCGTGTTTCCGGTTCAGCCAGGTCTCTATTACTACGTTTTCCAAGCTGCGAATCAAACTGAAGTTGTAGGCGGACCGATTACAGTTACTGCTCTGCAAGCAACAGCTCCAGTGATTACTGACCTTGGTCCAAATCCAACATCAGTAACTATTACACAGACCACAGGACAACCGCTGCAGTCAGTCGGCACTACATTCCGATACCAACTAACGCAGAATGCAAACGTTACATTCGCGCTTTCAAGCGGAAGCGCAACGATACTCACCGGCACATTCAATGGACTTGCGGCCGGAACGACAAACTATGTGAATTCTGCTTTCTGGAATGGAAAAAATGCAGCCGGCCAATTCGTGCCTGCAGGAACATATACCTATACGATCAATGCCCAGAATCAAAACGGTTCTGCGCAGCAAAAAAGCGGAACTATCGTAGTGAGCTACCTAATTACTGACCAACTCGATGTTTCAAATGTTTATGCGGATCCGAATACGTTCAACGCTGATACGCAAAATACTTTGCTTCGCTTTACTTTAAATCAAGCGGCAACAGTTACGGTAAGCGTGAACATGCCGGATGGAACTGTTCGAGTAGTGGCGAATAATCAATCTTTTAATGCTGGAGCAAACAGCGTTTCTTGGAACGGAACAAATCAATATGGAAATTTTGTTGCTGCTGGAACGTATACGTTCAATGTATATGCGGTGAGCGGCGCTCAAACTGACTCTGCTTCAAATACCGTAGTCGTAACGCGCACGCCAATCGGACAAACGCTTGATGTTTCTAATCCATATGCCAATCCAAACAGTTTCAATCCGGAAGTTCAAAATACGTATCTTACTTTCAGCCTTAATTTACCTGCGAATGTTACTTTGACTGTCAGCCGCCAAGGCGAAACCGCTGTTTTAAGAACGCTTATCTCCAATCAATATTTCAATTCAGGCGCGAATCAAACCGTGACATGGGACGGCAAAGATTCCAGCGGAAATTGGGTCACTGCAGGCACATATAATTTCCGTGTTGATGGAAGTTCCACTCAATACGGAAACGATTATGCTGTCTCCACTGTTACTGTGACAAGAACTAATCAAACTACTCTTCAAATCACAGACAATGGCGCATACCCGAATCCTTTCAATCCTAGAAACGGCCAAATAAGCCAAATCACATTTACAGTGAATATGGCTCCGAGCTCCGTGGTTGTGCGCATGTATCGAACGAGCGATAACATTCTCATTCGTGAACTTCCGCTCACAAGCGTTTCAAGTCCGTTCAGTTATGCTTATCGCGCAGATTGGAATGGAAAAGATGCTTTTGGAAATTTTGTCGCGGACAATACCTACTTCACTTATCGCATAGATGTAACTGCGCAAGGTCAATCCGCATTCAAATCAGGTAGCATTTATGTGACAAGCGGAACGATTGTTGATACAACAGGCAAGTGCGCGAGCTTCACGGATGTGACAAAAAATCATTATCTCTGTCCGGCCATTGAATTCGTTAAAGCGCGCGGCATCTTCGCCGGGTATGCAGATGGATCGATCGGCTTGGATAAAGTGATTCAGCGGGCTGAACTGCTTGCAGTCGTCCAAAAGGCATTCCGATTCCCGCTCGATTCATACAGCCCGTCTGCTGACAATGACCTGGGCTTTAAAGATTTGAAAAACAATACGGGCGATTGGTACATGCCGTACATTAAAACTTTCGCCAAGCGCGGGCTCATCGCCGGTTATCCTGATGGACGCATGCGGCCGGAACGCACCATGAATACTGCTGAACTCTTTCTTGTCTTCTTGAAAGCTGCAAAGAATGCGCCGACCGATATTACAAATTTTGTACTTAGCAAGAAAGTGCCGCACGCGCCGTTCATTGATACGCCGCTCACGCACGCCGCAAAGTGGTACCTCAAATATGCCGCATTCGCAAAATTGAACGACCTTGTGGTGACAGAACGATTCTATCCGGGACGCGGCATTACGAGAGGCCAAGTGATTCAGCTCATTTATGACACGCACCGCAAAGGACTGATCACTTACGATCCGGCTCTCATCGCAGTGAATTAAAACAAAGCACACAGTTTGTATTTGAAAGCACCCCTCACGAGCAACCCTCATGAGGGGTTTTGAAAATAGGCTTGGGGGTGCGCATGCATTTTTGAGAACATTGTGGCCTGCTGGGCCGAGGGATCATGCTTTGCGCAGCAAAGTGCCGCGACTATCGGAGCGGCAATCCCTCGGCCGTGCCGAGGCCGTACATGCTAGGCCGAGGCACAAGCAGGCCTGTTCGAAAAAATGCATGCGCACCCCCAAGCCGCTATATATGTTAATATAATTCCGTGCGGCATTTTGAAAATATCCTGCTTTGGATTCTTCGTCTCGGCCTTGCGGCCGCGCTTTTTTCGCCACTCGTATATTCAGGCAATTACTTTTTTCCTTATATCGTCCCGCGGGCGTTTTATTTCCAAATTATCGCGGAAATTTTGCTCGCTGCAACAGTCACTCTAATCGCATTTTTTCCGCAGCACCGGCCTAGGTGGAATATTCTTTCGGTTTCTCTCGTTATTTATCTCGGCATCGCGGTACTTACAACATTAACATCTGCGGATATAACAAAAAGTTTTTTCGGCACAATTGAACGCTCATTCGGCTCATTTCATTTGCTCCATTATGGAATGCTCTTTTTCGCGGCAATCGTAACGCTCAAAAATCAGCGCGAATGGAACGCGCTTTTTACGCTAAGTCTTGCAATAGCGTTGTATGCCGCACTTGACCTACTCATTCCTATAATTCTCACATCGACAACACTGCCGCCAACCGTTGCGGGCAATCCTATTTTTCTTGCCGCCTATCTCATTTTTCATACATTCTTTGCCGCTCATCTTTTGCAGCAAACAAATATACGCTGGCTGAAAATTCTATTAGGAATTATTATCGCCGTTTTTGCGGCTGCCATTCTCACTTCCGGCGTGCGCGGAGCGTTCATCGGGCTTAGCGCGGCAATCGCATTTTTGCTTATTTTTTATTCATGGCAAATCAAGCGATTTCGCATAGCGCTCATCGGCGGATTCCTTGTTTTTGTTGCCGCATACGGCTTTATTTTCACTAACCGCGATCACCCCATCGTTAAAAATAATTTCATTCTCTCCCGCATTACGGATTTTTCGCTTGAAGACGCCACGACCAAAGCGCGCTTCGCCATGTGGAAAATGGCGCTCAAAGGTTTTCAAGAGCGGCCGTTTTTCGGATGGGGGAGGGAAAATTATTCCATTGTCTTTAATACACACTACGATCCGTCATTTGACGACGCAAATGTATCTGAAGGCTGGGAGGACCGCACGCATAATATTTTCCTTGAGGAGCTGACGTACGGCGGAATTATAGGGCTTCTTTCATATATTCTTATTCTGACAGCAACATTTTATATTCTAAAAAAGAATATTATTCTCTTTGCGCTTTTAGTCGGCTACATAGTTCAAAATCTCTTCGGTGTTGATAATCTCAATGAACATATTCCGTTTTTTCTCCTCCTTGCTTACAGTGATTTTAAGGCTCGAGGACTTCATAATTTGCAACCGCCATCAACGCATCATTCTCCAAAATTCAGCTTTGCGGCCAGTATAACTGCGACAAGCCTTCTAGCTATAATTCTTGTTTTTTTCTTTTTTACATGGAAACCCGCTGCTGCAATACGCAATTTCCGAAGCGCTACATTAGACATATCGCAAAACAACATTCCGGCCTTCAAAACTCATTATCAAAAAGGGAAAACTCTTGCCGCATCATCCCCGTATTTACAACTTGAAGGCATGTCCATCATTATGAGCCTCATGATCAATGGCGATTTTATCCAGCAAGCAAGCAATGCTTATCTCTATTATTCTTCTCTGGTTGTGCCTGACATGGCGAAACTCGCTATGCGAAATCCGGCTGAACAGCGTTGGATTTTCTTTCTTGCAAAACTCTACCAAAATCAAGCTGCTCTTACGCGAAATATATCATTGCTGGATGAAGCGCAAAATATTTGGAACCAGCTTGTATCTTCTTCTCCGGAGCGCAAAAACTTCCGCGAAGCATACGAATATTCCCAGCAATTGCGCGCTGCCATTACTGCTGTAGGTTCCATAACGCCTACTTCTCCCTCTCCGCATAATCCTTCACGAAAATAGCTATCATAGTGGCGACAGGAACCGAAAGCACCATTCCTAGAATACCAAGAAAAGAAAAACCCACAAACATCGCAAATATGACTAGAATCGGCGAAATACCAACTGCTCGATGCATGACCATTGGCACAATAACGTTGTTTTCAAGCAGCTGAACGGCGTACATAACGACCGTCATCCAAACGATTAGCATGACGGATTGATTCGCAACAATCGGCAACGCAATAAACCATGCGATAAATGGACCGGCATACGGAATCAGTTCTGTAAAACCGGCAAGGAGAGAAATGCTTGCCGCATACTCCACCGGTTTGGTAAATAACCCGACAATAAAAAATCCGATGTAAACGAGGATGCCTACAACAACACAAAGCACGATTTGCCCCCTAAGCCAGTATCCCATTTTTTCTTTCACAGCATTGCTCTTCGCGCGGATATAATCCGCATAGCGCGCCGGAAAAAGCGCAAGGATGAATTTATCGATGCCGGCTTCATCCACGGTCATCAGGAAAGTAATAACAAAGACAAGAATTGTATTAAAGAACCCGTTAAAAATGACCAAAACCGCATTAAACACATTGCCTGCAACATTAGAAAGTCTGGACGCCGCATTAAGCAAAATATCTTTGTAGTCGGAAAGTTTTGAGATATCGACCCCCTCAAAAAATTGTTTGATTGTCGGCCGGAGCCCTTCCAAATATTTCGGCAGTTCGATTTTTCCATTCACGATGTTTGTAATGTAATCCTGAATGCGAACCGCAAGCTCGCCCAATTCTTTTGCCACAATAGGAATGAGATTGGAAATCAACAATCCTAAAGCCGCCAAAATCACTATGTAAATGAGGATAACGCCGATAGAACGGGGAATTTTTCTTCGCTCGAGACTGTCAACCATCGGATCAAGCGCTGCTGCAAAAAGAAGAGCGACAAAGAAGATGACGAGTATGTCGCGTATTTCATAGAGAAAAAGCGTCAAAAGATAGAGGATAATTCCAATGGCGATAAATTTTGCCATTGTCGCTCCGGAAATGGCGATCTCCAATTTTTCGTGTTTTTGAGGATGGGCGATTTGCGCCGGCGGTTCATCCTCTTTTTGGCGATTTTTTTTCAAAGCTGAAACGCGATCCTTCCATTGTTTGAAAGTCTCGTGAGTTCTTTTGAGGAAATGACCGATGCTGTGAGGAGCCATATTGTTTTTATAATATCAGTATTCGCAGAGTCTTCAAAATGATTTCGAGATCGAGGAGCAAAGAACGATGCTTCACATAAAAAAGATCGTATTGGAGCTTTTCAAGCGCATCTTCCGCGCGCGCGCGCGGCTCATGAAGTTGTGCCCAGCCGGTAATGCCAGGACGCACAAGAAGTCTCTCTGTGTAAAACGGTATTTCTGTTTTTAGATGATCGACGATAACGGCTTGTTCCGGCCTAGGACCCA
>JACPMA010000017.1 GCA_016186205.1 Candidatus Peregrinibacteria bacterium | reverse complement strand
TCTCGACAAACTGACCCTCGAAATTCAGACGAATGGAGCGATTACGCCGGAGGATGCGCTGAAATTTTCTTCCAATGTGCTCAAATCTTATTTCAGTCTGTTTAATGTGGCTGAAGTGGCTGTGGAATCGGATTTTATGACCGATGCTACGAAAATCACGGCAAAAGAAAAAGAGGAGGAGGCCAAAAAACCGACGCAAGAAGCATACACGCCGATTGAGATTTTGGGCCTTTCTCCGCGTACTCTTAATGCACTTATCAATGGAGACATCGGTTCGATCGAAATGCTTACGAAATGCTCTGAAAGCAAACTGACGAATCTCCGCGGATTCGGGAAAAAAGCTTTAACGGAAGTGCAAGCGGCACTTGAAAACCGCGGACTGAAGTTGTCAGAGGCTTAAATCCGCTTTAAATTTTAAATTGTGCTTCGCACAATGTATGCGTCATCAGAAAAAACTCAAGAAACTTGGACTCAAAAAATCGCACCGAGATTCACTCATGAAAAATCTTGTGGCAGATCTCGTGCTTTATGAAACAGTGCGCACTACGGCAAATCGGGCAAAAGCCCTCTCTTCGCGTTTTGACAGGCTTATGCGGCTCGTTCGCACAAAAGAAAAACGCGAGGCGATTCGCATTCTTCCGAATTATTGCGCCAACAGCGCGCATGGAGGGGCTCGCCGTAAAATCATTGATGAATTAAAGGCAAAATATGAAAAACGGACTTCCGGCTTAACGCGCATAACCCGCATCGGTATGCGCCGCGGCGATAATGCTTCGCTCGTTCAAATTCAACTTGTATAATATGCAATTAAAAAAAGCCCAAAAAACTTACGTCCCGACTGAAAAAGACCTCGAGAAAAAGTGGTATCTCGTGGATGCCAAGGGTAAAACGCTTGGACCATTGGCTACGAAAATCGCCAATTTGCTCCGAGGCAAAGGAAAAGCGCATTTCACTCCGCAGCTTGATTGCGGAGATCATGTTGTAGTGATTCATGCAAAAGAAATCAGGCTTGCGCGCAATAAACTTGATACAAAATTGTATTACTGGCACACTAAATATCCCGGCGGGCTCAAGTCTCGCAGCGCGCGAGAAGTACTTGCAAAAAAACCGGATAAAGTGCTATATGATGCGGTGCGCGGCATGCTCCCCAGAAATAGGCTCCGCAAAAATCTCATAAAAAAACTTCATCTGTTTCCTGGCGCGGAACATAATCATAAAGCTCAAGCGCCGACACCTCTTACTTTTTAATAAAACGCTCACTGCGTTCGCGTGGATGGCCAAAGTACCTGCCAAAAAAAAGGAAACTCCGAAAAAAGCTCTTAAAAAGGCTCCGTTAAAAGCGGTAGTGGTTGCAAAACCTGCTAAAACGCCTGCTGTCACGGCTGCAAAACCGGCAGCGTCAAAGCCAGCGGTACAAAAGCCAGCAGCGCCAAAAAAATCCGGAACCTATTTTTATGCTTACGGAAAGAGAAAAACTGCCACTGCAAGCGTCCGTATGTATACAAACGGCAAAGGCGTTCTTACCATCAACGACAGAACGTTTGAAAATTATTTTCCGCTTTTTGTCGATCAAGACAGAGTTCTTTCGCCGCTCCGCGTTACCAACACCCAAAAACAATTCGATATTACAATAAAAGTTTTTGGCGGAGGAGTGCATGCGCAAGCAGAAGCAGCCCGCCATGGAATTGCAAAAGCACTGCTCGAATATCAAGCTGACCTTCGAAGTACCTTGAAACCATTCGGCTATCTTACGCGCGATTCACGGGTAAAGGAACGCAAGAAATACGGCCTCAAGCGAGCACGACGCGCGCCGCAATGGCAGAAACGTTAATATGGTATTTGATGTTTTAACGATATTTCCGCACTTGCTGGATTCGTATTTAGAAGACAGTATTCTTTGGCGCGAACAGAAAAAGAAAATTATTAAAATCCGGTTTCACGATATCCGCGCCTACAGCAAAGATAAACATAAAAAAGTTGATGATACGCCTTACGGCGGAGGAGCAGGCATGGTGATGACGCCGCAGCCGATTTTTGATTGTATGAAGGCTGCAAAACGTAAAAATCGCCGCGCGCCTGTGATTTACCTCACGCCTACCGGCAAGCTTTTTGATTATAAAATGGCGAAACGGCTGGCAAAAAAACCAGGGCTTATTTTGCTTTGCGGCCGCTATGAAGGAATTGATGAACGCATACGAAAACTGTGCGTGGATGAAGAAATTTCCATTGGAAATTATGTGCTTACAGGCGGTGAACTGCCGGCTATGGTCATCATTGACGCAATAACCCGTCTTTTGCCAGGCGCTTTGGGCGATGAACGTTCAGCTCATGAAGATTCCTTTACCGAAGCGCTAAACGGCAAAAAAGAATATCCGCATTATACTAAGCCGCGCGAATTTCAAGGATTGAAGGTTCCGCCCATTCTCCTCACGGGCGACCATGCTAAAATAAACGCATGGCGAAAGAAAAAACTAAAATAGGACTCACTACAGAAAATGCAGAAAAACTACTAGTTGAGTTTGGTCCGAATATAATTGAAGGAAAAAAACGCACGCCGCTCCTGCTCCAATTTCTCGGCCAATTTAAAGATTTCATGGTCATCATCCTGATTGTGGCATCGGTTTTTGCCTATTTTGCGGATGAAAAAATAGATGCCACCATTATAATCGTCATCGTTTTTATCAATGCAATTATCGGATTTTTACAGGAATTCAAAGCTGAAAAAGCCATTGAAGCGCTCAAAAAACTTCTTTCTCCAAAAGCGCGCGTCGTGCGCGACGGCAAAGAAATGCTCATCGAAGCTGACCGCTTGGTGCCTGGCGATATAATCATTTTAGCCGAGGGAGATAAAATCAGCGCAGATGCGGAAATTCTTGAGTCCAATGAAATACGCATTGATGAATCCATTCTCACGGGCGAATCTGTTCCGGTTGAAAAAGATACGGAAAAAAATAACAAACTTTTCATGGGAACCCAGATCGTCGCTGGAACCGGAAAAGCAATTGTCACCAAAACCGGCATGCGCACGGAATTCGGAAAAATTGCAGCACTCACCACGGAAACCAAAAAAGACAAAAGTCCGCTCCAAAAAGAACTTGCCCATATCGGGCTGTTTGTTGGAAAAGTAACCATAGGCATTTCCGCCATATTATTTCTTGTTGGAGTTTTTGCGCAGGGACGCGCCATTATTGATACATTACTTTTTGCAGTATCGGTGGCGGTCGCGGCGGTGCCGGAAGGTCTTCCGGCAACCATTACCGTAGCTCTTGCCATCGGCGTGCAGCGTATGGCGAAGAAAAATGCGATTGTGAAACAGCTTTCTTCCGTGGAAACGCTCGGTTCCACAACAGTCATTTGCTCGGATAAAACCGGCACGCTCACAAAAAACGAAATGACTGTAAAAGAAATGATGATTGATGATTATGAAATTGCCGTGCAGGGAGTGGGATACGAACCAGAAGGCACATTTTCCATTCACTATCTGCATTCGGCATCACCGGATTATTTCGAATATCAAAAGAAAGATTTAGCATACATCGTTTCGCGCAAACCGGATTTCTATAAACGATTCGAAATGTTCATAAGAGCGGCAAGTTTATGCAACAACGCACGTCTCACCAATAATGACGGCCAGTGGCGCGTGCTCGGCGATCCAACCGAAGGCGCGCTTATCACGCTTGCGGAAAAAGCCGGTATTCCATTAGACGGCACCTACGAAAAACATAAACGTCTTTTTGAAATTCCATTTGATTCAGCCAGAAAACGCATGTCGGTCATTGTTCAAGAAATGGAGACTAAAGAAATAACAGCATATGTAAAAGGAGCGCCGGATACTTTGCTTCCTCTATGTTCAAATATGAGCCATGAACAGCGGTCAAAAATCGAAAAACAAACCGAGCTAATGGCCAATCGCGCTCTGCGCACCATCGCCATTGCCTATAAACCTCTTTCAAAAGAAATACAGAAAAAATATCGGAAAGAAGATATTGAAAACGATCTTATTTTCTTAGGTCTTGTAGGAATGATCGATCCTCCGCGCGAAGAAGTGAAAGAAGCGGTAAAACTCACGCATAAATCCGGCATTCGGGTCTTTATTATCACCGGTGATCATGGACTCACCGCTCATGCAATCGCGAAAGAACTCGGGCTTGCAAAATCATACGGGGTTAATATTATTACCGGAGAAACGCTTAATACGCTTTCTGATGAGAAATTGACAAAGCTGCTTGCGCCCGGACAGGAAACGATTTTTGCGCGCGTGAGTCCGGAGCATAAACTCCGCATTGTTCAAACGCTAAAACAGACTGGCGAAATCGTAGCTGTTACCGGCGACGGTGTGAATGACGCGCCGGCTCTTAAACGCGCTGATATCGGCGTTGCTATGGGCATTACCGGTACCGATGTCAGTAAAGAGGCGGCCAACATGGTTCTGACGGATGACAGTTTCGGTACTATTGTGACTGCGGTTATTGAAGGCCGTACGATTTATGAAAATATGAAAAAATTTATATATTTTATTTTTTCAGCGAATATCGGAGAGGTTTTTGCGGTATTTTCAACTATTTTTCTTGGAATGCCAGCGCCGCTCACGGCTGTTTTTATGCTCATTATTAACACGTTAACTGACGTGTTCCCTTCGCTCGCGCTGGCTGTTGAGCCGGTTGAGCGCGATATTTTGGAACGGCCGCCGCGCAAGCCGGATACGAAAATCATGGAATGGCCTTTTATTAAAAGATGCATCGTGAACGGAACATGGAAAGGCCTCGTTACCATGGCGGTTTTCTTATGGGGTCTCTATGCGAGCGGATGGCGATTCGGCCAATCTCTCGATCTTGATTCTTCTGCTTATATACAAGCCTCAACCATGGCCTTCATTATTCTTACATTCATCCAAATGGTTCACGCATTCAATTGCCGGAGCATAACTCTTTCATTATTCCGCATGAAATTTTTTGAAAATTGGTATCTCATCGGAGCCGTGCTCTTCACGGTTGTAACTACGATTGCGCTCGTGCAACTCCCCTTCTTTCACCAATATCTAAAAACCACCGCTATCGATCTTAAAAGCTGGCTTGTGCTTAGCGGTATTTCATTCAGCATACTTTTTATTGAAGAAGCGCGAAAATGGATATTAAGAAATTCCATCCCAGAAAATCACTCGGCCAGAATTTCCTCATAAATCCGCGGGTGGTTCAAAAAATTATTGAAGCCGCGGATTTGAAAGGGATTGAAACAGTTGTCGAAGTCGGGCCTGGCTTCGGAATTCTTACAAAAACGCTCCTCGCCTGCGCTCGTCGCGTGATCGCCATCGAAAAGGACCGCACTCTATACTTGTCATTGCGAGGGAGCTTTAGCGAACAAAGCAATCTTAAATTAATCCATGCCGACGCGCTGAAAGTGCCGCCGCCGAAAGAACCGTACTGCCTTGTGGCGAATATTCCATATTCCATCACTTCCCCGCTACTCGACCACTTTATCCGTGAAAATCCGAAAAATCTCCCGAAACGCGCCGTGCTCCTCGTCCAAAAAGAGGTTGCGCAAAAAATCTGTGCTAAGCCGCCTCGAATGAATGTGCTTGCGTTGCATGTACAGACTTTCGGAAGTCCGCGCATTATTGCAACTGTCTCGCGGAATAATTTCAAACCAGTGCCAAAAGTCGACTCCGCTATTATAAAAATTGAATTTCAAAAAAAAGAACTCCCAACAAATTTAGACGAATTTTTCCGCCTCATTCATAAAGGTTTTTCCCAAAAACGCAAAATGCTACGGAATCTGTTGTCGCCAGAACTCCTCAAAAAAACCGGCATTGAAGAAACCCGCCGCGCGGAAACGCTCACCATTGAAGAATGGAATATGCTACTTTAAATCTTTCTTCATTTTCAGCACAGCTTCTCTTGCAGCTTCCCCAAAAAGGCGCTCGCTATGCTCGCGTTGCCAAGCAAAAATAATGTCGCGGCTGGAGTTTATTAAAGCGCCGAGGCCGTCTTTGTTAAAACAAACTTTTACATCCGCTGCTTTACCGCCCTGCGCGCCGTATCCAGGCACCAAAAAATAGGTATGCGGCATTAACTTACGCAGCCGCGCTGCTTGATCGGAATATGTAGCTCCGACCACGGCGCCGACCGCACTATAGCCTGACTTTCCAACTTCATCAGCGCCCCATGATTCCAAAAGCTGCGCCATAATTTCATAATTGCGGAATTTTTCTTCCGTCATTAGATCCTGCAAATCGCCTGACGAAGGATTCGATGTTTTTACAAGAACAAAAATTCCCTTTCCGCGCTTTTTGCAGACTTCAATAAACGGCTTCACTCCGTCATATCCCAAATACGGATTAACCGTTACTGCATCACAATCCATTTCACCGAGAAATGCATTCGCATACGCCTCTGCCGTGGAACCGATGTCATTACATTTAGCATCCGCAATCACAATGAGTTCTTTTCCTTGCGCATATTTGCAAGTTTCTTCAAACGCCCGCACGCCGGAAAATCCGTATTGAAGATAAAACGCAAATTGCGGTTTTACCGCAGGTACAAGATCATGCACGGCATCTATAATTCCTTTATTAAAATCCAAAATCGCCTCTGCTGCAGCCTCAAAAGTTTTCCCTTTCTTAATAAAAGATGGAATTTGCTCCAGGCGCGGATCTAAGCCCACGCAAATCGGAGCGCCTTTTTGCTTAATGGCGGCGATAAGTCGGTCGGCAAAGTGAATTTTTATTTGCACTACACTTAGTATAATTCATCATCGACAGGTTTTCCATCTTCAACAATCCAATCTTCCACTACTGGATTAATTTCCTGTGGTATTTTTGTGGTGGCGTATACTGCTTGCATTACTGGCCTATCAGGTACTCCAGGCAACACTGCTTTTCCAATAGCAATTGGGGATCCAGATCTTATGGCTGCAATCATTGCACTGTATCCGCGTTGCACATTTTGTTTGACTAGTTCTATAGATGCTGCTTGGCGCTGACATTGATCGTCAAGCCTTCTATTTGTATCTTCTAACGCTTTTTCCAATCCTTTGGCAAAAGCAATTCTCAAATCATCCATAGAATATCGGCCTCCTCTCACCTCTTGCAATAAAAGGTTCAAAGCATCTTGATTTCGCAGAGCATAATTTACAGATCTTCCACTGGCAATATCATCTAACGATGGAGGACTCGCGGGTTCAGCAAAAGCTATATCTGTCATATAAATATTTATTACGGTATTTAACCCTAGTACATAATAAATAAAAAAGCAAAATGAAATTCGCTCACGGATTCCATTTCCGCGGAGAGGTTTTAAATTCTAAAATTTTCTCCCATTCTTCTTTTGAAATAACACCGCGTTCAAGCGCCAAACCGATAATGCTTGAAAAATTCGTGAGCGTGGAAAGTTTCAATCCGGCATCTGTAAATTGTTTTTTCGATTCTTCAAGCTCCCATGTCACAATCGCAAAAATATCCGCCACAACGCCTTTGCATTCTGTTTGCACTGCGCGCGCGGCATTCACGCTCGAGCCGCCGGTCGAAATTAAATCTTCCACGATTAGTACGCGCTTTCCTGTTGGCAAATCACCCTCAACCTGTTTTCCCGCGCCGTGTTCTTTTTTTTCCGGCCGGATATAAATCATAGGCAGTTTTAATTCATAAGCCAAAAATGCCGCCCACGGAATTGCGGCTGTTGCTGTGCCTCCTATATATTCCGGATCAAAATTTGCCGCCTTCAACATATCCACAAAACCATCCACAATTTTCTGCCGCTGTTTAGGATAGGAGATGAGCTTTCGGTTATCGCAATAAACCGGCGATTTAATTCCGGAGGTCCACGTAAATGGCGGATTCATGCTAACTTTCACGGCTCCAATGTCGAGCAGAATTTCCGCAATCTCTTGAGCTTTTCCCATCGGAAGCAGTCTACCGCCTCTTACCGTAGTCTTTCAAGAGCATGATATGGCCTTCTTTTTTTGTTTTACGGTAATATTTCTCATCAGCGGTAATAAATACACCATTTTCCTGCATGGCTAGTGTGTGATAGGAAGCATCGTAAAATGAAATTCCAGGATACTTTTTCATAAGTTTAAAGGCGATCGAAATTTCTGGAAACGTTAAACAATTTTCTTCAATATCAGATGTTATAAGAAAGGATAGAAACGAGACGGCAATATGTTGAGCTTTTCTTCCGAAGTAATTGGCAACCTCCGGCAAACAATGACCAGGAAGAATTATTTTGATTCTTGCGTTTAAAAAATCATTTCTAAATATATTAGCCTCCGTTAAATTTTCCACCTCGGCAACAGCCCACTTGATTAAAACAGACGCGTCGGCAATATAAATTTTAGGAACGTCCATAGTTTTTTAATCGTATAATTTCTGCATCCGTGGTTTTTATGTTTGCTTTCTTTCGTAGCTCATCCATTGCCTGAAAAGCCTTCTCTCTTTTATATCTTAAGATAGCACTTTCTAATGCACCATTCACAAAATTACTCCGCTCTCCGGGAGGAATCCACATTTGCAATTTTACAAGAATTTCATGGCTAACCATGAAATTTACCTTCTTCCTTCGTGCTGTAGATTTAGGGGTAATCATAGGGGGTAAAGTTATTACACCCTAATATTACACCCTTGCGGCGATAAAGTCTATACTATTTCCTTCAGTTCAAAACGCGCCTTAAAGTGCCGCAAAGTCAGATCGCGACCGTAAACCGGCACTGCCCGCGGGAGTTTTTTGCGCTGGTTAAATAAAATTTTTACGCAATCTGCAACATAATATAAATCCTGAATTTCATATTTATTTCTCGGAATTGCGCAGCGCACAAAGTTATATGGATGATTTTCGCCGAATGCAAAAGCGCCAAGCTCGCAAAGCCGCACGCCTTTCAGTAAAAGCAAACCGGTGAATGCAATACCGCCGAAATCCGGCCGCGTATGCTTTGTGCCTTCAAAAAATTTATCCATATCGATGTAAATGGCATGACCGCCGAACGGCTCCAGAATGGGAATATCGAGCTCTTTCAAATATCGGCCGAATTCATGAACTTGACCGATTCGGCTGTTTAAATACTGCTGCGTAATGACAGTTTTCAGCCCTACGCAAATAGTCATAATGTCGCGCCCGGTCAATCCGCCGTATGTCGGATGCCCTTCTGTCAAAATCTGATGATCGCGAATATCATTCAAAAGCTGCTGATGCTGTTTGGCAAACACGGTCTGTTTTTTTATGATAAGCGCGCCTCCCATATTTCCTAGACCGTCTTTTTTAAGCGAAATTGTGAATCCGTCGCAGAGCGAAAACATTTCCTTTACAATCGCTGCAACTTCTTTTTTCGCATAGCCGTCTTCGCGATTCTTCACAAACCACGTATTTTCCGCAAAACGGCAGGCGTCAAAAAACAACGGCTTTTCGTATTTTTTACACAGCATCCGCACGGCTTTCATATTTTCCATGGAAACCGGCTGGCCGCCGCCGCTGTTATTCGTCACGGTCATATAAACAATAGGAATTCGACGGGCATCTTGCTTTAGCAAAAGTTCGAGCGCGTCTAAATCCATATTGCCTTTAAATGCGGCATATTTTGGCGAATTAAGCTCTTTTGAAAAACAATCGATTGCTTCAATTCCATTATTTTCAATATTTGCGCGCGTGGTATCAAAATGGCCGTTGCTCGGAATTTTTAGTCCGGAGCCGAATTTCCCGATTTGCGTGAAAAGCGCGTGCTCGGCCGCTCGGCCTTGATGGAATAAATACATTTCAGTATCTCGCGCAGAAATTCCAAAAACTTCTTCAAAAGTTTTTAAAAGTTCGAAGTAGCCATAATTGCTCCCATACGCTTCGTCACCTAGAAACATAGCTGCAGTTTGTTCCGCTGTGAGCGTGGTCGTTCCGGAATCAGAAAGAAGATCCCCGCCGCGAAGCATTTCGGACGGAAATTGAAATACATTCCAGCCTGCTTTTTTTGCAGCCTCAAGACGCTGTTTTTCAGTGAATTCATGATGAAAACGCACAACGGAATTTACATAAGCCCTAGGCTGATGCTGCGTTTTGAAATCTATGAAGGATAAAGGATTCATATATAAGAGGCCTCTTAAATATTACCGCCTGAAATTTTCATCGATCCACAAAGTTGCCTTGTCGCCCAATTCTTCCTTGGAGGCGATAACAAAAGAATTTCCTTCCCGCTTTATACAGAAAATAAAATCTGTGCCGGGGAAGATCGATGCTTCAGCTGGATCCGCCATGCATGCGTCATATGTTGCGATCCCATGCCCCCATGAATCTCGATTATGTTCGGGGCCCTCAAAAGTCTTTTTCCAAAAAGCTCCGTTCTCCAATTTCTTTTCAAATTTTATAAAAGGAACTCCGCGAAGATCTGCAAAAATAGGCTGCCACCGAGTACGATATGTATTCCATACAGAACCATCTGATGCGGTTGTAAGGCCAAATTCTCCATTGGTCTCTACCTTCGTATAATTATAAAAACCAGGGCAAACTGCCGCCCACTGCCGACAAAGCGGTTGCAGAGAAGTTTTTGTAATCATTATTCGATTACTCTCGGCGCCCTTCACAAAAAGTTTGTTGCCTTTTTTTTCAAGGGTCAAAATATACGGTCTCGTTTTTCCATAGTTGCATCGCGGATCGTCTCCGTGCTTAGCATCCGGAGGACATGTGCCCGGCTCCATGTCTTTAAAAGGATACACACAATAGTCGGTGGAGATAGCCTGAATCGTAATGGTTACATTTTTGTTGTCGGAAACGACGGCAAGATCGCCGCGTATGCCGGATTGAGTGTAAAAACGATGACAGTAATTTGTGGAAACATCTTTATCGTTATAATCGACGTCGAAAATATTGTATGTGGCGGGCTCATCAAACAACCGCAGAATTGCCGGAGTAAGAATCGATCCGGGAAGCGGCTCTGAAAAATCACCGGCGATCCGCAATAATTCTGTAGATTGATACGGCGACTGTTGTGCATTAAGAACCTCAAAAGGCATTGAAGGTTTTGAAACATCGCCATTTTCAAGACGTTCAATCATGTCAACCGCCTCTTTATATGTGACAAAATCATTCGGAGTCCAAAAACTAATGGGAATGGCATTGTGTTCTTCAAGCGCAAGCAAATAGGGCTTATACCAAGGATCATTTGTTGATTCTGTAGGAAGAACATCAAGTCCATATGATCGAGTGAGTAAAACAGCCGCTTCGGTCAAAGTGATAGGATTGTTTGATCGAGAGAGCGATTTTTCAAAATGAATGAGTTTTGCAAATTTCCTTCTGCTTATTTTTGAATCATGAAATGAAAAGACCGTTGATATGCCTGTGAAAATTAAAACAATGGTAATAATGGGAATCAAAATGCGTTTCATAATAGTACGCGGTTTTAAAAAGAATGTTTTCGGCCAACGCTGTCGCGATGATACGCGCCGAATTCTTTAATTTTGCGAGCCACGGAATTCGGCATCACGGTGCCATTTTGGCATGTCGTAATGCCCAAATCATCTACGCAGCAATTTCCGCAAATTCCAAAACCGCACTTCATATATCTTTCAACGGAAATTTGCGCGTCAATTTTCTTTTTCCAAGCAATATCGGAAACCGCCTTCATCATAAGTTCGGGGCCGCAGGTCATCACGCGAGCGTAGCGAGCGCCTTTCTTTATTTGCTCGGCCCAACAAGCAACGCTGGTACCATGAAAACCGGCTGAACCGTCATTTGTGGATGGAAGAAAGCGGGTATTTTTTAATTTTTTAATTTGTGCTGAAAAAAGCAAATGCTGTTTTGAACGCGCACCGAGAAAAAAATCCACATGGCAGTTTTGCGCAACGGCTTTTGAAGCTGCAAAATACAAAGGACCGGCTCCATAACCGCCAGCAAGCATAGCAATGCGCTGCCCGGGTTTCCATGAAAAATGCGTTCCATAAGGCCCGCGAATACCGATATAATCCCCTACTTTTTTATGCGCCAAAACTTTTGTCATATCGCCAATTGCCGCAATGGAAAGCATGTAATTTTTTCCATCATCAAAAGCGATGCTCATGGGTTTTTCGTCGATGCCGGCCACCCATACATTTACAAACTGACCGGGTTTGGCGCGCACGGGATATTCAAAAAAATACGAACGCACGAGCGGCGTTTCTTTAATTATTTTTTTGATTCGGACAGCGTGCGGAAAATTATCTAGCATAAAATTTAGGAAACGGTTCCAATGAGATCGGATAGGCGTTTTACGTGATTCGCCTTGCACCACGTTTGCATTTCATCCGTGATTTTTTTGAAAATTCCAATGCCGCGGTAATATATGCCGGTTCCGATGCCAACAAGCGTGGCGCCAGCCATCATCAACTCAATGGCGTCAGCGCCTGTTAAAACGCCGCCGATTCCGATGATAGGCGTTTTGGGAAGCGCGTGATGAATATCGTAAATAAATTTTACAGCGAGCGGTTTTAAAGCCGGCCCGGTCAATCCGCCGACTTTATTTTTCAAAATCGGCGTACGAGTTTCAATATTAATGGCCATGCCCGGACCGACTGAATTCATAACGGTTAAGCCATCAGCGCCGGCATTCACCACCGCACGCGCAATCTCAACAATATTCTCTACATTGGGCGACAGTTTTATAATCACGGGAATTTTAAAACGCATTTTTTTGAGCCGTGATTTTACTTCCTTCGTCACGCGCGCAGCATCAGCAGCCACGCACGCGAACGGCTTTCCAAATTCATCTTCAACATTCGGACAGGAAATATTCACTTCCAAAATATCGGGCTTAATTTTTGCGATTTCCGCAGCAGTCTCTCCAAAATTATGCACGGTATCGGCAATAATATTTGCGATGAGAGGCGCGCCCGTCCGAAAAGCCAAAAACTTCCCGATTTCTTCACGCGCTTTATTGACGCCGGCGTCAGGCACGCCAACGGCATTCAACATGTAGTGTTCGTTCGCAATAATAACGGGATTTCTATGTCCTTTATGCTCATGCAGCCAGAGTGATTTAGTGGTAATTCCGCCCGCGCCGTGCCGAACAACGTTGCGCCACGAAGAAGCCGTAATGCCCAAAATACCGGAGGCAAGAACCAACGGGTTCTTGAATTTCACTCCGCAGAAATTTACCGAGAGGTCTGCCATCAAATCTAGTTTAACGCAAAATGACAAAAACTTCTAACGTTCAAGGTTAATTTTTTGCTAATTTCTCCTGAATATACCCATTCACACTTTTGCCTGCGGCTTTGGCCTCTAAAAACACTTTTTCATGGAGAACCGGTTCAATCCGGATTAAAATTTTTCCGTTGAAAGTTGTTTTCTTTTCGGGCGGCGGAATTGGCTTTTTTTGTTTCTTTCTTTCAGCAATTTCAGCATCGATGGAAAATCTCACTCCCCGCTCCAATTCTTCAAGGCTATCTCCAAAAACAATGGCGTTATCAAAAGCCGGAATAATAGCTTCATAAGCCGGCTCGTCATCCTCGCTGATAGAATGAACGTAATAGTCGTATGCGATGGGGGTATTTTTTTTCATGGCGCGGAAAGAGGTAATTGAGATAAAAGAATCTTGCACATTCTCCTCACATACCATTTCTTTACCTTTTTACTATGTACCACAATGGTAATTGATAGGAAGTTATTTTTCTTAAAACGGAAGTGACTCCCTTTAGAATTTACCAGTTTATAGCTGAAATCGTAAAGAATTGTCTGCACTTGCTTGAAGCGCAATTCGGTAGGTCGATCTATCAATTCCCGAATTTGCGCCGTGAAATCCATCTACAAGAATGATATCATTTTTGATATCAAATAGCAAGGAATTTTATGCCACAAACTCGAGATAGCATTTTTCGCAATACACGGGTTCCGGACGCTCGGGTGAATACGTAGTGACGATCGGCGCTTCGCATCTACTGCATTTTCGCTGTTGAATAACGCGCGGATTTTTCTTCGCCATACGCGCTTTGTGCCTGCAGAGCCAACATCGCTGTGGTACTGGTAATTTCATCTCGCGATAAAATTTCAATTCCTGTGCGGTAATTCGGAAATTTTTTCTGCATTGCCCGCATGACAAAATTTCATTAAGAATACCATCTGTCACATCTTTTATATCATCAGGCACTTCACGAGTTTGCGGCTGATAATCTTTCTCTTCTTCGTCACGCCAAGAAAATCCTTGTGATTGAGCCTCTTTTTTAGAAAGCGGATAGTATTCTTGAGCCACAGAATCATTATAAGTAAAAGGAGAAAGAGCAACCGGGAAAAACTCACCCCATTCCTTATTTCTTTTCATATGTTCGATAATCCTAGGCACAAGTTTTTCGTATTCTTCTTTTGTATACTGTTTATTTAAAATGCAGTATTTCTTTCGGCGCAGTCCAACGCAACCAAAACAATTCTGATCATATAAACATAAATCACAATACGTCATATCCGTGCATCCTTCCCACGTATTCATGCAAAACCGACAATTCATGTTACGGGCTGCCGAACTTGCCATAAAATAACAACGCTCGCTCCGATCACCCACAAAATCCCAATCATAACAATCCTTCAATTTAAAAACATTACTGCAATATTTCACATCATGAAGATCATATCCATCAAAACAAAACTGCGCGTTTTTGCAATTCTTTAAATAATCTCCCAAGCTGTCCTCGCACTGAATGGTCTCAAGAAATTTTCGCGGCTGGGTCGACATGAATTCCGCGGCTTGCTGCCGAGCTTTTTGAATGCCGCTCCAAGAAGAAAGGCTCAGTTCATTTTTTACACGTTCAAATTCTTCCCGAGTAACCTTCTTATTGAAAACAAGGTATGACTGATTCCGCTGATTCACCGAAAAAATACAGTTGTGGCAGTTGCGAAGGTCATAACAAAAATAGACATCGGAACAGGAATCGATTTTCTCGGAAAAGAAACAGCTCGTACCTTTGTGAACATTGAGCGACTCATAGCAAAACCTTGAATCATAAGTGTAATCAAGATCCATACAATGGAAATTTCGGTCGCAAAAACGGCCGTACGAACACTCCTCATTGTAATCCGAAGTGGAAATTAAGTAACAGTTTTTGTTGCGAAGTGCGTAATTCGTAAAATAACTATTTTCACTCCCCTCTACGTTGAGAGACATGCGAGGCACATCGCGCTGGAGCTCTCCAAACTGCTCGAAAAACGGCCTGTTGAAATCAAACTCGCGGCCGTAATCCATTGGATCCCAATCATCTTTCCACCACTCCTCGTGGTCGTAGACTTTATAAGGACTGTCGGGCGCATACATAGAAAGAATTTGCCGGCCGGTTTTGTCGCATTTCCGATGGAAAAAATTTATTTCATTTCGAAAAGCAAGCCTCTGCTGCTGGCGGCAACGCGGACACATGGTCGGTTCGGGCACCTCCATCTTCTCATAAAATTTGAGATCCTCTTCCTCAATAGGAAACGAATGCTGACACTGCTTGCAGGTTTTCATATCGCAATAGTAACAAATTTATAATCCAATTTCTTTTAAAACATCGCTAAGAACTATCCGGCGTGCGCTCTCGACTTTACGAGCAACCAGTTCTTGTATCATATCTACAGTCACAAATTTTCCTTCTACTCTCCATAAAGTTCCTCCGTGTTGAGGATCTCTATTAATAAATTTCCATATGAGCTCGCGTATTTTGTCAAAACGTGGATGGCCCTCCATAGCTATTTCGAGCAATGTAATAGGATCTCGGCGCGCAGCTTCGTCGAATAATTCTGCGGCAAATGGTGCATCAAATTTTGAAAACCAAGACAAAGCACATGCTGGATTTCTCCGTACTGCAGCCAATAAAACGTCTTTTGCCCACGGTTTCTGCATTATACCTTTCGCATTGTCCCCATAGAATAAGCCTCCTGCAAATTCTTTATTAGTCTCGATGAGATCAAGCATGTCTTGCGCTTCTTTTGGAAACTCTTCTTTTGAAGCTGTAATTTGTCCATTCATATTGCAATTTATTAAAAGCTAAGAGAGCATATTAATCTAAATAGTCAATATAGTCAACAACTATGACTTTAAATTCTATTAATCAGTCATTTTACAGATTAATTTTATTATGCTATACTGTTGTCAGAATTATTGACATTTATGGATTTAGCGAAAATTCTTCAAAACACAGGCCTTGCGGAAAAAGAGGCAAAAATTTATCTGGCGCTGCTTGAACTGCATGAGTCGTTGCCAAGCAGTATTGCGCGCCGCGCACGCGTTAAGCGTCCGACGACCTACGTGATTTTAGAGCAACTCCAGAGACGCGGGCTTGTGAGCTATATCAAAAAAGGTAAACTGCTCTATTTTCAGGCGCTAGACCCGCATGCGTTTCTTGAAGATCAAAACAATAAATATCGAGCGCTTGAAAGAGCTCTGCCGGAACTTATCAGTCTTCATGCAAAACTTAGTGCGACGCCACAGATGAGCATTTTTGAAGGCGAAGAAGGACTTATTAAAATCATGGAAGATACGCTCACTGCAAAAACCGAACTTCTGTGCTGGGCGGATGTGTCGCTCGCCGTAAATTCGCTGCGTAATTATTATCCGACATATATTGCCAAAAAAGTGAAACGAAAAATCTGGCTGCGCGGCGTATTTTGCTATGACCCGATGGCCGTGCGGTTCAAAAAACGCGGCAAAGAAGAACTGCGCGAAATTTATCTCATTCCAAAAGAAAAATTTCCTTTCAAAAATGAAATTAATATCTATGACGATAAAATCGCTATCATTTCACATGAAGACCAAATCGGCGTCATTATTCAAAACCAAAATATCGCGGACACACAGCGTTCGATTTTTGAGCTCGGTTTTGAATACGCAAAAATACTCGAGGAAAAATTCCATCCGGGACTTTCTACTTCTTAGCTATCTCTCTGCCGCGTACTTTCTTATTAACTCGTCCGTTTTCATAAGCAATTTCGCCGTTTACGATCGTCGTAACCGGCCAGCCTTTAAGTTTCCATCCGCTAAATGGCGACCAACCGCATTTTGTGAAAAATCCGTGATGCGGTCCATTGTGATGGCCGACTTCCATAGTTTTTTCCATATCAACGATTGCGAGATCCGCATCGTAACCGGCTTCAATCCGGCCTTTTCCGCGAATTCCTAAAATTCGCGCAGGATTTTCTGCAGTAATTTTTGCAACGTCATGTAGCGTTAATTCGCCGTGATGCACGGCATCAAACAAAAGCGGCAATAAAGTTTCTGTGCCTGGAACGCCAGCCGGCGCTTTACTATAGGTCTGCTCTTTTTCCCCTTTCGTATGCGGCGCATGGTCACTCGCCACGGCTTGTATATATCCGCGGCGCAACGCTTCCAGCAATGCGTGTCTGTCTTTATTTGTGCGCAGCGGCGGATTCATTTTCACAAAATTCCCGCGATCCGCGTAAGCGCTCTGGCTTAAAAATAAATGGTGCGGCGTGCAATCGGCGCTTACCGTCGGACCGTGAAATTTCCGCAATTCTTCAACTTCATCAACCGTAGAACAGTGCGTCACGTGCACGCGGGCATTATGTTTTTTTGCAAGATGGAGCAGCTCTTTTACGGCATGAAATGCGGCGTCCGGCGAACGTATTAATGAATGCACGCTCGGATCTTCGGAATTTTTGTATCGCTTTTGATTTTCGCGGATGATTTTTTCATCTTCGCCGTGAACAACCGCCAAAATCCCGGATTCGAACACGCGCTCTATGATATGAAGATCCTGTACGAGCAGATTTCCGGTGCTTGAACCCATATAAATCTTCACGCCGGCGATATTTTTTGCATTGCGGATTTCCAAGATATTATCGCTCGTCAAACCCATATAAAAACCGTAATTCACATGCGATTTCGCCGCGGCAATGGCGCGTTTCTCTTCCAACGCCGCGCACGTGATGGTTGGCGGATTCGTATTCGGCATATCAAATACCGTAGTCACGCCGCCGGCCGCAGCCGCCTCCGATCCGCTTCCAAAATCTTCCTTCGCCGGAAAACCCGGATCGCGGAAATGAACATGCATATCAATCGCGCCCGGGAGAATAAATAAACCGGCGCAGTCTTTTACTTGGCCAGCCTTTTCATGCGCAATATGTTCTGTAATACGGCCGATTTGCGCAATCTTGCCTTGGCTTATACCAATATCTCCATCAATAATTCCGGAAGGAGTCACAATCTTTCCGTTCCGCAGCATGAGATCAAATTTCATAAAGTGTACATAATGCGCCGGAGCGTGGGTCTCGTGGGCTCTAAATGGTTTTCCCGAGCACAAGCGCTAAAACCGCCATCCTCACAGCCACGCCGTTTGCAACCTGGCGGAAATACGCTGCGCCCGGCACATCGTCCGTGTCCGCCGTTATTTCCCAAATGCGCGGCAAAGGATGCATGATTACGAGTTTCGGATTTTTTTCTTCAACAAGTTCGCGCGTCAAAATATAACCGCCTTTGTGTTTTTCGTATTCCTTCATATCCTCGAAACGCTCTTGCTGGATGCGCGTCATATAAAGAACATTCGCTTGTTTCATCGCCTCCCCCATGTCCGCAGTCTCTTTATAAACGATATTTTTCTCTTTGAGAAAACGGCAAATCGGCTCCGGCATTTTAAGGTCCGGCGGCGACACAAAAATAAGTTCAGCGCCGAAATGCGAAAGCATGTGCGAAAGAGAATGCACCGTGCGGCCGAATTTCAAATCGCCCACCATTGCAATAGTGAGACCGTCGAGCCTTCCAAGTTCCTTTTGAATGGTATAAAGATCGAGGAGCGACTGCGTCGGATGTTCATTGCTGCCGTCGCCGGCATTTATAACCGGCACATTCGCGCCGCGCGCCAATTTTTCCACAGAATCATTATCCGGATGCCGCATAACGATTACATCCCCGTAATTTTCCACAATGCGGCCGGTATCATATAAAGTTTCGCCTTTTGTGAGAGACGAAAATTGCATGCCAACGGAAGAAACAACCCGTCCGCCCAAACGATTCATTGCGGTTTCAAAAGACAACCGCGTGCGCGTGGAAGGTTCATAAAAAAGCGAAGCAAGAAGCTTGCCCTGCAGCAAATCTCCCCACTTTTTTTTGGAAGCGAACGGCTCCATTTTCGCAGCCGTCTTCAAAACAGTTTCGATATCGCCGCGGTTGAATTGCTTTGCACTTAAGATGTCGGCTCCCTTGAATTCCATCGGCCTCACTCTAGCAAAAACAGCCGCTTTTGTGTAATATCTCCGAGAAACATGGCGCGTTTAATCCTCTCTGACGGGACAACTTTCGAAGGGACGCCGTTCGGATCACCCACGGATACCCAGGGAGAGGTAGTTTTTAATACGGGCATGGTTGGATATCCGGAAAGCCTCACGGATCCTTCATATAAAGGCCAGATTCTTGTGCTTACCTATCCGCTTGTTGGAAATTACGGCGTGCCTGATGATTCGCGCGATCACTGGAATATAAAAAAATATTTTGAAAGCAATGAAATTCAAATTCAGGGGTTGATTGTTTCGGAATACTGCGAGCAATATCATCACTGGAATGCAAAGCGCTCGCTCGGACAATGGATGAAAAAATACCGCGTGCCGGGTTTGAGCGGAATTGATACACGCGCGCTCACGCAAAAACTTCGCGAGCATGGAGTAATGCTCGGCCAAGTTGTGCAAAACGGACACAAACCTGCTGCGGAAATCCACGATCCAAATGCGGAAAATTTAGCTGCGAAAGTTTCCATAAAGCGGCCGATTGTTTATAACGAAGGCCGTGGAAAAAAACGCATCATTGCGATCGATACTGGAATGAAAAACAATATCATCCGCAGTTTTCTCCGGCGCGACGTAACATTTATTCGAGTGCCGTGGAATTATGATATTTGGCGGTCGAAATTCAAATTCGACGGCGTGTTTATTGCAAATGGCCCAGGCGATCCGGCGGTTTTGCACGAAACTCACGCGGTAATCCGCAAAGCGCTCGAGAAAAAAATTCCGACTTTCGGCATATGCCTTGGTATTCAAATTATGGCTATAGCTGCCGGCGCCAAGACTTATAAACTGAAATACGGCCATCGCGCGCAAAATCAGCCGGTCATTGATCGCTTCACAAAGCGCTGTTATCTCACTTCGCAAAATCACGGATTTGCCGTGAATTGGAAAACGCTTCCACGCGATTGGGCGGTTTGGATGGAAAATGCGAATGATCATACGGTGGAAGGCATCCGCCATAAAAAACTGCCTTTCATGGCAATTCAATTCCACCCTGAAGCAACACCCGGACCTGTTGATACGGAATTCTTGTTTGACGAGTTTATTAAAATATTGTGAAGGTTCGCGAGGCGGCTGTATATGGTGATATAATGGCCTTCGTAAAATATTTCTTAACTCCTTTTTTATGAAAAGACGGATTCTCACTGGAGCAATTGCTCTTTTGTTTATTTTGCCTGCAATACTACAGGCGGCGATGGTCAATAAAGCGGAAGATATCGCGCCAAACAGTTCGATTGCAACGATAGATTTTTCTCTAACTGGCAAAATTAAAAAATTACTCGAACCATTTATTAATGATGCTTTAGAAAACGAATTTGCATCAAAGCAGGACGATGACCAAAAAGCAAAAACGCAAGTGGTAATCGATCAACTGCTCGGAGGGAATCGATTTTTTGTAAGCTTTGCTGCTCCGCAATCGCTCCTATTTTCTATGCCGGCCAGCGATTCTCAATTTGAAACGCTTGTCAGCGGCAGCGAGGAACACGAATACGAAGGAACGAAAGTGTATCAAATGTCGACTGGCGGATATTCCGCAAAAATCGGCGGGCTGGCGGTATTGAGCATCGACATGGAATCGCTTCATCAAGCCATTGACCGTGCATCCGGAAAATCTGCGGATTCGCTTGCCAATGACAGCGCTTACATGGAATTCATAAACGATTACGTTAATCCGCATGCGCTAAGCTTCACAATTGATTTCCAGGAGTTGGTAAAATTCGCGGAACCTTTTGTGCAGGCAAACCTTGTAGGCGACAAAGAAAAAAAGGCGGTAGATTTATTTATGGACATTTTTAAGGCGCTCAATTTTGAAGGAGGAAGTTTCGGCGAAACATCCAATGGATATAAGTTTAATTTCAAGGCAACCGGCGACGCGGCAAAATTGCAGGAAGTTGGATTAGGCTTTGCGCCGGGCGGCAGTTTTACACCATCGCTCTACCAAAAATTCCCTGGGGCAAAACCGATTCTCTACAGCGAATCTTTCAATCCAAAGGCCGGCTTTGCACAATCAAAAGCTTTTCTGGAAAAAATTAAGGAAGCGGTCGGCGAAAATGACGCTCTTGATATTTTTGCTCAATTAAAAGAAGAAACCGGTTTTGATCTTGAAGAAGTTTACAATGCTTTTCCGAAAGAAATGGCATTTGGAGTTCAATACGATCAAAATTCTCCACTTCCATATGTGACGCTTATGGGAAATGTAAGCGACAATAAAGCCGCCGGAACAAAACTCGTCAATGATCTTTCAAAAACTCTCGCGGATCTTTTGAAAAAAGAAAATGTCCCGCAGAAAATTTATGAGGTGACTGCGGAAGGCGGTTTCACGAAATTCACTTTTGATTTCGCGAAAGCGGATGATTATGATGGCCCGCCGTTTGCGCCGATCGTGCTAACCTTTGGCGTGAGCGAGGATGGTTTGTTGATTATTTCAAACTATCCGGACATCGACGACGCGGCCAAACGAAGCGGATTTGCGTCTGATTCGGATTTTGCGTCGCATATGAATGACGAAACCGGACCGAATACCGGCATTTTCTATCTCAATATGCGCAACGTGTGGGGATGGCTCGATGCGATGTTTGCATGGGGAGAACGAGCCGGCGGAGGCGAAAACGGTCCGCCGCTTGATGCATATCAAGGATATTATTCCGTGCTTGAAAAGGTTTATGGATGGCGCGATCTCTTTATTGTTGACAAAGCCGATTCCGGAAAAGCGCTTGCTGAAGGCACGGTTATTATTGACAGCGCAAAACACAAAACATACGAACAGCTCCTGGAAGAATTTAAATCAATAGATAGCGACGGCGATGGAGTTTCGGATCATGACGAACGACACGTATTCTTTACGCCGATTGATTCCGGCGATAGCGACGATGACGGCGTGATGGATATCGAAGAACTTGAAAAAGGATTCGATCCCGAAGGCGAAGGCCGATTGTGGAGCGATGTCGGAGAAGATGATTATTATACGGATGAAGCTGCTTCTCTTTATCAACGCGGGGCTATAAAAGGCTATGCTGACGGCACATTCCAACCGGGCAAATTGGTGAATCGCGCAGAATTTACCACGATGATTGTAAAGGCTTTTGAACAAGGAACCTCAAACTTCTTAGGCGTTGATATTGAACTTGCTACAAAAAATCCGCCTTTTGCCGATCTTGATCCAATGGCGTGGTATTACAAACCAATTGCAAAAGCGTACGCGGCCGGATTTATTTCGGGCGGTCGAAATCCTGTCACAGGCGCTCTCGAATTTAGACCTGGCGACAGCATCACGCGAGCTGAAGCGATTGCTATTTTGAATAAAGCTTCGCAAGCCCTAACGAAGACAAAACCGCAAGCAAAATGCAGCGATAGTCCATTTAAAGACGTCGGTCAGACCGATTGGTTCTGCGACGAAGTGGCGAATGCATATAATAATGGCGTAACAAAAGGAAAAGCTCCGGATGCCTTTAAGCCGTTTGACCAGCTCACGCGCGGGGAAGCAGCGGTTATGATAAAACGAACGCTGGAAATAGATCTTAAAGTTATTTCTTCCGATACAAAATCATTCGGCGAATTAACCCAACCTCTGGGCGACAGATATCTTCCAGGCGTTGGCGGTGGATTACCTCTTTTCTAGAAATTCATGCGCCTCTTTTATGATACGGCCATCTACGGGTTTCTGCTCGTAGATGGCCTGTTTATCGGCTTTATTTTATATCAGCTCACGAAACGCGGGTGGCGATGGCAGCGTGTTGTGCTGCTCGGATGTTTGATTTTTGCATGGTTTGTGATTTTCTATGGAAGTTTTATTGAGCCGCAGAGACTTGTGGTTACCGAACAAAATGTCACCCTTCGACAAGCTCAAGGTGACATGCGGCCTGCAGAAACTATCCGCATCGTTTTGATTTCCGATTTTCATTTAGGACCGTATAAACAGAAAACATGGGTAGAAAAAGTGGTCGCACGTGTAAATGCGCTTTCGCCGGAGCTCATTGTTATTGCCGGCGATTTTATTTTGGATAAAGAAGTTCATCCAGAATATCTTGCTCCGCTTAAAAATCTATCTGCACAGTATGGCGTATACGCAGTGCTCGGCAATCATGATTATATTGAGGGCGAATTTTATGAACTCGCGAATTATCCTTTTGAAGGCAATGAACGAGTGCAGGCGGTTAAGAAAGCTCTTGCGGAAGCGAATATCCGGCTTTTGCGGAATGAATCCAAAGAAATTGTTTTAGAGGACGGAAAAAGCTTTTTACTCGGCGGCACGGATGAATATTGGACTCTTCGCGCGGATGCAAGAAAAACTTTTAAATTGGCAAACGCACCCTCGACCCTCAAAAAAATCCTTATAGTCCACAATCCGGACGAAATTTGGGACGCGCAAAAAGCGGGCGTTGATTTAGTACTCGCAGCACATACCCACGGAGGACAAATACGGCTTCCATGGCTCGGTTCTGTTCCGCCTATTCCTGATAAACTCGGGCGAAAATACGATCGCGGACTTTTTCAATTCGGCGAAACGCAAATGTTCATTACAAGCGGTCTCGGTGAAACCGGCCCTCGCGCGCGGCTCCTCGTTCCGCCGGAAATCGCTCTTCTTGAAATAAATTTATAAAAGGCCTTACGGAAACTGTTTGAAGATATTCGAAAATGCAAAATCCTGTTGAGCAATACCGCTGCATACGAGGCTATTAGCGCTAGTACAGAAATGATCCCTGTGAATCCCCCAGCCTGAAAGCCTCGCCCAATTTTCAGCTTTTGCTGCAACAAGCACTTCCTGCGCATCAGTTTGAGTAAATTCTCTTTGCTGATCGTCTTTGCCAAACATCGGCGTAACACCGATCATGGCTCTCCTTTGGGAAAGCGTTCGGTTCGGATATACAGATGCAAGTTGATCGGCTGTGGCGTGGGCGGCTGCAATTGCAAGGTCGCCCATATCGCCGGGGTATGCGGAACCATAATCAAACGTCATGATATTTACCGTGCTGAAAGCAACGCCTCGTTGTGCCGCATTCTTTAAAAAATCAATGCCGTGCTGCGTCAAACCGGTAGGCAAAACCGGAAGCGTAAAAGAAACATCAAGATTACTATTTGCCGCTTGCAAGCCGGCGATGGCTTGCGCTCGTCTGTCATTTGCCGCTGTATCGGCAATGGCAGCTCCTTCAATATCAAAATCAATTCGGCGGAGCGCATACTTCGTTATAACTCGCTGATATTGCGCTTGGAGTTCCGTAACGGTCGAACACGCATTGGCTAATTCGATTCCTGTGGCGCCGCCAAAGGAAACAATTACATCGCCGCCAAGCATGCGCAGGGAATTTATATCGGTTCCGATTTGATTTGCGAGAGAATCATTCAAAGACACGATGCCAAACCATGCGGCATCGCATCCTCGGCTGTTGATAAAAGCCATGGTGTAAAATTTTACTCCTGTGGCATTCGCTGTCTGGGTCATATTAAATGTTGGCCAAAGTCCCATATCGGCATATGGAGCATAGACCCGTGATTGCGGTGACGGAGGCAAATAGGGAGGCGAGTATGGTGGCGAATATGAATAAGAAGAAACTGGAGGCGTATATTGCTGCGTTGAAACGCCGGATGGAACCCACGGCGTCCCATAGCCCGGCGGAAGACTTACCGTATAAGGATTTATAGCGCCGACAGTCGGAGTGTAATATTGGCTCTGCGCGGCATAGGTTCCTTTTTGTATAGCTGCCAACATAACTTGATAGAGCATTTGCGCAGCATCGCCGCGCGTGAGCGAACCGATAAAATTGTTATCGGCATTAATGTTATAAATATCAAAAGCTCGTGTTGCGATTTTATTAGCTTCCGAAGCGCTGACTTTTTTTGAAGGCCGGAACAAGCGTCCGGAAATCAATCCGTCAAGCCAACCTTCCGATTTTGCATAACAAACCTCATCCGCAAACCACTGTTTTTTTACATCAGAGAAACAATTTTTAAATTCATCTTCGTCAGGATCGACTGCAATTATTCTTGTAATCATGGCAATAAATTCCGCGCGATTAATTCGCCGGCCCGGATGAAAATCCCCATCGTTATATCCTTTCGCCATATTCCGCACGCGGAAATATTCGATCGCAGTATAATTCGGGTGCGATGACGAAACGTCAGAAAAAGGCGTCTCATGATGGGCAAAAACAGTTTCAACGCCGAGAGAGAAAAATACGAGTAATACGAAAAGAAAAACAGAAAACGTTGTTTGTAAAATTTGCTTCATAAGATTGCGCAGGTGGAGGAATTTATCTTACACTAAATCGAAGTTTCAGATAAAGTGAAACGGACTGCTATGGGACCGTTCATTTTTCTTGATACAGAAACAACAGGTATAGATCCAAGCCGAGACCATATTATTGAAGTAGCGGCAATTCAATGGGAAAATGGCAAAATTATCAAACAATGGGAATCGCTCGTAAATCCGCGCGTTCCTTTGCCATATGAAATAACGTTGCTGACGGGAATTAAAAATGAGGATGTCAAAACTGCGCCGCTTTTTGCCGATATAAAAAAGAATGTGCTGGAATTTGCCGGTGGCTTGCCGATCGTCGGACATAATATTGCTTTTGATACGGCTTTTCTGCGCTCGCATCACGCGGAAGTGAAAAATCCGGAAATAGACACTGTCGCACTGGCGCGGATTTTACTTTTGAAAGAATCATCGTATGCATTGGAGGTTTTAATGAAAAAATATGGATTGACGCTCCGCGATAGCCACCGCGCGATGGTGGATTGCGAGACTACGGTGGAATTTTTTGAATTTTTGCTTGGCCGAATTGCCGAAATTCCGCAGGCGGCTATGGGAAAAATTCAGGCTGTGTTGGAAAAATCGGGGTGGACTGGAAAAGAATTATTTTCTAGGCGCGGCGGTTCTGTGTCCATTCCGAGCGAGGCTCACGGAGGCCTTGCCGGCAAGGTCCCCGACGTACGTCGGGGCGGCAAGGCCGAGTGCGAGGCGCATACGCGAAAGCGGAGCGGGCGGATGCGCCTTATGGCGGCTCGCGGCGCTGGCCGCGAGAACGCCGTACCGAGCGAGGGATGGATCAGAACCGCCGCGCCTAATCAATTATGGAATGATGAAATAATTACGCAATTTCTCTCCGGTCAAAAAATTTTACTGGAATCTGCTGCTGAAATTCCATTTCAAAAACTCAAAGAGCAACCTATCCTCGTTGCCTACAATACGACGCGCAAGCGCGATGAAATCCTCCGCGCTGCCGCGTCATTAAATCTCTCCACAGCTACGCTTAAAGAACCGAATTTTTATATTTCGCCGAAAAAACTCGCGTCAAAATTAAAACAACACAATTTCCCGGCCGAAGAAACGCCTTTTCTCCTCAAAATGATTCTGTGGAATGAAACAACCGAAACCGGCGATCGCGACGAACTTTCGCTCGATCGTGAAGAATTCCCGCTCTTTGATCTTCTCGCCGATGAAGAAGGGCAAGATATTTTCTGGAAAAAAGCGCTTAAAACCGCTTCCCATTGTTTTATCGTATTAATACATCAATACGCTTTGGCCCGCGGCATTGCGGAAAAACTCACGGACGGCATACAGCACCAACAACAGCGCCGCAGCCTCATCATCGCGGAAGCTTCCCGTCTGGAAGATTCTTTTACAAATGCTTTTTTTAAACGGTTTACCGAAATCAACCTTCGTCCGATTTTTGGAGAAAAAGCAGCCATGCTATTCGGACTCATGGGAATTTTTTATGAACGTTTTGTCAGCGAAGATGAAGCCGGCTTTAAAGGAAATGTGATTCTTGATGATGAATTACGGCAAACTCATGAATGGAAACGCGTGTTAATCGCCCTTGCAAACCTCCCGGATCATCCAACAAAAGAAAAACTCGCTGAAGTATTTAAACCGCAGCCAAATACCGCAAATTGGATCCGGGCTTCCGCCAACGAACTCGTTTTTCATCAAGCTCCAATTCTCATTGCTGAATATTTTCAAAAATGCACACAGTCATTCCAGAAAATAATCCTTCAAAGCGAAGCATTGAGCGGTGACGGAAGTTTTCGACTCATACGAGAACTTTTTGAATTTGGTTCGGAATGGAAAGAAATAAAAATGGAACGCGAAATACAAAATACGGGCTACGGAAATCTCAATATTAAAATCCCCGATGATTTTCCGGAACCGTATTCCGAAGGCTATTTCAAACGCTGCATAAAACTCTTCACTGAAATTATTTGTGAAAAAAGGGGCCGTGTACTTTTCCTTTTAAGCTCCAAAAAAACCGTTGCAGCAATGTATCAAGCGCTCCTTCCGAAAATCCAGCCGATTGGAATCCGGCTTCTCGCCATGGGTCCGTCCGGCGGCAAAGGAAAATCGCTTGCTCTCTTCAAAGAAAATCCTGAAAAATCCGCGCTGCTTTCCACAAACCAAATTCTTCCAAATCTCCAGGAAATCGAAAACGACATCGACATAGCCGTGTTTCAAAAAATTCCTTTTGATCCGCCGAATGATCCGATTCTCGCCAATCGCTCAAAACAATTTGAAAACGGTTTCGAGCAATACACTCTTCCGCGCGCCATAACACGCTTTCGCGAAATCCTCGCAGAGCTCGGCAAAAGCGCACAAAATAAATCAAAAACCTGCTACCTTTTAGACAGCCGCCTTAAAAACAGGGACTACGGCAAGCTTTTTATTCTGGGGTAAACCTTGGATTTTCGCACCACGATCTCGCCTCCTCATGAGCGAGGATCTGGCTCTGCCAGTCCGAGCGAGCAAAAGGAAGGGGGGCGAGTCCTCGCTCAGCGAGGCGAGCTCGTGGGGGAAACCTTGGTTTCCCCCAGAATAATATCTTGCCTTCCCGTCTCCGCGCCGTATTCAATAGGCCCAGCCATCGATAAGCCTGCATCTTTATATAAACCCAAAATATATTCCTCATCAAAACTTATCGCTGCTTCAGGAATTTCATCGCTTATAGTGCGATATATATCGCAGTCATAAGCAAAATTCAGCGTGCCGCGGATTGTATTAAGATAGCCGCTTTTTTTATTAAAAAGAAAATAGGTGGCGAGTACTTTTCCTCCTGGCTTTAGCACGCGGGCGATTTCCGCAAGATAATGAGCTATATCGTCCGGAAGCATATGCGTGAAGACTGAAGTTAATGCAACCAAATCAAACGAAGAATCCTTATAAGGAAATCGATATTCTTTTGCCGAATATTTTCCGAACGTGTTGTATTCTTTATTATAAATATCGCTTACGCAGAAACGAAAATTCGGGTATTTGGCAGTTATGTTTTTTGTGCACCACAATATTCCTCTGGGATCAATATCAAATCCGTCATAGCTTCCTTGCTCATTCAAATATTTAGTTAACGGTACTGCTAAACGGCCGCTGCCGCAGCCAATATCGAGAACTTTTGAGGCATGTGTAAGTCCGCAATCTCGAATAAAGCGCGTTAGATAATCCTCGCCGATTTTTTTAAAATCACCGCTGCCGATATAATAAAAACGCCGCGGAGGAATCATTGGGTCGGCTCCACGTATAAGATCTACTGCATCCAAAAAGCTATAAAAACCTGTTTTTAAAAAAGTGCGCACTCTTCGAGGCAAAAAACTTTTTAGCACAGTTTTCGTGGCAGTTTTCATGCGGCGCCATACTATCATATTGACATATGAATATCAATCTGTTATAAGATATATCTTGTTTGGTATACAAATTATGACTATATGGTTAACAATATCTTATCTTTAGATAGACAACGGAATAGATCAACTCCGACAGAAATACCTCCGGAAGAGCTTACGCGCATCCGAAGAATGCAAAATACCGGATTCCAGAGAAATCTTCTGCAGACGCCACAATCAGCAACGGACATAGGAAGAAATTTAGGCGACCTTGTAAGATTAAGTGAAGTCCGTTTTGGCCCGCATCTCACGGTTGCAAAAGAAGTCGGCCTCAAAGTCCACGAAGTGCTTGCTGGCGGCAACGTATTTCACGACAGAAAAATTCTTGGCGATCCTGATCAACAAAAAGAATTTGAGGATACTGCGCGCGACCTTGAGACTCAACTTTTCAGACCTTTTATGGGGCATCTTCAAACGTTCCAAAATCCGATCATAAAACGCATTGGTGAATCGCTCTACTTCGACCTCCTTGCTGCGGTGCAAGAATGTCTTTTTGCTTTCGACAGAAACAAAGACGTAAAATATTTTTTCCAAACTTTTTTGCGGAGCATGAAAAAACTTTCAGCGGCGTTGAGAATTATTACAAAAATTACTCAAATTAACGGCGATATGGAATTACCTGATGCACTAGCGCTCCTGCATCAAGGGAATGCCGATTTTAGAAAAGACATCCAGCGTAAAGCCGAACTGTTTATTAAGTATTTTATGCGAATCGCTCCGCAGCTTGCCGTCATAATTTGCTCTGAAACAAACCCACAAGAACGCATGAATGCAGTCGCATCTGCAGTTCGCGAGGTGCAAAGAACATTCCAGCGCTCCGGCGAATTCACCTATGAAAAAAACGTTGCTATACAGCGCCTGGAAGAAGAACTTGGCCGTACGCTTATGGATTTGCCGTTTGTAAACGACAGCGGTGAAACCACGCCGGAAGAACGAATGTTTATATTTCTTGGCGACTGTTTAGCGGAAGGATTGCGCCGCTATCGCGAAAATGAAAATCAAAGTCCTGCGCGCAAACAGCGCTGCGAGGATTTCATGCAGATACTGATTATGTTTTCGGATGCGCATGCGCATATCACCAGACTTTTGGAAGGAAAAGAAAAAATGAATAAACGGAGTCTTGGAAAAGTTATAGGCTATACAAGCATTGTTGATCTTTTCGGACGCCTGAAAGCGCATGAATTCTTTCCACCGGAAGTAATTGATGAACTTTTGACAGCCGTTGCTCAAACAGAAGTAAGCGTGGAGACATATCTTTATGGCGGCACGCCGGAAAGGCTCCGTTCAGAGCTGCAAAAACTCGCTGATGCCATTGCTCATTTTGAGCTTATATTTTCTAGCTTGGCGCAAAACGGATTTCTCCCGCAACCGCCGCAGAAAAAGCCACGCCCAGGGGAACAGCCTGATCTCTCCCCTGTTTTCTTTTAGATTTTCATTTTTCTCCGGATTTCGTCGATTTCATCACGCAGTTCAGCGGCTTTTTCGAATTCCATATTCTGCGATGCTATTTCCATCTGATCTTCAAGCATTTTGATAAACCGTCCCATCTCTTCGCGCGGGATTTTTTTCGTATCGATATGTTTTTTCTCTTTTTTCTTCGGCAGTTGAATTTCGCGTATTGCCTTCACGATCGTTTGCGGCGTAATACCGTGCTTTTTATTGTATTCCATTTGGATCTTGCGGCGGCGCTCGGTCTCATTAAGAGCGCCTTTCATGGCATCTGTCATTTTATCCCCGTACATCACGACAAAACCGTTCACATTGCGCGCGCAACGACCGATGGTTTGGATGAGCGCCGGAGTAGAACGCAAAAATCCCTGCTTATCAGCATCAAGAATGGCGATGAAAGAAACTTCTGGAAGATCAAGTCCTTCGCGAAGCAGATTAATACCGACGAGCACGTCTATTTTTCCCAAACGCAGATCGCGCAGAATTTCCACGCGCTCAAGCGTTTCAATGTCAGAATGCAGATATTTCACTTTAAATCCGGCGTCAACAAGATAATCAGTAAGATCTTCAGCCGAACGTTTTGTAAGCGTCGTGATAAGCGTTCTTTCTTTCGACTTCACGCGCTTTTTAATTTCCTCAATAAGATCCTGAATCTGTCCTTTTGAAGGACGCACTTCCACTTGCGGATCAATCAAGCCTGTCGGCCTCACAATCTGCTCGGCAATATTTCCTTTCGATTTTTTCATTTCAAATTCAGCCGGCGTCGCGGAAATATAAATCGTCTGCTTCATGTGCTTTTCAAACTCCTCAAACTTTAGCGGCCGATTATCGTGGGCTGATGGAAGCCGAAAACCGTAATTTATGAGCGTCTGCTTGCGCGAAAAATTCCCATTGTGCATTCCGCCGATTTGCGGAACAGTCATATGCGACTCGTCGATAATAAGCAAAAAATCATCTGGAAAATAATCAAGCAGCGTGTCCGGCTCCACGCCGGGTTCGCGCAGATTCAAGTAGCGCGTATAATTTTCAATTCCTGTGCAATAACCGGTTTCAAGTAAAATTTCGATGTCATATTCCGTGCGCGTTTTTATGCGCTCAGCTTCCAAATTCTTCCCCATTTTTTGGAGTTGCTTCACGCGTTCATCAAGATCTATGCGAATTCCATCTACGGCTTTTTTAATGCGGTCTTCGGTGGTCACATCATGCTTTGCGGGAAAAATCGTCACCTCTTCCATCTCGCGAATAACTTCGCCGGTAAAAGAATCCGCCTCCGCAATATTTTCGATTTCATCGCCGAAAAATTCCAAGCGGAAAATCGTATCTTGGCCTGGCGGAAAAATTTCAACCGTATCGCCAAGCACATGAAACATGCCCTGCTTGAACTCCATTTGACTGCGCGTGTATTGAATATCGGTGAGCCTGCGAAGCAATTTATCGCGCTGAAATTGTTCGCCTTTTTTCAAAGTGATCGCAAGCGCCTCATACTTTGAGACCGAACCGAGGCCATAAATACATGATACAGAAGCCACAATAATGACGTCGCGTCGCGTCAAAAGATGCATGGTCGCAGCATGGCGGAATTTATTTATTTCTTCATTAATCGCCGCATCTTTTTCGATATAGGTGTCTGTTGCCGGAAGATATGCTTCGGGCTGATAGTAATCATAATAAGAAACAAAATAATCAACCGCATTCTTTGGAAAAAATTCTTTGAATTCGCCAAAAAGCTGCGCGGCAAGCGTTTTATTATGCGAAATGATTAGCGTCGGTTTTTGCACCTGTTCTATTACTGAAGCGACAGAAAAAGTTTTACCGGATCCAGTTACGCCGAGTAAAGTTTGATGTTTTTTTCCGGATTTTAACCCAGACACCAATTTTTCAATGGCCTGCGGCTGATCGCCGGTCGGCTTGAAAGGCGCAACAAGCTGGAACTTTTGAGACATAAAGACCGAATAAGTCTATCAGAACCGACTATTTCGCGCTATCCCAACCCCAGTATGTAACGGTTATTTTGCATATTTGTACTATCTGACGAACCTGGTTCGTTTCTATTCAAATTTTATTTTCTAACCTTTTTATTTTATGAAACGTTTTCTTACTTCGCTCCTCGCAGGATTACTCTTGATGGCGTTCTCGGCAACGGCTTTTGCTCAAGATGCTGGGGCTACGCCTCCTGCGGATACTTCTACTCCGCCTGCAGATAGTTCTACGCCGCCTCCATCTGGAGATACATCTAATGACACTTCAGCGTCGGTTGAATTTAATCTTTCTACATATTTCTCTGTAGAACAATTATCGCTTCTCTCTCTTGAAGAACAAGCAACGCTCACGGCAAAATTAAGCGCTTTAAGCGGGGATGTCTTAGAGAAAAAAGTGAAAGAAATTCAGGAATGGTTAAATAAACGGCTTGAGGAACAAAAGGAAAAAATGGAAAATCAGGCGCAATGGGAAGCAAAACAGAAAGCAAAATTTGAAGCTAAAGTGGATGCTCAATTTGCAAAACTCATGCGTGAGAAAAAGGATGCCATGGAACGCGCTCGGAGAATGCAGGAAAAAGAAGAGCGGATAAAGATAATGAAAGCTAAACGCGCGGAAGCTCAAGCTCGCCGATTCTCAAAACCAAAAGTTCTCCAAGCGTGGGTTGCCTCTGTGGATACGGTAAATGGCGTGATACTCTTGAAAAAACATGGAGCGCAAGCAAAAGTTTTAGTCACTGCAAAAACTGTACTTGCCGTTATCGAAGATGATGGTGCGCGCGCAGGAACGCTTGCTGATTTCCAGACAGGTGATAGGATTTTCGGACTTGTGCGAAGAAATCCAAATGATCATTCTCTTGTCGGTGTCGTACTCGTGAAAATGCAAGATCGAGATAATGATGATGAAGATGAAACGCCTCCGGCACCTCCGGCTGACAGCGGATCTATGCCGACTCCGCCAGCAGATTCTGTGCCTCCGCCAGCTTAATAGAAATTCTGAAAATCAAGCGTAAAAAATCCGCCCATACGATCGAGATGAAAAGGGCGGGTTTTTTGCAGTTATTTCAGTCCGCCTCGGAGCGGAAACCCACAAGACCCAAACCTCCGCTCTTTTTATTCCAAACCTTTAAAGACAATGCCGTAATTATTCGCCGCATTCCAAATCGAAAATTCTTCTATGCCGATGTCGCGCAAAGCGCGGATTTGCTCGCGCACATAACCTGGACCGTATTTTGTAACCCGCATGGCAAACCCTTGAAGCCACGGACGAATTTGAGCATCTGTTCCTTTTGTCTGCTCTACAAATTTCTTCGTGGTTTCCTTCACAAAAAAATACGGCTCATCCGCAGGATTTCGATGGCCTCCCCAACCGTATCCAAAATGCGAAGGGTATGGCATCGGATAAATCGCATCAACATGTTTCGCCAGCTCGCCGACATTTTGACCGATGACTTTCCAGCTCACGTTATCCCAAACGACAATCCCAAAAACATCCACGCTTACCTTTATTCCCAAATAATGGAGCTCGGTGGCAATTTCGGAAACAAAATTGGTCAGGGCTTGGTCGCGAGAAAACGTTTCATCACCTGTAAAACGGTAGCCGACATATCCGCCACGTCCGCCTTCCGGAAAACGCACATAATCAAATTGAATTTCATCCACGCCTGCCGCAGCGAGTTCGCGCCCGATATCAATAAGATATTCTTTAAGCTCGGCATTGCCTGGATCAAGCCAAATCGGCCCATCGCGGCTGAAAAAAGTTTTTCCGGTTTTTCGCTGCTTGAGGGTCCAGGCCGGTTTTCGCGCAGCAAGATATGTATTTTTAAAAAGTACAAAACGCGCAGTGGCATAAAAACCTTGATCGTGAATTTTTTTGACCGTTGCGGCAAGATCTGGAATTTTATTATTCCGATTGTCGAGCTCAATAGAAAGAGGAAGATTTGAAGGATATGACAGGCGGCCGCCGGAATCCTGAACATCAAACACAATCATATTGCCGCCGAGTTTCGCAAACTGTGCCATTATATTTTCTCCCTGCTTATTCGCAACCGTATAGCTCGTGAGATAAATACCGTGGAGCGGCGCTTGAAAATCCGGCACCGGCGCTGCCTGAACGCTAAAAACCGTAAATGGAATGAGGGCAAAAAACTGAAAAAGCGCCATGGTACATCCACTATACCAATTCCAATGGCTTGTGTATAAAATAGAATGCGTATCTCGAGCGCCCGTAGTTCAACGGATAGAATGGAAGCTTGCGGAGCTTCTGATCCAGGTTCGATTCCTGGCGGGCGCACCAATTTATAAGCTCAACTTCGCTCAAAAACTGGCAGAGCCAGATTTTTTCGCTCGATTCGCGCTCGGCCCGTGGCCTCGCAGCAAGGAAGAACTTATTACGCTCCGACATGGAGACTCACAAAACACAAACCTACGCTCTTTTTACAGACTTTCTTTGAACCAGCTTTGTTTTCCGTATAGAACGCTGGGCGCGGCCGGTATCCGCGCCAACACTTAATAATTTTTCCGGCGGAACATAAAGACGTTCAAGTTTGAGGTCGCGGGCCACGGATTCATAAGTAATCTTTCCGCCAAACGCATTAAGGCCCTTTCTCAAATTCTGATTTTTCTTCAGCGCTGCGGTGGATCCTACTTCTGCAATTTCAAGAATATATGGAAGCGTTGCGCTCGTCAGCGCCTGCGTAGACTGATGCGCCACTTGCCCGGGCATATTCGGAATACAGCAGTAAATCTTTCCGTCCAAATCGTAAATCGGATGCCGGTGCGATGTCGGCTGCGAGCCCCAAATGCATCCCCCTTGATCGATCGCCACATCCACAATCACCGCCCCGCGTTTCATGGAATGAATCATTTTTTCGCTAACAACTTGCGGAGCTTTAGCCCCCGGGATGAGCACGGCGCCGATGAGCAAATCGGCTTTCTTGACCCATTGCTCCAGGATTTTTTGGTTGGAAACCTGTACGGTCACATTGCGAGAAAGTTTCGGGCCTAGACAGGCATGGATTTCATCCTTGGCGCGCTCGATGGCTTGCGGATTAATATCCAAAAGAACAACATCGCCGCCCATTCCTCCGGCAGTAACAGCCGCGGTTCTTCCTACAAATCCTGCTCCCATAATAAGTGTTAAAGCGTGATCCGCACCGTCAATGTGGCCGAGCGATACGCCGACTCCTCCATGTTTCTTTTGCAAATAATGGGCGCCGTACTGACACGCAAGTACGCCTGCAACTTGGCTCATTGGAGCGAGCAAAGGCAACCCGCCGTCTTTTGCCACAGTTTCATACGCAATCGCCGTAATATTATTTTCAATAAGTTTATCGGTAAGCTTCGGATCTACGCCGGAAAGATGGAGATATGTAAAAAGCGTCTTGCCTCTAAAAAGATCAAGCCAATAATACTCTGCAGGCACCGGTTCTTTTATTTTTACAATCAATTCCGCACGCTGCACAATGTCATACGCGCTATCGCGAAGATTTGCGCCTACTTCTTCATACATACTGTCTGGAAAACCCGACCCCCAGCCAGCCTGACGCTCCACGATCACGGTGTGTCCGGCATCAACCAATGCCTTTACGCCATGCGGCGTTAAGCCGACCCGGTTCTCGTTGTCCTTTACTTCGCGGAGCGTGGCGATAATCATACAAATACAAAGTTAATAAATAAGGCCTCATTGGCCCAAAATTTACAGACAAAATTGATCTTTGGCAAGATGGTCTAAAATGCTATACTGAATGCCTTTTTAAAAGCCTATGGACGCTCCTCAATCTCCAGATCATGACCTTGCTCCCCATGAACGAGGACAGGCAGTGCTTGCCCGCATCCGTGAGCTTGCACAGCATGAAGAAACACAAACTGGCGGCACAGTTGAGCTTGAAGCAACAGCCGTAAACCGTGAAGTTGCGGCAGTCATAGATGGCGAAACTGATTCTGAAAAAAAGTTTGCTGTCGCCATGCTGGCGTATGAACGCGAGCTGCATGCCAAAAATTTTCCTGCTGCAATCGTATTGCTCGAGTGGGCTCATAAAATGAAATACACACCGCAGCTTTCTATCGAACAAGGAAAGCTCTACTTTCTTATAGGAAACACGATGAAGGCGTATGAAACTTTTCGGACGCTTGCTGAAAATGACTCGCGGCTCACGCCGGAGCAAACGCATGAAGTTCTTTGGTTTCTTTTCAAAACTCTTCGCGTTCGGGAAATTACCCAAGCAACACAAGATTTATTCCAAGATAATGTGCGTCTACTTTTGGATATACAGCAACGCTTAGGTATTTCCTATGATGACATTCTCCGCATCACTGAACTCGCACTTGCTTTTCGACGCGGCTACAATGCTGTTGGCGATAATGAAGGCTCTGCTCTTTCCGGCTATGATGAAACCATTCAGCTTGGCGAAGCTTTGCCGGAATTTGAGAAACCAAGGGTTGAGGCTGATCATCGAAGGCTTATCGGCGCTTCTTATCTTAAGAAAGCCGAGGAGCGGCGCGATTTTTTCGTAAAAGCAAAACCATATTGCGACGAGGGAGGCATAATGCGGCTACGCAAAGAGCAGCTTAACCTTTTAGAAACAGCGGAAGCTCATACGAGGCGCGCTATGGCTTTGCTCGAAAAAACGTCTGGGCTAGAAACTGAAGGCGGCGAATTATTGAGAACGGCTTACAATCTTGCAAAGATTCTTTGCTTGAAAGCGGCGGCGGTTCCTGGAAATTCAAGAATGTTTTCCGATGCTTCGCAGGCTATCGGCCATATGCAAATTCTAAGCGAACAAGCGAAAAATCCTCTTATGAGGGGCATGGTGGATATTCTCTATGGAGAACTTTTGCGGTTTGGATGGCATGATCCTGCCGGCGAGGATGAACTCAAAATGGCTCTTGCTTCGAATCAAAAAGCTCTTGAGGCCGGATCCGGCAATATTGAGCTTTTGCTTTCAGTGCTTATCAACAGCGGAGGAATTCTTCTTGCTTTGGCGGGACCGGAGCAAGCTAAACCGTATATTGAACAAGCCACGGAATTATTTTTTGAGCGTGCTGATTTGCGCGTGGTGCGCTGGGCTGAAGAATCGCTGCGCAATTTGGCAAAGCAAGTCGGGATCATTGTTAAAAGACCGAAGGCGACTCTTTTTGCATCAGCGTAAATTAACGATATCGACGCGCGTTCCGGCCAAATGGTTCTGGGCTTATTCCGCGTCTGCCGAAGGGTTCTGGAGAAATACCTCTCCGGCCAAATGGTTCCGGAGAAATCCCGACGCCATTAATGACGGATGTTTTTGCTTGATCGGCTATTTGCTTATTATTCACAAACGAAAACAACACGGCAAGCGATACGGCCGCAAGTATGGCGATTACAATCCAAAAAATCTTTTGCTTATATTGAGAAATTGCATGTGGCATATTTATTTCTGTTAATGGTTCAGCCTAGTACTAGTTCTATAGTAACATATTTTTGTGTAATATGCAACCTAGACTCTAAGGCTTTCTATGGCCTTTTTTTGATCTTTTGCTCCAAAAATATAAGAACCGGCCACTAAAATGTTGGCTCCTGCACGAACAGCAAGTTTTGCCGTTTTATCATTAATGCCGCCGTCAACTTGAATATTTAATTTTGGAGCTTTATTGCGAAGCGTCTGAATTTTTGGCAACACGGAATCGATAAATTCTTGTCCTCCAAAACCCGGGTTTACAGTCATCAAAAGCACCATGTCAAAATCCTTCAAAATAGGCTCGATTGTGTATAGCGGCGTGGCTGGATTTAAAGCCACGGCAGCCTTCATGCCTAATTTTTTAATTTGTTGAACCGCGCGATGAAGATGAGTGCATGTTTCTTGATGAACAGTAAGATAACAATCACCGCGCTTTCCATGGGCCTTGCTCACTGCTTTTGCAAAATCTTCCAAATAATCCTGCGGATTTTCAATCATCAAATGCACATCGATCGGCCGTCCGCATTTCAGCTTGGCGACAACAGGCGGGCCAAACGTAATGTTAGGCACAAAGTGGCCATCCATAATGTCCACATGGATCATGTCGCTGTAAGGCTCAACGGTTTTTATGTCTTCGTTTAGCCGTCCGAAGTCAGCGGAAAGGATTGATGGAGCAATAAGGATTTTTGGTATCATGATTTTTTATCTATTTTATTAACGCGCCTCACATGCCGTTCTTCGCCTTCAAACGGCGTTTTCATAAAAATATCTACAAATTGCACGGCGATTTCTGGCTTTAAAACGCGGCCGCCGAGACAAAGAATATTGGCGTCGTTATGGCGGCGCGACATTTCCACGGTTTGCGCGCTTTCACAAACCGCGGCGCGGATGCCGGGGCTTTTATTTGCAGCCATGCACATTCCAACGCCGGTTCCGCAGACAAGTATTCCGCGTCCGCCGTGATTTTCTCGAACTTTTTCTGCCACTTCGTGAGCGATATCAGGATAATCCGCAGGCGGTTCTACCGCAAAAACGCCGAGATCGACTACTTTATAATTCTGGCTTTGAAGATGTTTTTGGAGCGCCTGCTTTAAATCAAAACCCGCGTGGTCGGAGCCGATATAAACAAATGTTTCTTTCATGAATTAACAAGTGGAGTTAAAGGCTTGCCCTCATGCACGTTATGAATAACCGCGGCGAGCAAAGGAGCAACGGAAATAATTTTCATATTTGGAAGGCGTTTCTGTTTTGAAATCGGGATAGTGTCGGTGAAAATGATTTCTTTAAATTTCGCAGCGCGGAGTTTTTTGTGCGCATTTTGCGAAAGCACCGCATGGGTTGCAGCAAGATAAAAATCTTTATTCGCGTGCTGCTTTCTTAAAGCGGCAACGGCGTTTGCCACAGACCCTGCCGTATCAACCAAATCATCATAAAGAATGCACGTGCGGCCTGTAACGTTACCAACCACATGCGTCACTTCCGAAACATTTGCAGCCGGTCGGGTTTTATTAATAATCGCAAGTTCTGCGTTTAAAATTTTGGCTAAGCGCTGGGCTTCCTTCGCGCTCCCCACGTCCGGCGCTACAACGGTGAGATCCTTCAGTTTTTTCTTTTTAAGATAATCCGCAAAAAGCATCCGCGCCGTGAGATTGTCCACCGGAAAGTCAAAAAATCCCTGCTCTTGATCGCTGTGAAGCGTGAATGTAATAACGTGATCTGCGCCGGCTTTTGAAACCAAATCAGCCATGAGTTTTGCGGAAATAGGTTCGCGCGGAGCAGCCACGCGATCTTGGCGCGCATACGGAAAATACGGCATTACAACGTGCACTTTTGCGGCAAATGAACGCTTAAAGCTGTCCAGCATGATAAAAAGCTCAATCAAGTCTTCATTCACGTTTTGCGTACCGGTTTGTATGACAAATACATCGGCGTTACGAACGGTCTCTCCTGGTTTTGCATAAATTTCGTTTGAAGCAAAACGCCGAATATCGAGCGGCGAAACCGGCACTTTCAGCAATTTTGAAATCGCGGCTGTCAACTGCGGATGAGAAGATCCGGCGAAAAGTTTTATTTTAGGCTCTATCATATAAGCTTAGGCCTAATTATATCATTTTTTGTACTCATTCCACCATTCTTTTATCTGTTCGTAAACTCCGGCTGCATCGAATTTATATTTTTTGTAGAGATCCGCCGTCTTTCCAGATTCTCCAAAAGCGTCCTTCATTCCGATGCGATGAAAGGTTCGCGGTTTTGTCTGACAAAGGGTTTCTGCTACGGCGCCGGCTAATCCTCCTGTAATTTGATGATCTTCGGCCGTAACAAGCATTTTTACTTTTCGCGCGGTCTCTTCAACCAACACGCCATCGATCGGTTTTATGGAACTCATATTCACCACGCGCACAGAAATACCTTCCTCGCGCAATTTCTTTGCAGCTTGGAGACAGCTCCCAACTAAACTTCCCACCGCGATAATGCCGATATCATCACCATCCGTAATCACGCTTCCTTTTCCGATGTGAAATTCGTATTTATCATCATAAATGACCTGCACGGGTTGCCGGCCAAGGCGAACGTAGGTCGGACCGTAATCCGCTAAAATCACAGGCAGCATTTTTTTCATTTCAATAGCGTCTGCCGGACAAAAAACTTTCATGTTCGGAATTACGCGCATAACCGCAAAATCTTCAAGCGCTTGGTGCGTTGCGCCGTCTTCGCCGATTTGAATGCCGCCGTGCGAGCCGAAAAATTTTACATTCAAATTCGGATAACACACGCCGTTACGAATTTGCTGCCATCCGATGCCGGTCAAAAAAATGGCAAATGAACAAGCAATCGGCAGTTTGCCCGCCATGGCGAGTCCGGCTGATGTATCAACCAAATCCTGCTCTGAAATGCCTATATTAAAATGCCTGTCAGGAAATTTCTTTTCGAAAAAATGAGTCATCACGGAAGTCGTGAGATCCGCATCGAGCACCACGATATTTTTGTATTTTTCACCGGCCAGCGCGAGGGCTTCGCCAAAGGCTTTTCGCGTGGCGATAGCATCGGTCGGTGTTACAGAAACTGGAGCTCCCATCAAGGCTTAATATAACACAACTTATTACCTATTACTCTTCGCTTATTTTATCCCCCACCATAACGCCATGCGCTTTTACAAAACCGGCCGGCAATTCCAAAGCATACATGGCTGGTTGCCGCGAGGAATACGACGGACATTGCGACACTTTGCACGGCTCCATATTTTCTACAATGGTCACAACTTCTTTTTGATTGTTCAAATAAAGAATATCCAGCGGAATGAGCGTATTTTTCATCCAAAAATTCCGCGGCGCTTCATCCTCAAAAATAAACAGCATGCCTTTCCCCTCTTCCACTTTTTCGCGCTCCATATAGCCGCGCTCACGCTCACGTTCGCTGTCAGCGACTTCCGCGGTGAGCTGGATTTGTTCTTTATCCGTTTCAAGCGTTATTTTCTTTGTAGAAAATTTTCCTCCGCGCACTTTCAGCATCACATCAAAAAACATATTCCCAAAGCTGAATTTGCAGCCGGAGAGAAGAAAAACCGCTAGAATGCTGATGATAAAAAGACGCTTCATAAGTTGGAGCGCATTATAGCGAAACCGCAAAAAATGTCCAGTTTATGGCTCTAATACCGACTAATGCGCCTTTTTCTTCCTGAAAATAAGGAATCCTGCGATGATGGCCGCTGTAATACCAAGCGCTACACCCCACCAACCTCGCCAAGGAAAATTTTGCTGCGGCGCTGCGCCACGCTTTTGATTTACATCCACAATTGAAAATTTCAATTGCACCGGCTTGCTTTGGACGCGCTGATCAAGTTCAGTGGCATAAAGCACCACTTCATGATCCCCTGTTTCAAGCGGCTGCGCGGAAATTATTTCAAAAGCGCCTGTCTCAACATTGGCTAAAAGCGCAGAAGTAAAAATGGCGCTTGAAAAAGTGCCGACGACCATAGCGGAAATATCGGCGACGCCGGAAACATGAATTCTCCCATCGCCAGTTTTAAAAACTTTAATATTTTTGAGCGCGGCGATATCGACATTCTCAATCTTTTGCGCTTGCGGCTGCGGAATAGCCGTGGACGGAACAATTTCCACTGCCACCGGTTTGGAAGGCTCATTTGCGCCGGCTCCAACTATTCCGACTACGTCTGCTTGTCCATTTTTGGAATTCAGAGTTAACGGCGATGCTGCTTCAAGCTGAAACGTATATTTTCCCGGCGAGAGCTTATTCTTATCTACCACGAAAACAATTTTGTAATTATCGGAAGCCGTTTGGGTTCCAAGAGCCGTTGTAAATCCTTGCTCATCCATTGCATAAAGCGCGAACTGCTGACCCTTTGGACATGCCGCAAGAACGGTAAACCCTTCTAAAGAAAGTTTCGCGCCGGATAAAACACCAATGTTGCATTGTTTTTCAACGCGCGCTGCTTTTTGTGGCGTGTCGAGCCCGTATAATTTTTTCTCAAATCCGGAAAAATGGCCGGATTGAGGTTTTTTCGGATCTATTCCCAAAAGCGTTTCCACTTCATCGGAAACTCCGTCGCGGTTCGTATCTTGCGTATTTTCTTTAATGACGACGCTGAATTTTTGCTGCGCCTCTTTATGAATGGCTGCGCGTTTTTCCAGGGAAATTTTCTTTTTCGTTTCAGGGAAATTTTCTTTTATAACCTCGTGGTCTGGTGATTTTAGTGCCGGCTTTAGGATTGGAGCGGAAGGCTTAATTGGAATTTTCGGAGCAGCTATAGGATTTTTATTGAGCTTATTCGCCGACTCGATTTTTTCTATCATTTCCAGGCTTTGTTTTGTATAAGGAGAAAGTGCAGGATTTTTTGCTTCCGCCTCTTTATATAATTTCTTGAGATCTTGAAGTTGCTGAAGTTTGTCCGGAGTTAAGGACTGTGCCTGCGCCACAAAAACAGTTGCAAAAAACAGACCGACGCCTAAACCTAAATAAATCTTTTTTATTTGTTTCATAAAAATGCGTTTTAATTTATCATACAATTATATCATTTAATCATCTTCTTATGAAGCGCAAAAAATACATCTTCGGTTTTATTATGTTGGTTTTTATTCTAGGAGCATGCGGAAAATCAAGCAAAGATGTTGGTTCGAGCGCAGCAAAGAGTGAAACAAATAAAGAAATAAACAACGCGTTAGTTGGCAATTGGAAAACGGACTGCCTGATTCCAAAACCTTCGGATCAGTGGGCGGAACTTCACAGCTTTATTTTCGCTGACGACGGTACGGCCACACATAATCGCAAAGCGTTTTTCAAAGCCGGTTGCGATGGCACTGCCGATATGGATGATACTAATCGGTATAGTTACGGAGTTGAGGATGGCGGAAAAATTATGTTTATGGATCTAGATCAAGGCGTACCGCTTTATGATATTTATGCAGTTGAAGGAAATACCCTCCGTTTTGGCCACGGATTTCGAAATGACGCCGTTTTTGGCGGTTCGGGGTCTATTCCAGAGGATCGAATTAAAATTTTGAATAATTTTATCCTCTACAAAAAACAGTAAATTTTACGCCGCCAATTGGACAATGGCATCGAGTGCAACTTGGCATGCGCGGCGCACGCCTTCTTTATAGCCGTCTTCTGTAATAAATTCTCCTTTGTTGCGATTGGCGATTACAAGACATACGGCGCCAACCTGATGGCCGAGAATTTCACCGTTGAGACGGTTAAGCACGCTCGCTTCCATTTCATTGTTAACGGCGCGCACAACTTGTTCATCTTCAAGCCTTACCGGTTCATCAACATCGGTAACTCTCATAACTCCGCCGCTTGGAAGAGGAATTCTTATTCTTGCCAATCGATCTTGCAAATCCGGCAGAATAACATTACTTAAACGGCCGATTTGTCTTCCTTGCGGCCCAAAAAATCCCGGAGCGCTGGTTGTGATTCCCGTATACGCGCCGACGCCGCAATCAAGCGGCATGCCATTTTGGCCTGCGGAATTTTTAAGAGCTTCGACAACTTGCGGCGTTGCGGTAGAAACATAAGGACGAATTACTCCATGCGTTGCATCCCAAATTTCCCGGCGCACTTGGTCAAAAATGGCTTTTGCAAGAGGATTATCCGGCGTGTAGTAAACGCCGAACGGATCTTCATAATCATCAAGGGTTCTTTTGCCCGGATGGAGATATGAGAGACCGGTATTATCCAAACCGATCGCATGGCTCGTTATGCCAAGGCTGCCGAGCGGAACATCAGCTTGCGGCGATGCTGAAGTACCGACTCGAATAATGGTTCGCTTTGCAGGCTCTTCATCCCATTGATCTTTTTCATCATCATATTCGTGGACCGCATGAAGTTCCACAGAAGCAATTTCGCTGTTATCGGTTCCGATTCCCGTACACATAACTGCAACGCGGACACCGTGATAAATTCCCCAAAACGTGGCAAATTCGCGGTGCGCTGCAGAACCTTCTATGCCGCGATCGAAAAATTCCGTTACCACTTTGGCGCGCTCCGACTCGCCAACCAAAAGCATCTTCTGTGGAACGCCGTCTCTATGCGCAAGGGCAGTATGGTAGGCCTGCTTTGTTCGCCGCCCGTCGCCACGCGCTTTTGCGTCATCACGCTCTGTCATTATGAGTTCCGATTCGCGTCTGGCTTCTGGCATACAAGATGAGTTAAAGAATGGAACCGATATTAGCACAAAGCTTCTTGCCTTTCAACGCAAGCGCCGCACTTACCGCAGGGCTTATGTAAACCTTTATAACAGGTCCATGTTAATTCATAAGGCACGCCGAGTTGGTGTCCGATTTTTGCGATATCCCGTTTAGTAATGTTAAGAAACGGCGCAGAAATGGCGATTTTTTCGTAATTGGCGATTTTTGATGCGGTGTGCATGGCTTTTATAAAAGCCGGCCGACAATCCGGATAAATGGCATGATCGCCGGCATGAACTGCGATCGCCACACGATCAAATTTCATGGAAACCGCTTGCGCAATCGCGAGCGCGATAAAAATCATGTTGCGGTTCGGAACGACAGTGGCGCGCATTGTTTTATCTTGATAATGGCCTTCCGGAACCTTTATGCGGCCGCTCGTAAGCGCTGAACCCTCCATAAGATTTTTCACAGCCGTAATATCAACAATTTTATGCGGCACGTTGAGTTTTTTGCATATTTTTGCAGCAGCTTTAAGCTCCTTTTTATGCCGCTGGCCGTAATCAAAAGAAAGCGCGTGCAATAGGTCGCCTTCGGCGCGCAGTTTATAGAGAAGCGTCGTAGAATCCATGCCGCCGGAGTAAATAAGAATTGTTTTCATAAAATTATCTGTATTTTTGATAATTTTCTTTCAAAAATTTTGCTATTTCTTCAAAAGAAAATTTACTCGCGGCTACTTTAACCATCATTTTTTCGGTTTCTTCTTTATCAAACTTTATGTCGTAATTATTCAATTCCAAAAAAGTAACGGCACAGGTAAAAGCGGCCCTCTTATTGCCGTCAATAAAAGGATGATTTTTACACAGCGATTCGAGCAATGCAGCTGCTTTATCAAAAATATCCTTATAGAGATCCTCGCCTCCAAATGTTGCTTGCATCCGAAACACGGCTGATTCGAGTAGCTCTTTTGATCTTACGCCGTGAGAACCCCCAAATTGTCGAATCGAAACATCGTGAATTTGCTCAACTTGTTGAACGGAAAGATAAAAGAACATTTATTTATCCGCTAGAGATTTTAAGAGAGTTTTATTCTTTTTTATCACTCGATTTGCTACCTTCAAGACTTCTTTATCGGAAGCAATATGAACCGGGGTTAAAATAATGACCTCATTCTCTTTTACCGCCTGATAAACGGAAGCTCCCAATTCATCCCTCCACTCTTTAGGCAGCATTATTTGACCTTTGCTCTGAAGCGTAAGAACTACGGTTTGCATCTTTCGGAAAATTAGAAAATAAGAATTTCTACTTATAGAATACCTGTCCGCCTGACAAAAGTCAACACGCACAATACTTTATCGCTGCCGCTCGTTTCCCCAGGTAAGAATATGGAGACGCGTCGTAAATCTATACCCTTTTTGGTCGCAACGGTCGAGAATCCACGGATGTTTCTTGAGAACTTCCTCGCGCGTCGCGCCTTCGGGCATGAGGAAAATTTTATCGGCGGGAAGGCGGTATTGACGAATGATTTTTTCAATTTCATCAAAATCACCTTCGCAGCACACAACAAATTTATAAACGCATTTTTCATTGCGCGTTTTTAATTCATACGGCGGATTGCCGGAATTGCTAGTTTTATAGGAAACGGTAAATAAATCGACGTCATCAAAACAGCGCACCGTCTGACTGCCGTTGGTTTCGACTTCTATATATGAATCTGGAAATTCTTTTCGTAAAGCCAAAATAACCGGCTGCTGAAGCATCGGCTCTCCGCCAGTGATTACGAAATGGCGGCATTTTTCGTATACGCCTAACGCATGGATATCTTCAAAAAGCTGCTTCGCAGTAGCCTCAAAATTATCCTGCACATCCGGATGCCACGTGTACTTGGTATCGCACCACGTGCACTTCAAATTACAATTTCCAAAACGTACAAAAATCGCCGGCACGCCGGCATTCAAACCCTCGCCCTGAATGGAATAAAAAATTTCATTAAGGACCATGTACTCGCGAATCGTAATCTGTTTACAATGCTATTGCAAATACTGCCTTTTTGCTATATTATAATGTACAGATGAGTACATTAAGAAATAACATATCCGCACAGAGAATCGCTCTTCTTGCCAAAAAGCAGGAGATGATTTTTCACATAGATGATCTTGCCAATCTGTGGAGAATCACGGACCGGAATACTTTAAGGGTTACCCTCAAACGCTACACCGACAATAAACTACTGTATCGGATTTATCGGGGATTTTATTCGCTCTCTCCCGTTTCGGAACTTGATCCCGTCTTGCTCGGGGCAAAAGCGCTTCATCAATTTTGTTATCTAAGCACCGAAACTATTCTCTGGAGGAATGGATTCATTTCTCAAACTCCATCCGTATACACTTTTATAAGTACGCTATCGAAACAATTCCGCATCGGACCGCATCGCTATAAAAGCCGCAAACTTCATGACCGCTATTTGTATCAACCGACGCAACTTATAATGCAAAACGGCGTAAAACAGGCGACGGCGGAGCGGGCCATTGCCGACATGCTCTATTTTAATCCGCGGTTTCATTTTGATCATCCCGTTCCATGGAAGAAAATAAAAAAAATACAAAAGGAAATTGGCTATTCTATAACAGCAAAATCGTTATGATTCTTCCGAAAAAAATCGACGCTCTGCATCTTGCATGGATGTATCGTTTGCTCGGCGCCATAGCCGATGATGCTTTTGTGAGCTCACTCTTGCGCTTCAAAGGAGGCACCTGTGCCGCCATGCGCGGTATTATCAATCGCTTTTCGGTAGATCTTGATTTTGATCTTATTGATGAAAAAGGGAAATCGGAATTATCAAAACATCTTGAAAATATTTTCAAAAAGTTGAGGCTGGAAATCAAAGATAAAAGCCGGCTGGCGCCTCAATATTTCCTTCGTTACCCAAAAACTGATGAAAATCCCAGAAATATCATAAAAATCGATGTGGCGTTTCCGCCTGCAAAACATGATCGTTATGAACCCGTGCGTTTTTCTGAAATCGACCGGATTCTTCACTGCCATACTATTCCAACGATGTTTGCGCACAAGCTTATTGCGCTAATCGGAAGATGGGAACGAACTGGAACATTTGCTTCGCGCGATCTATTTGATATACATACATTTTTTATAAAAGGGTACGAATACGACGAAAATATTATTCGGGAACTGCGGGGCGTGGAGGCATCGGTATTCTTAGCGGAACTATGTGATTTTATCAACCGGCATGTTACGCAGACGCTTATAGATGAGGATTTAAACGTTTTACTTCTTCCTCAAGAATTCCAACGTGTCAGGAAAATTTTAAAACAAGAAACGCTTATGCTACTGAAAAATTCCATGGTCAATAGCACCTAATGTCTAGCTCCTAGCGGACGTTTTCCAGTACTTCCGGCACACTGTTTTCACATTACCTCTTGCATTCATATCAACCTTCATCCACGCTTTTTTGGGCTTCACCGCTGCTAAAAAATCCGCAAAAATCACCTCGGTGATCGCTTCGTGAAAAATCTTGATGTCGCGGAAGGCGTTTATATAAAGCTTAAAAGATTTAAGTTCAAGGCAACGGCGCGACGGCACATAGTGAATTTCTACTCGCCCAAAATCGGGAAAATCGGAAAAGGGACAAATACACGTGAGCTCCGGCGTAGAAATAGAAATCCACTGCTCGCCTGGTGCGGCTTTTTCGTATGCAAAGACAACAAGCGGCGCGGTTTTTTTTAGCCATGCGCGAAGTTTTGCAAAATTAATCTGCTGATAATCTTTTCCTTCACGATATAGTTTTTGCGGCGTGCTCATAGTTGATGCAACTCCTTTTCCAAAATCGGAATCGCTTCGGCCATTTCTTCTTTAGATAAAGCCACGCCGTGATAGCTGGCTTTATGTTCTGCAAACGGCACACCTTTGCCCTTTACGGTCTCGCAAACGAGTACAGTCGGTTTGAGTTTGGTTTTCCGCGCGCGGCGGATGGCATCGCGGATTTCATCAAAATCGTGGCCGTTGGCAACATTAATCACGTTCCATCCAAATGCCGCGAACTTTGGACCGATCGGTTCAACCGGTTTTATTGAACGCACGAAGTTTGTTTGCTGTAATTTATTATTGTCCACAAAAACCGTAACATTATCGAGTTTATATTGCGACGAAGTCATGGCAGCTTCCCAAATTTGGCCTTCTTGCAGCTCCCCATCACCAAGAAGCACGTATACGCGGTTCGATTTTTTATCCATTTTCAGCGCAAGCGCAATACCGTTTCCAAACGAAAGTCCTTGGCCAAGCGGACCAGTGGTTGCTTCAATGCCTGGAATTTTATTAACGGGGTGACCTTCTAAAAGCGAGTTGATTTGCCGCAGATGATTGAGTTCCTCTTTCGGAAAAAATCCGAGATGCGCGAGCACCGTGTAGAGCGCCGGGCATCCGTGGCCTTTGCTCAAAATAAAATAATCGCGTCCGTCCCATTGCGGTTTTTTCGGATCATAACGCATAATCGGCTCTCCATCTATGTCGCCGAAATAAAGGGTTGTAATTATATCGATGCACGAAAGCGATGTGGTCGCGTGGCCGGAATTGGCTTTATGAACGGCCCAAAGAATGTCGATTCGGAACTGCGTTGCGAGTTTTTTGAGTTGATGAGTATCCATGCGGACTTTTGGCTTGCCTTATATGCGGCCTTACTATAGAGGTATCAGCACATTCCTTCAATAACTCTTTAATGCTTTTTTTGAGGATTGGATGGATAAAATCCGGCGCAATCTCCGCTAAAGGAACAAGTACAAAACGCCGTTTTGAAATCTCCGGATGAGGAATGGTAAGATTTTTGGTGCGGCAAATTTGATCATCATAAAAAAGAATATCAATGTCGATTATCCTAGGCCCCCAATGTTTTCGTCTGATACGTCCCATGTTTTTTTCAACAGCCTGACAGAAAGCAAGAAGTTCTGACGGAGAAAGTTTGGTTTTGAATTTAATGCATTGATTCAAATACCAATTTTGGTTTTTGGGTCCCACTGGTTCTGTTTCAAAAACTGCCGATGCAGTAAACGCTTTTCCGGCCTGCAGTTTAAGCTGTCGTATCGCGCGCTGAAGGTTTATATGGCGATCTCCCAAATTTGATCCCAGAGCGATGAAAACATTAGCCCAGAGTCTGTACGTACAGACTTTCTTGCCTATTTTTTGGCTGTGGAGATGCACTATTTGCTTAACCTCGCTGTGGCTCGGCCTAGAGGAAGCCATTTGCTCTATTAAAATTTCAGTCCGTTAAGTGAAATCTTCGGATATTTTCGCTTCAAAAGCTCACCGATGGATTCTGCAGTTTGTTCGTGATTTTCGAGGCCGAGCTGGCGGATTGCTTTTTCGATATGCTGCGGTGATGGCGCTTCAATTTCGAGGAATGCTGGAATTTTTGGGTGTTCATCAATTTCAAAATGAACTTTGCCTTGCGCGTAGAGGGTGCGCTTTTTTTCATATTCAACGGTTTTTTTTAGTCCGAGCTGCGCGAAAAATTTAGTAAGTCTTTCGAAATCCTGGCTGCCGGGAATCGGAAACTCGAGTTCGTCGAAATACTTGCAGCCTTTTTTAATCCCAAGATACGTTTTGTAAACAAGTTCAGTAAACGGCTTGGCTCCTTTCGGCGAAATAACGCGAAGGCGCAGAAGGTCACGCTTTTTCCGAATTCGGCCATCAGGAAAATCAAAATAGCGGATTGTTACTTTGCCTTCGAAAATTTTACGCGGCCGCGGTTTTAGCGTTTTAATACGTGAAAACAGCTTACGTTTATCGATCTCCAAAATTTTGCGCTCAATCTCCTTCATAAATAACAGAAGTATTATCCCCTTCCCAAAGTTGGATGGATATAAGTTGTACTTTCGTTTTCGTGTCTTTACCGATATTTTTGAGCTGTTTCCAAACCCAAATAGCGATATTTTCCGCAGAAGGATTTTTGAAAAAATCATTCAAATCATGATGATCGACTTTTGAAATCACTTTTTTCTCAACAATTTTTTTGAGCGCTGCAAAATCAACAACAAGTCCATTGGCGGCAACAGATCCTTCCACCGTTACCGCCAACCGATATGTATGGCCGTGCGGTCTCTCACATTCACCATAATAATCGGTAAGATGGTGGGCTGCGGAAAAAGAAAATTGACGGGTGACTTTCATGCGGCTTGAGTATAACATTCTAAAGTTTCGACGAGCCGCCGATGCGCAGCGACATCATGAACGCGAATAATATCAGCGCCGTTTTGGATCGCTAGAAGATTTGCGGCAAGCGTGGGTTCGAGGCGCTGTTCAATGGTTCCCGGCAAAAAAGATTTGCGCGATGTGCCGACCAAAATCGGCATACAGAACTTCTTAAATTCACCAAGCCTATGCAAAATTTCATAACTGTATTTCGGCTCCATGCTGATAAAAGCGCCCATGCCCGGATCAATAATAATCTGCCCGCGCCTGATGCCGGCGCGAAGGGCAAAATCAATCCGTTCCTCAAAAAAATCACTGACGGTTTTTATAACATCGCGATAGCGTTTTTTAATACGCGTGGTTCGCGCAGTTGGATCTTTTGAATACATGAGAATGATCGGCACGCCGGTTTCGGCAACAATATGCGCCATTTCCGGATCGCCGCGGAGAGCGGTAACATCATTAATCATATCAGCGCCATTTAAAATGCATTGCATGGCTACTTCGGCCTTATACGTATCGATGGAAATAAGGGCTTTGCCTCGCGCTCTTCTGTGAACCCTATGAATTACCAAAAGCACCCGTCGAAGTTCTTCCTCGACCGGAACATATATGCTTCCAGGTCCGCTTGATTCCCCGCCGATATCAATAATATCCGCGCCTTCATACATGAGTTCAGTGGCACGCTCGACCGCGTGACGAGAATTCATATATTTTCCGCCATCGGAAAAAGAATCCGGCGTCACATTAAGTATCCCCATGATTTTCACTCGTTTTTCCATACGCGTTTTTCAAATTCTTTTTGGAGATGCTTGGTGATCGGTCCCACGCGGCCGGTTCTGATTTTTTCTCCATCAACGCGCACAACCGGAATAATTCCTTTCGGCGCGTTTGTGAGAAAACATTCGTCTGCGCGCATCAATTGCTGCCGTGAAATGTCGCGGAGTTTTATCCGAAAGAGCGATTTTGCAAGTTTTAAAACCGTGTCGCGCGTAGTGCCGAGCAGAACGCCGAGCCGCGGGGTAATAAGAGTTTTTCGTTTTATAATAAACACATTCGTCCACGTTCCTTCCGTAATATTTCCTTTTCGATTAATGAGAAGCGCTTCAAAAACGCGTTTTTTCGCCATTTCGGAACGGGCGATCAAAAGCGGCTGAATGCTCGTCGTTTTCATTTGCGGAAATGGACGTTCCAGCGGGAACGTAATTACCGAAACGCCCTCTGTATAAGCTCTCGCAGGAATATGTTCAAGCGGAGCCACCCAAATAAAAAGCGTCGGCTGTTTAACGCCCGGCGTGATGGTGACGCGCACGCGCGATTCTGGAAAATTATTTTTGAGCACGGATTTTTCCACAACTTCCGCGAGCTCTTTTTCAGACCATGATAATTTCCAGCCTCTCATCCGCGCCGATTCGTACAACCGCTGCAAATGCTCCTCCATTTGCCAAATTTTTCCTCGGTATGTGCGCAAAGTTTCAAAAATGCCGTCGCCGTACAAAAAACCAGGATCAAAAATGGATATTTTGGCATCACGCGCATTCACGAATTTTCCATTAAGGTAGACCACCATACCGCTATTTTAACACGTTCATGGCGGAAAATAAGGCTTCTGCTTTATGGATGGTTTCTTCGTATTCCTTCTGCGGGTCGGAATCCACCACAATTCCTCCGCCGGAACGGAATATAAGTGTACCACCGTTTTTGTTTTTTTCAAGCCATAAAGTGCGGATCATAATATTAAAATCGCACTCGCCGGAAAGATCAATCCAGCCGGCGCTTCCGCAATAAATGCCGCGAGGTTCTCCTTCAAGCTTCGAAATGATTTCTATGGTTCGCTTTTTTGGCGCGCCGGTAACGGATCCGCCAGGGAAAAGAGCTTTTAAAGCATCGTACCAATCGTACTGCTGCATCAGTACGCCGCGGATATTTGAAACCGTATGAATAACATGGGAATATTTTTCGATTACGCGATCCTCGTTTACCTCGACGGTACCGGGCTTGCACAATTTTCCAAGATCATTGCGTTCAAGGTCGACAATCATGGCGAGTTCAGCAGCTTCTTTCGGGCTCGCGAGGAGTTTTTGGATATTGATAGCGTCTTCTTCCGGCGTACGGCCGCGCGGCATCGTCCCTTTTATGGGACGCGTGGAGATAATCTGGGGGAAACTACGTTTCCCCCACGAGCTCGCCTCGCTTCGCTTCGGACTCGCCCCCCTTCCTTTGGCCGCCTCCGCTCGGGACCCACAAGACCCGAGCTGCGGCGGCATCAAACCATCTTGCTTGCGTATCTTAAACAGTCTCTCCGGCGAATTAGAAATAATCGCCCAATCGGAAGTTTCCATAAAAAATTGGAATGGCGATGGATTGATGGCGGAAAGTTTTTGGTAAAGCTCAAATGCATTTCCGTTATACGGCGCTTCAAATTTCTGCGAAAAATTCACTTGGTATGTTTCGCCGGCGTAAAGATATTCTTTGATCCGCGAGATTTTTTCAAAATATTCTTCGCGACCGCTCGGCACTTGCCAATTTTGTTGGATATTTTGTGATTGATGCCCGGGCATAAATTGATCGGTTTTTTCAAAATTTGTAAATACCCTATCTACAAAAACAAAATGCGCATCAGGACAGATTGCCTCGTAAACAGGAACCTTAACAGGAACCTTTAACAAAGACTGCTCGGCTGACCATTTCGCACCCAAATCATAACTTACAAAACCAACAAAACCCGACACAAACGGCGGATCATCGGCCCGTCGCGGACGAAAATTTTTCCTCAAAAATTCGCGCATGAATAACAAACCGGCTTCACCTTTTGACACCTTCACACTTTTATCAACATGACAAATATATGGCCCGAAAAACACCCACTCTTTCGCGGGCGGCCTACCGCGCTGTGCGCTACTTGAGGCCGCCCGCGTATGACCTCGGAGCGGGAACCCACGAGACCCGCTCCTCGGCGGCCTATCCAGCTTATCTATTTCCGGCGATTTCGTCCTCCAAATAGACGTGGAGGTATTCGGTTTTGTCGTATTCAAAAAGTTCATCGGGCTTAAAGAAACGCTTAACTTCTTTTACGGCCGTATCATAGGAATCCGATGCATGAATCACATTGCACGCCACGCTCATTGCAAAATCTCCGCGCACGGTTCCGGGCGCTGCGGCACGCGCTTTCGTTATGCCAGCCAGCATCCTTACGGTTTCAACCGCTTCGACGCCTTCCCAACACATAGCGATCACAGGCGTTGATTTCATAAAATTTTCCACGCCGGGATAAAACGACTTGCTCGCAATATGCGCATAGTGCTCGCGCAAAACCGCCTCATCAAGCGTCATCATTTTAATGCCGATTAGCTTGAGTCCTTTCCGTTCAAAGCGCTTAATAACTTCTCCAATGAGTCCGCGCTGAATGCCGTCCGGCTTGATAAGAATAAGTGTACGTTCCATATACCTGATTGATTGTAAGACAAACTCACAAATCTGCCAGTAGAGTATACAGGGTATCACTTGATAAAGAATTATTTTTATGTTAAAATAACATTATCGTAGTTAATATAAAAACAAAACCCAATGCAGATACGATACTTTGTCGCTATATACAATCGCATTCTGTGGCTGGGTGTTGTCGTTTTAGTCACTGCTTTTTTTCTGCCCGAACCCTGGAATGAATTTGGACTTTATGTAGCTTGGTTTATTTTCGGAGTGGCACTTTTACTAAAAGGCTTCATCGGAATCCGCACTGCTGAATTTGATTACGTGGTTGTTGAAATGTTTCCGGCAGTTGCCGAAGGAGAAATTAAGGGCAAAAAGGCTCAGTCCGTTTCTGTTCTAATGATTGTTTTGGCCATTTTGATTTTTATCTTACCCGGATTTTTTCTTGCGCTTGAAATTTTGTTGCAAGAATTTAGGAGCTGATTATATCTTCAATAATTCTTCAAACTCCTCTTTTTTCTCATACGGTCCGATTGCGGCAAGACGGAGACGGTCGGGCCGGAATAAATCTTCGGAAACGCGCGCGATATCGGACGCCGTGACTTTATCAATCTCCTCCATAATATGTTCCGGGGTTTCCATTTTACAATGGAGGAGTTCGGTTTTTCCGATTAGATGAGCATATTCCTCGCTGTCTTCAAGCCGTAAAATCAACTTTCCTTTTAAATATTCCTTTGCTTTTTTGAGTTCTGCGGCCGGCACTTTTTCGCCGCGGATTTTTTTATATTCCGCACAAATCGCTTCAACAGCGAGCGGTGCGCGTTTTGTGTCAACGCCGGCGCGGGTGGAAATAATTCCGGTGTCCAAATAATCATCCGTCGAAGTCTGCACGTAATACGCAAGCCCCTTGGCTTCGCGCACAGCCAAAAACATCCGCGAACTCATGTTGCCGCCCAAAATCACGGCTAAAACTTTCTCCGCATAATGATCTTTATGCTCTTCCGGATAACCCGGAAATCCTACCACGACATGCGCCTGTTCGGTTTTTTTGTGCTGAAGATAAACGCGCTCAAGGCTAGGATTCGGCTCCAGCGCGGCATACGAATAGGCTTTTTTTCCGGATTCAAACTTGAAATATTTTTTCACAAGACCGCATGCGTCTTCGTGCGACACGTTTCCAGCCACGCTGATTACGATATTTTCCGGCGTGTAGAGAGCTTTTTTATAAGCCGTAAAATCCTCGCGCGTCACAGTATTTATAAGCTCCTTTGTGCCGACTTGATCCCACCCCATAGGCTGATCGCCGTACATAAGCTTTTCAAAATCCCACCCGACTTGGTACATCGGCGTGTCTTGATACATATTGTACTCTTCCATGATGACGCCCCGTTCTTTATCGATTTCATGAGTATCGAATCGCGAATGAACTAGCATGTCGGAAAGCACATCCATGGCCGTATCAACATGCTTAGCCGCGAGTTTCACGTAATATCCGACATATTCTTTTCCGGTAAATGCGTTGAAATCGCCGCCAACTCCGTCAATCGCGCCGGAAACATCTTTGGCTGTTTTATATTTCTTCGCGCCTTTAAAAAACATGTGCTCGAGGAAATGCGAAATGCCGTTGAGTTTTTTCGTCTCGTATCGCGAGCCGGCGCCTGCCAAAATCAAAACCGTAACCGACTGCGTGTTGGCAAGTTTTTTAGTCACCACCCGAAGACCGTTTTTGAAAACCTCTTTTTGCATGCACCTTTCATATCATAAATTACGCTATAATAAAATCCCATGTCGCTCCGCCGCTTTAAACTCAATCGCGTCTTTTTCCTTCTTTTTATAAGCCTTCTTTTTTCAGCGGTTATTTTAGGAAAATTATTTCAGCTTCAAGTTATAAACTATGGCGACTATGCAGCGAAGGCCCAGCAAGGCCATCTTGGTTATAATGAAGTGAAGCCGCGCCGCGGCGAAATTCTCATTCAGGACTACCAATCTAAAGAAGTTTTTCGTCTTGCTACAAATACATCATTTCCTCTTCTTTTTGCAGATCCGACGCTTATTAAAGACCCGAGTTACCTCACGGATAAATTGGCGTCTCTTCTTTTTGATAAAAAACTGGCGGATGAAAAGGATCAACGGCGGATTCGCAATCTCAAACGGCTTTTGCCGGATAATCCTTCTAAAGAAGAGCTTGCGCGGATTACGCCAAAACCAGAGGAAGAATTAAGGCAAGATTTTCGCAGCGAACTCTTTGAGAAAATAAGCCAGAAAACGCGTCAATCGATCATCCTTTATAAAGAACCCGGCGAAGAAATGCTGAAATTTTTTGCAAAGCAAAAAGTCACTGGCGTGGAAGCAAATCTAGAAGCCATTATGGCGTATCCCGCTCAAATCAGCGATCCGGATTATGCCGCACAAATCCTCTCGCCTATTATAGATATTCCAGTTGAACGTTTGCGCGAATTGCTCGTAGGACGAAACCGCTATGTCGTGCTCCGGCAAAAAGTTCCGCCGAATATCGAACAAGAAATTCGCAAACTTATCGAAGAAGATAAAAAATCGAAGCGCGATTTATTTGCAGGCATAAACTTTCAGGAAAAAACATATAGGTATTATCCGGAAGGTTCATTGGCAGCGCAGATAATCGGATTTATTTCTGATCGCGGCGGCTTATATGGCATTGAACAAAGTTTCGATGCCCAGCTGCGCGGAAAAAAAGGAATTTTTAAAACGCAGCTTGATGCAACAGGCCAACAGGTTATTGTCGGCAATGATTTGATTATTCAACCGGCCATAGACGGCGATAACATCACTCTTACAATCGACCGTTCAATTCAAATGGAAATCGAAAAACGGCTCGCGAAAACCGTGCAAGATACAAAATCCGATTCCGGACTTGCGGTCGTGATGGAGCCAAAAACCGGCCGCATCGTGGCTCTGGCGCATTATCCCACTTTTGATCCGAATGAATTCGGCAAAGCGCTGGATACGGAAGACATCGGCCTTACGGAAGCGGAAAAAAATAACATCGTCTCGGTCGGGCCGCCGGGCGAAGAAACTCATTATCTTTATATCGACCGCGACTCCAACTATCGCATTCAAGTTTTTAAAGAAACCATGGAAAACGGAAAAACGATCGTCTCAAAATACAAAAATATTCTTGGGCCCGGTGCATACCGCAACCGCGTCGTTTCTGACATTTACGAACCGGGTTCCGTATTTAAAGCAATCGCAATGTCGATCGCGCTCGATGACGGCGACGTCACGCCGCAAACCACGTACAACGACACCGGTCCGATTAAAGTCGATGAATACGAAATTCATAATGCTTTGAATACCTACTACGGAATTACAACCATGCGCGAAGTTCTTGAAAAATCGCTCAACACCGGCATGGCTTTCGTGTCGAGAAAAATCGGCCGCGAGCTTTTTTCGAGGTATTTGAAAAAATTCGGCTTCGGCGAACGCACGGATATTGAATTTGAAGGAGAAGAGGAAGGAAGATTTAAAGAAGGCGCCAATTGGGCGGAAAGCGAACTTGTAACGTATGCTTTCGGCCAAGGAATCGCCGTAACGCCGATTCAGCTTATTACGGCCGTATCGGCGCTTGCCAACAAAGGAATTTTAATGAAGCCTCATATCGTATCGAAAACCGAAAGCCTTGATGGCCGCGTGACGGAATACGAACCCGAATCTGTGCGCCGCGTAATTTCAGAAAAAACTGCGGCTACGATCGGCGCAATGATGACAAGCGCGGTGGAAAGCGGCGTGGCGCGGCGCGGCGCTGTGCCCGGTTATCATATTGCCGGCAAAACCGGCACCGCACAGACTTATAAACACGGTAAACCCCTCGAGGGACCAGGCACAACTATTGCTTCATTTATCGGATTCGCGCCGCTTGAAGATCCGAAATTCACGCTTCTTGTAAAACTCGATCGGCCGCGCAGCTCCATTTGGGCGGACGTAACAGCCGCTCCCCTTTTTCAAGAGATCGCGCAATTTCTATTTAAGTATTACAATATCCCACCGAACACATAGAAATATAGGGGCGTAGTTCAACGGCAGAACATCCGCCTCCAAAGCGGAGAGTGAGGGTTCAATTCCTTCCGCCCCTGCCAATCACCTGCGAAGCAGGTTTTATATAAAAAGTGTGCATGTGTACAAATTGATACTGCACAGATTGAAGCATGGAGTTACAAATGAAACTTCTGGGAGATAAGATTCGAAATCAAGCTTTTTTTGATGCACTTAAAAAAATAATCCGTCCCGGCCGGACGACAGTGGCGGATATTGGCTCTGGAACTGGGTTTTTGAGCTTGCTTGCGAGTCGGCTCGGTGCAAAAACGTGCTACCTTTACGAAGAAGACGAAGCGCTTTTGGAATTGAGCCGCACTATTGCGCGCGCAAATAAAATCACGAATTGCCGTTTCATCCCTTTTCACTCTGCGCGCGTAAAACAGCCGGAGAAAGTCGATGTCATTATTTCAGAAACGCTAGGCAATTACGCGCTTGAAGAAAATATTATTGAAAACATCCGCGACGGGCGGCGATTTTTAAAACCGGGTGGCATTATTATACCTTCATCTTTAGAACAGTGGGTTGCACCTGTTACAGCGAAACGCGTTTTTGACGAGATAAACCCTTGGGACCGCATAGGATTTGGCATGAATTTGTCGGATGCAAAACGCGCGGCGCTCAACAATATGTATGTTTCCAAAATGCGCGGGGAGGATTTACTTCTTAGAAAAGCCGGCGCAAAAAAATGGGACGAAATAAATTTTTATAAAAATGAAAAAAGTATTCGTGGCGGAAAAGTCCAATGGACGCTAAATGAACGCACCATAATATATGGCTTCGCTGTTTGGTGGACTTGCACGCTCGCTCCCGGAATTACGCTTTCGATAAGCCCTTATTCGCCTCGGACACATTGGGATCAAATTTTTCTTCCTCTCATCGAACCGCTCGAGGTTGAAAAAAAAGATCGGGTTGAAATCGAGCTCACTTCAGATTCACGATATATAGTCGGCATTCGACTTGATTGGGAAATCCGTCTATTTCGCCAAAGCAGAACGCTTAGAAAGATCGCGATGTCGACTGACCACGGAATACAATAACATCAAAAGCAGATATCCTATGTAAGCGGCGACTTCGAGAATGCTCGGATTTTCATTATAGCCAAAAACCCCTTTAAAAATACTCCCGATAACGGATTTTTCAGATAAAAATGCAGCTGTATTCCAGGCTTCTTGCGACCAAAATGGTATCCATCCAACCTCCTGGAATTCATGAATTCCGTGAGCAATAAGGCCAGCGGCAAAAAAGATAAGAAGGGCTGATGTGACGCGGAAAAAAGTTTTTAACCCCATGCGTTTCGCACCGGCAAAAAGAAAATATCCCAGAAAAGCTGCCGTAAAAATACCGAGGAGCGCACCCAAAAAACCTTGATTGGCTCCGCGCATCGCTATAGCGCCCAAGAAAATCACTGTTTCCACTCCTTCGCGTAAAACGGCAATAAAGACGACGGCAAATAAGCCAAGACGATGACGATCGGATAATTCCACGGCCACGCGCGCTTCAATTTGGTGCTGCACATGTTTTGCATGCGCCATCCAAATAATCATTGTGGTGAGCAATATCGCTGCAAGAATCATGGTGGTGCCTTCAAAAATTTCTTCAACCTCACCGGTTAAGCCGCCGGCGATGGTTTGAAAAAACCAGGCTGCAATGGCGCTCACGATAACTGCACCGATAACACCGGCGTAAACAATAAAATTATTTCTGGACTGACCGGTTTTCTTGAGATAAGAAAGTATAATAAAAACAACGAGTGAAGCCTCAAGTGTTTCACGAAACGTAATAAGAAAAGATTCAAACATGCTAGGAACTGTTGCATATTAACATGTTTGACAAAGTATTGCAGTCTTCAGTACAGTAATAGATAAGTGGCATATTTCTTAACCAAACCGCTATGAACTATTTCAAGACTTGGAATGAAGCGATTGTCGCTTCGCTCCAAAACATTTGGGCAAAAATCGTTTCGCTCGTTCCGGAAGTAATAGGCGCGCTCCTAATTCTCGTCGTCGGCCTCATTGTGGCCGCCGCGCTAGGCAAACTCGCGAAAAAACTTGTCCATCTTACTCATGTTGACGCTCTGGCGCACAAACTCGGAGCAACACAAAAATTTGAGGATATGGGGATGAAATTTTCCATTTCGGGCATTATCGGATGGATCGTAAAATGGTTTTTCATTATCGTCGCTCTTATTGCAGCAGTGGATATTTTAAAACTCCAACAGGTTACAAAATTCCTTCAGGACGTGGCGCTTTATATCCCGAATGTCGTCGTAGCGGTTGTCATTCTCGTGATCGGTCTTGTCATAGGTCAATTTGCATATCAAGTTGTTGAAAAAACTTCAAAAGCTTCACACCTCACAGCTCGTTCTGGCGATGTTCTTGCCGCTATTGCAAAATGGGCCATTGTGATTTTTGCCTTAATGGCAAGCCTCACGCAACTAAGTATCGCGACTCAACTTATTCAAATTCTCTTCACGGGCTTTGTAGCCATGCTCGCGCTGGCGCTCGGTCTTGCTTTTGGTCTTGGCGGAAAGGAAAAAGCAAACCACCTTCTAGAAAAACTTGGAGGAAAATAGTAAGAAGATTCCCAGGCTTAGCGAAAATACGCCGGCCGCAAAACCGGCGTATTTTTTTACGCGGAGAGTAGCGATACCGATGAAAAAACTCACAAAAACCATACCGGCAATCGTTCCTAAGCCAAAAACGAGAATATATAAAAGCCCGAGTATAGCGGAGCGAATTGTAGAAATAATAAGAACAAAAATGGCTGCGGAACCTGCAAGGCCGTGGATAATACCCACCAAAAACGATGAGGAGTTATGCGTATGCATTCCCAGCGGAGGATGACTGTGGGTTTGGCCTCGTGTTTTATAAAGAGAATAACCGCCGAGGCCAATAAGTAGGAACGAAACGCCTGTTTCGAAAAAAGCGCTCATTCTTTCCGGAATTTTAAATCCTAAAAACAGCACAAAAATTCCTACGATAAAAAGGACGAGCGTATGTCCGAGCCCCCAGAAAATTCCTTTAAGAAGAGAGGCTTTTTTATTCAAAGATTGCGCGCTGAAAATGGAAACCGCGGCAATATGATCCGCATCAAATGCGTGTCGCAAGCCAAAGAAAAACCCGATCGCTAAAAGTGAAATGATTTGAGCCATATTAAAGTTTAATACGTAGCTACCACCTTGCCGATAATTTCTTCATCCGCCACGCCGCCAAAATCTTCGCTGTCGCAGCTGCGTTTCCAATTATCGCCTTTCATAATCCAGCGATCGCCTTCTTTTGCTACGGCTCGCTTTACCATCGTCATTCCGTTTTTACAGAAAATAACCGTATCGCCTGATTTTACCGTTCCCCAGCGAAAAACGAGTACGCGATCGCCGGGTTGATATGCCGGAATCATGCTCTCGCCCTCAATTTCATACCGAGCAAATGGAAACATAGGAACAATTTACGCCTTTGAAGCCTTAAAGATTCCTGCGATTTCTTCAACCAAAGTTCGCAATTTTTTTACTTCATCAAGATTCACGGTTCGTTTCACAACCGAACATTGTTTTGCAGCTTTCCAAATTTTCTCGTGAAGATCCGGCCATTTTGCAATATGCTCCGCTTTGAAGTAATCCGTCCATAAAATAAGGAGCTGATTTTTGCAGATCTGCGCGTATTCTTCTTTTACGAGCACGGTGCGGGTAACTGTATTCTGATACTCGAGTGAAGCTTGTTTATTGTTGGCAGCAGGCGCCTCAAGCGCGAGAAGTTTTTCGACCAATTTCTGGCAGGTTTCAACTGCCCAGAGCGCGGAATCGGTTTCGTAAACTCCACATGGCACATCGCAATGGGCATGGGCTTTTTTCATACGCTAATTTATACCAAAGATATAACGAAACCGCAAATCTTTGCGCTAAGCGAAGGCTTGGGTCTTGTGGGTCCCAAGCCGGAGCATACTAAGGAAAGGGGGCGCGAGTATCCAGCTCGTCGCTATGAGCTGGATCGAGCGTAAGTGGGGGAAAACGTAGTTTGCCCCCACAACAAAGCACAAAAAAACCGCCAGTGAGCGGCGGCAAATTTCAAAAACACAACGACATAAATATTATACCATACCTGTTATATGAAAATCAAACTTTTTGAGCTAAAATATCATATATGATATAATTAAACTATGGAAAAACTACCGCGCTTCCCCGACGAAAAACTTTTAGCGGAAAGCTTGAAGTCACCACACGCCTTAGAACAATACGAACGGCTTGCGCTTGGCTACCAAATAAAAAAACTCCGCAAAAAGTTAGGACTCAAACAGTCGGCGCTCGCCAAAAAATTGAAAACTTCACAAAGCGCAATAGCACGAATGGAGGCCGGAAAACAAAATTGTTCTCTCGGCCTCCTTGTAAAAATTGGTTTTTTGCTCGGCAAACGTCTTCACATACGATTTTTATAATCACTGCAAAAGATCTTCAAGAAAACCCGGAATACTCACATCATCTGTCGGGATCACCAGTTTTTTCACCTCTGAAATATCCTCGCGTTTAACCGCCTTCACTTTGCCAAGCGAAATCGTGTAGAGATAATCGCCTATATATATGATGCGGTTAACCGTATTCGCAGGCTGCGGATTAAAGTAACATTGCTCACTCTGCTCGCCGCTTTCGTCATAATTCGGATAACACCGCTTTGGCAGACCGTTGTCGTAGTGCGTCACCTGCCCTTTTAGCTGAAACCCATTTTCTAAATCAAGCGTGTAAATATAGGCGCCTTGAAACACCGGATCACCATAAGTGCTGCCGGTGTAACCGCCTGATTTTGCTTTTATTTCAGGCTTAATTTCATGCACCGTTATTGGAAATGCAAATAAGTTACGCGCCTTATCATATAAAAGAGCTTTGTGATTCGAAAGCACTTCACTGTCAGTCCCGCGATCGCCGATAATTTCTTTAAATAGCATTTTCGGCGCAGAAACATCCGTAACATCAAACAGCGCGATCTTCATGCCTTGATACCACGCAAAATCAAAATCGCGTCCGGGCCATTCATTCCCAACGTTTTGCGGATCAACCGCTTCTTTCCCAAAACCGATTATGTGATTTTCGTCAAAAGGATGGAGGTAATCGCTGAAACCCGGAATTTTCAGAGCTCCGAGAATTCGCGGATTTGCCGGATCTTCAACGTCAATCACAAAAAACGGATCCACTTTTTTAAACGTCACCATATAAGCGCGCTTGCCTAAAAACCGCACAGAGTAAATCTTTTCGCCCGGCGCTATATCCTCGATTTTTCCCAAAACAGTCGCGAGATTATTTCGGTTCAGAATAAAAAGGTGATTCTTTGATGGATCTTTCGTATTCCAAACTTGACCGGTCGTAGTCGCAAGCCGGAACGCATCGCCGGATTCATCCATTGAAAATTGATTGAGGAGATGGCCTTTTACTTGCCCTTGTCCGACATATTTTGCATCGCCATTTTCTAAACTAAAACGATATATCATCGTGCTTTCATTTTGCGCAGGCGGCATCCAAACGTTGAATTTTTCTATTTCCGGATATTCGTAGCGCGTCGCGGCGATATAAAGGCTTTCCGGCGAAGCATACACGGTCCCTCCGGATCCCATAATGACTTCTTTTCCAAGAGGCACATCGGCATTTTCAATATCAACGCTCACAACAGCAAGAAAATCCGGCGCATCATATTTCGGAAGAAAATGAATTGCAGAACATGGTGCGATTGGCTCGGCATATTCCTTGTCCTGCGAATCATACATATGCGGGAGAATGGCTTGGATAGAAGGCTCATCGGCAAGCGGCTGAATTCCGTAATAAGACGGCGAGTGATGAAGAACGAGATACAGCCTATTTCCAATGCGCCGCGAAGAAAGTTGGTTGCCGTCAAAATAGAGAAAACGTTCTTCTTTTGGAGCAGTTTTGTCTGCAATATCAACGATAAAAACCTCTGTTTTACTTCTATTGTAATAAACCGGAACATGCGCGGACGGCTCTGTATTCGGAGTCGGACTTTCGAGATATGTTGAACCGATTACTACAAGCTTATTTCCAGAAACATATATATCGCCGGGATTGAAATTTTTGTCCGAGAATTCAAGTTTTGAAACTTCTTGCATTTCCTCGGGCGGAAACGCTTTTATAATCCGTACTTTGTTCCCGCTCATCATATAAATGAATTCACCGTCATTTTTTATGATATCGGCTTCATCCACGCCTTCGACTTGCACATTAGTAGCTGAATAATCATCTGAACTAACGGCTTCTGATTTTTGCAGACCCATCGACGGCGCAGCCGAAAGAGGCATTATGGATTCTTCTAAAATTCCGTATCGCCGAGAACTGTTTTTATATTGGTAAATCGAAATTTTCTCTTTCAGCTCATCGCATGACGCAAGAACAGGAAACGGCGCGGTGAGCGACTCAAATGTTTTTGTGGATTTATTAGTCACTTTATTTTTCAAGCGCCAAATCATCTCCGCGACTTCGGCGCGGCTCAATTTCTTGTCCGGATAATCAACCGTCATTGGAATGGCGGCTTTTGCCTCAAGCTTTTTGACGGCCGGCTTATACCATAACTCGCCGGCAGCAAGTTTTTTCGGCTTCAATTTATTCGCTTGCACCAAAATCGCGCTGGCCTCTGCAAAATTGATATTGCTGCCGGGTTTAAAAGTACCATCGGCATAACCCCTCACGAGCTTTTTTGCCTTTGCGGCACAGATAAATCTCGCGTACCACTCATTCTTCACATCTTTAAAACAATTGGCGCCTTGTGGATTTTTACTGATAGATGCCATAACCATGGTGATAAATTCCGCTCGAGAGATCGTCGAATCCGGCGCAAATGTCTGGTCTGGATATCCTTTTACGAGTCCCTTCATTTTCAAATTATTTATCGTCTCTGCAAACGGATGATTGTCCGGGACGTCCTTAAAATAACGACCGTATTGCATGCCGGTATCGGGATTATATGGTAGCGTTTGGGAAGCGGTAGCCAAAATCGGCAAACCTAAGAGTCCAAAAATGATCACCGAGAGGGATGCGCGTTTAAAAATATTCATACGAAATCGGTTAAAAAATACATGCAGAATCATTATTCTACATTTATAAAATACGGGAAAGGCGGATTTATGTTGCATAATATGTCTTGCCTCCGGCAAGGTAACGATATTACTATCAATCTGTAATTATTTTTTTAACACCATATTCTATGAATGCTAAAAAAATCAGCGCGATATTTTCTATCACGGTTCTTTTAACCGGTTTATTTATCGCGAGCGCGCCGGTGTATGCCGCAAGCGCATCAAAAAAAATAAAGGTCACTTCTTCGGCGTTTAAAAACGGTGGAAATATGGCGGCGAAATACGCTTTTGCAGATCCGTCTATCCCGGGAAGCGAAAATAAATCTCCTCCTCTTACATGGAAAGTAAGCAAAAAAACCGCAAAGAAAATTAAATCCTTTGCCATAACCATTATCGATCTCCATCCGGTTGCGGAAAAATGTGTGCATCTTGCAGCAATAAATATTCCGGCAAATACGCGGGCAATTGAAGAAGGAGCGTTCTCCGGTTTTGCATCGCTGCCGGAGGGAACGCAATCATTGGTGAATTGCTTCGGCAGTTTGGGGTATGGCGGTCCTTTTCCGCCTGAAGGAACCGGCGATCATGTTTATGACATTACGGTCTATGGCTTGAAGGTAGCTGATATCGGCTTGAGTAAAGATGATGCAATGCATAAAGAATTCAAGGCCGATGCGCTGCAAAAACTTTTTAAAGGAAAAACGGTTGCCAAAGGAAAACTGAAAGGAAAATTCCGCATTGATGCAGGCACAATGAATGATGCGGATGGCGCAAGCGGTCCAATGACAAAAATGGTCAGCATAACTTCAGCCGGATTCAACCCTTTATCGCTGACGATTAACGCCGGAGACACGGTCGTTTTCCAAAATAATGATTCGGGAGTTCATTGGCCTGCTTCCGCGGTACATCCAAGCCACACAGCATATCCGGAAACAGGCGGATGTATCGGAAGCAAGTTTGATGCATGCACAGGGCTTGCGCAAAGCGAAACTTTTTCCTTCACGTTCAATCAAAAAGGGACGTGGCATTATCACGACCATTTAAATTCATCGCTGCAGGGAACAATTACTGTTGAGTAGAGGAACCGCGTATTTCAAGAAACGCTTTTCCAAACATGCTTTTCCCGTCACCTTGGCTTGTTTGGATAAAGCTTTTAATCGGCGAGAAATGTTTTTTCAAAAGCGCGTAACTTTGTTCTTCGGACTCGGAGAATTTTTTATTTGAACGTGCGAGATTTATGATTCGTTCGATAGACGCACCGATGACTTCACCGTCAATAAAAACCGTGTTCCCGGGTTTTGGTTCTAACGATTGCGCGCGCTTGAACAAAGGATGATCCTCCGCCTTAGCAGTATCGGAAAAAGTTTTCTCAAAATTCGGCAGCGTAGAAACAAACAAAATATTATCGGACGTCATGCCGTATGAAATTTCGAGCGGATCGCGAATGAGCTCAAAAAGAAGCGGGACGTTGATCAATTTTTTGCTGACGCAATCTAAACATAAAATCACTTTGCTTCCGGTAAACGGCGCGGCAAGCGGCTGCATATTAAATACCGGCTTATTTTGTCCGGCTTCATTTGCAGGAAGAGCAATATTGCCCAGAGTTACCCACGATTTTACTTTTGCATCGAGTTTTTCGAACGCGGTTTTTGCTTTTTCTGAAGCGCCCGGCACGCTTGCATCCAGCCATACGGACACTGCCGGCAAAATCCGTCCCGTATCTTCAACAGCCAATACTGCGTCTTTATCTAAAAATGGAAGGATATCGGTTGCAAAATCAAAATCAGTCCATTTTTTGAAATCCGTGCGCAGCGCATCAAGCTGGCTTAACAAAAGACTGCCTGCATTCCCGACTTCTTCAAACAAAAGCGCTTTTGAAAGCGGGATTTTTGCTGAAAGCGAAGGGACAAACGGCTGAAAAACCTTACTGCGCAAAATGTCGCTGTCTTTGCCGGTTCCAGAAAGTGTAATGCCATCAAATGAAAAACCGTTTTCTTGTGCGACATAACGCACAACGGATGCTTCGATGCCTTTTCCGGTTACGCCTGGAAAAAAGAAGATATAACCGCTCATAGCGCCTTCTAAAAATTTTGCTGCGCTGCGGAATTTTTTGGAGTTCGCAAGCGAGGCCATGCGGAAAAAAGAATTGCGTTTTTCAAAATGCGCAATTAGCTGCTGCGTTTTTTCTTTTGAAGTTAAAGCGAAAAATCCCGTGTCGCCTATTAGGCCGATATGCGCTTTTGCAGCCTTTCCGCGGCTGAATGCAAATGCATCAGGCGTGTCGCGGAGCAATTGATCGTCAGCTTGTTTTACGCGCTGAAAAATGGCGCGCGCTTTTAACGGATCTTCTGTGCGGAAAAGAAAAAATGCATCCGGAGTTTTTATAGAAGAACCGCTGCCGAGTGCGAGCGTAAATTGCAGATTATTACCAAACAGCGTCAATAAATCCGCTAATGGCAATGGCGTTTGGCTGCTCTTGGCAAAATTAGTGGCAATAAACGGCAGAATAACATCTTTTTTATCTTGCAAAATCGTTGCCCAGAGCTTTTCAAAACTTTGGCGCTGCGCATCGTCGGTTGGATTAAAACTCATGGCAAAAGAAACATCCGGCGGAAGAAGTTCTTCAAAAAATATTCCCTGCGAAGTTGGCTGCCACGGAAGTTTAATTGCCGAACTTTTCCAATAAAAAAATCCCGCGACGGCTAGCACGATAACCCAGATGCCAATTCCAAAAATCCATTTTTTATATCTTGAAAAATTCATGTTCTTCTAATATCTACAAACTACTAACAATAAACCACTCACTGCTTCGCCGGCTTCTTAATATCCTTCGGCTTTTGAAGAGTATGTTTCCGACACTTCCGGCAAAACTTTTTCATTTCTTTAAGCGGTTTTTTGCCGTGTTTAGTGGTTTTGCTCGGCGTGCGGCAGACGGTGCAACGAAAGTGCGCGATGATAAATTTTGCTTTGGCCATAAATTGCTTGCCAAGTGTAGCACAAAAACTATCGGTAGCAAGAGCCCGCGCGCCTCCGTGTAATTTTTATCCCGCAAGCGCGGTTCGGACTCTACGTCCTGTAATAGTACGTAAAGCTTTCACGGCTCTCCCCTTTCCTTTGCCAGGAACGATTGCGTCAAGAGATAAGCATAAAGCGTCTGCCATTTGCCGTATCTCTTCAGATGGCTGCTGACCTTTTGGAAGATTTCTTAAAACGACACGGTCTTCAATAGCTCCGTCGTACGCCATCATAATATTCTGTTGCATGCCGCCTGGCATAAATGTCCGCGTGGCCACCAAAGTTCCTTTTGGAAACGGCACTGTCATAGCCACCATTTCTTCGTCTTCCTCGTCGTCATCCTCATCGCACATAGATTCTATGCGCCTGCTACGGGCCTCCCAATCTGCTTCCGTCGGCTTCCGAAAAACTTTTACTTCAAAAATTTTCTGGTCACTTATTAACGCATTCTTCAATGACTCTGTAGTTCCATCCGGATGAAAAATAGTAAAATCAAAAACCGGATCGCGGACCTGCATGCCAAAATCTCCAACGTCCGTCGAAGCTCCTGCATCTTGAAAACCAACAACAGTTCCTTCGATTCTGCAATGATCTCCTCTAGTTCTATCGCAAATAAGAAATGTACGTTTTTCGCCAATTCTTAATTCGCCCAAAGCTTTAAACCTTTTTGCTTCCGGACCGCAAGCTTTAATTACGAGCCGTTTAAATGTTTTTGCGTCCAGATGAGTTGTTTCTCGCAATGCTTCCATAAAAGGAAGCAAATTATATTGTTAAATAACAAATGAAATCAAAATATTTAATTTGCCTATTAGATATTTTTATGTTAAAATAATACATACAGCCTAAAAATTAATAAATAAATATTATGATACAAAAATTCAATTTTATTATCGGTGAAACGCGATTTATTTTTAAAACAGAAACTCCTGAAAAAGATCGTCAAGGTAGCGGTGGCCAAAATTCGGATGCGGATCGAGATGCGCTTTTAAAATTAGAGTCCATTGAAGCAGTCGGGCTTTTAACTCCGGACATGCAAAAAGAACTTGATGCGCTGCGCGCTAAGGGCGCACAGCAGGCGAAAACCGGCACACGCGCTATGGACAGAGCTGCTACTGCAGGCAAAACACCACCGGTGGATTTCACTCAAGAACCGGAAGCTGCAAAATTATGGCGCATGCCTTTACGGCCGCTGCCGGAAACCGCCCCTACGGAAATGCGGATTTTAACGAAAGGCATCATAGAAATAAATGGGAAGAAAACAACGCGAGACAATGTCATTATTTATGCCGATGCGCTTATACAGGATGCCGATGTAACTTGGACTCAAGTGCGAGATGCGCTAGAAGAACAATTTGGAATTCCGTTGCCGCATGACCTCGAGCATTATGGAACAAACGGCGGCGAACCGACTGCGGAACAAGTTGCCGATCTTATTATAAAAATTGCCGCCGGTAAAGCGCCGGGCATGGATCAAATCGCTTATTATAAAAACAAATAGAATGGACAATATCGAATGGAGCCGCGAACGGGAATTGAACCCGTGACCCCGTCCTTACCATGGACGTGCTCTACCAGCTGAGCTATCGCGGCATGCTTACTTTAAAGAACAAAGCGGGTGGAATTTTAACAGAAAACTAAATTTGTGCGAAATCGAGTTTAGTAATACGAAAAAACTCCATAATGTCGTGTGAGCCCAGGAGATACGGAATCTCTGTAACTGCAGGTGGGTGTCTTCATCCAGCCACCAAAGTGGGTGAATATTCAGACTCCCTTAGTGTGATAGGAAGAGTTCGTATGCAGTGGGCCAACGAACACCACAGAGTTTTCTATTGGGCTTCAGATGATGAACTTTTTTTCTGCGTGATTCAAGAAAGATGTATTGCAGAGTCTTAAGAAAGTTGCTTTGATCGACTCTAGATTATGCGATTTTCGAAATCAAAACGGCTTTCTTAAGCCAAAAAACGATAGCAAAAGTGTGCACGTGCACAGATTCTTATGCGAACTGTTTTCGCTAAAAAACCTATGCCGTCCCAGGATGGTTTTTGACTTGATGAAATAATGTGACAATTTATGTCTGTACGTACGGACGTGGGAGCAATCGCGCTTTACTGCTATAATCGCTTCTTATGCCGCTAAAAGCACTGGAAAGAACTGTTATAGAATCACGATACTGGGCTACTCAAAGAAAAAAAGAAGTAGGCGCTTTGGTATCAGGTCTCGACTTACGGGATAAAAGGATATTAAACGTCGGGGCTGGCCGTACAAATCTCACTGATGAATTGCTCGGACAGCCAGCAGGAGAAATTGTTAATGTAGATATTGAGCACTTCCCGAATTTAGACTTGTTAGCATCGGCTACGGATTTGCCATTTGGTAACGATGAATTTGATGTAGTTGTATTTTTGAGAGTTTTGCACCACATTAATGATTTTCGACGAGCGCTGGAAGAGGCTTTAAGATGCACAAAGCCAGGTGGACTTATTTTATTATCTGAACCTTATCGCTTCATGGTAAAGCTTACAAACTTATGCGGTTTAGCTTCACATCCGCCAAACACAATCACACAAAGGGACATCGAGCAATTTGTACATACCCATCGGCTTGAGATACGTAGAAAATGGGCGCGGATATTTTTGTATTATTTCGGCTATCAAATACAAGTCACGTCCCAGCGTAAATAATCGCCTTGATCCAAAAAACCATCTTGCCTAAAACCGAGCCTAAAACTGAAAAATTAAATGACCTCTCCAGCACAAACACATCAAAAAGAATAAAAATAATGATGTATTTTACGCCTTCTTTCAAATAAATTTCGTAGGCGCGGTGAAAACGCCGCGGCACAAAAAGACCGATGATTTTCGAGCCGTCAAACGGCGGAAACGGAAGCACATTCAGCGCAAAAAGAACTACGCTGAAATTAAACAAAAAATATATGAGGTTATAGAGCGGGAATGTGCGAAAACCGGTATCGCTCAAATATTTTAAAGGAATTGCAAAAACAATCGCAGTGAGCAAATTCGAAATCGGTCCGGCAAGAGCAATCAAAGCGCCATCGCGCTTGGGTGAACGTAAATTTTCTTCATTATACGGCACCGGCTTGCCCCAACCGATGCCGAAAAAAATGAGCGAAAGCGTTCCGACAAGGTCAAAATGCCGCAAAGGATTGAGGCTCAAACGCCCGAAAACGCGCGCGGTCGGATCTCCCAAACGATTCGCCATCCACGCATGGCAAAATTCGTGAATTGTTACGCAAAATACGATGGCGATGATAATGGAAAGAAGATCGATCACGGCCGGAGTATATCATACTGTTGACAAAATCTTTTTTATTTTATTAATATGAAGACTGTATGCCAATTAATGATGCTGAAGGACCGAATGAATCTCTTTCTCCGCAGGATGCAAATTGCCTGATTCAATTTTTAAAAAGTCATCCCGGGGTAAGGCTGCAAGTCGTCGATACCACTCAAGTATTGGCGAGTGGCGATATGGAAGACGGTCGTTTAATGATTGGTGCCAATAATACTTTGCAAACGCAATTTGGCGTTAATAGATTTGCAGTTCCACTTCATCCAAAACGTTTTAGGCTTGATGAACCAAGTCTTACAATATATAGGGATACTGTAAGAAAAGAAGCGCTTGCGACTGCAAGAACAGATCATGGCGATGATCAATCGGAGAGAGATGTAGGGCGTTACGGAGATTTTGAGCGCGAGCCGGATAGGGCAGAAGCGCAGAGAGATCTAACCGCAAGACTTACGCATGCTTTTTCGAATCATAAATTGATATATAGCCCTGATGAACGGACTTTTGCATTTTTGCGAGGTCCGGATGTTATGGATGAATATATAGAACTCGTAGCAGAAGCCGGTTTTTCGGTTATGGATTTTAAATTAGATTCACGCGAAGTGCCCGGCGTATGCGGACCAGCTGTGACGGCTTTGTTAGAAAAAACACTTAGGGCAGGAGACGAAGGCGGCAAAATAGATAAACTTAAAGAAAAAGATTCTTATAGAGTAGGACCGTGGGTAATTATATTTGATCAAGAAAGTAGGAAAATTATCATAGGAAATAGACAATTTGCAGAAGAGCATCGTGCAAGATTCCTCACTTAATCTTGCGTTTAGATAAACTCTATATTAAGGTAGGTTGGCTATGGCCAAAGTGTGCGAACAATGCGGAAAAAAACCATCAGTCGGGCATCGTGTGAGCCACTCGAATATAAAGACGCTCCGGCGGTTTGAACCGAATATCATGAAAAAACGCGTGTTTGACTCGGCGACCGGAAAGCTCGTGCTGAAAAAAATCTGCACAGGGTGTTTGCGAACTATGGTGAAGGCACCGAGATAAAACAAAACCGGTTAAAAGTGCTGTCTTGCAATATGGATGCATTATCGAATCCATCACTCTTAAGAGTGAATTCTAACCTGTAATTTTCACCGTCTAACCGCTATAATAGCGGCGTTATTTAAATTTCCAGCTATAAATAGGTTCTTCATTATTGCGAGCGCACGGCGCGAGCGCGAAACGAGTGAAGAATCTGGCTCAGCCAGTTCTGAACGAAGTTGAGCTTATAAATTGGAGGGATCGCATAGTGGCCGAGTGCGCGCGCTTGGAAAGCGCGTAGGCTAGCAATAGTCTCGAGGGTTCGAATCCCTCTCCCTCCGCCAACACGCAAAACAGGATGAAATCATATTTTGCGCCGCCGAGCGAGTTTAGCGAGGCGTAAAAAACAGTCTGTCGCGCGCAAACGCTAAGGCGCGAGGAATAATTAGAATCCTAATCGTTCATTCACAAACAGAATGTGAACTTTTCTATTCATGAACGGCTGTTCCTTCTCGAAGATCAGGAGCTTAGAAATGAAGCTTCCGCCCATACCGACGCTTTTCATACGCTGATCTTCAAGCGGTAAGACATACTCACGGACACGAGCTATTGCCGTATTAATATCTGGCGTGATTTTTTGAGCGCCTATGACAAGAATAATATTTGGCGAAGTAAATACAAGGTGAGGTAATTGGCTGCCCGAATTGGATGCAATTACGATTTCCCCTGTTTCCGCTACGGCATGTGCACTTCCTAAATAAAAATCGGACAGTACCGATTGTTTGCGCAGAATTGCCTGTTTGGCCGAATCCTTCTCTGCAAGAATGGCTTCATGTAGATTATTCCAGCCGTGCTTTCCATCTTTTAGATATTGAACTAAACCGATTTCCTCCAGCGTACGCGAGGAACCGTTCAAGATCGACGCTCCTGCAGGAATAAGTTCTTTGATTTTCGAAAGCGCTTCAGTCCTGGACGCGGCTGATTCTGGAAGCAAACCGCGCCCAGTGAGCGCCTTCATTGTTTTATCAATTGCATCTTGCGATGCGAGGACATCGTATTGCATAATTGTTTTCAAACGGTAATTATACTCTTCACATGTATAATATATCATATGCAACATTTGGCGCTGGATGTTTCTGGGGAGTTGAAGAGGTGTTTCGCAAATTGCCCGGCATAAAAGAAACTGCTGTCGGCTACATGGGCGGCATTCTGCAAAATCCTACCTATGAAGATGTGTGCAGTCATACAACTGGCCATGCAGAGACGGTACAAATTCAATATGATCCCGCAAAAATTTCCTACGAAAAACTTCTGGATGTTTTTTGGAATTCCCATAACCCGACTACAAAAAACAGGCAAGGGCCGGACATCGGCGATCAATATCGCTCTGTGATTTTTTATCACACGCCGGAGCAAAAGACGGCTGCGGAAGAATCGAAAGCCGCTTTAGAAAAATTAGGAAAGTGGAAATTGCCGATTGTTACGGAAATTACGCCTGTTGCTCAATTTTATCGAGCCGAAGAATATCACCAAAAGTATTTGATAAAACGCGGAGGTATGCCGCAAGACGAAAAATACTGGAAAGAAAAACTTACGCCGGAGCAATACCGCATACTCCGAGAGAAAGGCACGGAAACTGCTTTTACCGGCAAATTTTATAAACATCACGAAAAAGGAATGTATGTATGTGCCGGCTGCGGTGCAAATCTTTTTTCATCGGACACGAAGTATGACTCCGGAAGCGGATGGCCGAGTTTTTGGGATGCAGTAAAAGCAGATGCAGTAAAATTACACGATGATAGCAGTCACGGCATGTTGCGCGTTGAAGCCACATGCGCAAATTGCGGAGGCCATCTTGGGCATGTGTTCGATGACGGCCCAAAGGAAAAAACCGGAAAACGATTCTGTATCAATTCGGCGTGTTTAGATTTTAAACATAGCTAATATAAGCTACCGAATTTCTTTTTTGAGATAAGCAAGCGCTTTTTTCTCAAAATACTTTTTCATTTTTTCCGGTTGAAGAAGATTTTTATCGGTAATGAGCGGAGTTAAATTCTGAAGGGAAGGCAGCGCATCAATTAATTTTGCAATCAGGGTCACTGGGTCAATCTTGACGCCAAGTTTTTTTTCGACGAATTTTACGCACTGCAAAAGCGAAAATCGCCCTCTTTGAATAATCCAATAAAAATCAAAAACGTCCTTCGGTTCGTTTCGTTCAAAGGCCGCGTGCGTTTTATTTGCCGCAATGTCACGTAATGAATCAATATTGATTTTCCAGCACTTCGAATGTTGCCGTTTATCGAATCGCGGGAACGGGAAATAAACAAATTCTACTTTAAGCTGTCGTTTCCCATATTCAAAAACAAACTGCCGGCGATTAAGCCGCTTCACCTCTTGCACGCTCTTTGCTCCGGTTTTCCGGCGGAGTTCGGCGATTTGTGCAGCTATATACTCGTCAAAAAAAAGCCGGTCGGAGAAAAAATCAAGATCCTCTGAAAAGCGATGGTGCAGATATTCCTCTGCGAGGAGGGTACCGCCGGTCCAGTAAAAGTACTTTGCCAGTTCACTTTTTTGAAACGCGGCGAGAAACTTTTTCTGTGTGGCGTCGAGGAGGGTTTTCATGTAAAAAAAGCTGAAGAAGATTTTTCATTGTTTGATGTATCTGAAGTGACGGCAAAAAACGCTCCAAAGTCTCACGGTCGAGAGATGCCCAGTCACCGAACTCAATCTTGCGGACGAGATACCATCGCATCGTCTTTTTATCCTTTAAATTAAGCGTCTTTACATCATAATCCCAGATAAACTTTTTGTTCTTTTTCACATGTCTATTATAGCACACGCCGACGCAATTCTTCTTCTTCAAAATAAATGACAATGGGCGTGAGGATAAAAAGGTAGATTACGAGATAAAGCAAATAAAATTGTCCGCGGCTCATAAAGCTGCCTACTGCGACGAAAAGGTAACCGATATATGCCGGATGAGGAATAAAACGGAATGGACCTTTTTCGATGCGCGCCGCAGATACTGAATGCGGTTTGAGCACAGCCCATACAAAAAACCGTTTTGGGCCGAGGGTGATGATGCTCGCAAAAATTCCTACAGTGCCGATAGCCATCAATAAATATCCAAGGATGATCCGCCACACTGCATTAAATTCAAAAATGTATTCGGAACGTAGATTCAGCCAATAAAAATAAGCAAGCGCGGCTGCCCATACAAAAATACTAACAAAGTAAATGAGCAGCGGTCGCTTTCGCCAAAAAGGCAAGAGCGCGTGGAGCCAAAGGTGGAAAAGCGGAATCGGGGCAATGACAGCGGCGATAATCCAGTGAAGAGAATTCATGATACGAATTTAGGTTCCTTAGGTTTTTAGGCTCTTGCTGCCTCGCGGGTTTGGCCGCCGGAATGCTGTTGTAATAATTCTCTTCTGCCTTTTGCAGTAAGAACGTAATGGGTTCCGGCACGTTCACCCTGCTGTTCCAAAAACTTCTGTTCAACAAGCCAATCCAAAACTCTACGACCGGTTCTGTCGTCACATCCTATACTTTCATGAAATGCTGCTGAATTGGTAAATCGTCCCGATTCGCCGCCATCAACCCACCTTTTCAATTCTTTCCAAATTGCATCTCGAACTTCTCCGCGGCGTCTTCCATAACGACCTGCTGTTAAAGTATCGCCACTATCGCTATCAACGTCCTTAGCGGCTCCGTTTCTTTTTCTTTCTCTCGTTGCATGACTAACCACAGAACGCGAAGGATGACGCTTCAAATCCATAGCCCGTCCATCAAGCGGCGCAAGGGCTTCGCGTAAAATACCTACATTTCGCACCGCTGCATCAACACGCTCAAGAAGCGCAAGAACGTCTTTATTCAAAAATTTATCCCGCAGCGTAAACGCTCTGTGCATACGGGCAAAAAATTCTTCATCATCTTTTATTTCCAAAACCGGATGATCCGGCTGATCCTGCCCAAGCATAACGGCAATCGCTCTGCGCACTTTTGCTGCACCGTCCTGAAGCGCCTGATGATCAACTTCTTCTTGCGCTAAACGTACTTTAAGATCTTTACGCGCGCCTTCATATGCGGCTGCAATCACTCGCTTAACGTCCGGACTGACTCTAGGAGCATTTCTTGGCATATTTCAAATAAATTATATAAATTAATCTGATTGTACTGGAAATTTTTAAATTTTAAAGACATTTTTTGGCCAGAACCCTTGTTTCGGCCCGGCAAAAGAAGCATTTTGAAAAACATTATCAAGCGGCGTTTGCATCGGAAGTTCAACCAAGCTGTCCCTGCGCCGAATAACTCCTCCTCGGAGCTCAAAAATATGCGACTCGTCTTTTCCCTCCAGTCTGCGGCCGACACGACCGATGCGCTGCAAAACTTCCCACTCTGTTCCGATTTGATCGCCGAGAATCTGAAATCGCAGCTCGGGATAATCCCATCCTTCAGTAAGCATTTCACAAACGCAAAGCACGGAAAATCTGCCTTGCCGAAATTCCGCATCTCGAGAAATGGTCAGATGCCGCGGCATTTTTGAATGAAGCGCTTGCGCATTAATACCTTCACCCCTCAATGCTTCCGCAACCGCTTCGGTTCGAGCCACGCTATCCATCATGACAACAGCTTGTTTGCCCTTGCAGTGTCTTTGATAAAGGCTCGTTATGGTTGCTTTTCGATTTTCTAAATCTTTCTTCACCGCGCGTTCATGCTCATCTCCGGCAGGGATCGGCATTGGAACACGGTGAACGCGCATAGAATTAACGACTCCCGCTTTTATACCGTCAAGAAAAGACATAAAATACGCGCATTTCAAAATATCCGAAACGCTTCTGCCGCTGATGTCTTCACTCGAGGCGGTAGCTCCAATAAGCGTAGCCTGATCAAAATACTCGCCAATATCTTGCCGCTGCTGTGAAAGCGAGCGATGCGCTTCATCAAACAAAACTAAACCGTATTTATCCCGAGGAAACATTTTCCGCCGTACATAATTCTGAAAAGAAGCATACGTACCGATTGTTATCGGCTGATCAAAAACCGCGGTGAAACCCGAAACGAGACCAGTATCTTTACGTTCGAGCGTTTCCTCAAAAGCTCTCTGATCTTGGAGCGAAAGGTGCGTGCTTGGAACAAGCACAAGAGTATTGCCGTCGGGATTGAGAAGTTTTGTAAGCAGTGCGAGAATAAGCGTTTTTCCGGTACCGGCAGGCAGTTCAAAATAAAGCCGTTTTTCGCCTTGTTTGAGTCCGCGGGAAACAGCTTGCAGCACTTCTGTCTGCTGGCGCCACATTCCTTCGGGCAATTCTCTTTTTTCTACCGCCATATTAAATCCATCTTTATCAAGGCTGCCGGAATGAAGTATGGCCGGCGCTTTTCGAATTTCACGCGGATTCATTTGCCGTGAAATTTGTTTGAGCCCGGCGGCATAAATCCCACGTAGCTCTGAAGAATTACCGCCGTTTGTTTCATGCTCTTTCAAAATTCCTTGCATGAGAAGATATATAATCCCGCGTTGCGACATGCGAACAGCAAGATTATAAATATAACCCTGGGCGGTGCGCGGATCACGATCGTAGCCCATGGTTTCCGCTCCGCGAAATTCCTCGGGCAAACTTGTGTCTTCGAAACGATCATGTCCGCTCCGCTTCGCTTCTGAAAGCACAGACATGGTTGGAACAAGCTCAAGAAAATTTACGGAATATTCTTCGCATAATTTTTTCAAAGCGAGCAGCGCTCCTGTCGGTATAAAATCCTGCTCCTCGATGCTGCACGAGGCTTCAAGTATTATTTTCGCCGTACGCAGTATGCGGCGTATTGTTGATGTTGTTTCGCGCTCTTCATTTTTTTCATCACCGAGCCTTTTTTCAAAAAGTCCGAATAGAGTGTTCATGCTGGAAATTCCGCGGAGATATAAAAACACATCATTTATATCGTGAACGCCATGGCGTATTAATGACTTTTCGAGTTCAATAATGATGTGATCGGTATCGTCTCGAGCTTCATACGGAATTAGCTCGCGCGCAAAATCTCTGCGCCGACGTTTTGTCTTGCGTTCTACAAAAATCGGCTCTACCGGTTCACCTGTTTCATCCGGTTCAGCAACTACAACTTCGTCTTCATCAAATTCCGGTTCTGTTTCGGATGCCGTTTCTGGTTCAACTTTACCATTTCCATTGCTTGGGGCTATATCGCGCAGTCTTTTTCCAAATATCGCTCGGAGTTCTCCTGCGGCGGCTTCACCGTGACGATCTAGGCAAGCTTGCGCTAAAGGCGCGAGCGAAGCGAGCGCTTCTTCAATAACAGTTGCTGTGCTATCACGCGGGCGTAAAAAATCTCCCATAAAAACAGGAACATAATATCAGAAGTTGCCAAGAGGACAAGAAAATATATAATATAAGCTATGGTTCTTCGGTATGGCGAATTGATCGACGCTTGCGACGAATGGAAAGATCGCCACTGTAATGTGCAGGACGATTATACTGCAAGAATTTTAGCCGGTGTTTCTAATGCAATCTGGAGTGCAATGAACAGACGTCACCATGAACTTTTTCCAGATGCGCCTGCAGGATTAAATCTTCCGCCTGATATGGAAGTTATGCCGGAAATGCTTTTAGCCATGCTCCACGAAGTTGATGAAATGCTTGCAACAGAAACCATAGCTGATAATGTTGCGGATCTTTTTTCCGGGGAAGAGCGGCAACTCTTCACCATTTTGCTAAGCGCGTTCGACAGGAGCGATGAACCGGCGCAGCGTATTTTTAATGTAACAATGCATGTTGTGCCGCATGTGACTCGACAATCGCCGCTTTTTTCTCTTGTGCAAGCGGCGCTCACAGGAGATGCTGATGTATTACTGCGAGCGTTGCAGGACTTACTAAAAGCGCGGAGCATTAAGCCAAAACCCATTCAACGATCACCCGGTATCGCCGCTTTCCTCAAAAACTTTCGCGCACTTGTTATGAATTCTCTAGGAGTCGAGGATGCTGCAGGCCGTGTTGCGTTACAATCTCCGGATGCTGTGCTGACATCAAATTAGATGGGCTGCTGCTGAGTTGAACAATGGATAGTTCCGAGTCCCCAAACTAAATCGATGCAGTTGATGCCGATTATTTTTCGCGTTGGAAAAAGTTTGGTGAAAATTTTAAGCGCTTCTTCGTCTTTTTTACAGTTGAACGTCGGTACGAGCACGGCTTTGTTGGCTATGTAAAAATTAGCATAGCTTGCAGGAAGGCGCTGGCCTTCATATATTACTGGGTCCGGCATGGGAATTTGAACGATGTGTAACGGCGCGCCGTCTTGGTCTTTCATTTTTTTTAGATCCTCAAAATTTTTCTGAAGGATTGTATAATTTTCATCTTCTGGATTTTGCTCCACGGCGCACACAACGATTTTTTCATCTACAAAACGCGCAATATCATCAATGTGACCGTCAGTATCATCTCCGATAATGCCTTCGCGTAGCCATAAAATATGACTGGCGCCGAGAAAATCGTGAAGATATTTTTCAATTTGCTCGCGGCTCAAATCGGGGTTTCGATTTTTATTAAGAAGACATTGTTCGGTGGTGAGAAGCGTCCCCCTTCCATTCACGTCAATCGAACCTCCTTCCAAAACAATGCCAGGCTGAATTACTGGAATTTTTAACTGCTCTGAAATTTTCTGCGGAACTGTGTCGTCTTTATCCCAAGGCGGATACTTCCCTCCCCACGCGTTAAAAATCCAGTTGGTGATAACAAGTTTGCCGGATGCATCGCGTACAAAAATCGGACCGTGGTCGCGCGACCAGCTTGCATCAGTTGGTATATGAAAAAATTGCACGGCTTCTTGTTCTTCCTTGGACAAAGCCAAAATATCGCGTGCCTCACGTCCCATTTTTTCATCATTCACGCATATAAAAACGCGCTCGCCGCCCTGCAGAAGCGCACGAACAATTTCACAATAAACGCGCGGAATTGGTTCAAATTTTCCAGGCCAATGTTCCTTATTATGCGGCCATGCGAGCCACGTACCGATATGCGGCTCCCGCTCGGCGGGCATCTGATATGTCATAAAAAGTTCATGAAAAGTTTAGAGAAATTTCATCTTGTTTTGATATACTGCCTGGTATTCTATGACGCGCGCCATAACACTACCGCATGCAAGAATAGAGAGGAAGATATTTTTGATTCGGGGAAAGAAAGTAATACTCGACAATCATCTAGCCGCTTTATATGACGTCAAGACAAAGGCGTTAAACCAGGCTGTTCGGAGGAATATAAAACGATTCCCGGCCGATTTTATGTTTCGGCTAAATAATAGAGAAATGAAAATTTGGTCATTATATATGGCGACCTCAAACTTGAGGTCACAAATTGTGACCTCAAGTTACGGAGGCAGAAGATATCATGCCTACGCATTTACTGAACAGGGTGTAGCTATGTTATCTAGCGTACTCAATAGCGAACGCGCGATCCAAGTTAATATCCAAATTATGCGCACTTTTACAAAACTTAGGGAAATGCTCGCAACCCACCGAGAACTCAAGGAAAAAATTGAGAAGCTAGAAAAAAGATACGATAAACAGTTTCGTATAATCTTTGACGTCATTAAAAAATTATTGGCGGTCGAAGAAAAACCGAAACAGTCAATCGGATTCAGGCTAACTTAATGCGTCTCTCTTCCAAAAACGGCCACTCCTTGCGCATCTCATCAATAAGCGAAAGATCGCACGCAACTACGAGATTTTCTTCGTGGTCAATCGAAGCTTTTGCTAAAACCCGACCATAGGGATCACTCACAAAAGAAGTACCCCAGAATTTTAAATCTCCTTCGCGGCCAACTCGATTCGCGGCGCAAACAAATACATTATTATCGATGCCGTGACTGCGCTGCGTGATTTGCCATGCTTCATGTTCAGCAGAGCTTTTTTCCTGCGATTGATTTACCGGCCATCCGATGGCTGTCGGATAAAATAAAATCTGCGCGCCTTTTGCTGCAGCGATTCTTGCCCCTTCCGGAAACCATTGATCATAACAAATCATAGGCCCAATTTTTGCGTAGGCCGTATCGAAAACTTTAAAACCCTCCTCCCCTTTTTCAAAATAATAATCTTCTGCATAAAAATCCGGCGGCAACGACGGAATATGCATTTTGCGGTATGTGCCGAGAAATTTTCCGTCTGTATTCAACACTGCAATGGAATTGAAAAATTTTCCTGCAGCTGTTTTTTCAAATAAAGGGCATAGAATTACGGTTTTTGTTTTTTGAGCGAGTTTAGCGAGCGCATCCGTAGTTGGGCCGGGAATCTTTTCCGCCAAATCAAAATAATGATCGTCTTTCGGTCCTTGGCAAAAATAAGGATTCAAAAAAAGTTCCGGCAGGCAGATGATTTGCGCGCCGCGCGAAGCGCAATCTTCAATTCCGGCAACAGCTTTTTTAAGATTTGCATCCGCATCTTTACTGCAAGCCATTTGAACTAGGCCGATTTTTACAATTTTTTTCATATAGGCGAGCCCGCTGCGGGCGAGCCTTTTTATTAAAGGTTGTTCATTCTGCATACAGATATTACTATATACACATGCAAAAGACGAAATTCAGCCGACTCTCGCCGGGCCTCAAAAAACATATTGTAATTCATAACGGTGCCGGCGCTGGAAAAGGAGCGAGCGGCACGCTCGGCGCGTATGTGGCAAAAAGTAAAACGCCTGTATCAGCGTTTGCCGAGCGCACCCTCAATCATTGCAACGGCGGAGCAACCTATCAGGCCGCGCTCTGGCTAAAAAATCATTTAGACCGCGGAGGAAAATTGGCAGTCACGATCGCGGGCGCCTTAAGCTCATTTCAAGTCGGCGTGATGCTCGCCGAACTCATCCGAAAAAATAAAGTGCATTTGATTTCCGCAACTGCCGCGAACCACGAAGAATCCTATTACCGATACGTCGCCCACTCCCACTACGCATACATCCCGCGCTATACCGAACTAACTCCGGAGCAAGAAGCCGAGCTTCGCGATGCAGGGCTGCGCCGCATCACAGACACATTTTTGCCGGAAGATGAAAGCGTCCGAATTATGGAGCCGCACTTGCTCAAAATGTGGCAGCAAGCGCAGAAAAAAGGCGAACGCTATTTTCCGCATGAATATTTCAGGCGGCTTTTTAAAGAAAAACTCATAAAGCCGGATCCGGCTGCGAACGAAAATGACTGCTGGGCATACGCGGCATACAAAAAAAATATTCCAGTGGTGATTCCGGGGTTTGAAGACTCAACTATGGGAAATATTTTTGCGAGCTACACATACAGCGGCAAATATCGCACAGGCGGGGGGCCGGTGCTCGACCAAAATATTATGAAAAGCGGCCTCGAATACTTCACATACATGTACGATTGGTATATGGAAACAGCAAAAAATCATTCGATCGCTTTTCTGCAGCTTGGCGGCGGCATTGCGGCCGATTTTCCAATTTGTATCGTACCGTCGCTCAAACACGACCTCCAATTCCCTAAGGTGCGCGACTGGGCCGGCTTCATTGAAATCGGCTCCTCCCCAATGTCATACGGCTCCTATTCCGGCGCCGGCGGAAAAGAAAAAATCACCTGGGACAAACTCTCGACAAAAAGTTACTACCAAATTATCCAGAGCGACGTAACCGTGGCATTTCCGTGGATTGCGGCGGTATTGCTCGGGTTGTAGGTTTTTGGTACATTGCTGGCCAATGAATTTTCCGAATGCACCGCAGCTGCGGGGAATGGAAGCATTTCCTCCGCCGATAAAAGCTGTTCATCGCGCCAGAATAGTTAACCCGCAAGGTCCGAATGATTGCGATTACCATGAAGACGGCGGACTGGCAGTACGCGCGGATGGCACTGTAGCGGCAGTCGGCGATTTCACACTTCTTGCAGTAGCTTTTGCCGATCGCTATGAGGTAATAGATGAAACTAAACATGGCGAACGGCCTACTATTATTCCAGGCATGAACGATCTTCATGTTCACTGGGTGCAAAATGAAGTGCGTGGAAGATTTCGCAATTCTCTCATGCCATGGCTTGAAGAACATATTTGGCCGGAAGAACACCGTTATGCAGATGCCCAGTTAGCCGATGCGCGGGCACAAACTTTTTTTGATGAACTTGCAAGGCATGGCACAACAGTAGCTGCTGTTTATTCTTCTGTTCATGAAAGCGCTTTACGCGCGGCATTTCAACACGCTGCGGGACGCATGGTTATTGGAAACGTGATCATGACGAGCGATTTTCCTCCATACCTAAAACAGGATCCGGAAGAAGCTTTGGCTATGACGGATAGATTTGCGGAAGAATTCGGCGGAAGTTACGCCGTTACTCCGCGTTTTGCGCCTTCGTGCAGCGCAGAAGTGCTAAAGGCAGCTGGTAGAATTGCAAAACAGAGAAATGTATGGGTTCAAACCCACTTAAGCGAAAATCATGACGGAACTGAACACGATGAAGTGGAATTGGTACGGCGGCTCTTTCCGGATGCAAAAAGTTATACCGATGTCTATGCGCGCGCTGGATTGCTTGGACGCCACACAATAATGGCGCATGTTATTCATGCTTCGGACGAAGAACTTGATGTACTTGCGCAAACCGGCACATGCGTTGCGCACTGCCCGACTTCAAATGAAGCGCTTGGCAGCGGACGCATGCCGGTTGAACGAATTCGCGAACGCGGCATTTTGTATGCGCTTGGTTCCGATGTCGGCGCCGGTCCGAGTTTAAGTATGCTTCATGTTATGCAAGCATATAACCGCGTGCATGCTGGCCACGCTGATGTTTCTGAAACCGAAGCCCTTTACCGCGGAACGCTCGCAGGCGCAGAAATTCTCGGCGTTGATCGTGTTGCCGGAAATCTCAATCGCGATAAAGAAGCAACTTTTGCTGTTCTAGGAAGTCCTGGAACGCGCGCATATGCAAACCCCAATCATCTCTTGGCGGAAATTTTTGCAGGCAGCCAGGCGGATTTAGAAGCAATTGTCCGAAAAACATACATCGCCGGCCGACGCGTCTTTTGATGTCTCACGTCTTTTGACAAAAAAACATAAAAGTTATATTCTGTGAGTAATTTTTGAAATGCTTATTTTTATTTCCTAACCAAATATTCCTATGCAGGATAATTGGCAAAAATATCTCACGGAAGCGTTCGCGACTTTTGCGTTCGTCTTCATAGCAGCCGGATCCGTTCTGGCTAACTGGAAAACTGCTGGCGGGCTAGGCACTGTCGGCATTGCGCTCGCGCACGGCCTTGCGCTCACGGCAATAATTTATAGCGCATGGCATATTTCCGGCGCTCATGTAAATCCGGCGGTGACTGTAGCTTTATGGGCTACCGGCCATGTAAAAACGCTCATGGCAGTCGGATACATTCTGGCGCAGCTCGTCGGATCGGTCGTAGCGGCGCTTTTTTTGAAAGTGGTTTTTGTCGGCGTCTCGCCGCAATATTTTCTTGGCGACACAATGCTCCTTCCAGGAACTACGCCGGGCATGGGAATTTTAGTGGAAGCGATTCTCACATTCTTCCTAGTCTGGACAGTATTTGCAACGCTCGTTGATAAAAGAGCTACCGGAGGATTCGGCGGACTTTGCGTCGGACTTGTATTTGCGGTTGGAGTTATGATCGGCGGCAGTTTCACGATGGCAGCTTTAAATCCGGCAAGATCTTTCGGACCGGCGCTCGTGAGCTCTCACTGGGGAACGCACTACATTTACTGGGTCGGCCCGGTGATCGGCGCGCTAGTAGCAGGATTTGTGTACCATTTTGGGTTTTTGAAGAGGCACGCGGGGTAAACTAACTCTTCTATCGGCAAGATTAAAAAGAGGGCTTACAGATTAGGATAAAGGCCCTCTTTGACATATTCATGTTTGTGGTGTATTTTACGCCTCCATGCCAGATCGGCCAGACCAACCAGACCATATACGCACGGTTGAATTAAAAGATTTAGGGGGACACGAAAGAACTCCTGATGTTCGACTGTTCGCAAATCCGCGCGATTTAACTGATATCGAATATCATCGTATAAAAGCAATAGCTACCGCAGCTGATCCGGGTGAAAGTTATACCGATGAAAGGACCGGAAAAATAAAACACAGAGGAAAACCGACCGCAAAAGCTCTTATGCGTCTTCTTGATGACGAACGCAGAGCTTTAGGACAAATGAGATATGACGGCGCGCATTATGAAGAACGTGAAGCGTACCTCCGGAATTCATCAAATCAAATGGGAATAAAGGCGCTTTATTTAAAACTCGGAATAGCAGAAATGCTAACCCAGGGAGACTGGAGCGTAAATCGAGAGGATGAAATTTCAGAAGGTTTTGGGGTCGCTTCTCTCGCACAGGCAGAGGCTATTTTATTAAGATTTCATCGTCGAAACGGCCAGCTTGCTACGACAGCTCCTATCCGCGAAGGAAAGCTCGTTCATCTCCACGCCGGTTGTGGCACCGGCGTAATGCTGGAACGTTTGCGCAGAGACCGCACTGACCCTTTTGGAAACGGAAGAAGACTTATTGATTACTTTACGGAAATCGGCTATGCCGATCGAATTTATTATACGTTGGAAGATCTCATGACAACCTTTCTGAAGGATGAATATAAAAAGGACGGAGCTGTTCATGAATTAATTCATATTATCTGCACCCTCTTACTGCGGCGCCTCCATTATTCAAAAGAGTTCAATAACGATCCATCGAAATTGCTGCAAAGACTATGCCTGCTTCAAATGGATCCAAACTACATCAGGAGTATTCTTCTCGGGCTTCCCGGCTACCTCCCGAATCTCATCGGTCTTAAAAAGATCAAGGCTGACGGAGAATTTATTCGCGACACGGATATGGATATTTCGCCAGAATGCCGAGCGCTTATTCAATCGCTTTTTGCTGGCGAAAAAAAGGGGGCAGAATCTTCAAAGTCCGGCGCAGAGTTTGTAAAAAAATATTTCACGCCTGAATTCTGGGATCCAATAAAAAAACCGAAGGAGCAACCGACCGATTTAGCCCAGCACATAACAATCTGGCCCCACCATGTCATTCTTGGAAAATTTGAAGAGTTTGGTCAATTAGTGGAAGAAAAACCGCTCTTGGACATGGTGAATTGTTTTCGAGCTTCTTCTCATCTTGAAGATGCAGCATATGAAACTCTCATGGAATCTTTTTGCCGCCGACTTAAACCGGGAGGCATTATTTTAGATGACGGCATGCGTGAGTCATATACCCGCTACGAACGCATAGAGATTTGGCAAAGGCTTCAACAAAAACTCGGACCGCAATATCGAGTTGAAGTGATTTGCTCTGCCGCGGGACCAAGGTCAATTCTCGTGCAACGATGCATAGCAGGAGAAGATGGTTCATTCGCTTTTTTCAATGCAGCCGAGAAAGCGGAATTATTGCGTTCAGGGTGTTCCGGCGTACCTATCGATGAGTATGCTACATCTTGGCCTGAACGGGTTCTTCGAAGCCAAATCATGGGAGAACTTCGGAGAATTCTTATCGATTCGACTTTAATTACCGGCGACTCTGAAGCAGACAGGGCGCTAAAAATAAGACGCGGCAGATTTGAATTTCAAGGCGTTCATCGAGAAGTTGACGATCTTTTGGAAAGAAGTATTTTTGGCACTGATCAATGGCGCAATGCCAGCGCGGGAGAGGTTGGTGCTCCGCTATGGGAAGCTTGCCGTTTGAACGCAGTCGGTTTGGTAAATTCGGAAATAAAGAAAGTTCGAAACCGAGTGCGAGCAATGGAAGGAGGCGCCATTCTATTAAATAATGATCCGGAGTTCAGCACCGAAACTTTCCCTCTAAGAGGAAAGGATGGCGAAGGAATTCATAAAAAACGCCGTATTCCCGTAAATGAACTGCCTAGAAATTCGCGCATTCCGCGTCTAGTCGATTTGCAGGATGAACAAAGAAATCTTGTTGCAACCCTTGAAGAAATTTGTGAGCGGACAGGAGGCCAGCCGCCGCTCACCCTTGTTGAATTCGGCGACTGTTTCACAAATCCTCTCATGAGAGGCGCCTTGGAACAATTGCTCGGCGGAGAAGCGGCAAAGAGATTGATGACGGTTAAAAATGTCAGACTAAGAAGCGGAGAATATCCGTCATTTCCAGATACCGGAGTAGTTATTTTAGGCGGCAGTCTGGATGATACTTACGACCCGCGCGGCATGGCCTTTACAGAAGAATGTGCAGTTCCCTTAGTAAAACGCATTCAAAACGGAAATACTTTAAGGGCGGTCGGGGTGTGCTTCGGACACCAAGCCCTGCTTGAAGCATATGGCAAAGTAAATGGTTTACCTTTTAAAACTGTGCGTGGAGCTTTGGAATTCGGCGCTTTCCCAGTGCGCTTTGCCGACAGCCATGCAAGCCTCAAGCATCTCCAAGGACAGACTTGTACGTTAGCCATGACGCATTCGGGATATGTACTCGTTCCGGGATATGAAACCGTTGATGATGTAAAACCATTGGCTTTTCCGTGCAGTGGTTTCTCGAAGCCAGGAAAGGGTGCAATTGATTCTTCGCTGCCGCCGGTCGCGTTTTCTTTTGCAAATGGAAAAATTATCACTTCACAATTCCATCCGGAAGTTCAATTGGCGGACAGACACCACCGTCTAGTTTTAAAACGACATCTTGCAAGACATACTGATGGTATTCGTAGAGAATTTGCTGAAATTGTTACAGGAACTTCACTGCAAGCTGCGCGGCTTATGGCAGGAAAAAATCCAGATCCTCTAGGGCTTTCATTAAAAAGACGGCCACGAGAAATAGTAGAACCCAATGAAGCACAAAAACCTCACCATCCTCGCCTGCGCGTACGGCCGGCCGAACTTAATTCAACGTATTACATAAATAATCATACGCTTAACTTCGGCGCGGTTGATAAAAATGGCAAACGAGTACCTTGGATTGAAAGAGATATTGGTCCCGCGTGGTTTCTCGCCACACTTCAACATCATGCCGACTCCATTAGCCGCCAACTCAAAACAGCTTAGAACATCGTCCCTACTGCAACTTCCACAAGTTTTGCGTATTTTTCAATGAATTCGTTTTCGAAAATCTCGAGCTTTTTTTGCGGGCTCGAATAGAGCGACAAACTTCCGACAAGTTTTCCTTTAAATTGCAGCGGAATGAGAAGGAGAGAGCAAAGATTGTGTTTTTTGGCGAGATAAGCGGAGTGATAGCGCGGTTCTTTCGTCACATCGATAATTTTGAGAGGAGTTTTTTGCAAAACGGCTTTTTCGATGAGGCTTTTATTGTATCGGAGGCTCGCTTTTCCTTTCCATGACTCATCCACGCCGAAACCGGCAATGAATTCGAGGGTGTCTTTTTGCGAGTTGTATCGGCGCAGCACGCAAGCATCCACGCGTGTAAGCATAATGATCGAGCTTACGATAAAATCGGCGATGGTTTTCGGATCGCTGTGGCTCTTTAAAAGGTCAAGGATCTCAAAAATATAATCCATCTGCCGCCGAATAATCCCGAATTTATTATTGATCTCTTTCAGTTTTTGATACTTCATGGTGAGTTCTTCTTCAAATTTCGTTTGATTCGTAATGTCGCGCGCAATGAGCAAGCAATAGGCCGTAGTTTTTTTGTCTTCGCTAAAAATAGGCGTTAACGTAGCGGATATATCGATTGGACGCTTGTTTTTGTGAAGTCCCTTGAGCTCAAGATTATAGAGCACCGAAGAATGCTGGAGGAGATTTTTAATGGAATCCTTTGGGAATACTTTTTCCAGCTTCGCGTTCATCATTTCTTCTTTTTTATAGCCAAATATGATTTTGGCGCCTTTGTTCCATGTATTGATCCGGCCTTTATTGTCAAAAATAACGATGGCATCCGTGGCATACTGCACCGCACTGCCGAGAATTTTTTCCGCCTCTTCTTTTTTCTTCAACTCGGTAAGATTCGTCATAATGCCGATCGTCCCGCCGTCCGGTAACGGTGTACCGCTCAAGAGCACAGGAATTTTTCTTCCGTCTTTTGTCAACAAATTTCCTTCATAGCTTGAACTTATACCTTTTTTCCGTTTCGTAAGATTTACGTTTTTTACTCGCTTGGCGCTTTCTTCATCCCAAAATTCATACGATTCGCGGCCGAGCATTTCTTTCAGCGTATATCCCATGATCTCGCAGAATTTCGGATTCGCGTATACGGTTCGCTCATGCTCATCTCCCATCCACACAGCTTCGTTCATATGTTCGACGAGCCGTTTATAAATGACGTCTGGCGGGAGAGAAAGTTTAAGTTTAAGTTTAAGTTTAAGTTTTGCTGGCATGTTTTTTAAGATATTCGGATATTTTTTTGCGCGCGTGTTTCGTATGAATAGCGGCCATCCATGCAGGACTTACCTGCGGTTTTGCATCCTTCAAAATCTGCACAACATCACCTTCTTGAATTTCATAGTTGAACGTTTTCTTCGTATCATTCACCAACGCGCCGCGCGTTTTATTTCCCAAATCCGTATGGATTAAATAAGCAAAATCAAGAATCGTTGAGCCCTTTTCGAGCTTTACTATATCGCCTTTATACGAGAAACCATAGATAAAATTGGAAGCCTCCGGAGTTTGCCCGATCGACGAAAAATAATTCAGCAATTTTTTTTCCTTTTCCGTAATAAGTTTTGATTTTTTGCCCTGCGCATAGAGCCAGTGCGATGCAAGTCCATGCTCTGAAAAATCGTCCATTGGCTTTGTACGGATCTGCACTTCAATTGGAAGATCGAGCTCCGGAACCACGTTATACAAACCGGTATGAAGGCTTTGATACCCGTTTATTTTGGGGATCGTTATGTAATCTTTAAAATAATCGGCATCGGGGTAGAAAGTATCATGGAGGAGGTTTAGAATTTCGAAACACGGCTTAATGGAATTCCTTCGCGGTATGATGCGAAATGCAAAAATGTCATTGAGCGTAAGCGCTGTTTTGCGGGGTTTTTTTTGGAGTTTTCGCGCAATGCTGTAAATGTTTTTGTATCGGCCTTTGATGTCGCAGAGATGGTTTTTTTCGCGCAAAATAAGCGTGAGCGTTTGAAGAATATGATTGATGAGTTTTTTGGATTGTTTTTTGTAGCGACCGAGGAGTTGATCAATTTCGCGATATTTTTTAGGATGCGTAATGGCAAAACAACGATCATCGAGAATCTGTTTTTCTTCAAAAAAACTGAACCGTTCGCAGAGCGTTGAAAGAATATGAAGGTATTTTTCAGCAAGATGCTTTGCCTCGGCATTGCGTGATCGCTGCAACTTCTTTTTAAAAAACTCCAAAAAAGCATGAAACATTTCCGGCGCTTGGGCGCAGCGTTCGAAAAAATACTGCAGGGCCAACTCCCGATTTGAAGGTTCGTTATTAACCGTCACAAGGAATCGAAACCACTGGCGAAGAAGTTTCTGGCGAAACTGGGCCGTAGTCGGGAAGAAATGCGAAAACACGCTGGAGTCTTATTGTAACCTATTATAGAATAGGTTTAAATGTTAAGTTCATTAATTCTTTAACCTTTTTTATATGCTTCGACCGACTGCCAAATGGGCGCCGCTCGTGCTGCGGATCGTACTCGGCGTAATACTGATTTTTGCGGGATACAGTAAAATATTTGAACCGGCGGTATTCGTGGAAATTGTTAAAAACATGGCAGGAAATTATCTTCCGGCATTTTTCGTAAACGCCTACGGCTATGCTCTGCCTTATGTGGAACTTATCACGGGAATTTTTCTTGTTCTCGGCCTTTTCACGCGGCTTACCGGAACTGTCGTGGCGCTTATGTTTGTCAGCTTTATTATCGGCGTCAGCGTGGCGAGTCCGGATCTAACTCTTTTTATGGATCCCGGAGCAAAAGTAATTCCGAATAAAGACTTTGCGTTCTTGGGCATGGCGCTTGCATTGGTGCTGACTGGCGGCGGCGCGTGGGCAGTTGATAATAAGATGAAGTGGTAAAATTGGCTTTGCGAAGTGCTTTCTGCTAGTATTTGCTTCCGATGGATGGTAAGATTTTAGCGAAAAATAAGAAGGCGTACTTTGATTATGAAGTCGTTGAAAAGTATGAAACAGGCATTGTGTTGACCGGGCCGGAAGTAAAATCCATCAAGGAAAGCCACGTGCAGCTGAAAGGAAGTTTTGTCTCGGTGGTCAACGGGCGCGTTGTGACGGAAAATATGCATGTATCGCCGTACCGGTACGCCCCGCATGAAGGCTATGATCCACTTCGGCGGCGCGAACTCCTTCTCAAGCGGAAAGAAATCGATCATCTCGCAGGCCTCTCGAATCAAAAAGGATTCACGCTTATACCGCTCGAAATAATTCTCAAAAAAAATCTCGTCAAAGTTGTTCTCGGGGTCTGCCGAGGGAAAAAACAGCACGATAAGCGCGATGTCCTCAAGCGGCGCGCGATGACTCGCGAAATAGATCAGGGCCTTAAAAAATTCTCGCGATGACGCATCAAAAATCTGACCAACACCAAGCTTCACTTTTTATGGAGATACCCATAGAGCCTGTACAACAAACCGCGCAGGCGCCGAAAATTCCGGCGGTGCAAAAACCTGCGGCTGGGCAAACTCAGGTAGCGCAAAAAATCCAGCCCCGAATCAGCTCGCTTGATCAAATTTACGAAGCGCTCGTAAACGGTCTTAAGAAATATTTCGCTGACAGAAATTTTAAACGCGGCGCGCTCGGACTTTCCGGAGGCGTAGATTCTTCGCTCACGCTAAAAATCGCCGCGGATGCTTTGGGCGCTGAAAATGTTACAGCGCTTTTGATGCCGGAATTAGGACTCACAAAACAGGAAAACATCGATCATTCAAAACTGCTCTGCCAATTTTTCGGCGTGAATTGTTTCTATCAGCCCATCAATAATTTTCTGACGGATTTTTCCATTGTGCCATGGCGGCCAAGCGCGCTCGCTCATATGAATACGAAAGCGCGCGTCCGGGCGGTACTGCTTTATAACTATGCAAATACGGAAAACGCGCTCGTGCTTGGAACATCAAACAAAAGCGAACTGTTGCTCGGATACGGAACAAAGTACGGAGACCTTGCTGCCGACGTTGAAGTGATTGGCGATTTGTATAAAACAGAGGTCGTTGCGCTCGCGGACCATGTCGGTTTGCCGCCGGAAATCGTGAACAAAACGCCGTCTGCGGAACTTGCTCCGGGCCAAACTGATGAAGAAGAAATCGGAGCTACATATAAAGACATGGATAAAGTTTTAATGAAACTCCAGCTCGGCGCGACGCCGGAGGAATGCGTTGCGCACGGACTTCTGCAATCGCTTGTACAACTCGTTGATGACCGCATCAAACAAAACAAACACAAAAGTGAACTTCCGCTCGTGATTCAGGCTCATTAGGAGCTGTTCGCCTATGCGTCAACTTTCCGCCCTTTTCATCGGACGTTTCCAGCCTTTTCATAAAGGCCATTTGGACGTGGTGCGGCAAGTACTGCGCCTATATCCAAAAATTATTATCGGGATTGGAAGCGCGCAATATTCCGGCATGCCTAAAAATCCATTTTCCGCCGCGCAGCGCATTCGGATGATTCGTGGCAGTCTGCGTGCGGCGAATATTTCAACGCGAAAATTCGCTCTTGTGAAAATTTCTGATATCCATAATGATAACCGCTGGGTGAAGCATGTGGAAAAACTCGCTCCGCAATTTGGAGACGTATGGAGCGGGACGAAAAAAGTCCAAAAATTATTCCGCAAAGACGGAAAACATAAAACCGTAAGGCCAAAATTCAACTTGAATATTTCCGGAACAAAAATCCGGGCGCTCATGAAGACAAAGAAAAAATGGCAGCATTTAGTACCGAGCGCTGTTGAAAATTTATGCAAATAAATCCTCTCATTTTTCGGGCCTATGATATCCGCGGCATTGCGGAGTCTGATCTCGGCGAACCGGCGGATCTTACAGTTGAGGCGATGTACGCTTTGGGGCAAGGCGTCGGCACATATTTTCAGAAAAAATACGGCAAAAAAATAGTATGCGGAAAAGACAATCGTCTCTCGAGCGATGCTCTACATGAAGCCTTTATTTCCGGCATGCTCACGACCGGCGCCATTGTGACGAGCGTCGGCCACGCGAGCAGTCCGATGATTTATTTTGCTTCGTGCGCGTATGATTTTGACGGCGGTATAAATATCACGGCGAGCCATAATCCAAAACAATACAACGGCGTAAAACTTGTGGCGAAAAATGCGCACAGCGTATGCGGAGATGAAATTCAGGAAATTTTAAAAATAATTCAGGATGAAGATTTTATCGAAGGAAAAGGCGAACTTTTTTCTAAGGAGATTTTTCCGGATTATGTAGCGGAGGTGAAAAAACAGGCCACCCTTAGTAAGGGCGACAGGCCGCTGAAAATTATAGTTGATGCAGGCAACGGCATTACGGGAATTTTTGCGCCGCAACTTTTGCGCGAACTTGGCTGTGAAGTGATAGAACAGCATTGCGAACTTGACGGAAATTTCCCGAATCATGAGGCAAATCCGGAATCCGAAAAAAATATGGAGGACGTAAAAGCGCGCGTGCTTGGGGAAAAAGCCGATCTTGGAATCGGCTTTGACGGCGACGGCGACCGCGTGGGAGTGGTGGACGAAAAAGGGCATTTTTATCAATCAGACTATCTTCTTATTCCTTTGGCGCGCGACATGCTGGCTCGGCATCCGGGCGCATCGATTATTTTTGATATTAAATCTTCAAAAGTTTTAGAAGATGATATTCGCATTCGCGGAGGAAAACCGATCAGATACAAAACAGGGCACTCTTTTATAGAAACCAAAATGAAGGAGACCGGCGCGCTATTGGGCGGTGAAACTAGCGGGCATATATTCTTCGCGGAACGCTGGTTTGGATTCGACGACGGAATGTATGCGGCGGCGCGGATCGTGGAATTGTTAAGTAAAAGCCAAAAACCATTCTCCCAGCTTTTTTCCGACATACCGAAAATCTTCACAACACCTGAATTGAAAGTTCCGTGCTCGGACACGACAAAATTTCGCGTAGTGGAAGACGTAAAACAATTTTTCACGAAACGCTATCCATGTCTCACAATCGACGGCGTTTGGGTGGATTTTGGAAAAGGCGCGTGGGGAGCGGTGCGCGCATCAAATACGAGTCCATGCCTCACCCTTCGTTTCGAAGCACACGATGAAAAAACGCTCAAGTTAATACAAAAAATATTTATTGATAAGCTGAAGGAGTACCCTGAAGTGGATTTAAGCAGAATTAATTAAAAAGCCTTTGAGCAGCATTTTGATAAACCACAGACCGATGCTGAATAAGGAAAATTTTTACGATATTTCCTTCGATACGAAAAATCACGCGGTAATCGGCGACGCGAAGTTTTCGATACCCTTTTAACGATCTCCGAAGGGGTTTTCCAAAATGCTCGGGGGCAATAACTATTTTTTGTTCAATGGCTTTTTTGATCTGTTTTTTGGCCGTCGCTGAAAGCCGGGGGATATCTTTTCTCACTACGTCTTCGTGATATTGCACCTCGAAATTCATGCCCAGGCTTTTTTATGAGACACAAATTTTGCGCCCTTTGTATCCCTCTCGGCAGCAACAGAATTAAAAACATCATCCTCGTCTATCTCAATGGCGAGCTTTAAGAGATAAACGGCTTTTGTGGCTTGAGGCATATCGTCTCTCTCGGCCAATTTGGAAAGCGATGCTTCCACGTCGGCCGGTAGACTGATATTGATGCGTTTTTTAGTAGTTGGCATACATTGAAGGGTCGATTAAAGTGTATCAAAAGTGTATCACCTTGTCAAATCATTGATGATATAATACCAAAGACCTCTATGGATGATATTCCGCGAACCCGTCTATATAGATTCCTTGAAATTCTGCCTGGCGCAGTGAGTTGGTTTATTTTAATCGGACCGTTTGTGCTGGCATTTTGGTTTCCGAGAGCGGTGGCGATTTTTATTATGGTATACGTGCTTCTTTGGTTTTTTCGCGTGCTTAAATCTAGCGCTTTTCTCATCTACTCTTTTTTGAAAAGCAAAAAATTCCAGCGGCTCGACTGGATTCAAAAAATGGAAAAAGACGACCGCATTTCGCAAAAATGGCGCAAAGTTTTGCATATCGTCATCATGCCGACATATAAGGAAGAAAAAGAAGTTTTGGAATCAAGCATTGAAGCGCTTACGCAGGTTGATTTTCCGCGCGACCAAATCATCTTCGTGCTCGCAACCGAAGAACGCGACCGCATGCGCGCGGAAACAAATGCAGCATATCTGGAGCGGCGTTTTGGAAATTCCTTTCGGAATTTTTATCACTTCATGCATCCAAAAAATCTTCCGAATGAAATTCCGGCAAAAGGAGCGAATATCACTCATGCAGCTCGGCAAATCAGCAAAATCCTCAAAGAGCAATGCATTGATTTTTCAAATGTGCTTGTTACCACGCTCGATGCGGATAACCGCCCGCATCCGGCTTATTTCGCCACACTGACTTATCATTATTTAATCGAACCGAATCGTGCGCGGCGAAGTTTCCAGCCGCTTGCGTTTTTTTACAACAACATTTGGGATGTACCGTTTGTAAACCGCGTTATTGCTCTTGCAAATACCTTTTGGTATCTCTCGGAATCCGGCGAAGCAAACCGTCTTTTTAATGCCTCTGTCTATGCGCAAAGTTTGGACTCGCTTGTGGCGATGGATTATTGGTCACGCCATACTATCGTGGAAGATCTCCACCAATACTGGCGCGCCTATTTTCATTTTCGCGGCGACTATGAAGTTGTGCCGCTGTTTGTACCGGTGTACCAGGACGCACTTCAAAACAAAACATACTTCACGAGCCTCATCGGCCAGTATAAACAGCTGCGGCGCTGGGCTTGGGGCGCTTCGGAAATTCCGTATGTGCTCGTAAAAATGTGGAAAGAACGCCATAAAATTCCCTTTTTAAAAACGTTCGAGCGTTTTTTCTATCTTTGTTTTTTGCAAATTACATGGACCACGGCTGCGATCATCGTCTTCTTCAACAAATTGATACCGACCGTTTTGAATCCTAGATTTAATGCTTCGCTGTTTGCTTATAACTTCAGTGCCGTACTTAATATCGTATTTACCTTCATGCTCATCGGTATTCTGACTTATTTGTGGATTTCGCTTCTAACTCTCCCGTTGCCAAAAGGAAAAGCGCGGCTCGGAAAAATTCTGGCAGTGGTTTTGCCGTGGATATTCTTGCCGTTCGTAACGATTTTTTATGGAGCAGTTCCTGCGCTAGATGCGCAAACACGGCTCATGCTAGGGAAACCGCTCGGCTTCAGCGTGACGGAGAAGATACGGAAAATAAACTGAAAATTTTAGGAAAATCCACTCTCTATTGAAAACGGGTCGAAGGGGACGAGCCGGCTTTCACACCGACCCGCCCCCTTCTTCCCAACCTCCATCAGCCGGCACCGATGAAGGCTCTACTGCAGAGTCAGGATCCCGATCGCGGCCAGAATCGGGATGAGGATTCCGGCGATGAGGGCGTCACCGCCAACGAATCCCGCCGCCACCGTCGCGGCGTACTTGTCGTACGACTCCTTGCCGTTCTTCTCCCAGACCCACCCGAGCACGCAACCGAGCGCCATCGGAATGTTGAGGATCCCGGGCAGGATCACTCCGAACCCGAGTCCCGACGGCGAGGGGAGATACTCTCCCCACTTCGGACGGTAGTGCTTGGCGCACTCGATCGCCGCACCGACCAGCATGGCCCACACCGTGATCGAGAGCGCGTGGCGCGGGAGCGCCTCGATGCCCTTCGACAGCACGACCGCGAGGTTCGCGATCTTGAGGCCCGTGGGAGCCGCAAGCCCGTCTCCCCCAAGCCCGTACTTCGCGATGAGCAAGGGGTACATGATCGCGACCGCAGCCGCACCGATGGGTACCGCGCAGAACTGGACCCACGTGAGGATCCTCGGGGTCGATCCGACGATCTTCCCCGTCTTGAAGTCCTGCATGAGCCCTTCGGACTGCGCGCTAGTATTGCCTGCCATGCCCGCGCCGATCAAGTTCAGCACGATCTGGTTCGGCCAGAAGACGGCGAAGAGCGCTTGGAGCGCGTTCGCCATCAGACTGACCGGACCCTGGTTCGTCTCCCCCAACACCCGGATGCCGATGAGCATCAAGGGAAGCGAAGCCGCGACCGATACCACCGTCTGCACGTATCCCATCCCGAAGTTCGCCTTCTGCACCACCGCCAGGATCACGGTGAGGCCGAGGCCCAGCACTACGATAGTCTTCATCGAGACATCTTCCCGAACCGCATCCGCCTGACGCCTGCGCAGCATGTGGAACGTATCCACAAGCGTACGCCACTTCAGAAGGAGTGCGGCAAGGGACGCCGCGATCATCATGCCCGTGGCCGGCCACATGGCCCAGAGCATCATGGTGGCGAAGTAGCTACCTCCTTTGAAACCAGCCATGCCTCCGCAGTGCTGCGCGAAGAACATGGCGTCCGGGCTCTTCTCCGCGATCTCCTTAATCGCGAAGAGGGCATCGCACCGCGCGAGGTTGACTGCTGCGATGTTGGAGCGCACGATCTCGAGACCGACTCCGCTTTCGAGGAGCCACGGCCCGATCACGTACACACCCAACACCGTTCCCGCGAGGAGCGAGAGGCCCATGTTGAGGCCCAGGAGCATGCCGCTGCCGATCGTGAGAAGGTCCCACGGCATGGCAGCCTTGTAGCTCTTCGAGAACCAGAACGGGGCGAGCTTCTGGATACCGTCCCGGAAAAAGGCCATGACCGCCGAAACGAGCGCGGTCACGCCCATGGCCCTCATTTTCTTGCTCGCCTCGCCGCCGCGCGAGTCGAGCACGTTGACCGTTTCCGCCGCAACGACTCCGTCGACGAAGATCATCTTGGGGTCCTCAATGAAGTGCCGGCGGAAGAGGACCGTAAAGATGACACCGAGCATGCCCGTCAGCGTGAGCCAGAAGAACATCTGCCAGGGGCTGATGCTCGCCTTGACCTGCACGCTTTCGTTCATCTCGATGTACCCGAACGCCGCTGCCACGACGCACATGAAGGCCGTCATGGCCGCCGACGTTCCGGCCGTCTGGATGACGTTGTTCTGGTACCGGTTGGTTCCGATCGTCCTCCGAGCCGTGAAGCTGAGGAAGAGCGCGCCCAGAAATGCGCTCACCACGCTCACGTTCGGCCCCAGTCCGAGTTTCAGCACGACGTAGGGGTACGCCGCGCTGACGATCGAGGACACCAGCAAGGCGCCAACGATCGACTGCCAGGTAATCTCCATCATCGCTGTTTTCCTTCGACGCTTTTGAAATTAATCGCTGGCGTCGCGTAAGTGCCAAAACTACCTATACCGCTTCTTCTTCGTTTGTTATCGATCAACAGGACTGCGTGCCGGCGCAGCCTGAAATGAGTAAACTGTTTAAGTATTTTTTATTCAACAGAGAGTGGCCCAGCGACTAACTTGGCGCATCTCTCTGATTTTTTGTTCAGGATTATCGCACGAATCACCAGGATTCTCTCTGTTGAGATTTTCTGACATGTCAAAGAGCGCGAAGGAGTCATTGTATGACTCCTTCGCGCTCGGCGCAAGGAAAAATTGACATCAAAACCTCTATATGTATAGTAGGAACGTTATGAAATCAGCCATTGCAGTTGCGCATGAAACAGCTGGAGAACCGCCAGGACCTACGCCCGCTGCTGCAACAGAAACCCGTTCTCCATATTTAGAAGAATTATACGGTCTTGTTGATGAAATCGAGGCCCGATTCCCAGATGTTGTGCGAATTCTTCGTGAAAGAATTACAGATTTAGAGAAAAAATTGTTGGCAAAAGACGGAAATCAATTTATTCAAAATTGCGCCATTGCAGCAATGCATGCGACAGTAAAAGCCGTCCACCAAATTATAAAAGGAGTTGCCTAAGCCAATCTTAATACTTTCTTTGTCGCTTTTGGCACTTCTTTTTTGAAAAAATTCTTTATTTCGCTCCAGCTTGTTTTAAAAAATATCTTTGGCATGGGATCATCTTCAGCATCATCGAAATATATGAGACTTTTATAAACATGGGCATAATTGTGATTCACGGTCGGATATTGTTTCGTAATTGAATATAATACCGTATCCATGGATCCTATATTTTTGCAGTACCAAAAAAGATCTATAAAATCGCGTTTCCGGCCGCGCTGGCTGATCGCGATAACTTTCATAACGGCTATATCGTGAGCAGATAAAACCTTAATTCCGCCATAATGAAGAAAAGGCTGTGCTGGAACAAAAAATGGATAAGCTATAAAACTTACTTTTGCATTTAACAAACGTCCATAAATTGTTCCATCTCGTGCAATGTTTGTATGCCATGCTGATTTATGAAAATGTTTTACTAATCTGCCTGTGGAAAAATCATTGTTGGGTAGAAAGAAATCAAGATCTACAGAAACACGGTGGCCAACCTGAAGAGCCAATGCTGTACCTCCGGCTAAATACCACGAACTCATGCGTAGCCATTTTTCTTTGGAAAGAAAATTGAGTGCCTTTTGAGTGGCTTGCGGCAGAGATACCGTATGCCACGTTAAGGTTTTGCGAGCAAAAGAGTCCATAATGGTCGGGTTTGAGCATGCAGCACCCTTGATTCTTTCACCACTTTCGCAATAAGCGAGTGAGGGTAGTAATACCACATCCACCGCACTTCATTGTCGTTTCCAAAATCCAGAATCCGCTCGATAATGTATACCGCATGCCGTTTTGGCTTGATGGTTTTCGGGTCAACATCCCAAAAAAGCGACTGGCGAAATCGCATAACCTTGGGTTTTTTACGCTTTCTCGCTGCCTTTTTTGAGATGGCCGCCATACTATTATTATACCATATTTTGCGGCATTTTGGGCGGCGAACTACTCTTTTTCTCCGGAGCACGTCAAGCATTTTTCAGCGCCGTCTTTCGTCGTCACCACTACTCCTTTTCCGCACGTTTCGCAATTTTTGAGCGGCTTGTCCCATGTGGCGAATTTGCATTTCGGAAATTTATTGCAGCCGTAAAAAGTACGGCCGCCTTTTCGCGTGCGCCGTTCGATAAGCTGCCCCTCGCCGCAACCGGAACATTTCACGCCAGTGAAATGAATGATTGGCTGGATGCCCTTGCAGTCCGGATATCCGCTGCATCCCAAGAAACTTCCGTAACGGCCGGTTTTTATCACCATCGGCTTTCCGCATTTATCGCACTTTTTTCCGGCCAATTTTTTCTCGAGTTCAATATCCGCCGGTGATTTTTCCGGCGCATGGAGCGGCTTCGCATTTTTGCATTTCGGATAATTGGAGCATGACAAAAATTTTCCGAACCGCCCGAGCTTAATCACCATCGGCAGTCCGCACTTTTCGCACTTCTCGCTCGTCTCTTCATTTACAATATCCTCTTTTTTTAGAGTATCTTGTTTCACTTCAATTGCGTGATGAAATGGATCATAAAAATCTTTAATTACAGGCACCCATGCGCGCTTTCCCTCCGCAATCGCATCTAAATCTTCTTCCATTTTCGCGGTAAATTTATAATCCACCACATCCGGAAAATGTTCCACCAAAACGTCGTTCACCACTTCTGCAGTATCGGTCGGTATAAGTTGTTTCTTTTCTTTTTTAATATACCCGCGATCTACAATAGTAGAAATGGTCGGCGCATACGTGCTTGGCCGGCCAATCCCTTCCGACTCCAATTTTTTCACAAGACTCGCTTCAGTATACCGCGGCGGCGGTTTTGTGAAATGCTGCTCCGGCGTGATTTTTTGGACATTAAGCGCTTCATCTTTTTGAAGCTCTGGCAAAACTTTTTCCATTTCCTCCAGCTCCTCTTCCGGATTATCTTTACCCTCCGTATAAGCTTTCATAAAACCCGGAAATACAATCGTTTGGCCGGTGGCGCGAAATATATATGGCAAAGCGTGGCCGGATTTTTCCGTGGCAACATCAGCGCCAACTTGTTCCAAAATCGCCTCTTTCATTTGGCACGCAACCGTCCTCATCCAAATAAGTTCATAGAGCCGATGCTGATCTTTATCCAAAAATGGCTTCAAGGCTTGCGGATGAAGCGAGAGATCTGTCGGACGGATCGCCTCGTGCGCTTCTTGCGCGCCTTTCTTGCTTTTATAAAATCGCGGCGATGCCAATCCAAATTCTTTTCCGAACTCTTTTGAAATAACTTCCTGCGCTTGACGCAATGCCGTCTCTGCCAAATTCACGGAATCCGTTCTCATATAAGTGATAATACCCACAGTTTCGCCGAACACATCCACGCCTTCATACATGATTTGTGCGAGCACCATGGTTTTTTTCACGGAAAATCCGAGTTTGCGCGCGGCCTCTTGCTGCAGCGTGGAAGTTGTAAATGGAGGCGACGGATAACGCTTAACTTCTTTCTTTTCGAGCGAGGCGACTTTATGAACACCTCCTTCGAGCTCTTTTAAAATTTTGTCCGCAGCGGCTTTATCGTCTATTTTCGCTTTTTTATTGGCGATTTTATTAAGTTCCGCATCAAATTCTTTATCATCATGCTTATACTGTGCCGTAATGCTCCAATATTCTTCGGCTTTAAAAGCCTTGATTTCCCGCTCGCGTTCAACGATCAAACGCACGGCCACGCTCTGAACGCGCCCGGCAGAAAGTCCGTATCGCACCTTTTTCCAAAGAAGCGGCGAAAGTTCGTAGCCGACGAGGCGGTCGAGCACGCGGCGCGCCTGCTGCGCATCAATAAGGTGATGATCGAGTTTGCGCGGAGTTTCAAGCGCGTGGAGGATCGCCGGTTTCGTAATTTCATGAAATACAATCCGCCTCACGTGGTCGTCTTCCGGATGCTTCAAAGCTTGAAGCAAATGCCAGCCGATCGCCTCCCCTTCGCGGTCCTCATCAGTCGCGATCCAAACGATGGTTTTTTCTCCGATATGCGAATCCAAATCCTTAATTACTTTTTTCTTATCAACCGGAATTAAATAGGTCGGCTCAAAATTATGCTCCGTGTCAACGCCGGTTTTTGACTTCGGCAAATCGCGCACATGCCCCATGGAAGCCTTCACGACATATTCTTTGCCGACGAACTTCGAAATCGTCTTCGCTTTTGCCGGAGACTCAACAATTATGAGATTTTTTGCAACGGCCATATACAAAGGCAACTATATACGAGATCGAAAATTAAAAGTCAAAAAGAAATTTTGAATTGCATGCATTGTTCGATTATATCATAATCATTTTCCCTTTCATAGAGCCAAAAAGCGACCGTCGCTAAAATAAAGCTTGTTGGAAATAGACGTTTTTTGCCTTATGTAAGCCAAAAAATAAGTATGCTCGCCGAGCCGCCAAATTGCATCTTTATTACCCGTTACTCGTTACCGGTTACCCGTTGCTTTCTTTTTTCTTTTCCTCTTGCAAGCCGAACATACCTTCCTATAATGGTGCTAGTTTCTTTACAATTTTATTTTTTAACTCCTTTTGCTTTATGACAAAGCAAGATCTCGTGAACGCGGCAGCCACGGCTACCGGCGTCACCAAACGGCAAGCTTCGGAAATTCTCGAAGCAGTACTCGGTAATATTACCAAATCTCTCAAGAAAGGAGAGAACGTAACCGTCACAGGTTTCGGCACGTTCCGCGTTTCCAAAAGAGCGGCACGCATGGGTGTAAATCCACGCAAGCCGGGCGAGAGAATCAAAATCCCAGCCATGAAGCTTCCAGCTTTCAAGGCCGGCAAATCTCTCAAGGACGCTGTTAGATAGTATTGAACAAGAAGAAAATCCCCTCTTGGGTTTATGTCAGGCTCTAGCCTGTCGAAGCCAGAGGGGATTTTTTGTTAAGAAACCGTATGAGGAAATAGAAAATTTTTCTGAAATTACAATAAGGTTTTTTTGTTTTGTATAAAGCTTAAATCCGCCACGGTGGATTTTGGGTGTCACAAAAAGTTTATAGAAATTTCATGAGTGTATGGTATAGCCACCACGCCAATGACGCTGGCGGGGTCAATGGTGACAACCGAGGGTTAGCACCTCGGCAGGGGAGTTCGATTCTCCTCCCGTCAACCACATTGGCGATTTTTAAATTAAAGAAAAAGGAACCTAATGTTCCTTCTCTTTTGGCGGGTCAAGGGATTATATTAATCCCCACCGGTCAACCACCTTGCTAATCTTTCATGGCAGCAAGGACCACGTCTGAATTGTATCACGGCATCTCTTTATAGTAAAGTATCTTGCGTATGCAAGAGCTCTTAGGAAAGATAAAAACGCAGGCTTTGGCGGAAATTGAAAAGGCAGCGTCCGCAGAAGCGCTCTACCAAGTTCAAGTAAAATATCTTGGCCGCAAAGGCGAGCTGACGCTTTTGATGCAAGGCATTGCGGATCTGCCAAAAGAAGAAAAGCCGGCCATGGGACGCATGTGCAATGAAATCAAACAAGCGCTTGAAGAAGCTTTTGCGCGGCAACAGGAACAAATTGATAGCGCAGACATTCAAAAAAAACTTTCTGATGCGTGGGTTGATGTCACGGCTCCGGGCGCAAAGTATAACATCGGCCATATTCATCCACTGTCGCAGGTCCAATATGAAGTTGAGCAAATTTTCAGCGACATGGGTTTCGCAATTATGGACGGACCGGAAGCGGAGAGTGAATATTATAACTTTGAAGGACTTAATATACCGTCGTGGCACCCGGCGCGAGACATGCAGGATACTTTTTTCTTAAAACAAACGCCTGACAAAAAACATGGGCGCCTTGTGCTGCGCACGCAAACTTCGCCGGTACAAGTCCGGACCATGGAAAAATACGGTGCGCCGCTCCGGATCATTGTTCCGGGCCGCGTGTTTCGCAACGAAGCCACGGACGCGAGTCACGAACACACTTTCAGCCAAGTGGAGGGGCTTCTTGTTGATAGGGATATTTCACTCGCGCATTTAAAAGGCGTGATGCGGGAATTTTTAACTCGGCTGTTTGGGCGAGCGCACGGCGCGAGCGCGATGGCCGAACGAACGTCTGGCTCAGCCAGCGCGAGTGAGGCCGAGCCTATAAATAAAGGGATACGCGTGAGATTTCGACCGGGCTATTTTCCTTTTGTGGAGCCCGGCGTGGAGCTCGACATGTCTTGCCTGCTTTGCAATGAAACCGGCTGCCGCGTGTGCAAACATACAGGCTGGCTTGAATTCATGGGTGCCGGAATGGTGCATCCAAATGTACTCAAGGCCGGCGGCATTGATTCAAAAAAATACCAAGGTTGGGCTTTTGGTTTCGGCCTCACGCGGCTCGTGATGATGCGATATGGAATTGATGATATTCGGCTGCTTTCCAGCGGCGACTTAAGGTTTTTAGAGCAGTTTTAGGTTCTATGGATTTTGTTCTTGAATTAGCAAAACTTATTAAATACACGCCTAAATTATGTTTACCTCAACAAGAGTGTGTAAATTCTCCATATAACAGTTTTTTGTATCGCTCCAAGGACTGCCACCTCTGTTTTTCTTCGAGCTATTTGGAGTCTTGCCTCTATCTTGATACGGCATCCCATAATAAAGACTGCGTGGACGGAGCGTTTATAAATCACTGCGAACTGTGCTACGAATGTTTGCACTGCGATTCTTGTTATAATTCTAATTTTTGTCAGGACTGCAAAAATTGCACGGATTGTAATTTTTGCTTTGAATGCCAAGGATGCACCAATTGCTTTGGCTGCGTCGGCCTTCGAAAAAAGGAATTTTATATTTTTAATAAAAAATACTCCCGAGAAGAATATCGAGAACGCTTGGGTGAATTGGGGGAAATGCCTGAAGGAGAAATTCGTAAAAAAATGGGGGGATTGCGGCGGGAGTTTCCACATCCTGCCATACATAGCATGAGCTGTGAAAATGTTAACGGCGATTACATAAAAAACTCGAGGAATTGTTTTATGTGTTTTCATGTTGAAAATGCGGAGGACTGTTTTTATTGTTATGATGAAATGGTTGATGTGCGCGATTGCGTTGATTGCACGCACATACAAAATTGCGAGCTCTGTTATAATCTTATGAGCGCGTCAGAATGCTATAACGTAAACAGTTCTTGGTGGATAACCGGATCGCGTGATTGCGAATATTGTTTCTGCGTTCAGAGCGCCACAAACTGCTTCGGGTGCGTCTATATGCGGCATAAAGAATTCCATATTCTTAACAAACCGTATGCGAAAGATGAATACTTTAAAAAAGTTGGGGAACTTAAAGACAGACTTGTCGAAAAGGGACTCCATGGAAAATATCTTGTTATGGATGCGGTAGAATTGGCTAAAGCACTGTAAAATTTCGTGTGACTTGCATACAGCCATAGATGTATGCTATAAATAGATATATATTTAAAACCATAATTAATTATGGAACATCTTCCTATCGTCAAAATGAGTGATCTCCAGAAGAAAACGAAACAGGTAGTCGAGGCAGTAAAGGAAGATGGCTACCGTTTTATAATGAATCGTGGAAATCCAGAGGTGGTTATGGTATCCATGGTCTACTTTAAAAATACATTCGGGGAGAAAAAACGGCGTAATGAAGAAAAAAATCTCTTTCGTGAGTGGAAAGGCAAAACATGGCGACAGATTCTTCGAGAGCTCCGCAAGGAAGATAATAAAAAACCTTTCGACCAATATCTCAAAGAAGTTATAGAATGGCAGAAGCAATTCCTCTCGTAGATACATGTATTATTATTGAAGCTCTCCGCGGCAGCAAAAAAATGCTCCGTTTTTTGAAAAACGGCCTATTTTATTATTCAGTGATAACAGAAAAAGAATTGTCTAGAAAACGCGGCCTTAAGAAAGGCGAAGTTATAGAAATAGAAAAATTACTCGCGAGCGGCAAGCGAATATTCATCGATACCCAGATTTTAGAAGGTATGCGCGTGTTGGCTCCGCTTTATGTAAAAAAACGAATACGGGATAAAAATGATGTTATTATCGCCGCTACGGCATTCGTAAAAAAACTTTCTCTTTTTACTCTCAATACAAAACATTTTTCCTTTATTAAAGGCTTAAAACTGGTAAGCTTGAAATAAGGAGCGGCCGTTGGCCGCATTTAATTAATAAAAAGGCTCGCCCACGGGCGGGCTCGCCTGGATGAAAGTCTCTCTCAATTGGATTAAGGAATTTGTGGATATTCCGGCAAAGTATTCGGCTAAAATGCTGGCGGATTTATTGACGCTGCGGACATGCGAGGTGGAAGGATATGAAGATCAAGGGCGCGGGCTCGAAGGCGTGGTTATTGGCGAAATGCTCAAATTTTCAAAACATCCGAATGCTGACAAGCTCAATGTGGCAAAGGTGGACATCGGACGCAAGGAACCGCTTAATCTTATTTTTGGCCAAATGGTAACGATGCATATCGGGGACCGCATTCCTATTGCCGTTGCGCCAACAGTGCTGCCGACGGGGTTGAAAATTGAAGCAAAAGATTTGCGCGGCGTTCGGTCTGAAGGAATGCTGTGCCTTGAACAAGAATTGGGTATGAAAGAAACGGGCGTTTCACTTCTCTACTTTCCAAAAACAAAACCGGGCACGCCTTTGGCAGAGGCGCTTGGGTTAAACGACGTTATTTTTGAAATCGACAACAAATCCATCACTCATCGGCCGGATTTATGGGGGCATTATGGTATGGCTCGAGAATTTGCCGCATTCCTTGGTAAAAAATTGAAATCATTCGTGGCGCGAACGCCGGGAAGATTAACCGGCAGCGGGCCGAAGGCAAAAGTGGATATCGCAAAAAAAGAAATTGCAGCGCGGTTTTTGGCGACGATTGTTTTCGGAATAAAAGTTGAAGAGTCACCGCAGTGGCTCAAAAATCGCTTACTCGCGGTTGGCATGCGGCCGGTGAATAATATTGTAGATATCACCAACTATGTGATGCTCGAACTCGGCCAACCGCTCCATGCATTTGACCGCCGCGTGGTTGAAAACGACCATTTTGTGATTCGATATGCCAAATCCGGCGAAGTTACCACGACCCTCGACCACAAAAAACGCCAACTTTCCACAGAAGATGCGCTCGTAACCAACGGCGATACAGTTCTTGGCATTGCCGGAGTGATGGGCGGGCTCAACTCCGAAATCACGCCAAAAACAACCGATATTATTTTAGAAGTTGCGACATGGAATCCGATTATGATTCGGAAAACCGCGCAGCGGCACGGGCTGCGCACAGACGCGGCGCAGCGATTTGAAAAAAGTCTGGATCCGGAAATTACGGGAATTGCATTTCATCGCGCAGTGGAACTTATTCTCAAAATTTGCCCGACTGCAAAACTCGCCGGGCCGGTAACTGACGTTTATCCACGAAAATATAAACCGGTTTCCGTGCTTCTTAATATAGCTCAAGTAAATAAAAAAATTGGCGTGGATATTTCAGAAAAAGAAATGGCGGCGCATCTTAAAGCGCTTGAATTCGCGGTTGGTAAAGCAAAAAAGGGATTCTTAAAAATTACTGTGCCGAGCTTCCGCGCTACAAAAGACATTAACATCGAAGACGATTTGGTTGAGGAAATCGCGCGCATGCACGGATATGAGAAAATTCCTCCGATTTTGCCAATGCTTCCGATCAAACTTCCAATAGAAAATCGGGAACGCGTTTTAAAACATCGGACTCGGCAGATTTTTTCAATGGGACTCGGATTTACCGAAGTTTCTCTATATTCGTTCTATGGCGCGCCGGAAGTGAGAAAGGCGCTGTTGCCGGAAGAACTTCATATGCGGCTCGAAAATCCGCTTACAGAAGACCAGACGCATCTCCGCATCAGCCTGCTGCCAAATATGCTTAAATCCGCTGCCGTAACGCTTTATTCACGCGATAATCTTAAGCTGTATGAAATCGGCAGGACGTATATAAAAGAAAAAGAATATTTTCCGCGCGAAGAAAAATTTATCACAGGTGTCATTGCGAGGAGCGAAACGACGAAGCAATCTCAAGAAATTTTCTATAACGCGCTTGGCGCACTTCAGGCTTTTTTGGATCAATTCGGCGCGAAAGTACGCATAGATGTAGCGCAAACTCTTCCGCCATATGCTCATCCATCAAAATGTGCTGCGGCTAAAAGCGCAGGCCAAGAAATTGCAACAATATACGAAGTACATCCGCAAGTACTCAAGAATTTCGGCATTGAATCCAGCGTTGCAGCTTTTGAAATCAATTTTTCGCGACTCGTCGCGGTCGGCCAAACACAGCATGCATACCATTCTCTGCCACGTTTTCCCGGAATTGAAATCGATATTTCCGTACTTGTTCCAAAACTTACGCCCGTGCGCGAGGCGCTTGAACTTATTCGAAAAACCGACCAGCAACTCATCGCCAATGTTTCGCTCATTGATATTTTCGAAGATAAAAGTTTGGGCGCTGATAAAAAATCATTCACATTCCGTGTGCTACTCCAGTCGCCGGACCGCACCCTCACTGACGAAGAAATGAAACAAATACAACAACGCATTTTCTCCGCGCTGCAGGGCAGCGGCTTTGTGATCCGCGGGGGCTAAAATTATACAATTTAACAGGTTAAAGTTTGTCCCCGGGGACTAGGCTTTAATTTGTTAAACGGCAACATCGTTTTGACAAATTCGAGGGGGGGTATTTTAAACATAAATAATCTCTTAACTTATCTATCTCTATGAAAAAAATAGTTTTCTCTATCGTTGGCACTGCAACACTGTTTACCTCTCTAGCGGTATTTGCATTCGGCGGCGCCGGTTTTAATGATTTACAGGGTAGTGAATGGTATTATGGTGCGGCAAATTTTGCGCGTGACCACGGATTCATAAAAGGCACCAATGGTAATTTTGCCCCTGGAAAATCGGTGACACGCGATCAAATTGCCGTCATGCTCGAAAAATTCGCTTATAATGTTCATTTTCAACCGGGACCGCAGCTTTTTAGGGATCCATGGTATGGATTTTCGTTATCGTTTCCTGAAAATTGGCGCGGTTATTTATATGAAACACAGCATCCTTCTACGGTCGTGAAACCTTCGGGGGAAGCGACGCCGCTTACGAATTATAACTTCGGTCTTTTAAATAATGATGGAAAGTTTGAAAATCTTATGACGGTAGGAGTATGGATAAAATCAGAATGGAATAAAGCAAAGAATGAAGGCGGAGGATATTTTACATTGGAAAAATTGGGCGAAAAAGGAAATTATGTAGCGACCTACAGCGCCTCACAAGATTCATCGGAAGAACTACAAGAACCACGTGAATGGGTCAGCGAAGTTAAAAAAACTTTTTCCTGGGAATAAATTGGCGAAGAAAGAATAAAAATCTTCTTGCATACGCAAAGTGAACCTGCTATACAAAAAGCTATAGAAATTTAGTTTTTGCGCGAAACTTTAAAGCGCGCTTCATGCTGAATTGAAAAACTTCAAGAAATTCTGGAAGCTCGGGCGGCGGGAATTTAACACTCAATATTTTGACCTCTCAAAAGACGGCGATTTGGTTATATATGAAGGCAACTACCGCTATAACGTTCGCGAGATGGCGGAAAAATACGGCACGCCGCTAAAAATCATGCTTCCGTACATCATCGAGCAGCGCGTGGAGGATTTGATGGATTTATTCGACGACGTTATTCGCGAATACAAATATAAAGGCCAGTTCTACTACCATTATCCGATGAAGGTGAACCAAAACCGCGAATTTGTGCTGCCGATTATCAGCGAAGGCTCAAACCTCGAAACAACTTCTGCAAATGAACTCTGGGTTGTGAAACGGTTGTGGGAATCAAATCGATTTAATTCCCGCATAAAAGTCATTTGCAACGGACCGAAAACCGATCAATATCTTGCGCTTATAGCGGAACTCAAAAGCAACGGCCTCGACATTGTTCCAATCATCGAAGATTTATCGGAACGCGAATCGCTGCAAAAATTCCGCGGCCAAGTCGGCATACGGGTGGATATGGGCGTGAAAGTGGACTCCTATTGGGATAAAAAAGTCGAACGTTTCGGATTGCAGCTTGATGAGCTGTGGGAACTTGGACGAATAAAAAATCTCACCATGCTTCATTATCATTCCGGTTCCGAAATTCAAAAAGAAACGGATATTCTTCGGCCTCTCCGAAAAGCCATGGATGTTTATAAGCGCCTTAAAAAAGACAATCCTTTTCTTGATACGATCGATATCGGCGGCGGAGCTCCCGGAAATTATAATGGAAAGAAAAAGTACAGCGTTGCGAGCGTAGTACGCAGCCTCATACGTTTCTTGGATAAATTCTGCCGAGAAAATGAAATTCCTCATCCAAATATTATTTGTGAATGGGGATCATATGTCGCCGCGCCTTCTCAAATTACGGTTTTTTCCGTCATTTCCCAAAAACGCATTCCTAAAGCAGTGGCTAAACAATGGTATATCGTTGACGGCAGTTTCCAGACGCAGCTTTTGGATACATGGGCCATCCACAAACAATGGCATGTGGTGCCGGTCAATAACGCTTACAGCAAAAAATTGACGAGGACGTGGCTTGCCGGGCTTTCATGCGACTCGGATGATAAATATACCGCGGGCGGCAATTACATCCTACTGCCGCGCCTTGAAGATCTTGAATCCGGCGCGAAACAATACATCTCATTTTTGGACACCGGAAATTATCAAGATGGATTTGCTAATCATCACTGCCTGAATGCAACGCCGGCGAAAGTGATATGCCAGAATGGCGACGTGACGCTTATCCGCAAACGGGAGACGCCGGATGATGTAGGCAAGCTGTTCGGGTGGTAAATTCTGATATACTGGTTTCGCATGAAATTTGGACGCGAACTGAAGGAAAAACTCCATCATCATATTGCCGCTGCCATGCCTGCTCTGCATGAACCGTTTTGGAAACGAGCTTTTGCGTGGCTGATTTTGGGATCTGTAACTTTTATTCTTGCCGGACTCTTTCTTTTTACCGTCACGGTCGCCTTTCTGTCTATCGGGCTTCCGGATGTTCGAAATTTCGACAAACTGGCAGGCGTTGAATCAACCATTATTTTAGACCGCGAAGGCGGCATTTTATATACCATCCATGGCGAAGAAAACCGAAAATATGTTCCTCTTTCCGAAATTTCTCCGTTTTTACAGAAAGCCACAATTGCAATTGAGGATGATGAATTTTATGAACACAGCGGATTTGATATTCCGGGCATTGCAAAAGGAATTTTGTATGAAGTTTTCGGTATTGGCACGCGCCGCGGCGGGTCTACTATCACCCAGCAGCTTGCGAAAAACGCTTTTCTTTCGGCAAAACGGAGCTATCTTCGAAAATTAAAAGAGCTCATTCTCGCCATTCGTCTTGAACGAGCTTATGACAAAAACAAAATTCTCGAACTCTATTTAAACCGCATTCCATACGGGAACAATGCGTACGGCGCGGAGCTTGCTTCAAAAATGTATTTTGGGAAATCGGCGAGTTCCATCACGCTCGGTGAAGCGGCGATTCTCGCATCTTTACCAAAGGCTCCCACATATTATTCGCCATACGGACCGAATGCTTATTCAAAATTGGAGCGCGAACTTAATCCAGCCAAACTCGCTGCTGGAAATTTTCCAAAAACCGTCACGGATATTTCCGACCGCGATTACACCATCGGTTTGGTCGGCCGGGACATTACGTTTTCTGAAACCGACCGCCTTTATATTCCTGGCCGCGCGGATTTGGTTTTAAAGCGCATGGAGGAGCTTGATTTGATTTCTGAAGAAGAAAAAGCCGCTGCTACAAACGAAATTCAGCATATTGATTTCCAGAAATATAAAGAACGGATCCGCGCTGCGCATTTTGTCTTTTACGTCCGTTCCCTTTTAGAAGAACAATTCGGAAAAGATCTTATTGAACAGGGGGGTTTGCAGGTTTATACCACGCTTGACCCGAATCTTCAGGCTGCAGCGGAAGACATCGTGGCGCAGCAAATTGAAAAAAGCAAAGAACAACATGGCGTAACGAATGCCGCGCTTTTTGCCATGTCCGCGAAAACCGGCGAGGTGCTGGCCATGGTCGGCGCAGCGGATTATTTTGATGAGGAAGCGCGCGGAAATGTAAATCACGTTTTTGCGAAACGCCAGCCGGGTTCTTCGTTTAAGCCAATTGTTTATGCGCAAGCTTTCACAAAAGGCTACGCGCCGGCCACGGTGATCTATGACACGCCGACGAACTTTGGCAGTAATTACAAACCGCAGAATTTTGAAGGCGGATTTAAAGGTCCGATGCCAATTCGTCAGGCTCTTGGGCAATCGCGGAATATTCCTGCACTCAAAACATATTTTCTTGCAGGAGAAGAAGGAGAAATTGTGGGGCTTGCCAATAAAATGGGAATTTCAACATTGAGTCCGAACGGAAACTACGGCCCGCCGCTTGCCATAGGGGCCGGTGAAGTAAAATTATCTGAAATGGTTCAGGCGTTTTCTGTTTTTGCAAACAGCGGAGTGAAACGCGATTTCTATTCCATTTTAAAAGTGGTTGACCGCGAGGGAGATGTAATCTATGAAAGAAAACCGGAAGATCATCCTGACCAACCTGTGCTCGATCCGCAGGCCGCATATCTTGTAAACAGCATTTTGTCTGACAAAAGCGTTTATTTGGGCGGATATCTTGATGTGGCCGGGCACACGACGGCGGCGAAAACAGGCACAAGCAATAAAGAAATCACGCCTGTGAAAATTCTTCCGTCGAATCTTTGGACTGTCGGTTATACGCCGAGCCTTGTTGCAGGCGTGTGGGCCGGCAACAGCGACGGTGCCGCGGCAAAAGGAAATGCAGACGGGTACAACGTGGCGGCTCCGGTTTGGAGTAAATTTATGACTGAAGCGCTCAAAAATCAACCGGATGAATCGTTTCCGGTGCCGGATGGCATAAAACATGTAAAGGTGAGTCGAGCTTCTGGAAAATTGCCGACGCCGGACACGCCGGAATATGCGACGGCAACCGATGTTTTTGCGAGTTTTTCTGTGCCGACGGAACTCGACGATATTTATAAAATGATCGAGGTGAATAAACTCGATAATTTATTACCGAATGAATTCACGCCGAAAGAACAAATCGAGAAAAAATTATTTATGAACCATCGCGATCCGATCACGGATTACGGCCGGTGGCTTTCGGGAATTAAGGAATGGTTGGCTAAAAAACGCACAGAAGAACCGACGTATCCGGATTTTCCGCCAACCGAAACCACAAAAATTTTCACTGCTGAAACGGCAAAAAATCCACCTCAAATTACAATTATTTCGCCTGCGGCTTTTTCGACTATCGATGGACGGGACATACAAGTGGAAGTCGATGTTGAAGCGAAAAACGGCATTGACCGCGTTATTTTCTCTTTTGATGACCGCAATTTACCAAGTTCAGTCCAGCGAAAACCGCCATATACCGGCAAAGTGCATTTCCCAAAATCAACAAAAACCGGAACGCATATGATTACGGCAAAATTATTCGATAAAGTCGGATATGTAGCGGACGCGAAAGTGGAATTTCAGTATGAGAAAGATTAAGCCGCTGTTTTTCGGCGCGCCAGTAAGAACAATCCACCGCCTACTACAAGGCCAAAAATGGCTTGTGTGATATCGCCAACTTTTGCGGAATCTCTGGCCTCTGTAACGCCGGAAAGACACGCGCTCTTTTGCTCATCGGCCATCTTTTTTTCTTCTTCTGTTGCTTTGCGAGGCGTTGAATCTGCATTGTAGTAAAGTTGCGGGTACATGCAATCTTGTTCGCGAGGGCCATAGCCGCCCTGGCCGTAATTAAGGTTAAAATTTAGAGGACCGGAGCTGGTCGAAGGATATTTTTCGAACGCGGCGAAATTAATCACTGTTTTTATACCTACATAAAACCCAAAGATTAAAAGGACAAAACCGATGCCTCCAATCCATCCGAGTTTCTGGCCAGTATTGAACATAATGAAGCGGGTTAAGAAATATTATTGGAATAATAACACACGCTGAAGCCCATATGTACACGCTCCACCCTGCGGGGCCGAGGGAACGAAGCAAACTCGCTTCGCTCGTTTGTAGTGGTCGGGGTGCCGGGAATCGAACCCGGTCTAAACCCACCCCATGGGCTCGTACTACCGGTATACTACACCCCGATATTTTCATTATACCTGTGATATCTTATTGAGGTGAAAACCAAATCGCTGCTTCAAATTTTATACGAAGACCCGCATCTTTTTGCCATGCAGAAACCGCCGCGTATGGCGTGCGTGCCGGCTTCGCATATTCCGATTCAAGAAACGGTTCTCGGAAAAATTCAGTGGATGTTTGCAAAAAAAGGAATCCAGCCTTACCTACTACATCGGCTTGATGCTCAAACCTCCGGCGTTTTATTGTTTGGAAAACATGCAAAAGACCGCGAGGCGCTGGAGGGCATTTTTCGCAGTCCGGAAACGCATAAAAAATACACAGCGCTTGTAAAAGGCGTACCGCACGGCCGCATGATCACCGTGCCTCTTCCGGCGCGCGCATCAAAAGAAAAAATTCCGGCGCAGACGGATTTTCGGATTCTTGAAATATTTCCGGTGCCGCCTTGCGCTCTTGTCGAGGCGGAAATAAAAACCGGCCGGAAACACCAAATCAGACAGCATTTTGCAGGAATCGGATGTCCGATAATTCTTGATAGTCGATATGGCGATGAACGTTTCAACCGTCGTTTTCGCATTGCGTTCCGACTCGGCAGACAGTTTCTTCATGCAAAGAGTATTGCTTTTTCCCACCCTATGCTCAAAAAACAAATCTTTATCGAGGCGCCATTGCCTCCGGATTTACAAAGCGTTCTTAAAAAATTAAGATTGGGTAAATGAAAAAAATCTTTTTGGCCGCAGCCGGCATTTTATTCACCGTAAGTATCTTTGCTTTTGCCTTAAAAAATCCGCCTAAACAATCCGCCACTATCTCCTACTATCTACCACCATCTCCTACCACTATCACTACTCCCGCCGCTCTCTCAATCCCAATTCTCGTCTACCACCATATCGGCTCGCCGCCGAAAAACGCAAATTCCGCCACAAAAAGTTTTTTTATCGAGCCGGAATGGTTCGAAAAACATCTTCAATATCTCCAGGAAAATAATTTTCAAACTGTCCATTTTTCCGATGTCATCGCTTATTTTAAAGACAGCAAGCCGCTGCCGATCGCGGCCGGAAAACGCCCTGTGATTATTAATTTTGATGATGCTTACAAAAGCGTTTTTACCACTGCGTATCCGCTTCTAAAAAAATACAATATGACTGCGACTATTTTTGTGCCGGCGAATCTCATCGGGCATCGCGCGTATCTTACGTGGGAACAACTCCAGCAATTAAAAGACGCCGGGATGGAAATAGGATCACATACGCTTTGGCATCCGTATCTCACGCGCAGCAAAAAAGCGCGCGAAGAAATTTTTGAATCGAAAAAAATACTTGAGGAAAAATTCGGCACGCCAATTCAAGTTTTTGCTTATCCTTTCGGCGATTTTAACAATGAAATTGAAAAACTTGCGCAAGAAGCCGGCTATGATTTAGCCAGAAGTTTTACCCAGCCGCGCAATCCGGAAGAAAATATAATCACACGTGAAAATTTCTTCCGCCTTCCGGTCGTACGTGTTTGGGGAAATATCGGATTGGAAAAATGGGCTGCTATGCGCGCTCCACATACTCCCCTGTCTCCGTATTGACGCGGATACTGTCTCCCTCTTCAATAAACAGCGGCACCTGCACAACTATTCCCGTTTCAAGGGTCGCTGCTTTTGTTCCTCCCTGCGCAGTATCTCCACGAACACCCGGGGTTGTTTCGGAAACTTTCAAGGCAACCTTCACAGGCAAATCAATGCCGATTGGCCTTCCTTCATAACGAGTAACCGCCGCGTCCTCTCCTTCCTTTAAAAATTTCACCATTTCGCCCACGACCTCAAGCGGCATGGAAAATTGATCGAATGTCGCAGAGTCCATAAAATACGCCGTATCTGCATCTTTATACATATATTGTGCTCGCACTTTTTCAATATTGACCAGTTCAAAATTTTCGCCGGCAATGAATGTTTTTTCAAAAACTTTGCCGGTAATAACTCCGCGCAACTTTGTCCGCATAACCGGCTTGCGCTGGGCCGTACGCATAAAACCGTTCGAAACAATTATGCACGGCTCGTTGTTGTAATTTACTAGGCGGCCTACCTTTAAATCGGTGATTGACTCTGCCATTAGGCGAGCTCGCAGGGCGAGCCTTTTATAAAAATAAAGACAATCTTAAAATTGCCTCGTGCATTATAATATAAGGACAACGTTTATGAAATCAAACTTGGACCATACGCCAGTTGGCGAACAGCTAAAAATATGATATTATCATATAATCTAATCATAAAATATGGGCGCAGAAATGCATGGAGATAATCGGATTAACGCAGAACCCGAACAACAGCGTGAATCTTCCGGGCAAAAACCTAAAGCTGGAATTGATACTGCTGCCGGAGAACATGTTGTAGGCGGTGCTATGGCAAGATTAAATTCAGCGCCAAAGCTGCCTGAAACCGAACCTGAACAACCGCCGACTTTAGAAAAACAACTTGCTGTAATTATGCGTTTAGGAAAAGCTGCGTATGATGCAGCTCCTTCGGAAAAACGAGCCGAACTTTGGCGTGCGTACATTACCTGTACTGATAAATTCCGCGAGGCATATGGAGGGTTGCCTCCTTTTAGCGAAGCGTGGACTTCATATAAACACCAAATTAGCAGCGCAATGGAACATGAAGATCCCGTATGGCTTCTTCGTGTTTTTAAAAAAGAAAAGGAGGATTATGCGCGACCGCGAAAATTTTGGGAAAAAGTAAAAAGGATTCCGGGGGTGAACTTTGTCGCTGGTATTTTCGGCGGCGCTGCCGAACTTGGCAGCGGCGTCGCTACCCTTGCCAACGAAGGACGAAAATCACTTGGAGTTTTTGCTTCAGAAGAAGAACAGCGGCAAGCACAACAAGTTATGGGGGCCGTTGGAGAATCTCTTAAACATTTGGATGAATTGGCGGCCGGATTTCTACGCAGTGGAGAATACGCCGAATCCATACATCAAGAAGGCGGCGCGACCACGGGTTATGTTTTAGGAAAACATTATTTTGATGTTGCTCTTATGCTTATAGGCGGCGGCGTTGCAAAAGATGCGGTGAAAAGGACCGGAGAAGCTGCGGCCGCTAGCGCTCGTTCAGCTGCTCAAAAAGCGATTGAAGCGGCTACCGATGCTGCTGCGACCGCCGCCCGTGTAGCGGAAAAACCGGCCGTAGGAGAGGTATTGACCGCGGCTGGCGCAGTCGGAATACGGACTCTAATTGCGGAAGAAGCTGGTGCCGGAACAGCAAGGCAGGTCGTAGCGCGCGCTGGAGAATTGGCAGCGCAAGGATCGCGAAAAGCGGCTCGCGCCGCAGGTCATGCTGGAAAAGAAGTTGCAAAAGAAACGCCGAAAGAAGCGGCGAAAGAAGTGGCTAAACATACTCCGCATGCAGCCGAGGAAGTTCATGGAGGGACGGCTCACGGTGGCGCCTAGTGATATAATCCAATGAGTTATGTCAGCATATCGGTTTTTGCGAAAAGGCATTTTTTTATTTCTAGCCGTAACTGCAGCTGCATCAGCTGGATATTTTGCGTTTTTGATATTTCGCGGAATAGATGGCGCACCGGGTATCAATCTTTACAAACCGCTTACTCCACCTATCGGCGTAATGATTGAAAATGAACTGCTTGCGCGACCGTTTCAAAAAGGACTTTCTTTAGCGGACAAAGTATATGAAGCGCCGACCGAAGGCGGCATTACGCGGTTTTTGGCGATTTTTATGCCTGGAAATATTCCGGAAAAATTCGGTCCGGTTAGAAGCGCCCGCAGTTACTTTCTCGACTGGATGCACGAATGGAAAGGCGTGTATGTACACGTGGGCGGGCACAGCGACGTCTTACGGCGCCTCGCAAAAGAAGATATTTTAAATGCGGATCAGTTTGTTTTGGAAGATTATTTCCGGCGCGAAAATGTGGGGAAAACAAGTCTTGAACACACAATGTTTTCCGGCCGCGAAGCGATGGAAAAATTGGCTGCGGATAAAAATTGGGTTTGGCAGAAACCGGCTCATTTGGAAAATCTGCAAAAAAATTCACAGCGCACGCAGCGCTCTGCGGATTTTGAAAATTATCCTGCTGTATCTAAAGTCTCGATCGATTTTGGCTTTCCAACATATCGTGTTGATTATGAATATGATCCAGCGGCAAATTCATACAACCGCTTTCAGGCGAAAAAACCGCATATAGATCAAGCAAACAACAATCAAATTTCGCCTCGCACGGTAATAGTCCAACGCGTCAAAGCTTGGGATAACGGCGACCCCCAGCTTACAATTTCCATAAAAACAATCGCCGATGGCGAAGCAACGGTTTTTCAGCATGGCCGCGTCATCCAAGGAAAATGGAAAAAGGAATCGCTTGAATCTCCGACAAAATTTTTTGACGAAAAAGGGCGCGAGATTTTTTTAGATCTCACGCCCGTGTGGATTGAAATATTACCGTTCCAAAATTCTTTTACTTTCCAAGCGCCTGTTCAATAGTCGCTGCGACTTTTTCAAAAGGCAATGCACCGGAAAGCGGGTATTTTGAGCCGTCAGGAGCAAGAAGGATAGTATACGGCGTGCCTCTACCGCCGGCCGCTTCAGCGCCTGCAAGATCGTCCGCAACGTGCTGTGCGTACTTTCCGCTTGCAAGACATGATGCAAATTTTGATTTATCCAAGCCTACATAAGCCGCGATGATCGGAAGCTGCTGCGGATCGAGGCCGTCATTCGACGGCGTAACTTCAAAAAGACGGTCAATATACGCCCAGAATGTTTCTGGCCCGCCAAGTTCATTGGCGCATTCGGTTGCTTCCGCTTCTTTACGCGCTTTGGAATGAAGTTGATCAAGCGGGAAATGCCGATAAACCCACCGCACATCATTGGGATATTTCTGAAGAACCTGTTGCATAGTGGAATGAAAACGTTTACAGAACGGACATTCGGTATCGGAAAATTCAACAAGCGTGATTTTCGCATTAGCCGGACCGCGAACATGGTCAGATGTTGATATTGGCGCAAGATTGATTTCGTTGGCTGCGGATGGAAGTTCGGCTTGCGACGGCGCAGGCTTGGGTTGGACAGCTGCCGGTCTTTCGCCTTGTGCTCCTTCTTTCGCCGCAGCGCCAAATGCCGGAAGTTGCGCTACGCCAAAACCAATTACAAGTCCGGCGAGCAATAAGGTAGATACCATCCATGGATTCACTTTTGTTTGCATATTAAGTATTTGTTAAAAATATTCTCATTAGTATAACAGAAATCGCCCATCTTGCCAATTTACACTGTATTGCCAAAGATCAATTGTCTTTTAAAATTCACTCATGTGAGTGAATTTTAACCTGCTAAAGAATATATTAGCGTATGCAAATACTGCCCTGCTGGGCCGAGAGAACGAAGCATACTCGCTAAAGCTCGTGTGTGTGGTCGGGGTGCCGGGATTTGCCGGCGCCGTCCTCGCGCTCTTCGCGCTCGGCGCGCCGGCTTGCCTCCCGCGCGACCCTTCGCTCCGCTCGGGTGCCCGCGCGGTCCGGCATTCAAATCCCATTTTGTACAAAACCAATGGTACCGAAATTAAATCTAATACTGGTCGGGGTGCCGGGATTTGAACCCGGGACCTCTTCGTCCCGAACGAAGCGCGCTAGCCATCTGCGCTACACCCCGATACTGACTTTGCCTATTTATTTCGCCGCCATATTATACCAGTAATTGCTCTAAAAAATTCTTCACTGCATGCATCGCTTTCCCGCGATGGCTTACGCGGTTTTTTTCTTCCGCTGTAAGCGCCGCGTAGACTTTTGAGCAACCTTCAGGACGAAAGCATGATGAAATCGGAATCCCGGCTTTAAGCGGAGCTTCGAGCTGCGGTGTAATAATTCCGTGCGTTTCTCCAAAGAATATATGTGGTTTTTTAAAAGACGCGCTGTCAAAAATGAGCGCTGCCGCACACACAAATTTTGCGGTGCGCTTTTCTTTCGGAAAAACTTCCAGCTTCTTCAAAAAATATTCAACCCATTCTTCATCAGAAGCATGATGAAGCCCTTCCCACCGCCGTGTCTGCACGCCAAGCTCGCCTGGAAACGCATCTACGTAAATTCCGGAATCTTCGCCAAGCGTCGGCAAGCCGGTTTTTTCATAAAAATAGCGCGCTTTTAAAATTGCGTTCGCTTCGTGCGTGTCACCATGCTCCTCGACTTCATCTTTGATTCCGAGGTTGCGCAGACTTAATAGTTCAAGCGGCAGTGAACGCAAAACCTCTGATATTTCAGAAAATTTCCCGGGGTTCTTTGTGGCGATCAAAAGTTGCATAAAAAAGCCTCTTACAAAACCGACTTGGGAACTTTCCCGTATTTACTCGTAAATTTAATCAATTCCTCAAACCAAATCGCATCAAGCTGCTCGCGTTCCTTTCTCATGCTGAAAAAATCATATAATTTGCCGGCGTAAGTAGGATTATCCGTCAAAATAGTCATATGATGGTTGAAGCGCAGAATCGTAATATATTCCGCGAGCAAGTTTTTGATTTTTTCGCGCATCCCCGGCGGCGTGCGCTTCCCCTGTTTTTTCTGCGCATCAAGAAAAAGAAAATAATATTTCAAATTGTTCGACGAATCCAAATTTATCGCCCGTGTGAATAAATTTTCCGCTTCCGCGTATTTCTTTTCATCCATGTAAATTTCCCCAAGCCTGCTTAAAAGCTTTGCATCAAGCGTTGCTTGATCGGTTTCTCGAAGAAGCCGAATTTCTTTCTGCCGCCACGCAATATCGCGCGTCGATTCGTACTGTTTTTTATACGCAGCAGAAAGATAATTTGCCAAATCCCGCTGAAAAAAAAGATTTTTTGATTTTTCCAGTCGCAGGGTAGCTTCGCCAAGATTTCCAGATGTCAGTGCGGCGCGCCCTTTTTTAAAATGATAATTATAAAACCCCTCGTGTAAACCGAGCATAACCAACAATAAACTCGCTATCATCGCAAAACGCAGAATAAATATGCTGCTGTGAAGCCGCTGTACCGATTTTGCCGCCCGCGCGTGCGCGGCTCCAATCGCAAGAAAAACGATAAAGAGGGTAAAATTCGAAACGATAAAATTTAAATCCAAAAGGTTGTGGCCAAAAGCCCCGAGCGACCCCAGCAAAAAAAATAAAATTCCATGCCCGGGGTTTTTCCACAAAAAACGCGCGCAAATGACGGCTATGCTCCCGAGAAAAACCATAAAAAACAGCGCGGCAAAAATACCGTTTTCAACTCCGATATTTAAAAATAGATTATGCGGATGATCCCAGTTGGCGCCGAATTTTTCCTGATAGCGCGGGTATAGATATTTGAAACTCAAAACACCGCTTCCAAAAAGCGGACGCTCGGCAATAAGCTTGACAGCGCCTTTCCAAAAATCGATCCTTTCGTTTACGGATGCGCTTCCTTCGTCCGCTTGAAACAAAGCCTTATAAAACAAAGGCGTGGTTTGAAACTTTCTACTTCGAACAGTCTGCAGCGCCGTAACAAGCAAAACGGTTAAAAGAATTCCAGCGGCCAGTCGCATAAAAATACGGCGCGGAGATGTAAAGTTTTGCGGAAAACTTTTGTAATAAAAAAACCATACTCCGGCTAAAATAATGACTATGAAAAGACTCACCCATGCAGCTCGCGAAAAACTCAACAAAAATCCTGAAAACAAAATTGCGGCGGCGAATCCGAACACAACCGTGGTGGTTAAACGCCTGTGTTTTTCAAAAAACCGCGCAAGTGCAAGCGGCAAAATCAACAAAATAAAATCGGCGTAATCATTGCCAAAAGAAGTGTATGGCGCAGCGAGATCTATAAATGTTCCTGCGAAACGCGGGAATGCGGTCTGGGTATAAATAAAATAACCGATGAGCGTATCCGCAACTGCAACGCCAATCAAACCGATGGAAAAAATCCGCAAATCTTTTTCGGAAATTTCCAGGCTGCTGATTATAAAAAACAAAAGGCCTGCGTTGGCGAACAAAAGCAACCAAGCCAAGTCGTAGCCCGGCGTAAGAGAAGCTAAAAGCGATAGCGCAAAAAAGATAAAAAATGCCGCAAAACTCAAAATCGGCCAACTGTTCATGCGCCGCAACTGTATCTTTTTAAGATAACAAATCACCAAAATAGCAGCCGCAGCGCCGGTTAAAAACAGATGGGATAAAAGAGGTCCGCCGCCACGGTTTGCCAGCGCAAAAACTTCTACAAGAAGAACGATTCCGAAAATAATACGTATCACCACACCAGTTTAACATTTTGGGCTTGCCGGATGAGCGTTTTTTGCTATAATCGGCGCATGGCTGACAATAAAGCAAAACAGGCAGTCGGTGCAGTAGAAACGAATCTTTTCGGCCGCATCCAACAATGCATTGACGAAAAAATCCGGCCGTTCATCCAAATGGACGGCGGCGAAATCGAACTCGTCGAACTCACGCAGGAAAAAATTCTCAAAGTCAAACTTCATGGCGCATGCGTGGGCTGCATGGCTTCTTCCATCACGCTCCAATACGGCGTTCAAAACGCCATCAATGAAGAATTCCCGGAAGAAGATATACAACTTCAGCTTGTTGAGTAATTAACGCAACATTTATTTTTTAAAATTTATTTTATGCGAAGAGATCCGGATGTAAATTCAGACGGTCGTAGGGATAGAGATGTTATTGCCGATAGTATTCCGGGGTCGATGGGTGAAATTCGTACAGTGGAAGCCGGACCGAAAAATGTGCCACATACTGTCACGAGAGTTGAAGTGCGTAATGGATACGTAAGCTTTACAGGCCCTACCTTGCCGGGACAACCGCATATATATGAAGCTGATCTTACTCCTCATCAAGGCGATATAAATGCGGCCATCCGCGCTGCGCTAGAAGAACGTCTAGGCGGCCCTGGCGGAGCTTCTTATATGCAGCCTCAAGCTTAATCATACATACTATGTCTTGCTGCGACGGTGACGGCAGCGTCACCAAAATAAAATCAGACGCGCCCAAATCAAAAGAAACCCTCGCTATGACCGAGGAAGCTGCCGGCTATATCAAAGACCTCCTCAAGCGCGAAGAAAAACAAGGTTGGGGTCTTAAAATAGACGTGGTTCCAGGCGGCTGTGCGGGCTTTAAATACTTTATGGCATTTCAGGAAAAAGCCGGGCCGGATGAAAAAACTTTTGAATTTCACGGCGCAAAACTCTTTTTAAACCTCATGTCGCTCGGTTTCATTAAAGGAAGCAATATCGAATATACAGCTTCCCTAGAAGCCACCGGCCTAAAAATAAACAATCCAAATATGACCAGTACCTGCGGGTGCGGAAAGTCATTTGCTTAGCACGCACGAAGCGAAGCGGAGTGCGCCTTAAAAGTGTGCCCGGACGGGATAGTTAAATAAATTTGGTTGATAGAGAGATAAGGTAATGGCGTTGCTAAAAGGCTTCAAAAGGATTTTTGTGGCATTTTCTCGTGTATGAGCAAAATACATGAGAAATCCATCTGCTGCGGTGAGGCAGTTTATCGTTTTGGACAACGTCGTCGGCAATGTTCAAGCTGTCGAAAAACATGGCGTGTTTAGAAGCGGAAACGAGGACGAACTGAACGTAGGATTCAGTTTGAGATTCTGCTTCGGTACTTTCGAGGAAATTTATCTAAAACATCGCTGGATAGACATACTCGTGCAGCTCGTCTGCGTAAAACCTTGAGCATATTTAACGAAAAAACTTCTTGGCATCCGGTTCCGGATGGACCATTAATTGCCATCGTTGATGGTCTCGTTGAATATTTCAATGGAAAGAAATATACGCTCTATCTCATTCTTCTGAGAAGTATTTCTGGTAATAAAGCAGTGATTTTGCCACCATATTTGAAAGTTGGTACCGAATCCGGCCATGGATGGAATGAAGCATTGCTACGACTGCCGCAAGAAGTGTATGACCGGATTATCGCATTGGTATGCGATGGACACACCGGTCTTATTGTAGTTGCAAAAGGCTTTGGTTGGATAGTTCAGCGATGTCATTTTCATCTGCTGTCACGTATTCAGCACTGTATGTCATGCGGATCACGCGGGAAAAACATCAAGCTGGCTATCCGACTAAGAAAATTAGCTCAGTGCGTTTTGTATCGTGATGATCGTGAAGCTATTGATGCACTTAACCAGCTTGCCGTGATCAAACCAACAATCACTTCACCTGCGTTCAGGACGGTGATTTCCGGACTTTTAAAACACTATCTGGATTATCGAAGGTATTTGGAATTTCCACTTTATTGTTTGCCAACAACTAGCAACAGCGCCGAGCATCTTATTGGGCTTATTCGTGATCTTCAATATCGAGCCAGAGGATTCCGTACACCAAAATCATTCATGATCTGGGCAACCGGGTTTTGCAAGTATCAGAAAACCATAACTTGTAGACCAAAAATTCAACCAAATTAATTGCTTTATCCCGCCCGGGCACACTTTTTAACCTTAAATTCCGTTATTAACAGTATATTTGCGTAATAAACTAGTTTATGGTATTATAGTAATAAACGGGGCATATTATATAAAAACAAAAATCTATGACAGAGGAAAATTCCCACGGTTTATCGTATATCAGCAGAGGCGCTTCGCTTTTGGTAGTGCTTGGGGTATTGGCCGGCGGAGTTCTTGCTTATGCGCAAACTGCGACCGAAGCAAAAATTACAATATGGGCATATAAAGACATGCTAACGGCTGCACCAAATGTTCAAGTTCAGCAAATTTTAACCGGCACCGGAGATGTAAAAGAATATTGCGTATCAAACGCCACCGGCCAATGCACTTTCGTAATTTCGGAAAAAGATGGTGATGTTCATTTTATCGGCGCGGAGCTCAATAAAGAAACCGGAAAGGCAGTGGAGCTATACGGACACGAGATCGAACCCAATTATGGCTGTCTGCGCGTGACATTTCGATATAATCCAGCGGCTGGGAAAATTTACCAATATTGGGACGGCGTGAAAAAAGATTCCGCTAGCTACTATACAATTTTTGCGGAGAGTTTTTTGACAATGAAATGCGTGCCGAACGCGAAAGGCGGATATGATTGGGTGAATAAAAATGAAACGGCAAAAAGTCCGGAGGCGCCGAAAACTACTGTGGCGCCGCCCGGAATAACTTTTACAAAACCAACAGAGGATGATTTTGAAGACGTGGAAGATGCAGAAAACGACATTGGCGATATTGATATAAAACTCATTGACGTAGTGCTTGGAAGCAAAAAACTGCAAAGAAAAAAGAGCACAAAAGCACTCGGTTTGCGCTTTAGAATAGCTGCGGCAAGCAGTGCTTCTGATACCGTGGTTATACAAGGCAGTATGGACTGCACGCTGCGCAAGGAATATCCGAATGATGAAGGATGGCAAGGTTTTAATTTTAAAGTGGCAAATTCCGGTTCGCAGCAAATTTTTTATGAATTCAGCGCATTAGACGAAAAATGGGATGCTTTAAAAAAGAAAAAGTCATTTTCGTGCTATGTGGCGCTGGATGGAATTGTGCCGGCTGATGCGCCGCTGGAACTTCGGAAAGACGCCGATGCTTCAAACAATCGACTGAAGTTCAAACTTTTCTGGAAAGGCGGCGGTTGGCAAATAAGCAAACCGGAAGTTTATTGATATCATTGCGAGCGAAGCAAAACAATCCACAAATTCTTAACACAAAAAATATGAAAAATAAAAATCCTTGGAAATTTCTGCGCTGCATTGGAATCGCGCCTTGGCATATTCCGCTTGGCGAGCAGCGATTTGCATTTTTTGACCCGCCTGGCGGTGCGGACATCCCTGATGGAGGCGTGCCTGCCGCCGAAGAAGGCGCGGATGAATCGGTGGATACAGACTCTGCTGATACTGACGATGAAACGCCAGCGGATGCCGATGTAGCAACCCATACAGTTGCACAAAGATATGTGGAAACCGGCCAAGAAAGTCTTATCAGAAATGCCGCGCTCACACATGATTCTGCGAAGCAGTATTTACGTGGCATGTTTGAATCTTTGCCTCCAGCGCTTAAGACTGATGATGAAGCGCAAAAAGCATATTTAGACGCTGACAAGGATTTGAATTTGGCCAGAACCGTGGAAGAGCGTATGGCCATTATTGAAGATCTCCAGACCCATATTGATCGTTACGATTTATCTTACTATACACAGACAGCTGTAAATACTGCAGATGAATCTCCTCTGCCGGCTGCGGATGGGGAGGAGGGCGAAGGAGAAGCAGAAGGAGAAATATTACCTCCAACAACACCAACTGGAGGCGAATCGAGACCGGCATCTCCGGAAATAAGGCGCCTAACTGATACAGAAAGAATCGCCCGTACATTAAAAATAAATGTTGTTAATAAAGATAAAATCGCTAAGGCGCTCGACGTGCCGGAGGCAGATAAATCAAATGATGCAAAACTGGTGACGGCCGTAAGAAAATTTCAGCAGGAATTGTGGGAAGCTGCTACGCCGGCAGACAAAAAGAAATTTGAGGCGCGTTATAGAAATGCAAAAAGGTTTGGCGATGGAATTTGGGGGCAAGATACGCAGGCTTTATTTGAAGCAGTGGCAAAATATACGGACGGCAAAGATAGAGGCTTTGCGGCTAAATTAGCAAAACTTAATCCGCCTGCTGCACAGGCTGCCGCTGTCGCTGAAGGCGCTCCGGCTGCACCGCCGACTGCGCCGGCTGGACCAGAAATAGCTGCTGCGCTGTTGCCGGATTTACCTGTTGCAAGCAGACCGACATTCAACGCCGGCCCTCTGGCCCCGTCGTCTTATCCAAAGATAGACTATGACGAATACTCTGCGAAAAAAGGCGCCATCCTTGTATTATATAAAGATAAAAAAGATGGAAGCGGCAATACTGAATATGAAGCTGGCACACCGGTTATTGTTTCTGCTGAGCCGCGCAAGGAAGATAATGAAAATATATCTATGCGCGTGGCTACAGTGGACGGTAAAGATCTTGGCGAACTATCGGCCGAGGACGATCTTGAAAAACCTAACGAGGCGCAAATACGCGCATTTGTTGACAGAAAATTTGCTCGAGAAAAAGCTGCATGGGATAAACAAAGACTTGAAGACACAGATCATCTTTATGACCGCGATGTTGTTTTTGCAAACGATGCGACGGATGTCAATGGAGTAGCTGTTAAGGCTGGCGCAAGAGGCAAGTCAACATGGAATTTAAAGGATGGTTATATTGTAACTATCAGTGGAACAGCCCATCAGTTTAATGTTGCGCCGGGCCAACTACCAGTGAAAGACGTAAAATTTGATGAAGCGGCAACGGGGCAACAGTATGCAAAAGTGAATGGAAGTGTATATGTTTTTCAGCGAGGTGAAAAAACCGGTGTGAGCGTACCGGTCAAAGTTGGTGAAAATGAAGTAGTCATGATATTGGGGAAAACCGATGATGGTGGATATATGATCCGGACAAAGGACGGAGTGGAAGGATATATTTCTCGTGGGGGTATTCGCGAAGAGACGCGCGTTGCGCGTGCGGCCAACCAGGATATGGCGGCTGTTTTGGCTGCTGTAGAAGCAAAAGCAAATCCGCCAGCTGCAGTAGCAACAACACCACCGGCCCAACCTGCTGTGCCAGCCATAGCGCCCCCCCCCAGCGCCAGCTAAACCCGCTGCGCGCCAAGTCAGCGACGCCGAGGAGCCTCCGCCGACCGTCACGGCATAAATCTCACCAACGAATTCATTTCCTGCAACAGTAAACGCGCGACATGGCGGGAGATTTTTTGTTACTATAATCGACCTATGCGTATTTCTGAAACTGAACTTTTTAAGGCGAAAAATCTCATCGCGCAGGCGCGTAAAATTATCATTCTCTCGCATCGCGGGCCGGATGGAGATACGGTAGGCGCAAACCTTGGACTCCGGCGCGCCCTAAAATATCAATGGGACAAAGAAATTATTTCGGCATGCATTGATTCTCCGCCGGCGAACTGCAATTTTCTTCCGGAATTCGATTCTTATGTGCGCGATTTTGACCAATCGTGGGCGGATCTCATCATCACGGTAGACTGCGGAGCTCATTACATGACTAAATTTCATGAAACCAAACCGGATCTTTTTATCGGCAAACCGCCGGTCATCAACATTGACCATCATGCAAGCAATGATTTCTTCGGACAAATAAATATTGTTGATCCGGTCGCAGCTTCGGCAACGCAAATTGTTTATGGCGTGCTAACCTACTGCGGTCTGAAAATCGATCGCGCTATTGCCACGTGTCTTCTTAATGGCCTTTATTACGACACGGGTTCATTCATGCATTCCAACGTTACGCCGGAAGTGCTGGAGGTTGCAGCTGATCTTATGTGGAAAGGCGCGGACTTCAAAACAATTACTCGTCTGCAATTTCATACTATGCCGACACAGCAACTTAAAATTTATGGAAAAATTTTTGAACGCATGCGCGTAAATGATAAAAAAGTAACCGTATCTGCAATGGCTGCAGCGGATTTCCGGTCGGTTCATGCAACACCGGATGACACGACCGGCGCCATTGACTATCTCAACGCTGTACCGGACGGTGATTTTTGCTGCTTGCTTTATGAAGATCGCGGTCAAACTATCAAGGGCTCGTTTCGCTCGCGCGTTGATGACATTGATCTTTCAAAACTTGCCGGGATCTTTGGCGGCGGCGGACATAAAAAAGCTGCTGGATTTTCCTTTCCCGGCCGTTTGCTGGAAACCTCTCCGCGGATTACAATCGGAGTATAAATGGCAATTCATGTTGAATTTCATCGGAAAGTCGGCGGCCTGCTAAAGGAGGCGGTTTTTGGTTTTAATGACGGCGTAGTTTCCACATTCGCCGTAATCGCCGGCCTTACGGGCGGCGCTATTGAAAACAAAACCGTCCTGCTTGCTGCTCTTGCAACTTTGGTTGCAGGCGCTTTTTCCATGGGCCTTGGCACATATCTCGGCTCTAAATCCGAAAAGGATCATTATGAAAGCGAGCTTGCGCGCGAAAATTGGGAAATTGACAACATGCCCGAGGCGGAAATTCAGGAAATTCGCGACATTTATTCAGCAAAAGGATTTAAAGGAAAATTATTGGACGACGTTGTTGCAAAAATTACAAGCGACCGCGACGTGTGGCTTAAAACCATGATGACAGACGAACTTGGTTTTGCCGAGGCGCCGCCGAAGCCGGGTTTAAACGGGATTATTATGAGTGTATCATTTATCGTCGGTTCATTTATTCCGACTCTTCCGTATTTTTTTCAGGAATCATATTTTGAATCTATTTTTAGAATTGCCATGATTCTTTCCGCCATAGGCCTTCTTGCCGTTGGGGGATTAAAAACCCGTTTCACAAAACGTAATGTCATTATAAGCGCTTTGGAAACGCTTATTGTTGGCGCACTTGCTGCAGGAGGATCATATGGGATAGGGGTGCTTTTGACGTGACGGGTTGTATTGTTTTGCTCCCGTGATAAACTTATGTTTCCGGGAACAAGCGTTGTTAAAAATAGTTTGTACCCGTACAGACTAGAAGCGCTCGCTGCGCTCGCGTAGGGGATGCACCGGTATTCGACAGGGATCTTTGAAAGACAGGTTTCTGCATTCACGGGGTCGCGCTGTCCCCCGTTATATCCGTCCAGCGCAAATTAACTGCTAATGCAGGCGAAATGGCAACTGTCCGTGCGCTCAAGGCTCTTCGCGGAGCTCCTGCGCGCGTCCCGGCTTTTGCCTAATCGTGCTCGGCTGATTTTTATCGGCTGACGTCTCTTGCGGCAAGGCCTCATAACCGCGAAAGGCGCAACTCATGAGGCTCAAGCAAATCCGCCGGCATGCGGATGAGCCGAAATTTTATGCTTAAGCCGCGCGGGCTTTTTGTTCCTTTTTTATCCGCACGGACAAAAATTCAAAACGGACTATGATTGTAGACGTGGCCTCTCTTTATCCTTGGACGGGGGTTCGATTCCCCCCATCTCCACCAACACGCAACAGAAAGCGAAGCGCTTCTGTTGCGCCGCCGAGCGAGTTTAGCGAGGCGTATAAACGGTCTTTTGCGCTGCCTAGGCGCAGCCCGAGCGAGCAGCATGTCGCGCAGAGATGAACGAAGTTGTCATTATAAATAAGCTCTCAGCAAGCGGGTGGTTTTGTTTTAGCGACGAGTGCCGTTGTCTTTACAAAGTGAAGCTCATTTTTTATTTTCCGTTTCTTCCCGGAGTATTAGTAAATCGATCTCATCTGGCTGGTATGGAACAATCCTCCCGTCCCGATATTCATAACTCTTCTTTCCGTCCTTTAAAGCCTCCGTGGCCATGCAGCCGCACGTATCAAGTGCCCCTACACATTCTCTCTTAAATCCAAGTTGTTCACAAATATCTATAATATGCAGATTTTCCGGGTAACTTGCGGCTTTTTGCGGATCCACCCCACAGGTAATGAGGATTAAGATATCCCCCGCGTTAAATCTTTCTGGGTATTGTTCTGCAAATTCTGGGCCGATACTTTGTGTCGCAAGAAGTCCTATTTCGTACGCGTTAAATCTTTTGGAAAATTTATTCGCCTGCTCTGGAGGAACCGGGGGAATTCGGGGAGAATGCATAAAATATCCTTTAGCCAAAAGATCTATATCTGATCCAGTAAACCGCTTGGAATAAGCATTGGCAGTTTCAATAGGAACTTTGCTTATTAAAAGCTCTATTATTTCAGAACCAGAAAATCGGGAACCGCGATATTGTTTTGCTGCTTCTAGCGATACACGATACCTATTTTTAAGAACTGCAATATCTTCGCCGCGGAGCGCTTCAGGCCACTCTTCAGCTTCTTCGGGCGAAATGCCTGCAAGTACAAGACATGTAATCCCGTAGGCAGTAAATCTTTCGGGGTATGCGAAAGCATAATGAGGTGATAGCCGCCCCCCTATAGTATGATACTTATCTTCCTCCTCTTTCTCCAAATACACAGGTTCATCCAAAAGACGCCACATGGTTACAAAAATATTCTCGGGGTCAGCGGCTTTTCTTACCGCCTGCGCTGTGCCATGCTGCGTTTCGGTAATTGCGGGTGATTTCCCAGGACAACCGCACCCTGCAAGTGCAGCTATCAATGGAATAACAAGTAATTTCTCCTTCTGGCCTTTAGGTAGTTCCATAATTAGGGGTAACTATAAGCCGTAAAACCCTCTAGCGCAAACCATTCAACAAACCGGGAATCGAATGTCGGAGCCGCCGGACTTCGTAATATTCTTGTGCGTGAATACCAAAAATAGCCTAAATGGGTTATGTTTTATGTTATAGTTTACTCCCGGGAGTGAATTATAACCAAGAGTTTGACCAAAAAGCTATTTTATTGCAACTTTTTGTCAAGGAAGTCCGGTTTTACGGAAACGCTTCCATTTGACTCTATCTTTGCCTTATCAACCTGTTCGCCGAGCATTTTTATACATTCCCGCAGTTCATCAAACCAGTTTAAGCCGAGGTCTTCTATTTTGGCGCGTAATTTATTGCTGCTAATTTGCCATTTCGGATTATGGCTCAACATATAGACAATACTCTCCGGCTTAACCGATTTCCCCATAAATAAAACAATCTCCTTCCCTACTTTCATGTGGATATTTTCCGCCTTTACAACTACTAGTCCGGCTTTTTTTGCCAAAATTTTCAGCTCGATGACGCGGAAGAGATTCACGACTTCGCGCGGCATTTTTCCAAAATCCTCCAGCACGTCTTCTTTAAGCTCATCAAGATAATCCGGCGAATCCGCTGCAGCCATGCGCTGGTATATATTTATTTTTTCTTTTGAGTTAACGATATAATCATCGGGAATAAAAGCTGTGAGCGGAAGCTCAATAGATACCTCGGGCTCTTCGGTCACTTCTTCCGTCGTCTTGCCCGCTTGCAAATCTTCCACGGCTTTATTGAGCATACGTATAAAATGGCTCACGCCCACGACATTAATGACGCCGTGCTGATTCACGCCGAGAATGTCGCCTGCGCCGCGGATTTCTAAATCTTTCATGGCGATTTGAAATCCGGAGCCGAGTTCGGACGCCTCCACAATCGCACGCAACCGTTTTTTTGCATCAAGCCTTAATCTCTGCGAGTGATATAGAAAATATGCGAATGCTTGCGTCTTGCTGCGCCCCACCCGGCCGCGAAGCTGATAAAGTTGAGCGAGCCCGAATTTTTCCGCGTTATTCACAATAAGCGTATTGGCATTTGCAAGATCGATCCCGTTTTCAATAATGGTTGAACTTACAAGCACATCAAATTTATGATCTTTAAAATCTATAATGCGCTCCTCAAGCTCTTTGCTTAAAAGTTTGCCGTGCGCCACGCTGAAACGCGCTTCCGGAACAAGCGCACGCAACCGCTCCGCAATGGCATCGATAGTCTGCACGCGGTTGTGGAGAAAGTATATCTGCCCGCCGCGCTTAACCTCGCGCAGAATCGCCTCGCGGATGAGTTCGTGCGAATATTTTCTTACTTCGGTGATAACCGGCAGACGGCCTGGCGGAGGGGTGGTGATTGTTGAAATATCGCGCAGTTTATTAAGACAAATATTCAGCGTCCGCGGAATCGGCGTTGCGGTAAGGGTTAAAATGTGCACCTCGGTGCGCATTTTTTTGAACTGCTCTTTCTGTTTCACGCCAAACCGCTGCTCTTCATCAACGATCACGAGACCAAGATCTTTAAAACGAATATCTTTCTGGAGAAGCCGGTGCGTTCCGATGATAATATCGATTTCACCTTTTGCGAGTCGTTCCAAAATGTCTTTTTGCTCTTTTGGCGACCTGAAGCGGGATAGCATTTCCACGCGGATGTGAAAATCATCCATGCGTTTTTTGAAAGACCGGTAGTGCTGATCCGCCAAAATTGTGATCGGCGATATGAGAGCGACCTGTTTTTTATTCGTCACAGCCTTAAACGCCGCGCGCATGGCCACTTCTGTTTTCCCAAATCCCACATCTCCGCAAATAAGCCGATCCATAGGCGCCGGTTTTGCCATATCTTCTTTCACATCATGGATAGCTTTAATTTGTCCCGGAGTTTCCTGATAAGGAAATGTTTTTTCGAAAGCGATTTGGTCTTGCGATTCCGTATTAAGACTTTCGGCTTGTGCCTGTTTTCGTTTAGCGTAAAGTTCCAAAAGTTCGCGTGCGATTTTTTCGGTCTCTTTGCGAACGCGCTTGGTCATGGTGGCCCACTCCGCAGAGCCAAGCCGCGTGAGTTTGGGCGCTTCTTCTTCAGCGCCGATGAATTTATTAATTTTGTCCGCCTGATCAATCGGAACATATAATTTGTCGTTCTCGGCATAGGCAAGTTTGAGATATTCACGCGTAATACCATCGATCATGCGGCGCTCCAGACCCTCAAAACGCGCGATGCCGTGGTTAATATGAACAACGAGGTCGTTCTGCTTTAGGGTAGTGAGGAATTCCCAAAATACTCGTTCGGAAATTCTCTTTTGTTTTTCCTCGTGGAGATTTGCGATTTCTTTATCCGACACGACGAGAATTTTTAAATCGCCGGATTGGAATGCGCGCGGGAAAAGTTCTTCTTTTTCGACATCAACGATGCGAACCGGTATTGCGGAACCGTTAAAAGGCGCAAGCGAAGTTTCAAAATTCACCTTCCTTTCTTTAAGAAGTTCGCGCATTGCATCCCCGTGTTTTGTGAAAAACACAATTCTCCACCCCTGCATGGAACGTTCTTTAATATCGTGCGCCAAATCAATAAGGTCCTGATACTTCAAAACCGAAAGATAGCGGAGGTTACGGTTGTTCGGCGCATCTTCCGGAAAAGAAGTAAATGTAATAAGCTGGCTTTCTTTTGGCCGTTTTGCAAAAACCTCGTCCCATACCTCATAATGCTCGTCTGTTACCTCGAGCTCGTCTTCGACGGTAAGTGCGCTCTGCGGAAGATATCGAAAAAAATCCGGATCTTTGCACTCAATTTCCGCCGGATATAATTCCAGCTTCTTTACGCGCTTTACAACCTCGCCCGAATCCTGCGAGTAAGTAAAAATATTCGTTACGGTGTCAAATTCAAACTCGATTCGCACCGGCGTAGAACCGTTTACTGGAAACACCGAAAGCACATCTCCTTTCCCCAAATAAGCGCCGTGCTCCAAATAATCATCGTGCGAAACCTCATACCCTTGCGCAATGAGTTTTTCAAAAAACTCAACCGGACTTATTTTTTCTCCGGTGCGGACGGTAATAATCCTTTTTTTGAGATCGTCCTGATTTGGAACACCGGCCATAAATGCCTGATACGGAGCTACCAATATGCATTTTTCCTCTTTTTGAATGCGCGAAATAATAGAAAGAAGTTTTAGTTTTTCTTTGCGCTGTTCTTCTTTGGATGTCTGTGTGGCATCCGAACCGTTCGGCGAATTTAGCCTCAATACTGAAAATCCGTTTAAAAACCATTCCTGGCAGGCCTGGTTCACACCCTCTTGTTCCACCTTATCGTTAACGATCCACACCAACGGCTGGGCCTTTTTTGCGCTTTCAGTAGCCGAAAAACGAAGGATGTCAGCTAGTAAAAAGGCCTTTGAGGAAAAATTGCCGGAACCGGAAAGGGTTACTGCCGGAAATTTTTGAAAGGCCTCAAAAACAGAAATATTCTGGAGCTCTGGAAAAATCTGAACAAGCTCCTTCACAAAAGACACAACTGGAATTTTAGGTTATTAGTTGCCGCTAAGCGCTTGATGCCTAAACCTTAAGCGGCATAATGATATATAAATAATCGTCTTTTTTTGCAGGCTTCACAACTACCGGCGTGAGTTTTTCGTCCATCTCGATACATACATTCTCCTTAAGGTGCCCGAGTACATCCAGAAGATATTGTGAGTTAAGCGCGATTTTGTTGTTTTCGCCGTCGATTTTTATATCCACCTCTGCTTTCTCCTCGCCAACACTGGTTTCATCTGTGGCTATCTGAAGCTTTCCGTCGTTCGTCGCCGTAAGTTTCACGTTGTTATTGTTTTCCCGTGCGAAAAGGCTCACACGTTTTGTGGCCAAGGAAAGGTGGTCAACCGGGATTTCAAGTTTTGTACGTGTGGCTTTTGGGATTATTTTTTCATAGTCAGGATACTTCCCTTCAATAAGCCTAGAAACAAGCTCAACGCCGTCGACAGAAAAAAGAATTTGTGTTTTTGACACCTGAATTTCCACCGGTTCTTTCTCGTATTTTGTATTAAGAATTCTTCCGAGCTCAAGAAGGGTGCGCACCGGTACAATACAGCCGATGCTTTTTTCTGATTTCTTCAAAAGTTTTGTTTTTTTCTCGGCCAACCTAAAACTGTCCGTGGCCACCATTTTCAAAACATCTTTTTCTACAACCACATAGGCGCCTGCCAAAATTGGACGTGTTGATGTTGTGGCTGCGGAAAAAATAGTACTGTCTATTGTTTGAGATAAGTCTTTCGCGCTTATTTGGATTGTGGTTTCTTTTTCAACCTTCGGAATAAGCGGAAATTCGTTTGGTGAAATACCCTTTATTTTCGTCTGTGATGTTTTGGTTTTTATGTGGAGCGTGTTTCCATCATCAACCTTCATTTCAACGTTTTCGTCCTCTAAAAGGTTTACATAATTGGTAATTAATTTCGCTGGGATAGTGATTGCGCCTTCGTTTTTTATGTCGGCCGCGATCGAATAGTTAATGGCTATTTCTAGGTTTGTTGCGGAAAAATACAACTTCTTTCCGGCAGCCTTAAGAAGAATATTATTAAGAACCGGAAGTGTGGTTGAGGTATTTACCGCAAGACTCACTATCTCGAGAGCGAAACGTAGATCTTTTTGGGAACAATTTAAACGCATGAATTCGAGGGTTATTATACGCAAAACACCCCTTAAAACAACTAAAAATTAAATTTCATAAACCGCTGTTTATTAAAGTGACTTGCTTAATAAATATATTGCTGGTGTTTTATTATACCACACATCAAACACAAAACAAATCCATTAAAATAGAGCAAAACAAAGAAATTAACTAAAAAATTTATTCATCCTTTAAACCGGTTAACTAAAAACACAACCAACAACCCAAAACCACCAATCACACCAACAACAAAAATCACAAAAATAAAAGTCAACGACACATAAACCCTTTATTTAAAAGCAAAACCAGCGAACAAAAAATTTCTCAATTAGTAATTAACAATATGTTCAAAACTAGTTTAAAAGAAGTTTAAAGATCCTTAATAAGATGGGTATACAGATACAAACCAAACCGATCTTTCCTGAAAAAACCACCAACAGGAAACATATATATGAGAAAAACCCGCAAAAACTAAAACGGTGTATTTATTAAGTTTTAAACATCCGGATCTATATCTCAACAATAACCGGTAGAATAAGTGGGTGGCGTTCTATTTTTCTATGGGAAAATCGGTCCAGGCAACCACGGATAAAAGCCTTGATTTCACCGCGTTTCCCTTGTGGCATTCTGCCAATCGCATCCTCATACGCTTTTTTTGAAACACCAACGGTTTCATTCACGATCTCTTGTGATTCTTTCATATAAATAAATCCGCGCGAAATCACTTCCGGATCACGGATAAGCTTCTTCGTTTTATTGTCAGCCGTGAACAAGACAATCAATACACCGTTTTCCGCCATGATTTGCCTGTCCATAATAATTTGCGCGCCGACATCCCCAATGCCTTTTCCGTCAATCATAATATAATTTGCGCTTACCTTTTCATTGGTTTTTTTGGCTTCGCCGCGCTGGATTTCCATAACATCGCCATTTTCTAGAATAATTGTGTTGTGCTCAGGCATGCCTAGCTCTCGGCCGATTTCCGCATGAGCCTGGCGCATAAAAAGCTCGCCGTGAATCGGCACAAGATATTTCGGCTTCACGAGATTTATCATTAGTTTTAAATCTTCCCGCTGCGCGTGGCCGGAAGTATGCACGTCCATAACTTGATTAAAAATTACGCGTGCGCCGCGGCGAACAAGATTGTTTATTACTGTATAAATAGAGCGTTCATTACCGGGGATCGGTGATGAAGAAAGGACAATAGTATCCCCGCGTTTAATTTCGATTTGCGAATGGTCGCCGATGGACATGCGCGTAAGCGCGGACATGGCTTCGCCCTGCGCACCGGTCGTCAAGATAAGCGTATCTTCATCTTTCGTTTTTCCGACTTTGTTAATCGGATGAACAAGGCCCGGCGGCGCCTTTATAAACTGCAAACGCTGGGCAATGGAAATATTATCCGTCATGCTTCGGCCGGAAATAAAAACCTTCCGTCCATAAAACGCAGCCGAATTGATAATTTGCTGAATGCGTCCGATTAGCGAGGAAAAAGCGGCAATAATGATTCTTCCGCGGGCGGTTTTGATAATTTCATCGAGCGTTTCGCCGATCTTTTTTTCCGACATGGTATAGCCGGGCTTGAGGGCGTTTGTAGAGTCTGAAAAAAGCGCTGCGACATTTTGCGAGCCGAGCGAAGCGATCTTTGCATAATCCGCAGGCTGCTGAAAAACCGGCGTGTAATCAAATTTAAAATCACCGGTGTGGACTATATTTCCCGCAGGCGTGCGGAGAATAATGCCGAGGCCGTCGGGAATACTGTGATTAACGCGAAACCAATCGACAAGAAAATTACCAAGGCGAAGCTGTTTACTCGGGTCGATTTCATGGAGCCGCGCCTTGCGTTCCAGATGAAATTCTTCCAGACGTTTTTTTACGAGGCCGATAGTGAGTTTCGCGCTGAAAATTGGCGGGAAGTTGAGCTTTGGAAGCAGATAAGGGATAGCGCCGATATGATCAAGATGGCCGTGGGTGATGAGCACGCCGCGGATCCGATCCAGTTTGTTCATGAGGTAGCTGACGTCCGGAATCACATAATCGATGCCCAACATGTCTTCTTCCGGAAACTGAAATCCCATATCCACAATGACAATGTCGCGTTCATATTCAAAAATCATCATGTTCTTACCGACTTCATCCAGGCCGCCGAGCGGAATAACGCGAAGAACGCCATGCGCAGGTTTTTTATTCTGGTTTTGTCCGCGCGCCGCCGGATGCGGACCGTGCTGCGGAGGTTTGCGGCTGGGCTGCGCCGCCGCCGCAAAAACAATTTTTTCACCGGCTGCGCCGCCTATATTTTTTGTAATCCAACCCTCAAGTTTTTCTTTTTCATCTCCCATATTTTGCAGAGGCCTCTTTATTATCGTACCATGTATCCCAGAACTATGAAAATTGCGATTGTCGGCTATGGGGTGGAAGGTAAGGCGCTTGCGCAATATTTTAGAAAGCACGGGCATGACGTGACTGTATGTGATGTCAGCGAAGGGTCGAAAAAAGAGCTTGAGAAAAACAAAATCCACACGAAGCTCGGCCCGCATTATCTTCAAAATCTCGGCGGTTTCGATTTAATCTTTCGCAGTCCCGGCATACCGTATTTGAAGAAAGAATTTGACCCCATACGCAAACAACTCACAAGCGCTACAAAGTATTTTTTTGAAAAATGTCCGTGTGCAATAGTCGGCGTGACCGGTACGAAGGGGAAAGGCACTGTATCAACGCTTCTTTTTGAAATCCTAAAAGCTGCAGGAAGAAAAGTTTTTCTCGGCGGGAATATCGGCAAATCGCCAATGGAATTTCTTGATGAACTTGCACCGCGGGATCTAGTCATTCTCGAACTATCCAGTTTTCAGCTGCAGGATTTACAGAAAAGTCCGCATGTTGCCGTGGTCCTCGGCATTACGCCGGACCATCTAGATCATCATAAAGATATGGATGAATATGTTGATGCAAAGCGGAATATCGTGCGTTTTCAAGGTCCGAAAGACTTCGCCGTGTTGGATATGGACAATAAACAATCCGCCTCATTTGAGAAGAATACAAAAGCAAAAATCTCCGGCGTTTCCATTGAAAAACCAGTAGGCGAAGGAGGATTTTTGAAGGTTGGAAGTCTCATTTTAAAGCACGGGAAAACCGGCATGATCTTCGGAGAAAAAAATAATGTAAAACTTCTCGGCAATCATAATATAAAAAATATTCTTGCTGCCGCGGCCGCCGCACATATTCTCGGCGCACCCATAGAAGTTATAACAAAAACAGTGCGTGAATTTCGCGGACTCCCCCATCGCCTTGAATTTGTGAAAGAAGCCGGCGGCGTAAAATACTATAACGATTCCGCATCAACCAATCCGGACACAGCCATCGCTGCGCTGCGTGCTTTTGCCGCGCCGACTATTCTTATCGCCGGCGGTTCGGATAAAAATGCCGACTTCAGTTCCATGGCTCAAGAAATTGTTGAGCGGCCGAACATAAAAGCCGTAGTACTTATGGGCCAGACAAAGCCAAAAATCGAACATGCTATTGAAACTGCGGCTGCAAAATCTCCAGCGCGCCGCTCCGCGCCGCTGGAACTTATTTCGGCTGACAGCTATCAAGAAGCATTTATGGTTGCGCGGACAATTTCCTCACCGGGCGACATAGTTTTGCTTTCCCCCGCCTGCGCAAGCTTTGATATGTTTGCAAATTACAAAGAACGCGGCGATATATTCAGAAATTTTGTTTTAGATATGGGATAATTCGGCGTTTTGATCGGTTTTTTTGAGGAGCAGCAGCATATCTTTTGAAATTGCGCGCGTTAGAAACATAGCTCCTGCAAAAACCAAACCGCCGAGCGGAATGAGGACAACGAGGCTTTGCGAATACCACAATTTTACAAGCGGATCAGCTGCAAAAAATAATACAACGCCCATTGCTGCTGAAGAAAAAGCCGTCTTAGCCAAAAATTTCAGATCCCAAACAGCGCTAATTCGTTTCCTGACGCGCAGAAATAAACCGATAAACATAACTACTTCCGCGGTAACCGCGCTTATTGCCGCGCCGACGAATCCAAACTGCGGCGCGAGAATAAAATTTAGAGTTACATTTATAACAACAACAATGGCGTTGATCCAAAGAAGCTCGACCTGCCGACCCATTGCAACAAGCGTATAACTTAATACCACATGAAGATATGTAAAAGTCATGGCAACGAGCAGAATTTTTAGCGCGAGATCGGATCCCCACACAATCCCGCCGTCCATTGCGCGATGCGTAAGAAAATCCGGACTGCTTACTGCAGCCGTAATCGGCCACGCAAGAAGGTAACCGCCGATCAAAATCGGAAAAGCCATCATGGCCAGAGCATTGATGGAATACCGCACTACATTAACAGCGCGGCCGTGATTTTCCTTGAGGCTGATGGTTAAAATCGGCAGCACAGAATTCATAAAATAATGCGGAATGATTTGTAGGATTTCCAAAAATCGCAGAGGGACGCCGTAAAGTCCGGTCTGTTCCTTTAATTTAAAAAGAGAAAGCGCAATGGTTCCCATTCGAAAATAAATCGTACCGAGCACAAGAGCGATTCCATAAGGCAGAGCTTTTAATAAAACTTCTCTCCAAAATAAAAAATCAAATTTGTATTTTATCGGCACAAGCCTTGAAGATGCGCCGTAAGTGATAAGAATTGTTACAAGGCTTCCTATAATCCAAGCAAAAAGCAGGTGCGGAAATCCGGCCTCCGGATTTTTCGGAAAAAAGAAAAAGATCACAGCAACGATATATGCAACCGTAACAAATTTGCCGATGCTTAAACTTATAGACGCCCAGTGCATGCGCAGATGGAACTGGAGGACGGAAGACATGGTGCTGGCGACCAGAGCGATGATGGTTGCAAAAGAAACTATAAAAACTCCATAAGGAATATGGCTGCCGCGGTAAGCCGGGATGAGCGCAGCAGCGATAACGCCAACGCTTAATGAAATGACAGCAAGCGCTGTGCGAATGGAAAGCACGTTGCCGACAATTTTTTCAACGTTTTCCTTTGTGTTATGGTGAGCCATTTCGCGCACAGCAATCGTAAAAAGGCCGAAGTCCGCAATAATGGTAAAAAGCGCCGTGTAGTCGTAAATGGTCGTATACTCGCCGTAGGCCGAACGCGAAAGATAATTTGTGATGAACTTAATGCTGATAATTCCTAAAATCGCCGTGACGACTTTGCCGAGAATTTGCCACGCGGTATTTGAAAGAATTTTGCGGGCCAAAGACATACGGACACCATGATATACTAAAAGCGTAAACTTCCTATGCATGAATTAAAGCCAAAACTAGAATATCTTAACAACCAGATCGCGCGTGGTCTGGACTGTCTTTGACCTGCCAAAATTAAAAAGACGCATAAAAGAACTTGAGGATATTTCTGGCGCGCCGGAATTTTGGAGCAACAAAAATCAGGCGCGGGAAATCGGGCAGGAACTCAAACAGCTCCAAACGATTGTGAAAGACTGGGAGAATACAAAACGCGATATTGACGAACTGATAGCGCTTTTTCCCACGATCCACGCGGAAGAGGATCCAAAATCGGCAGAGGAATTCCGCGGCATGGTTTCGGAACTGGAAAAACGTTTTGACCGTCTAAACCGAGAGTCGTTTTTTTCAGGAAAGTACGACAAAAATAATGCCATTCTTTCTATTCACGCCGGCACCGGCGGAAAAGATGCGCAGGATTGGGCGCAGATGCTCATGCGTATGTTTATGCGCCACGCAGAGCGCCGCGGATGGAAAGTGGAAATTTTTGATGAATCACGCGGGGAGGAAGTAGGACTCAAAAGCGCGACGATTTTAATTTCCGGAATGTATGCGTACGGTTATTTGAAAGGCGAAAAAGGAGTACACCGTTTGGTGCGGCTTTCGCCATTCAATGCGAAAAATTCGCGCGAGACTTCTTTTGCGCTTGTAGAAATAATGCCGGAAGTTCCGGAAATTCCGGAAATTGAAATAAAACCGGAGGATTTGCAGCTCGACGCGTTCCGTTCCGGAGGCAAAGGCGGCCAAAATGTGAATAAAGTCAGTTCCGCGGTGCGCATTACGCATCTTCCAACCGGTATTGTGGTCGGGTGCCAAAGCGAACGGAGTCAGCTCCAAAATCGGCAGCGCGCCATGACGATTTTGCAATCAAAACTCGCGCAGCTCCACGAAGAAAAACAGCTTGAGGAGCTGAAAGAACTTAAAGGAAAACGCGTTGAAATGTCGTGGGGAAATCAAATTCGTTCGTACGTGCTGCATCCTTATACGATGGTAAAAGATCACCGCACGGACTACGAAACATCGCAAACCGACAAAGTGCTGGACGGTGAACTTGATGGATTTATTGAAGCGGAGATTGAATGGGCGGCGAAGAAGAAAAACTAGGCGGCTCTTAAGGTATCTTCAATTTTTTGCAGCGCTTCGGCGACAATTTCTGGCGGAGCATCAAGCTTCATACCGAGGCGCAGAACATTCTTCCGTACGCCACCGACGCAACATACAATACCCGTTCTTTCAACGCCAATTTTTCGAAATGCCGCTACGCGATCTCCGCTATCTAATTCTAGACCGCTCATATAACCTTTTCCTGTGACACCCATAGCCCGTTCACTATGTGCTGCAGCAATAGTTTCTAGTCCTCCTCTCCATTGGGCCATATTAGTGCGCATGCCGTCGACAAAACCAGGAGAAATCATTTTTTGATCAAGTGCATTAAATGCTGCCGAGCCCTGCAAAGATCGTGCATTTGTATCATAGTCTGCAGCGAAGTGGCTTTGGACAATATCTTTTCCGCCGGCATCCTGTCCAACAACTTCCATGCCTTCGTCAATGACTGCTTTGCGTGCCGCCGAAAACGCCAACGGATAGCCTACGCCGATACCTTTTCCGCCAGTAACATAATCCGGAATAGTTCTCGGATCGTTTCTATCAACAATACCATCAACGCCTACAGGATTATCGCCAGTTCTGAAGTCCATAGTTTGAACGGCATCAAGGATAACTTTCCCTTTTCGTTCATGGACCTCGACAATAATATTCCTCGTGCTGCCAGGTTCAATTAAACGAAATCCCATAACTCCGCCAACGCCGGCTTCACTTATATAAAGAGGACGGCCGTCAGCCCCAAGGCGTCGTTCCTTAAATCGCCGAAAATCGGGAAGATGATTGCGTCCTTCCGGAGTATCGGCATAATCTAAATGTGTCACCGGTATACCAAGAGGTACTGTCGCACGAGCTTTCCAGGACGAAAGGCCTATAAGACTTTTCATGAATCCAGCTCCATGATAGGCTTCTGCATTCAGCACAGCATGCATATCTCCACCTAGCACCGCTCTGGCGTGGCCGACATTTTCTTCATTTGCCCGTGTCCCGCTGGATTTAAACGAAACCACCCACGGGCCACCGCCTAGCACCTCATCCAGAATTTGGGCAATTCTTGCCTGCGCGCGGTCGAGTTCCGGATGGGTAAAATCAGGAGCAAAAACCGCCACGTCATTAACTTCATCCATGACTTCCCGTACATGTTTCCGGATGGCCGGATCCCCCATGCAGTCCGCAAGAATATGTCCATGAAGATCGAGAACTTTAAAACCGTCATCTCGTACAAGATGATACGGTTCACGTCCCTTGAGTCGAAATGGTTTGCCTTGATTATATGGGCCGTCTGTCACACGAGCCGCTTCGTAAATTCGGTCTGCTTCCGCTGGATCCAAAGTAGTAAGAGACATATGCTAAAGTAGGTTAAATATAAGAGATTATTATATAAAGTTGTGACAAAACTGCAATCGAGACCGCTTGGCTTGAGCAAAACTTTATGACGCGGTATAAATAGGCCTGATATGGCTATGTTACCGATTGTAACCGGCGTTGAGAATAAAATCCTTCGCGCAAAGTCTGCGCCTGTGAAGAAAATCGATCGGAAGCTTAAAAAGCTGATTGCGGACATGGCCGAAACCATGCAGGCCGTTGATGGGCTTGGCATTGCGGCTCCACAGGTCGGCGTGAATCTGCGGATTTATATTGCGCGGCTGAATTTTAATACGCCGAACGAAATGATTGTGCCGATGCTAAATGCGGAATTTTTGGAAAAATCCGATGGAATGGAAAATAATGAAGAAGGATGCTTGAGCATTCCTGG
>JACPMA010000008.1 GCA_016186205.1 Candidatus Peregrinibacteria bacterium | reverse complement strand
TAGCTCAGCTGGCTAGAGCAATCCCCTGTCACGGGATAGGTCGCGGGTTCAAGTCCCGTCCGGCCCGCCATGAACTTTAGGTGACAAAAAACAGGAGATTTTTTCGGAATGTCCTTAAGCCAAGATTTTTGTGTTCTTATTCACTCTTAAGAGTGAATTCTTATCAAGGATTTGATCAATTTGTATTTTTGATTGCTAATCTGTCAAGGTTTACAGATATAAACGCGCATACATGAATTGCTTGACTTTACATAAAAAACTATTATAATACCTCCTAATTTACACTTTAACACAACCTTATGGCACTTAATGCGACTGATCTATGGGCTTTAGACGTTCCTCCGCTTGCGGATATTCATGGCAAAGCCCTTGTTGAACAACGTCGTTTACCACCGAATTTAGCCGATGTTCCGGCAAGAATGCTTGGCGGTCTGCATTCAGGCAGACTTCTTTTTGTACTTAAAATCGTTCCGCCGCCAGCTAAACCTGCCCAGTACGGCGGGCAATATCATTCTTCTCCACCGATTACTTTTGAACCGCACGCTGACCTTTATCAATTTGTTCATCGTGGGTTGGCCCGCGATGAAAGATTTAAAGATTTTGCAATTGTGAGTCCGGACGATAGACAAGAACACGCAGAGGAATCTACAAAACATCAGTATGGTTCGCTCGCAAAAAACGCCATTGAAATTGAAGAAAGCGGTGGAACTCATAACGCCTTATTGAAAGCGCTTAAAGCAGAAGATAAAAGAGGTTTAATTCTTGTTCTTACTCCAGAAGTGAAAAGATTGCTTGGCGGAGAGCTCGGCCAAAAAATGTACAGCAAATTAATGCGTTTATTTTCGGCTGGCACGACTGATGTTATTGATATCCAGCAAGGTGCGGAAAATCTTTATACAATGTGGGAAAGACACCGGCTTAAGGCTTCTACAGAAGAATTTCGGCGAATGCTTTTGGAAGCCATGGCTGATCCTTTAAAAGAAGAAGGCGTGCCAGAGCGCGCTCACAGTGGATTTCCTGTCGAATTTCAAGTTCAGCCTGAACAGGAACAAGCTTTGCGGGCCATTGAAAGAGCCATTCAAACTCAAGCGTGGGCAGCACTGCACCTTCTCATGCACGGACCGTTTGGCGTTGGAAAAACAACTATGTTGGCTGGAGCATATCAATTTTTGAGACAAACAGGTTTTAGCGGTACCTATGCTCGATGGAACGACGATGAAAGCGTCGATAAATTAAGACCGTTTAGAGATTCCTACCTAGTTTCACCACATGGAGAACATAAGGTTCCAGACAGTGTTGTTTGTATTGATCAAGCTGAATTCGGGCTCCGGAGAGAAATTAGAAAACCAAATGAAGTTTTAGCCGATACAATACGTTTAATGATGACGTCGAACAGGCCGGCAGCCGATTTTGTTATGAGGCCTGAAGATCCGCAGGCTGATAGAGACAGATATGGCGAACCAAGACTATACAGTGTATTACGTTCGTTATTGAATGATGGAGCTTTTGATAATAAGGCTGATGCAAAACCGCCAACAACATATGGAGGTTTTAAAGGGCGTGTTGATATTGCCGGTTTTACGCAACGCGCACACGCGGTGGAATTAGGCGGTAAAGACTGGGCACAGGCAGCAGGCGTGGCGACACCGTGGTAATTATTTTTCGAGAGTGGCGATAAGATCGTTTATGAATCGTGCAGCTTCCGCTCCATCCACCACTCGGTGATCGTATGAAAGCGCGAGCGTGAGGATTGGTCTAATTTCAACCTTGCCGTTTAACGCGACCGGTTTTTCTTTGATGCGAAAAACGCCTAGATTTCCCGTCTGGCCGTAGCTGATGATCGGCGTTGCAAAGATGCCGCCTACAGATCCGATATTTGTGATTGAAAAAGTTCCGCCTTGCAATTCTTCCAAACCCACAGTGCGGTCGCGGCATTTTTGTGCAAGCTCGTTAAGTTCGCTGGCGATTTGGAAAATATTTTTTTGGTCGACATTTCGCAATACCGGAACCATCAAACCGTCCGGCGTATCCACGGCAATCCCCGTGTTGAAATATTTTTTATAAATAATATTTTGTTTTGTGGCGTCATCAAATGCGGCATTCAGCGCAGGATGTGTCTTGAGAGTTTCTGCAACCGCCTTAATAATGAATGGAAGGAAAGTCAGCTTTAAGCCCTGCTTTTCCGCTTCGGCTTTTTTGCTTTCGCGAAGTTTGATGAGCGCGGTCGCATCGCACTCATCCATGTGTGTTACATGCGGGATCGTAAATTTTGATTTCACCATATGTTCGGCGATTGCTTTGCGTATGCTTTTGAGCGGAACATATTCTATGTCTCCCCACGAGTCGCGGTTTGGCGGCTGGACTGAAGACACCGGTGCGGAAGATTTTTTTTCAGTTTCCGATTTTCTGGGCGGCAGCACTACGCCAGCCTCCATTGGAATTTGTCCGATTACACCCGGCGCCTTTGTTATTTGTGGCGTCCCTTTTGAAAGTTTTGACGGATCGAATTTTTCACCTTTATCTCCAATAACCGTTAGCGTTGCACCGACATGAATTATTTCGCCTTCTTTTCCGAAAGTCGCCAAAATAGTTCCGCTGCGCGGCGATGGAATTTCCACAATTGCCTTGGCGGTTTCAACTTCCACAAGCGGTTGGTCCTCTTTTACTTCATCGCCGGCCTTTACGCGCCACTTCACAATTTCGCCTTCATGAATGCCTTCGCCGACATCGGGGAATTTAAATTCGTAGGCCATAGGACTCCAGTATACCTAAAAAAACAAATGCTTGACAAAATTAAATTTACGGAGATAATTTATACAATATGTTAGATGAATCTTTTGCTGCAAGTTTAAGCGAACCGGTGAGGAGGGAATATATTGACAGCAGAGCTGCAGAGCTTCAATTTGCAGGCCGTAAACCAACACGGGAAGAAATGAGAAGCGATCCTTATTATGCTCAATTGCTTGATGAAGGATGGTGTTTTTTAACAAATATAAACGAAGCGCGTCCGGCCTCACGCGGAAGTTCACAGCCCGGTTTTGTTGATGAAATGCAGGCTAAAAAATTTGATCTTGTTCAGGTAGAGCCGGCGTATCTCTATGGAAATCCGGCATGCGGAAGAAAGCTCGGTGGATTCAAAGCTGTTTTTTATCGGCCGACTGCGGATGTTGAAGATATAGATTTTGCAGCATATGCCGTAAAGATTGGCGAGCAGGGCGGTAGGCCTATGTTGAGCGGTTTGTCAGAGCTTTTAGCTTGAGAGGACTTCCTCTGATTTTAAAAGCGGCGGAATAATATCGAATCCGGTAACGCGCTTCACCGGCGATTTTAATGAGCCGGACATTTTTTCCGTGATGCGCGCAGAAATTTCCGCAGCGAGTCCGCATGTGCGCGGTCCTTCTTGAATAATAACGCAGCGGCCGGTTTTTTGAATTGAAGCAAAAATCGTTTCGTTGTCGAGCGGAGAAAGTGTTCGTAAATCAACCACTTCAAGCGAAATATTTTCTTGCGCCAGCACGGCTTGGGCTTTTAAAGCTACAGGAATCATAGAACCCCACGCGATAATGGTGGCATTATTTCCTTCAATCATCACGCGCGCCTTGCCGAGGGGAATTTCATAAGATTCTTTTGGCACATCTTCTTTTAGTGAGCGGTAAAGTTTTTTAGGCTCCATAAAAATTACAGGATCAGGATCACGGATTGCGGCAATCAGTAGGCCTTTTGCATCATAAGGCGTTGAAGGACATACGACCTTTAATCCCGGAATATGAACAAAGAGCGCTTCCATACTTTCGCTGTGGTGTTCAAGGGCGCGCACTCCACCGGAATACGGAAAACGCACAACCAGAGGACAAGAGAGCTTTCCGCGCGTCCTGTTGCGGATTCGCGAGGCATGACTAATCAACTGGTCAAAAGCCGGGTAGACGAAACCGTCGAACTGAAGTTCGGCAACCGGTTTGAGTCCTGCCATAGCAAGTCCGATTGAAGTCCCAACAATTCCGGATTCTGCAAGTGGTGTATCCGTCACGCGGTCAGGGCCGAATTTTTTTAGCAGCCCATCGGTGATACGGAAAACGCCGCCATCAACGCCGACATCTTCGCCCAAAATCATGATGGTTGAATCACGCTCCATTTCTTGATGGAGAGCTTGATTGATGGCATCGGCGATAGTGAGAAGAGGCATCCTTATAAAAATTTAAGAAGATATGCTTTTTGTTCTTCGAGTTCCGGAGTCGGTTTTGCATAAAGATAATCAAAAATATCATCCGGCTTCGGACGCGGCGTTTCTTCGGCCTTTTTTGCAGCCTCGAGGATTTTTCCACGCGCTTCATCTGCGATTTTTTGTTCCCATTCTTCGCTCCACAAATTTTTCTTTTGCAGAAAAAGTTTGAACCGCACTAGCGGATCGCGCGGCCGCCAATAATCAATTTCATCTTTTGCCCTATATTTTGTCGCATCGTCGGACGTCGAATGATTGCCGAATCTGTAAGTCACAGCTTCTATAAGCGTTGGGCCTTTTCCGGCGCGCGCTCGCGCAGCAGCTTCGGCAGTTGCCGCGTAAACGGCAAAAATATCATTTCCGTCGATTTGAATTCCGGGAATTCCGGCGGCTATCGCTTTTTGCGCCAAAGTTTTTGCCAGAGTTTGTTTTGAACGCGGCACTGAAATCGCCCATTGGTTGTTTTGACAAAAGAAAATCGTCGGCGCATTCATCACGCCTGCGAAATTTATGGCTTCATAAAAATCGCCTTCGCTCGTCGCACCATCCCCAAAATAAGAAATTGTAATCGTTGGTTTTTTTTGAAGTTTCATAGCCCACGCGAAACCGACTGCATGAAGAGGGTGCGTTCCGACTGGAATACTGACTGGTGCAACATTGGCTTCGTAATTGCTCCCCCATTCATTCCCCATCCAATAAAGCGCAATTTTTTCAAGTGGCACGCCATGTATATAGCAAATGCCGAGTTCACGAAACGCCGGAAACACCCAATCTGATTTTTCGATGGCTAAGCCGCTTCCAAGCTGCGCAGCTTCTTGGCCTTCAATTGAAATATAAGATCCGCAGCGTCCTTGTCGCTGTAAATTTATAAGTTTGAAATCCGCCAAACGCAAAAAAAGCATCTGCGCATAAACTTCGCGTAATTTTTCATCATTCCATTTTGGCAAAAGTTCCGGACGCACGACATTCGCCTCATGATCAAGAACCTGAAACATTTTGTCCGTAAGCGGATTGAAATTTTCAATGAGTGGCATTGGATTGGATCACATTTTTTATGAATAATTCGCCGGCTTTATAGGATGAACGCACGTACGGTCCGGAGGCAACATATTTAAATCCGAGCGCCAGCCCGTCGGTTTCATATTTTTTAAATTGTTCCAGCGGTACATATTCTGTCACTTTCAAATTCCACGACGTTGCCCGAAGATATTGTCCGACTGTTAAAAAATCAACCCCAACGCTGTGCAAATCGCGCATTGCTTGCGCCACTTCTTCCGGTTTTTCCCCCAAGCCGATCATAATGGATGATTTTGTGTACATCGATGGGTCGGTTTTTTTCACATATTCCAAAACGCCTAGTGATTGTTTATAGCCCGCCCGATGGTCGCGCGCGTATGACTGTAAACGTTCTACGGTTTCAATATTATGTCCGTAAACATGCGGTTTTGCATCCATGACTTTTTGGGTTGATTCGGTATTGCCTTGAAAATCAGACACCAAAACTTCAACAATAATTTTTGGCGAATTGGCGCGTAAATAACGAATACACTGCGCAAAATGCGCTGCTCCGCCGTCCGGCACATCATCGCGGTCAACACATGTAATAACCGCATAATCAATTCCAAGCCGGCCGATGGCAGTCGCAAGATTTTGCGGTTCATCCGGATCGAGCGGTTGCGGTTTTCCATGATTCACATGGCAAAATCGGCAAGCGCGTGTGCACGTGTCGCCCATAAGCATAAATGTCGCTGTTCCGCCGCCCCAACATTCGCCGATATTCGGACACATGGCTTCTTCGCAAACAGTCGCCAATTTTAGTGTCCGCGCCGTTTCGCGGATTTTTAAATATTTTTCATTTGCCGGAGATGCTTTTCGCTTAAACCAATCCGGCTTTGACAAACGGTTCGGCACAAGCTGAATCATTGCGGGACATGATGAGCATGACATGGGCTCTATTATACCCGAAAAACCAAATCACCTTCGCAGACCGGCTGATCAACCTTCATGCCGACGTCTTTTCCCTTAGCGCCCTTGGTGATTGATTTGTGATCAAACTGGAGTGAAGTTACAGCTTGGACGAATTCTCCGTGCTTTCCGTGAAAGCGTAAAACTTCGCCGAGTTTAATCACCCCAGCCAGCTTTACTATTCCCACATTGATTTTGTCGTAATAGTGGGTGACTTTGCCGATCGGCTTTGGCGCCTTAGCCTTTTTAGGCGCACGTTTTTTTGCCGTTTTAGCAGGCATTTTAGAAGGGGTTAATGAATATCGGAATCTCTGAAAAACTCTCTTTTAATATACTCCTTTTTGGCTTGCAGAAAACATTTTTAGGTCTTTGGTAGCTTAATAACTTGACAGCCACTAAAGCACTTGTAAAATAGCTCTTGATATATGTAAATGTTATTGTATGGATGATCTTGATGCAAGAGTAGAGGCAGCGGAATCGGTTGGGGCAGTTAGCGATACGCCGGTGCGTCCTGAACTTCGGCTTGTTCCACAGCCAGAGGAAGAAACGCAGTCTGCGCACGCGGCAGATATTTTGAGGAAAATTCTCGCAGATTTTGATTTTGGTGTTTCTATTACACAGCAGGCGCGTGATCTTCTTTATCGTGCGATTTTGCCGGCGCTCGAAAAAAATCCAGCAGATACGGAGGGTCAAATTGTTGAAAAAAATGTGCGCGAGCTGATAAATTTTGCCTTTCAAGTTTTTTCAGCAGCAAACATTTTTGGAGTTCCTAAAGAAAAAAGAATTTCTGAAGCTGCACGGCGTATGATTTTTGACAATCTTCTTTTGGGCGCAACTCTGGATAGGCATGCAGAGCGATGGCCGAATACACACGGTAAAGTACGTTTATTAACGTTAGCAAAAGAAGTTGAAAGAACGCGAGAGAGATTAGGAGGGGCGGCTTCTTTAAGTGAAGAACTTGCTCAAATGGATGGCTCGGAAAGTAAAGCGGAAACGCGAACAAAATTGCAAGCCGGCGCGCGAATGCTTGAATGGCTCAATAGAGCAGAAGGTTTTCGGCAAGATACGGCCCGCGCCGAAGCACAATTCGGGCAAATGATGCAAAACGATAGAACTGATGTGGACTGTATCGTTGGCCAGCCGGAAAGAGTGCTCGCTTTTTTTGCTCCGCTTTTTGATAGACAAGCGTCCGAACCGGCCGACACAGATTATTTCGTAGAAACTTTTAAGGAAAGAGATTGGCGTAGTTTAAAGTATCCCGATCAATCGGTGCATCCTTTTCTTGTAGTTCATGAAATTGCGCGGCGCGTTGGCCGAGAAAAATTCAGCGAAGACAAAAAACACGTGCTCCGCCGCGATTTATTGAGAATGGTTTTTGATCACAGAAGGCCGCTTTTGATGCTTGTTGAGCGCACCGAAGAAAGACAGCTTCCGCACGGCGCATTTCATGAGCCGAAAACATTCCGCGTTGCTGTTGAGCGGCATTTTGATTCTTGGCAACCAGCGAGGCAGGTTTTATGAAATAAATGCTACAATGAATATAAATTTCCTAATTTATATTATTTTATGTTACGAAAATATTTTTTCCCCGCGTTTATTTTTTCTCTATTCGCAGCGCCTACGGTTTTTGCCCACGAAAAGTGGTTTATCAATAGTGCAACGGTTCCGCTGGGAAAACCGCTTCTTTTTTCGCAGTGGAGTTCTGTTAATGCATCGGCAGCGCTACTCGGCATTTTTGCGCTCCTCGCAGCGCTTCTAATTCATTTTGCGGTTCGGCCGCATCGGTGGGCTCGCAGCATGCGGTCTTTTTTTGGAAAATGGGCTGCGTGGGTTCCGTCAGTATTGCGCACTCTCACAGGGTTGCTGCTTTTTTCCGCGAGTTTTTCGCGCTTTCTATTTGCGCCGGATCTTCAAACAGCTGTACTTCCATTGCCGGTTGAACGGGTGCTTCTTGCCGTTCAACTTCTTGTCGGTCTTGCTTTTATTGTCGGCATTTTTCCGCGTTTCATGAGCCTTCTCGGCCTTACGCTTTATATCGTGGCGCTCGGAGTTTTTCCGTGGTTCGATGTTTTAAGTTATTTGTTTTTCGTCGGCATTTTTGCCTTTATTTTTATTGTTGGCGATCCTTCTCTGCCAAAAGTCCGCAGCATGAAAATTTTTCCGAATCTCGAAAATTTTTCCCATCTCAAAGAAGCAAAACCGTATGCTATGTCGCTCCTTCGTATGTTTGCCGGCATTGCAATTATGTTCGTCGCTGCTCGATTCAAGTTATACGAACCGGGTTATGCGCTTGAATTTTTGCGTACGCATAATGTGAACTTTATGCCAGCTCTCGGCTTCGTAAATTTTTCTAACGAACTTTTTGTTTTGGCAGCAGGAATAATCGAACTGCTTTTGGGATTTCTTATTTTTCTGGGACTGCTCCCACGGCTTTCCGGCGCAGTGCTCATCATATGTTTTACGCTTACACTCGGCCTATTCGGCATTTATGAGCTCCTCGGCCATCTTCCGCTTTTCGCCGTTGCATTTGCCATGATTATAAAGGGGGGCGGAGAGCGTTGGTCATGCGAGCTTTCCGCTGCCTTACCAAAAAGAGCGGCAAAGCGATAAAAGCCAGAAGCGCTTCCACAATAATCATCCATAAACGGCTGACAAAAGCGTATATAAGCGCCACAGACGGCATGCTTATATTTTTGAGTGCAACATACCAAATTCCTTCGCGCACACCCAGGCCGGCAGGAGCAAAAAAAGCAAGAATGCTCGCCACTATTGAAAATGTGCCGATACTTATGAGAAGCGCAGCATACTGCGCAGGAACGGCTGCGAATGATTGAAGAAATAAAAATTGCGACACGCCCAGACCGAGCATGCCGATGATATAAATTATTTGGAGCAAAACCAGCTGCCAAAAAGAAGTCTGCATATTTTTAGGAATGAGCGGCTGTTTTACTATGCGCAAATATAAATTGATGAAAAAGTAGAAAATCGGCGGATAAAGAAGAATAAGACCTCCTCCGCCGACGGCAATGGTCCCCCAAATCGCAAACGAGCTCAAAAATTCCGCCTGCAACAGCGCTGTGACAGCAACATATGAACCGGCAAAAATTTCCATAACACCTTCGATGCCTGTCGAAAGAAGAGTGATGGAATTCGGCACGCCGCACGGTTTGCAGAATTTCATGCGCGTTACAGGCATCCAGATTTTCCCGGGGATATATTTTGCCGGCTGCGTGATGCAAAAATACAGCCAAATTTCTTTCAGTGAGATCCGATAGTGCAGATGCTGGAGAATGATGCGCCAGCCGATGGCAAACACCGTGAGCGTGATTGCGTAAACCGCTGATGCGGCGAATAAAAGCGGGCCGCTAAAACGGAATTCATATGATTTAATCTGTTCCCAATTTTTCAATAACTCTCGGCCGAGAAAATAAAAAACCGCAACGACGAGCAATACTGAAAGAATATTCCAAAGTAATTTTTTTGCTGACGTCATCATGATATGTAAACAGCTCCTAGTGCCCGATTCCTTTATAAGCGATTCCCGCGGCCAGAATTTTTTCTTTTGGAAGGCAGTTGCGGCCGTCAATTACGAGTTTTACGCCGGCTTTTTTCAAAGTCTGCGGCGAAAGATTTATAAATTCGCGATGAGCCGTAGCAAGCACAATCACTTCGCATTTTTTCAAAAGTACGCCTAGATTTTTTACAGTGGAAAGCTTTGGAATAAACGGGTCAAATGTAAAAACCTTAGCCCGTTTTCCCTTCAAAATTTTAAGGATTTTCAGCGCAGGCGACTCGCGCATATCAGCGACATTCGGTTTATACGCAAGGCCTAAGAGACCCATGGTAACATGCCGCAATTTAAGACCTAGCTTCTCCAATTCTTTTTCCAGCAAGCTGACCGTATAAGCAGGCATTCCATTATTGACCGCACGCGCCATCTCCAAAAAACGATGCTCAAACCCGCTTTTGAGCGCGCGATCAATGAGATAATAAGGATCCACGCTTATGCAGTGTCCGCCAACGCCGGTTCCCGGATAATGCGGCATAAATGCAAACGGTTTTGTTTTCGCACCCTCAATTACTTCCAAAAGATCAATGCACATGGCATCAAAAGACATTGCTAGTTCATTTACATAGGCGATGTTAATATCGCGGAAAGTGTTCTCAATGATTTTCGTAGCTTCAGCTCCTTTCAGCGAGCCCATCACTTTAATTTCGCTTTTCAGGAATGAACGGTAAAATTCTTTAGCGCGTTTTGTGCTTTCCGGATCAAGCCCGCCGACATTGCGAGGAATATTTACAAGCGTCCATTTTTTATTTCCAGGATCAATGCGTTCCGGGCAGTGGGCGAGGAGAAAATCTTTGCCGGCAATAGCGCCATAGCGTTCCAAAATCGGCATAACAACCTCTTCGCATGTGCCCGGATTGACCGTTGATTCAATAATCACGAGCTGGCCTGATTTTAGATTTTTCACTATGGAAAGACAGGCATTTTTAACCGGCCCGTAATCCGGCTGAAAATTTCGCAGCGTAGGCGTCGGGACGCACACCACAGAAATATCCGCGCGTTTAAGCGCCGTAAAATCACCGCTCGCTGTAAAATTTTTGTTTTTGAGCAAACGGCGAGCCCGCAGAACAGCGGCCGGCGAAATATCGAGCCCGACCACTTTATATTTTTTGCTTTTTACAAGGAGTTCCGCCAGCGGAAACCCGACATATCCAAGCCCAAGAACTGCTACAGTTTGCATAAGAATGCGGAAAAGAAACTGAAGAAAAGTCTACCACAGTTTTCAAAAACACAAAAATATGGTAGAATATAAAGATGGCAATAGGTATAAAAAGCGCTAAACAAAAACTTATTTTCCTGCTTTTGTTGATCAGCGGCATTGCGTTTGCGTCAGCGGTATTTTTATTTTATCTCACCGTATACAAAGCGCCCGGCTTCGCAGCGCCAAGCCGTTTTATATTTTCCATACTCGCTATTCTTCTTTTGGTTGAATCATTCGGAGCCGTTGGAATCGCGCGTCATTGGTTTGATCATTTTTTCCTGCGGACAGGGAAAATTATAAAAATATTTCAATGGCTCGCCGGATTTTTGGCGGCTGCCGGCGTCTTTGATTTTATTGCGGAATGGCATCGCCAGTGGTGGCTGGATGGAATTTTGATCGCCGTTTTTTTATTGTGGATGATCGTTTCGTATTTCATTCAGAAAGACGTTAAAGAACGAAAGGTATGTGAATTTTGCTGATATGCTTGATCAAATTACCATTCCGATTATTGTAGTCACAGGCCTCGTGGATTCCATAAATCCTTGTGCCATCGGGGTGCTGATTTTTCTCATATCAACGCTTCTCGCCCTTTCGCGTAATCGAAAACGGATGCTGCTCGTCGGTTTTATATACATTGCCGCGGTGTATGTGACATATTTCATCGCCGGCCTCGGCCTCATTTGGTTCGTCAGCCGATGGGATATTATTGAGGAAGTAGGAATTGCCGTAGGGCTTTTAATCGTCGTGTTGGGGTTTATAGAACTGAAAGATTTTTTTGCGTACGGACAAGGATTTTCTCTTGGCATAGGGCCAAAGTACATTGCTCGTATTAAAAAGATCGCCCGTCACGCGACAATTCCGGGAGTAATCATCCTGGGATTTTTTGTTTCTGCAATTGAACTTCCATGTACCGGCGGTCCGTATCTTGCCATTACGACCTACATCGCCGCCACGCTCCAGGCCGCCAATTTCGATGTTATAAATTTTACACGCGCCATTGTCTATCTTCTCCTCTATAATTTTATTTTTGTTCTGCCGCTTATCATTATTGTCGGCGCCGTTTACGCCGGCATGAGTATTAAAGTAATCAGCCGGTGGAAGCAGCAATATCGAAAATGGATGAGGCTCGCAATGGGGCTTTTGATGATCGGACTCGGGATTCTACTGATCCTTTACGCAAAAGGCGCAATTCACATCGGTACGTAGGAGAGCTACAATAGAGCCGTAATGATTTATTTTGACCATGCGGCCACCACACCGCTTGATCCGCGGGTTTTTGAGGCGATGAAACCGTATTTCACGCAGTGGTACGGAAATCCGTCGAGCATTTATCGTTTTGCGCAAAAAGCCCGTCAGGCAATTGATGATGCCCGCGAAAGAACTGCCAAAATTTTGGAGTGCGTGCCGCGCGAAGTGATTTTTACGAGTTGCGGGACAGAGAGCAATAATTTTTTTATTTTAGGCGCTGCTGCAGCTTATAAAAAATTCGGTAAGCATATTATCACGACGAAAATTGAGCATGATTCTGTTTTAAAACCGCTTGAACATTTGGAGTCGCAAGGTTTTGAAGTGACTTATCTTGATGTTGGCAAAAACGGCATTGTTGATGCGGAAGATGTGCAAAAAGCTCTTCGGCCGGACACGATTTTTGTGACAATTATGTATGCGAATAATGAAATTGGCACGATCCAACCGATCCAAGAAATCAGCAGAGTCATCGAATACTACAGCAAAACGCACCCTCAACCCTCAATCCTAAACCCTTCACCCTTATTTCACACAGACGCCTGCCAAGCCGCGCCGTACCTTGATATTTCAGTGAAAAATTTAGGCGTTGATGCTATGACTCTTAACGGCGGAAAAATTTACGGCCCAAAAGGAGTCGGAGCGCTTTTTATTCGAGAAGGCGTGGAGCTGACGCCTCTTCTTTTTGGCGGCGGGCAGGAATACCGAAAGCGGTCCGGCACAGAAAATGTTCCGGCAATCGTCGGTTTTGCAAAAGCGCTTTCGCTTGTGCAGTCGGATCGAAAAATTGAAACCAAACGCCTGCTCAAACTGCGCGACAAACTCATAAACGGAATTCTGAAAAAAATTCCAGAGTCGCGCCTGAACGGCGACAGCAAAAATCGTCTTCCGAATAATATAAATGTTTCTTTCCGCGGACTTGAAGGCGAGGCGATTTTGCTTCGGCTCGATATGCTTAATATCGCTGCGTCCTCGGGATCTGCTTGTACGTCGGGTTATCTTGAGCCTTCGCATGTTATTCGCGCCATAAATTCAAATAGCGAATGGACGCATTCATCTACGCGATTTTCATTAGGGCACGGCAATACCGAGGAAGAAGTCGATTTTGTCCTCAAGCATCTCCCTAAAATAATTCAAGAACTACGCGAAATTTCCCCATTTTCTTCGGGGGAAACCTACGGTTTCCCCCGTTAGCTCGATCCGACGCGTGCGCTTTGCTTACTGTCGGATACTCGCCCCCCTTCCCTTTGATCGCCTCAGCTTGGGAACCCACGAGACCCAAGCTTCGGCGACTCGATGCAACCCAAAGAATTTCATATGTTATAATGATAACGATGTCCTACACGCTTTTTTTGTTGTCTATTGCCGGTTTTTTCGTCGGCCTTCCGGTTGGTCTGTTTGTTATAAACCAGCGGAAATTTGACGAGCAGTCCCTGAAAAGAAAATCAGAAAAGCTCATGGCTGATGCCGCAAAAGAAAGCACCCATATTATTAATGAGACAAAAACGCAGCTCATCGAAAAACAAAAACAATTCGAGGTAGAGCAGCAAGAGTTTGCCCAGCAAATCGATAAAATGGAACAAATGCTTTCTGTAAAAAGCGTTTCTTTTCAAAAAAGAGAGGCAAAAATCGCTGAATTGAAACGCGCGCTCGAAGAAGAAGAAAAATCCGTACAGGCGCTACAGAGTATGATGAGCGAAAACGATCGCCGTTTAAATGAACAGCTTTTACAAAGAACAGGTTTTTCAGCGGACCGTATTAAAGAACACCTTTTGCAGGATTATGAAAAAGAATTCCTTGCCGACGCCGAATTAAGGCTTCAGCATGCCGTGGAATGTACGAAAGATAATGTAACGCGCGATGCGCGTAATTTTCTCGCAGAAGCCATGTATCGTTATGCTGCTGCGACATCCGTGGAGCATGAATTGAAAGATATCATAGTCCAGCGCGATGAAATTAAAGGGCGTATCGTTGGCCGAGGAGGCCGGAATATAGCTTTTTTCGAAGAACTTTTTGGAGTCGATGTTATTTTTAACGACGAGCCGAATACGATTATTTTGAGCTGTTTTAATCTTGTTCAGCGCGAAACGGCGCGCTTTGCCCTCGAACGGCTCATGAGGGAGCGGGTTATCAGCGAAGAGGTTATAGCCCGAATCAAGCCGCTTGCCGAACAAGATACGCAAAAATTGTTGCTTAAAGAAGGACAAGCCGCTTTGAAAATTCTCGGTTTGGATCAAAAAATGCCGCCGGATTTTGCAAAATTGGTTGGGCGGTTAAAATTTCGCACAAGCTACGGGCAAAATATCATGAGCCATTGTTTTGAAGTCGGTTATTTTGCGCGGCTTATCGCCGGAGAATTGGGAGCGAATACGGACACCGCATGGCTTGGAGGTTTTTTTCATGATTTGGGAAAAGCCGTTGATCAAGAAACAGGCGGTTCCCATGATGTGCTCTCAAAAGAACTTCTCGAAAAATACGGTTTTTCATGGGAGATTACGCATGCTGCATGGACGCATCACAATGCCATTCCGCAGGAAACAATTGAAGCGCGCATTGTGCAGGCAGCCGATGCTATTTCGGCAGGCCGTCCCGGCGCGCGCGCAGAATCGCTTGAACGCTATCTTACAAAAATAAAAGATTTACAAGAAACGGCTTTGTCTTTTGAAGGCGTTAAAAAAGCCTATGCGATCAATGCCGGACGAGAAGTGCGCGTGGTTGTTGAGCCGGAAAAAGTTAACGATGAAGCAAATCAAATTTTGGCAGATGGAATCGCTGCGAAAGTTCAGGAAAAAGGCGGATATCCGGGAAAAATCAAAGTGGTAACGATTCGAACTACCAAAATCACCGATTATGCCAAATAACGTAAAAACCCTTTTCGGACAAATATGTACGACGTTGTTATTATAGGCGCCGGACCGGCCGGTTGGAGCGCTGCAATTTATACTGCGCGGGCCGGACTCCAAACGGTTCTCCTCGGAATTTTGAAAAACTCAAACGCCTATAAAGCGCACGTAATTGAAAATTATTTTGGTTACGAAAAACAGATCAGCGGGCCGTTTTTAATGGAGGAAGGAAAAAAGCAGGCGCTAAAGTTTGGAACGCAATATGTCGAGCGTGAAGTAGTGGACGTGAAGCAGAATGATGACGGAACTTTTACGGCCACCGATACAGAGCGCGATTTATATACGGCAAAAACGGTTGTTGTTTGTTCCGGACTCGGATTTAAGCCGTCCGGCATTAAAAATGAACAACCGCTCATCGGCAAAGGAATTTCTTTTTGCGTTACATGCGATGGATTTTTCTTCAAAGAAAAAAACGTGGCAGTGGTTGGTAATGCGAATTATGCCGGAGAAGAAGCGCTTCAGCTGCTAACTTATACCAAGCAGATAAGTATTTTGAGCCACGGTAAAGATTTTTCGTTTTCTCCGAAGATACAAGAAGGACTTGAAAAAAACGGCGTCAATTTTTTAAAAACGCCGAAAATTACAGAATTTATCGGCGCTGCAAAACTTGAAAAGCTTAAATTTGCAGACGGGACGGAAGCCGTTTACGACGGTGTTTTTGTTGCGCTTGGTGTGGCATCGGCGTCTGATTTTGCAAATAAACTCGGCCTCAAACGCACCGGTCCGCAAAATGCATATATCGTTGCTGATCCGCGCACCGGCGCAACGAATGTTAAAGGCGTTTATGCCGCCGGTGATTGCACAGGCGGCAACGCGCAAGCTGCCAAAAGCGCAGGAGAGGGCTGTAACGCGGCTATATCTGTGATAAAATTATTAAAGGGAGTCGCGGCTTATGTGGATTATTCATAATTATGGGCGAAGAAGATAAAAAAATAGGGAAGAAGATAGACAAGCTCGTGATGGGAATTATTCTCGGCGGAGCCATCGGTTCCGTGCTGGGGCTCACGCTTGCGCCGCGCAAAGGCAAGGAGACGCGCGAGATTATCAAGCAGAAAGGGCAAGATTTTATCCGCGATCACCGTGAGACTTTTCAGAGCGCAAAATATCAGCTCAAAAAAGGCCGGGGATTTTTCCGTTGGCTTTTCCGCCGCAAAAAAACCGACGAACCAATGCCGAAAGCAACTCTCGAATTTCCGGAAGAGAAAGAATAAACCGCTCGCCTGTAATAAAAAATACACACTTGCGTATGATATGATTGATGCAGCAATGCAATCCTCTCTTATTTTATAAAAAGCGTTTCGCTACGCTTACGCTTGGATGAAAGCCATTTTCGGGCTAGCCGTGAGTATCGTTTCCATCATTCTTCTTTCCAGCGCAGCGCTTGCGCTGGATCTTTTTAAAAGGAGAGATCTTGTAATTCCGCGCACCGTGCTCGGCGATTTGGCGCTTGGCGGAATGACGCGCGACGAAGCACGCGAAACCATCCGCCAGAAATTGCAGACGTTTCTTGAGCAGCCTTTTTCTTTGGGCGCCCGCGGAGAAGTGCAGTCCGTTATGCTCAAGGATTTTGGAATTCAAGTAAACGAATCGATTCTTTTACAGAATATTCCGTTTGCCAATAATATTTCAAATCTTGAACTCATTGTATGGAGCGTTGCCGGGCAGCGCGTCGCCCCGAACATTCCTATTGAAAAACCGGAACTGCTCCGAGTTATTGAAGAAAAATTTCCGAATATTCCCAAGGCTCGCAATGCGTATTTTGAGCTTAATGGAAAAAAGATAAAAATCCGTGAAGCCGAAGTCGGAGTTACGCCGAATCTCGAACCTTTTATTCATCAAATCCGCCAGCAAATAACTTTTCTTGAACACCAGCCGCTCGTAGTGGATTTTCGGGAATCAAAACCGGATGTTTCCGCAGCCGATCTTCAAGCCCACGAAGTCGAAATACAAAAAAGTTTCCCAAAAAAACTTACGCTCCTTTTTGAAAAGCAAAAATGGGAGGCGAATTTTGAAAAACATCCGGAATGGATCGTTTTGGACCGAAAGCCATATAAGGTCGCCGAAGGACAGCTGCCGTTTTCGCTCCAATGGGAGCCTGTTGCGTTTTCGCGGTTTTTGCAAAATACAGCATCGGAGCTGGAACAGGCGCCGGAAAATGTCCGTATTTTTCGCGATGAAAACGGAAGTATTCAATTTGACGGCCGTGCAGTTGACGGCCGCGCCATTGAGCGCGAACGGCTCCTCACGCTGGCCAATCTTGCCATTGCAGAACAAAAAGAAGAAATCGAAATTCCGCTGAAAGTCGTCTTTCCAAAGGTTGAAGTTGCGCAGGACCTGAACGAACTTGGCATTTCTGAACTTATCGGCGTTGGCCATACAAAATTTGAAGGCTCGCCCAAGAATCGCAAACATAATATCGGCGTCGGAATTGCGAAATTTAACGGACTTATTGTTCCGCAAGGAAGTACTTTTTCTTTTAATGATAATCTCGGCCCTGTGGATGGTTCAACCGGCTATAGAAAAGAACTTGTGATTAAGCCGGAAGGCACCATTCCAGAATTTGGAGGCGGACTGTGCCAAGTTTCTTCCACGATGTTCCGCGCCATTATGTATACCGGTCTGCCGGTCGTTGAACGCTGGCCGCATTCCTATGCCGTGACGTATTATGCGCAAGTCGGCGGCCACGGCCTTGATGCGACCATTTATCCGCCATCGCGCGACCTAAAATTTCTCAACGACACGCCGGGCAGCATAGTTATACAGTCATACGTTGACGGCGATCATGCATATTTTAAATTTTATGGCACAAACGACGGCAGAAAAGTTGTTATGGAAGGGCCGACAATTTCAAATAAACGCTCTGCGCCGGCAGAAGCCCTTTTAGTTCCGGATAAAGATCTTGCGCCAGGCGAGAAAAAACAAGTCGAGAAACCGCACGGCGGATTTGATTCTTTATGGTATCGGTATGTCACAAAAAACGGTGAAACCGCGAAGGAAGAAATTTACAGCCGCTATAAAGCAGTGCCTGCAAAATATCTTGTTGGCGGTGAAGTGAGCGCAGAAGGTGAAAATAAAGGGCTTACGGAAAATACTAATCCGTTTGAATAAATACTTGGTTAGTCAGGAAACCTAGATCTGCAATTCTGTGAGTTTCCTTTTTGCGTCCTCATTATACGGATCAAGCTCGAGGATTTTTTTCAAACTTCGGTGCGCGCGTTCAAAATCCCCCGCTTCGCGCGCAAGCTCGGCTGCCACAGAAAGATATCCGATATTTTGCGGATCAAGATCAAGCGCTTTTAAAAAATAAGCAAGCGCTTTCACAAATTCTTTTTGTTCATAATAAATTTGGCCGATGCTTACAAAACGAGCCGGCCGAGTAGCATCAAGTTTTACCGCATTTTCATAAGCTTCCAGCGCTTCATGAAGCCGGCCTTGATTGTAGAGGCAGCGTCCGTAGTTTGCATAATATGCCGGTTCTTTTTGCGTGATGGCGAAAAGTTTTCGGTAAAGAATTTCCGCACGATGCGGATTATTTTGCTGGATGTAAATTACGCCGAGACGGTTAAGCGCTTCCGGATGCTGCTCGTGCCTTGCAAGCACGCGGATAAACCATTTTTCAGCTTCTTCAAAATCGCCGCGCGCAAAATGCATATCGGCGATACGGTATGTACGGTTTACTTCTGAATAGTCCACATCAGACGCAGGCGGTGCGGTTTCATCCGGTTCGTCAGGCCTAGAGGGCGCCGGTATTTTTTCAACACCTGTCGTGAGGCGCCGGATGGTTTGTTTTTTCTTGAGCGCCGAGGCTTTTTTTCGAAAAAGAACCACAAGCGCTGCTGCGCAAAATAAAACGATAATAAGGGTAACGGTTGTCATAATTTGAGCATGAGATTTTCCATGAGGAGCCGAGGATTAATATTGCGGCTTGCGAGATTCATCACGCGGTGGATTTCAGAAATAATATCGATCGCCGCATATTTTTTCGCCGCAGAAGGCGCGTCAAACATTTTTTGGCGGAAGTAATGCACGAGGAGCGATAAAAAGTTTCGCATTTTTTGCGGATCTTGAATAATTTCCTGAAGAGCCACAAAGCGGTTAGCCGGAGTCGCTTTTTCATCAAGAAATTGAATGAGCCGATAAAGGTCGCGTACTTCTTGGAATGCTTCCGGGTCGCGCAAAAGCTGAATCGCTTTTCCGCTTCTTCCAAGCGAAAGAAGCACTGCTTGATTAAGCATATCTTGATCGGCATCAGCAAACATTTCTTTTAGAGCGGCGCGAAGCACTTCATCCTGAAGTTTTCTGAATTGCACTATGCGCATACGGGATGCAACCGTCGGCATAATATCTTTCAGTTGGCCGGCCGTAAAAAGGAAAAGTGTTTTTCCCGGCGGCTCCTCGAGAGTTTTGAGTAAGCAATTTCCTGCTTCGTCCGTCAGGCGCCCGATATTTTGAATAAGGAAAATTTTATATCGGCTTTGGCCCGTCATATTGAGCCGTGCGATGATATCGCGCACCGCGTCGATTTTTATGGATTCGCCGTCATCCTCAAGTTCGATGGTATCCGGATGGCATTTTTTCTCGATTTGGACGCACGTCGGGCAAGTATGGCAAAAATTGCTCGGGCATTGAAGAATTCCGGCGACCGATTTTGCAATTCGAAACTTTCCGATTTTCTCCGGTCCTACAAAAAGATAAGCATGCGGAATATTTTCAGTTTGAAAATCGCTCTCAAGCTGCGCAAGTTCTTTTTGATGGCCGATAACATTCCAGTGATAGTACATATAGTGAATGACGAATTACTAATTACTAATGACGAATGAAATTTAAAATCCGAATTTTAAATTTAGGATTTTATTCATAATGTTGCCATTCGTGTTCCTGGCGGCAGAGAAGTGTTTTCGCCTGCTCCGTATGCGCCATAAGAAGTTTTACGGCCCGCTCGAGGCGCACTTTGTTTTGAGAGCCTTTGAGCAGCACCACATCGCCCTTGGAAAGATTCGTGCTCAATGCATGCGCCGCCTCTTCAGCATTGAAGAGGATTTTTATTCTAGTCTTTGGAAAGCCATTTTTCAAGGCCTGCTCGGCAATAAGCGCCGCCTGGGAGCCTACGATTATCAACTGATCAAGCCATACTCCAATATGATTCCCGATATCAGCGTGGCCGTGCGGCGAAAATTCGCCAAGTTCATTCATATTTCCAAGAACCGCCTTTTTTCTTTTTCCAGGGAAATCATGGAGGAGTTGAAGCGCCTGCTTCATGGTTTCCGGTGATGCATTATAAGTGGAATCGAGAAGGGTTGAACCCTGTTTCCCTTCAATAATCGACATGCGTCCAGGCGGAAGATGAAAATTTTGAAGTGCCGCTACGCCTTCCTTCAAAGAAATGCCGTGGAGCATTCCGCATAGCAATGCCGGTAAAAAAACATCGATGTGATATGCACCGGCTACAGGAAACTGCGCATGCAGTTTTTGTTCGGCATGATGAAGCGTTGCGGAAAATCCGCGTGCTGTGTTTTTCAAATTATCCGCCGAAAGATCTGCGTTGCCGGCAAGTCCATTAAACCAAAATGTTTTTGCCTTAAGTTTTCCAGTAAGTTTTTTTAAAAACGGATCAGCGTCGTTTAGAATAGCCATGTCGGTTTTTTCAAGACACGTCGCGAGTTTCTTTTTTTCCTCAAAAACTTCCTCGGCATTTTTAAATTGCCCTTCGTCTTGGTGCACGGCCGCAATATGTGTGATGATGCTTATATGCGGTTTTGCTATTGATAAAAGATGTTGAATATCCCCCGGTTTGTCTACGCCATATTCCAAAATAAGAAAATCATGTTTTTCCGAAAAGAAAGCATTCCAGAGCGCGCCGCTAAAAACTTTTATCCATTTAATAGGCGAACGAAAGCCGGATGATTGTTCCAAAACGGCAAGGAGCAAGCCGATTTCCGTATTGAGGCTTTTTGCGTTTCTGTACACGCGCCAGCGCGTTTTCAAGACTTCATACACAGCCTCTTTTGTGCTGGTTTTTCCAAAAGATCCGGTAATACCGATGACGGTTGGTTGCGTGCGTTTTAATTTTCGCTTCACAAGCCGCGCGAGCAATAATTCCACGCGTCGTTTTGCATATTGTTTCAATGACAGCACGTATGTATTATACAGCCATATCTATGAAATTCCGGTTACTTGCTATCATTCTCGTTTTATCTGCTATAACCGCGTGCGGCTCGAAACAATCTATGAATTTTGATCAAAAAGCTCCGCCGAGATCCGGTGAAAGAATAGCTGTGATAAAAACCAATAAAGGGGTGATCAAAATCCAGTTTTTTCCGCAATTTGCGCCCGAGACGGTCAAAAATTTTACCGAACTCGCCAAAAAAGGTTTTTATAACGGCCTGAAATTTCACCGCGTTATTCCGGATTTTATGATTCAGGGAGGCGATCCGCTTGGAACCGGTACCGGCGGGGAAACATATAAAGGTTCCGGCACAACGCTCAAAGCAGAAATTTCCGACAAGCTCAAACATATCCGCGGCGCGGTTTCTATGGCACGTAGAGGCGGGGATTTAAACAGCGCTACAAGCCAATTTTTCATTGTGCAGAATAAAAACGGCGTTTCAAGTTTGGATGGACAGTACACGGTTTTTGGACAAGCATTTGAAGGATTAGACGTTGTTGATGTTATTGCAAATGTTAAGCGGGATTCGGATGACGTTCCGCTTGAAGATGTAATTATGGAAAGTGTAGTCGTTCAAGTTTTGCCATATATAGATTGAATGAAAAAACAGGTGCATGTAAAAATATCCGGAAAAGTGCAGGGCGTCTTTTTTCGCGCTGAAACTTGTGAGAAAGGACGAAAGCTTGGACTTACGGGTTGGGTTCGAAATACTTTAGACGGCGGCGTTGAAGCCGTTGCACAAGGCGAAGAAGATCGATTGCAGCATTTTGTCACTTGGTGCTGGGATGGCCCGGATAGCGCGCATGTAAAAAATGTCGCAGTAGAGTGGCGCGATCAGCTCGAAAACTTCCCGGATTTTTCGATTAGGTAAGCCCAAAGGGCGCACCAATCTGTTAATCTATATACCATTTTGTTTGCCGAAGGTGGCGTGGTGCCTTTCTCGTCATTTTCTCATTTGTACTGGCATATCAGTACAAAGTGAAAAATGCTTAAAAAGGACATCAGGATGAGCCTCGCTCAAATGGTGCACTTAGGGAGTCTAAGCCTTTACAAATTTCACCACTTCCTCAAACACTTTCGGTTCCTGAATCGCCAGCTCCGAGAGCATTTTTCGATTCAGCCCCACGCGCTTGCGCGTAAGCGCGTATATAAACCGATTATAGGAAAGACCATGCATTTTGAGCGCCGCATTGAGACGCGATATCCATAAGCTCCGAAAATCGCGTTTTTTAAGTTTGCGGCCGATGAAAGCTTGTTTGCCTGCGATCATGACTGCTCGCCGCGCCAAACTCCAAACATTGGAACGCTTATCGCGATAGCCCTTCGCTTGCTTCAAGATTTTTTTGTGGCGTCTTTTTGTTACGACACCGCCTTTGACACGCATAAAATTTTAATTAAAAAGATGTAGGCAATAATCGTTTTATCTTTTCTACATCAGACGGATGCGCAAGTTTGCCCGGATTTTGAAACGCTTTTTGCCGTTTGCTCTTATTGATAAGGAGGTGTTGTTTTGCCGGTTTTCGGAACAAAATTTTTCCGCGTCCGGAAATTTTTACGCGTTTCTTTGTACCGCTATGTGATTTCAATTTCATAAATCTTTTATTATTGCTTCGGCGTAATCATCATAATGAGATTGTGCCCCTGTTTTTTCGGCATCTCCTCAATTTTTCCTGTGTCGAGAAGCATATCCGAGAAAACTTTCATTTTGTTGCGCGCAAGATCCATATGGGCGAGTTCGCGGCCCCGAAGAATCATCGCCACCTTTACAAGATTCCGCTCCTTCAGAAACATTTTTGCCTTCTCCGCTTTAACTTCAAGGTCATGCGTATCCGTCCGCATGGAGAGCCGGATGCCTTTCACTTCGCCTTGTTTCTGCGATTTCTTCTGTTTTTGTTCCTGCTTTTTTTGCCGGTACAAAAACTTCCCGAAATCCATGATTTTACATACCGGAGGCGCTGCATTAGGCGCAACCTCCACGAGGTCGAGCTCCTTTGCCCGAGCCATTTCAAGCCCTTTTTCGCGCGCCACGATTCCTATCTGCTCGTCATTTTCATCGATGAGCCGGATGGTCGGTGTGCGGATTCTGTCGTTCGTGCGAAAGTATTTTGAAATACTTCAAAAGGGTTAAGAGCAGGGTTATCTTATGGAAAAGGCTTGAGTAAGTCAAGCTTCGAGGTGCATAATAAAGTGCCTATGATTATTCCTCGAAGAAAAACTCGAACCGTTAAAGTCGGCTCGCTTTCCACTGGTGGCGATTTTCCTGTCATAATTCAATCAATGTGTTCTACGCGTACGGAAGATGTGGATGCGACTGTTGCGCAAATCTTGGGGCTAGAAAAAGAAGAGTGCGAAATGGTTCGGATAGCCGTGCCGAATTTTGAAGCAGCGGCTAATATTCCGGCGATCAAATCAAAAATTCACATTCCTCTTGTGGCGGATATTCATTTTGATTATCGGCTTGCGCTGGAATCCATAAAACAAGGCGCGGATAAAATTCGCATCAACCCTGGAAATATAGGCGGCGAGGATCGCATGGCGCAGATTTTGCGCGAAGCGAAGCGATGCGGTGTGGCCATGCGGCTTGGCGTAAATGCCGGATCGCTTGAGCAGCGATTGTGGGATAAATATGGCCGTCCGAGTCCGGAAGCGCTCACAGAATCTGCGCTCGATTGGATTAAAATTTTTGAAAAATATGAATTTACGAATTTTGTTATTTCTTTAAAAAGTTCAGACGTGCCGGAAACAGTGCGGGCCTACCAGCTTCTTGCGCTTCAGTGCGATTACCCGTTTCATTTAGGAATTACCGAAGCCGGTTTGCCGCCGTACGGAAGTATAAAAAGCGCTGTCGGGATTGGCGCGCTTTTACTCCAAGGCATTGGCGACACAATTCGCGTATCCATTTCTGCAGATCCAGTGGAAGAAATAAAAGTTTGTAAGCAGATTTTAAAATCGCTCCATTTATATACAAAGGAACCGGAAGTGATTTCGTGTCCGACATGCGGCCGTATTGAAATCGATCTCATCAAACACGTAAAGGAAATCGAGTCGCGACTTATAAAGATCGGGAAGCCTATAAAAGTTTCTGTCATGGGATGCGTGGTAAACGGGCCCGGCGAAGCGCGCGAAGCGGATTGGGGAATTGCCGGCGGAAGGAAGCAGGGTGTGATTTTTCGCAAAGGAAAAGTTGTGAAGTGGGTGGCAGAGGATAAATTAGTCGATGAATTTATGAAAATGGTAACGAGTAACGAGTAACCGGTAACGGGTAATAAATATGAAGAAGATTATAATTTTAGGATCTACTGGTTCGATCGGGACGCAGACGCTTGATGTTATCCGGGCGAATCCGGACGAAATTCAAGTTCTCGGACTTTCTGCTCATGAGAATACGGATTTATTTGAACGGCAGGTTCGGGAATTTCGTCCAAAATATGTAGTGCAAACTTCTTTCAGCGAAAATCCGCAGGAAGCATTGATGTCGCTTGCACAGACAGCCGATGCCGATCTTATCGTGAATGCTCTTACCGGTTCCGCCGGATTGATGCCGACATATGCCGCTGTAAAAGTCGGCAAAACCATTGCGCTTGCGAATAAAGAGTCGCTTGTTATGGCCGGCGAACTGATTATAAAGTTGGCCGGCGAAACCGGCGCGCAAATTTTGCCGATTGATTCAGAGATGAATGCGATTTGGCAGATGATAGGAAATAAACATAGTAATTTGGAAAAGCGAGGATTGGGTCTCGTGGGTTCCCAATCCGAGCGGACTAAGGGAAGGGGGGAGCCGGCGAACGCCGGCTTAGAGGGGGGAAACCGTAGGTTTCCCCACAAACAGAACATTGAAAAAATTATCCTCACAGCGTCAGGCGGGCCGTTTTGGAAATGGAAACGCGAGGAGCTTGAAAAAGTTACGGCAGCGCAAGCTATCAAACATCCGACATGGAAAATGGGCGAAAAAGTGTCTATAGACAGTGCGACGCTTATGAATAAAGCATTCGAAATTATCGAGACGCGCTGGCTGTTTGATATTCCGGCTGAAAAAATCGAAGCAGTGATTCATCGCCAAAGCATTGTTCATTCATTCGTACAATTTATTGATGGGAATACGGCGGCAATTTTGAGTCAGCCGGATATGCGCATTCCTATTTCGCATGCGCTTTTTTATCCTGCGCGAGCGAAGCGAGCGCCTTCGCATCTCGATGTCACGCAACAAACGCTGACATTTGAGAAACCGGACTTTTCTTTATTTGAAGGCCCGAAATTAGCTTACGAAGTTTTGCAAGCAGGCGGCATTCTTCCTGCGGTTTTCTGTATGGCCGACGAAATTGCGGTTAAAAAATTCATCGCCGGAGAAATTTCATTCTTGGGAATGTACGATTTTATAAAAAGAGCGCTTTCAAAGATTCAAAACGCGCCGCTTTCTTTGGAAGCCCTACGAGAACTTTCATTGCAAATATGAGCTTGCAAAATATAAATATCGGAATTCTGCTTGCTGCCGGAAAAAGCAAACGCTTCGGAAGCGACAAGCTGTTTTTTGACCTTAACGGGAAGCCGATTATTTTTTATGCGCTTCAATTTTTAAATGAATCACGTTACGTTGATGAAATTTTTATTGCCGCCAATTCCTCAAATAAAAAACGCATTGAAAAACTCGTGCACGATGAATCTTTTCGGAAAGTAAAAAAAATCGTGCTCGGCGGCAAAACACGTTTTGAATCAGTTAAAAAAGCCATCCATGCCATTCGCCGATATCCGCAACCGTCCACTACCATCCGTCACCTCGTCATCCACAATGCAGTCAATCCGTACGCCACACAAAAAGAGTTGTATCAATGTATTAACACGCTAAAACGAATGAGATTCAGTGGAGTTGGCGTCGGCCGTCCGGTTGTCTCAACCATCAAACAAATTAACCCCGACCGCACAGTGCACCACACGTTGCCGCGGACTCAACTTTGGGAAATGGAAACTCCGCAAGTCGTTCGCGCTGGCGAATTTATGGAAGTCGTTAAAAAAGCCCCTCAAAAGGCCGACTATACGGATGATTTATCGGTTTTGGAATCCGCCGGAAAGAAAACAGGCGTCGTTTTAGCATCGCCGCGCAATAAAAAAATTACAACACCCGATGATTTGCCAGATACAGCGATTGCGGTTGGCATTGGTGAAGACAGTCATGAATTTAAGGTTGATGGTTTTTTAACTTTGGGAGGAGTTAAAATCAAAAATTTGCCGGCGCTTGAGGCGGATTCGGATGGAGATGTTGTGCTCCATGCGCTTTGTAATGCGCTCGCAAGCGCTTTGGGAAAAGGCTCACTCGGCACTTACGCCACACGAATGTGTAAAAACGGCATTCGCGACAGCCGCGTTTATCTTCAAAAAATAATGAATGAACTCTATCATTCCCATCGCAGTATTAAAAATTGCAGCATTGCCATTGAGGCAAGCCGGCCTAAAATAGATCCGCTCGCCAATGCATTTAAAAAAAGCCTCGGAAAACTTCTAAAAATCCCGCAAGAACGCATCGGCATTACGGCAACTTCCGGAAAATCACTTACTCCATTCGGCCGCGGCAAAGCAATCCGCTGCCAAGCAGCAGTGCTTTTGGAATAATTTTGCAGAATCTACATTAATCCATTTCTGGATCAGACGCATCCGCAGCATCAGCGTCTAATCCTATTTGAACAAAACGGACAATTTGACCTCCTGAAAATCGTGGTGAATAAGAAAGAGCATCACTAATAGATACATGCGCTTTCAATAAAGCCACTGCTTCATTGCCGTCAAATCTTCCAAAAAATTCTGGAGGCGCCTCGCCAGGTATAACTCCATTCTTAAAGCATAATGCAATAGCTTCCCCGCGGTAAGATGATGGGTATTTTGCAGCTACACCAGGCGGAACATTTGCTTTTACAAGTTGAGCAATATCATAACCGCTAAATCCTTCATATTGAGACGCTTGCTCCGGAGTAACACCTGCTTTTATAAGTTCAGTGGCGCTGGCAATATCAGTTTTACAATATGCATCTACTGTTGCCAAAGGCGCATTCTTTTTTACACATTGAATAACGAGAGCGGCGATGGAATCGGAATAGTCAAGCAACATCGGATGCAACCGGCCTATAATCTCCAAATATGGATTGGCTTCGCTCGGTAAAATTTCTGCTTGATGAAGTTGCGTGATGAGTTTTGCATTAACAAGCTGTGAATAAGCCGCTGTTTCTATTGCAGGCACACCGTTTTTAATAAACTCGAGTATTTCTTTTCCTGAAAACCGTGCCGGATAGCCGCTGACTTCCGGTTCCGTAATATTGTTTTGTACAAAAGCAAGAATTTCTTCACCGGTAATGCGCTGCGGAAACAAAGCGGCTTCTGCAGGGCGAATTTTGGCGGCGTACAATAAAGCAATATCAACGGCGCTAAATCGTACTGCATAACTCGCCGCCACGGTCGGCTGTATGCCTTGTTGAGCTAAAATTATTCTTGCATTTTCGCCGAAACGTTCCGGATATTCTCCAGCCATTTCTGCTCCTATTCTTCCATGAACAAAAGCGATAATTTCTTGCACGGTTGAAGAATGTGGATATGCCGCAACGACATCAGGTGAAACTTTTACCTCAACCAACCGAATTATTTCTTCGGCTCTTAAACCTCTCTGATATGCTGCTGCTTTTTTTGCAGAAACTTTGCATCTGGCCAAGTGAATAATATCTGCTACTGAAAAGCGGTTCGGATAAGCTCTGGCTGCCCTTTCAGAAAGTTCAGCTTGGCTAGCCAATTGATATAATTCATCAGGCGTAAATGTTCTTGCTGCTGCGGGTTCTTCCGGAGGCACTGAAGGCATATGATAGGATGTTTAATAGATAAGGGCGCCATTCTTTCATCTTTTTTGTAATATGTCAAGTAAATCTGTTATTTCTGTATTTTCGTATCCAAAAGTCAATTTAGCTCTGGATATTTTAGGTAAAACTCCGTCCGGATACCATGAAATACGGACAGTTTTTCATCAACTGTCGGAGCCGCGGGATGAAATTATCATTGAACCCTGCAATGACGACCGCATAGTAGTTGAATGCGATAATAAAAAAGTTCCTTGTGATGAAACCAATACGGTCTACAAGGCGGCCGTACTGCTGAAACAGTACACACGCATTTTAGGCGGTGCGAGAATTTTTATCAAAAAGAAAATACCCATCATGAGCGGACTCGGCGGAGGCGCAAGCAATGCTGCGGCCGTCTTAGAAGCGCTTGCGGCGCTTTGGAGTATTTCGTGTTGCGACGGCCGTCATCGCGAAGGATGTTTTCTCCATGGACTTGCGGACCAAATCGGCATGGATTGCAGGTTTTTCTTTTACAACGGCACGGTTCTCGGTGAGCATTTCGGAGAAAAAATTACTCCTTTACCATCGCTGCCAGAAAATATCCGTTTTGAGGTTATTGAAACTGGCGTCGAAATTTCATCTCGCTGGGCATACGAACATATTGATTTAGCTCGTTGCGGAAAAAATACGGAAAAAACCAAAAGATTTATTGCGGCCCTGAAAGTTGGTGATTCAAAAGGCATTTTCAAAAATCTCCATAATGATTTTGAGGAATTCGTCTTTGGAAAATATCCGGAATTGGCCGAAATAAAACAAAAAATCGAGGCCGGAAAATCCGGAAAAGTCATGCTTTGCGGATCCGGAGGCGCACTTATAAGAATTCACTCGTAATTTTGTCTTCCTTTGAGCGCGCGCGCAAGCGTCAATTCATCGGCATATTCTAAATCCGCTCCAACCGGAATGCCGGTGGCGATTCGCGTCAGTTTTATGCCGAGCGGTTTTAAAAGTTTTTGAATATAAAAAGCCGTTGTTTCACCCTCGCTGCTTGGATTTGTCGCAAGGATAATCTCAAGCGCACCGCCTTTTCCATTGATTCTTTTAATGCGCATGAGCAGTTCTTTTATTTTGAGATCGTCCGGCGTCACGTTATCGAGCGGAGCAATGCGGCCGTGCAGAACATGGTATACGCCGCGATACTCCCCTGACCGCTCAATCGCTTCAGCATCAAAAACATGTTCCACAACACAGACGGTGGATTGATCGCGCCGCGGATTGATGCAAATCGAACAAAGTGAAGCGCTACCGGGAAGCGCTGCCTCGGAAATCATATAACACTCACGGCACAATGCGATATTTTCCTGAAGATGAAGAAGCGATTCGCCGATATCTCTTGAAAGAGACCGGTGCGAACGCAGTAGAAAATATGCGTACCGCTGGGCGGTTTTCTTCCCTACGCCTGGAAGTTTTGCAAAAGCATCAATGAGTTTTTGTAGAGATTTCGGAAGCATTATTTTCCAATTAATTTTAAAAATTCGCTGCGCGTATTCAAATTTTTCTTAAACAGCCCCATCATCGACGATGTCACAACTTGGCTTCCTTGTTTTTCCACGCCGCGGGCCATCATGCAAAGATGTTTTGCTTCAAGCACAACGCCCACCCCTTTCGGATGCACGAGATCCTTGAGGGCTCGGGCGATTTCCATGGTGAGTTGTTCTTGGACCTGCAATCGTCGTGAGTAAATTTCTACGAGGCGCGGCATTTTTGAGAGGCCGATGATTTTTCCATTCGGAATATAGCCGATGTGCGCTTTTCCAAAAAACGGGAGGAGGTGATGGCTGCATGTTGAGTAGAATTCAATGTCTTTTACAACAATCATTTCATCGTAGTGCTCATCTTCAAAAACCGTGAGGAGCGCCTGCGGGTCCCTCCCATAGCCTGAAAAAACTTTTTCAAAAGCCCGTGCCACGCGCGTCGGCGTTTTAGAGAGCTGTTGACTTGAAACGCTTTCACCGAGGGAGGCGATGAGCGCCTTGACGGCTTCCTCAATATCCATTTTTACTTTTGGCATAGGTTGCTACGAGTTCAAGGAAATATCGGTGGATCGTGGGGTCGTTGGTGAGCTCCGGGTGAAACATAGTTGCAAGAAGATTTTCTTGCTGTAGCATAACCGGCTCCCCACGGTATTCTGCCAGTACTTTTACTTTTGGAGAAGCCTTTTTCACGCGTGGTGCGCGTATAAAAATCGCAGGGATTTTTTGCTTGCGCAAACTCGGCACCGAAAGCTTCGTTTCAAAACTGTCAATTTGCCGGCCGTATGCGTTTCGTGCGATTTCGATATCCATCAACCCAAGCGCATCCGGTTTGCGATTGCGGATTTTTTTTGCGAGAAGAATTGCGCCTGCACAGCTTCCCCAAATCGTTAATGTATCTCCGCGCTTTTTAATTTCTTCATCCAGTCTATATTTTTTCATTAATTTCCCGATAGTGGTAGATTCGCCGCCGGGAATAATAAGACCGTCGACTTCATCCAAATCCTTTTTTGTTTTTACAGCAACAGCGCTCGCACCTATTTTTCCAAGCATTGCCAAATGTTCTTCTACGGAGCCTTGGATGTCTAAAACGCCAATTTGCACACTTTTTATTGACACGGCGATATTTTACCTTGAAAATAAGATTAAGCAATCATCTATGGCTTTCTTCTCTGAAATTTTCTTTTCCACGCTTATTGGCAAACCCGTCTACACAATCGACGAAAAATACTACGGAAATTTTCGCGATTTCATCGTAAAAAGACAGAACGGGAATTTTCTTATAACCAAAGTGCGTATTCGCACCCGCGACGGACACCGCGTTATTGTTCCATGGCATGATATTCATTCCATAGAAGCCGACCCGGTAAGCTTAAAAGTAAATAAAAAATTTGCTGAAATTGCGCCGATCGATTATGATGAAGATGAACTCCGTTTAAAGCGCGATATTCTCGATCAGCAAATCATCGATACGGAAAATCACCGCGTTGTGCGCGTGAATGATTTAAAAATTGTTGCGGTGAAAGACGAGCTTTTTATGGTGGCTGCCGATATCGGGCTGCGCGGGCTCCTCCGGCGTATAGGATTAGAACAATGGGCCCTTTCTCTCGCGCAAATCCTCCGACGTTCTTTTTCCAATACCCTCGTGCCGGCAAAATACATTGATCCGTTTCCGGCGCGCATCCGTCATGACATCACTCTTACGGTCGCGCAAGAACAATTAAAGCAAATGCATCCTGCTGATTTGGCAGACATTATGTCTGACCTTGATCACTTTGAACGCACTTCCATTCTGCAGGCATTGCCGACCGATACGGTTGCAAAAACCATTGCGGAATTAAATCCGGAAGTGCGGAAAGAAATTCTCGGAAAATTGAAAGATGAAACCCTAACGCAAGTTCTCGAACGCCTTGCACCTGATGCGGCAACCGACATCGTTTCCGAACTCCCGCGGCGCCGAATGCAGCATGTGCTGGCAACCATGCGCACTTCTGACTCAAAAGACATTCACGAATTGCTAAAGTTCCGGAAAAATACCGCAGGCAGCCTCATGAATACTGAATTTGTCGCTTTCCAAAAAACTTTGACTGCCGAAGAAGCGCTTAAGGAACTTCGCAGCAAAGGCCAGCAGGCGGAATATATTTATTATCTTTATATTGTTGATGGCGAAGGCGGCCTTGAGGGTGTAATTTCCCTCCGCGAACTTATTTTTGTCGAACCTCAAACGCCGCTGGCTTCTCTTATAAAACGGAAGCCGGTTTTTGCAAAGAGTCGGGAACATGCAAAATCAGTCGTTGCAAAATTCACAAAGTACAATTTAATCGCCATTCCGGTTGTCGGGAAAAATAAGAAACTCGAGGGCATTATTACGGTTGATGATATTTTGCCATTATTTAAAGCAGCAGCATGAAGCATCGCGCATTAAAAATTCTCGCGCTAATCGGCCCAGGCATTATTGCAGCCGCAGTCGGAAATGACGCCGGAGGCATAGCCACTTATTCCGCAGCCGGAGCGCATTTCGGATACCGTCTTCTTTGGGTGATGATTCCGATTACACTCGTTCTCGTTATCGTTCAGGAAATGTGCGCGCGCATGGGTGTGGTTTCCGGAAAAGGACTTTCTGATCTTGTACGAGAAGTATACGGCGCAAAAACCACATTCTACATGCTCATCGGATTGCTTATTGCAAATCTTTCAACCATCCTTTCCGAATTTGCCGGCATCGCCGGAAGCATGGAAATTTTCGACGTTCCGCGATACGTATCCGTGCCGATCGCCGCATTCCTCGTTTGGTGGGTTATTACGAAAGGCACATACCGTTCCGCGGAGAAAATATTTTTTGCCGCGGCCATTCTTTATTTCGCCTACATTGTTTCGGGTTTTCTGGCGCGTCCGAATTGGGGCGAGGTTTTTGAGGGTACATTGCGGCCTTCATTTGAATTTTCAAAACCTTATCTTTTGATGCTTGTTGGAGTCATCGGTACGACGATTACGCCATGGATGCAATTTTTTCTGCAATCATCGGTTGTAGAAAAAGGCGTGAAGACGGAGGATTACCGCTACACGAAATTTGACGTTGGAATCGGAGCAATACTTTCCGGCGCAGTTGCTTTTTTTATTATGGTGGCATCCGGAGCCACGCTTTTTGTTCACGGCATCAGAGTGGAAACCGCCGCCGATGCAGCGCGGGCCCTTCTTCCATTTGCCGGACAATTTGCGGAAATACTCTTCGCGATCGGCTTGCTGAACGCATCAATTCTCGGCGCTATGATTGTCCCGCTCGCTACTTCTTATTTCATCTGCGAAGGCCTTGGATTTGAATCAGGCGTGAACAAAAGTTTCCGCGAGGCGCCTTGGTTTAACGGAATTTTTACGGTTCTTATTATTCTCGGCGCAATTCCGGCGCTCTTTCCACAGACGCCGCTTTTAAAAGTCATGCTCACGGCGCAGGTGGTGAATGGCATTTTACTGGCGCCGGTGCTCATTTTCATTGTGCTGCTCGTAAACAAAAAATGGCTCATGGGGCATTATACAAATAAGCCGTGGCATAATGTTATCGCATGGACTACGGTTGTTGCGCTCATTGCATTAAGCGCCGTGTTGGTTGTAAATAGTTTTGCTGAAGTTTTTTAAATCCCCCGCTTCGCGTAGAGCTGGTCGAGTTTTTCGATTTCGTAACTTTCCATGGCGATACCGAGCCCTTCGGAAACTTTTGCAATAATATCCGGATTATCAAAATGGAGCACAGCCTCAACTATGGCGCGTGCGCGTTTTTGAGGATTTTCCGACTTAAAAATTCCAGAACCGACAAAAACTCCTTCAGCGCCAAGCTGCATCATGAGCGCGGCATCGGACGGCGTTGCAATTCCGCCGGCAGCGAAATTTACCACAGGCAGCTTGCCGTGCATGGCAACCAATTCGACCAGTTCGACTGGCACGCGCAAACTTTCAGCCTTTTTCTTGAACATAAAAATTTTGCGCGCTCCTTTTAGAAAATTCCATTTTTCCTGAAGCTCTTTTATTTCGCCAGTAATTCGCCGCATATGCCTTACTGCCTCCACCACATTTCCAGTTCCCGCCTCCCCTTTTGTGCGAATCATTGATGCGCCTTCCGCAATTCTCCGCAGAGCCTCGCCCAAATCGCGCGCTCCGCACACAAATGGCACGCGAAATTTTTCTTTCGCTATATGAAATTCTTCATCCGCCGGCGTCAAAACTTCAGATTCATCAATATAATCAACCCCGAGCGCTTCCAGAATTTGCGCTTCGACAAAATGCCCGATGCGCACTTTTGCCATAACAGGAATTGAAACAGCTTTCATGATCGCACGTATTAATTTAGGATCAGACATGCGAGCAACACCTCCTTGTTTGCGAATATCGGCCGGCACCCGCTCGAGCGCCATAACTGCAACCGCGCCAGCTGCTTCAGCAATCTTTGCCTGATCCGACGTAACCACATCCATGATTACACCTCCTTTAAGCATCTGGGCGAGCCCGCGTTTCAGCTTTTCTGTATTCTTTAGAAGGGGTCTATGTTGTCTCATATCAATAAGGTTGTAACAGATTAGAAATGGTTTTGTACAGGTTTAGGTAAATACTATTGACAAATTACACCAATTTAGTATTATGTCAAACTATATATGCCACCAGATACCACACCAGATCTTCAGATAGTCGATCCGTTAGCTGACGGCGAATTAGAAACCGCTTGGTTTAATGGCGTTTCCTTAGAAGATCTAGAAGCAGCGGGCTTAAGTAATGCACCAAGACCCGGTTCAAATGGTAAAAACCATGAGTCTGTACTCGAATCTTTTGCTGCGCCTGATGCGCCGGCTCCCGATACACAACGTCATTTCAATTCTCGCCTTCTTGCCGCATTGCGATTGGTTATTCCTCCGCATGCTGCCAATTCTTTTGCAGCCAGTTTATCGTCTACTGCAGAGCGCCAGCTTCAACAAGAAGCGCTTGCAGCGCAATCAAATAGAAATGCTATTGCCGCATGGTTTGCACAAAAACGTTTGGGAACAGGGGCGACTACAAGGCCGACCGATGAATCTTGCACAAAATTTAACTTCTTCCGCCCAGACGGCGAATACAGCGGTTATTCTTTGCGCATAAGTCCTTTGCCGCCATTTTTAATGACTTATATCCGCGCGACAAAAACCGGCGATCAATGGGAAACAAAAACGCTTTTTGAAGATCGTCCTTTTGAAAATGTCCGAGCAGCGCTAGGCCGATAGGGCAAGCAGCATTTTAGACATATGCGCTCCACGGTTTCGTTTCAAGGTCTGTTTCTTTATACCGTTCAATTGCATCCACAACGGCTCTGGCAATTTGAAGATTTGTTATAAGCGGAATGTTTGAGTCTATTGCGCGCCGGCGAATTAGGTAACCGTCAGTGATATCGGCGCGGCTGTATGATTTTGGAACATCAATGACAAGGTCGAGTTTTTTCTCAATGAGATAATCGATAATGCTCGGATGTTTTCCGGTGCGCGCTTTGTGCAGAGTCGTTACATCGAGGTCGTTTTGCCGCAAAAATGCCGCAGTGCCTTCGGTGGCAAAGAGCTTGAACCCAAGCCGCGCCAGCTTTCTGGCCGACGGCAGAAAATCCGCTTTATCTTCAATGCGGCCGATGGTCAGGCAAATATTTTTTTTGGGAATTATAAAGCCCACTGAAATCATGGCTTTTAGTAGCGCTTCGGAAAGATCGTTTCCAAAACATGCAACTTCTCCGGTCGAAGCCATTTCTACTCCGAGCACCGGATCAGCTCCTTTCAGCCGTGAAAAAGAAAACTGCGGAGCTTTGACGCCGACATGTTCAAGGTCGAGCGTATGGAACTTCATCGTTTTGTAATGTTTGATTTTTTCCAGATCGAGCATGGCGTACGTGGCGATTTCTATGAAATTATGGCCGGTTACTTTTGAAGCAAATGGAAAACTTCGGCTTGCGCGCAAGTTGCATTCAATGACTTTCACTAAATTATTTTTCGCGAGGAATTGTATGTTGAACGGGCCGGAAATTTGAAGCACGTGCGCAATTTTTTGAGCTATCTGTTTGATGCGTTTTACGGTTTCAAAATAAAGTTTTTGCGGCGGAAGAACCATAGTTGCGTCGCCAGAATGAACGCCGGCGTTTTCAATATGTTCGGAAATTGCGTAAATGACGATTTGCCCGCGATGCGCCACGGCGTCTATTTCAATTTCTTTCGCACCCTGTTCAAATTTGCTTACTACAACAGGAGTTTCTTCAGAAACATCGGTTGCTTTGCTAAGAAAAATTTTAAGATCATCATCATTATGCGCCACGCTCATAGCGGCGCCGGAGAGCACGTAACTCGGCCGCACGAGCAGCGGGTAGCCGACTTTTTTAGCAAAATCGCTGACTTTGGCAATCGAGCTTAATTCGCGCCAAACCGGCTGGTCGATTTTGAGTTCATCGAGCAGTCCGGAAAATTTATGCCGATCTTCCGCCCGATCGATATTCAGCGGCGATGTCCCTAGAATTTTTACACCCGCCTCGTGGAGCTTCAGAGCAAGATTATTCGGCACCTGCCCCCCTGTCGAAATCACAACGCCGATCGGTTTTTCTTTTTCATAAATGTCGAGTACGCGTTCAAGGGAAAGTTCATCAAAATAAAGTTTAGAGCAAATATCATAGTCCGTGGAAACCGTTTCAGGATTATAGTTCACCATTATGGTTTCAAAGCCTTCGCGCGCCAGCGTTTGAACGCAGGTCACTCCGCACCAGTCGAATTCCACCGATGTGCCGATCGCATATGCGCCGCTTCCGAGCACCATTATTTTTTTACGCCGGTGATCGACTGTAATGTCGTGTTTTTCGCCATGGTAGGTTACGTAAAGATAATTTGTTTTGGCCGGATATTCGGCCGCCATAGTGTCGATTTGCTTGATTTGAGGCAGTATTTTGAGTTTTTTACGCAGCTGCCGGATTTCCATTTCTGATTTGCCGACGATATTGCCGATTTGTTTGTCAGAAAATCCAAAGCGTTTTGCAAGCCGTAAATCTTCCGTCGTGCAGCGGTGTTTTTTAAGGCGCCGTTCGCACGCAATGATATTTTTCATTTTGTCGAGAAACCATCGGTCGATGCCGGAAAGTTTCTCGATTTTGCTAGTTGACCAGCCGCGTTTGAGCGACTCGGCAATGGCGAGAATCCGTTTCGGCGTCGGCACGGCTATATCATGCGCAAGATTGTTTGATTCCAGTTTTACTTTGTTGTTAGCCGTAAATCCCTGTAGTCCGATTTGCAGCATGCGCAGTCCTTTCTGCAGCACTTCTTCAAAATTTCGTCCGAGCGCCATGATTTCTCCGACGGATTTCATCTCCGTCGAGATTTCGCGCGAGACCTTTTTGAATTTATCGAGGTCCCAGCGAGGAATTTTGAGCGCGACGTAATCGAGCGCCGGTTCAAAACACGCGGTTGTATTTTTCGTCACGGCATTTTTGAGTTCCGAAAGACGGTATCCAAGTGCAAGTTTTGCAGCAACATGAGCCAGCGGATATCCCGTTGCTTTTGACGCAAGCGCTGAAGATCGGGATAAACGCGCATTGACTTCTATAACCCTATAAGTTTCAGATTGTGGATCAAGCGCATATTGAATGTTGCATTCGCCGATCACGCCCAGGTGTCGGATGACGCGCATAGAAAGTTCGCGAAGGAAATGATATTCGGAATTTGTGAGAGTTTGAGACGGAGCAATAACTATGCTTTCCCCCGTGTGAATTCCTAGCGGATCCACATTTTCCATGTTGCAGACCGTCACGCAATTGTCATATTGGTCGCGCACCACTTCATATTCCACTTCCTTCCAGCCTTTTAAATTTTCTTCAATCAAAACTTGCGGCGAAAATGCGAATGCCGTATCCAAAAGGTCGTCGAGTTGTTCTTCGTTATAGGCCGACCCCGATCCTTTTCCGCCGAGCGCAAACGCTGCGCGCAAAATCACCGGATAGCCGATTTTTTTAGCTGCCGTCCTCGCCGTTTCTTTTGTCGTACACGCGATGCTCCGCGGAACAGCCACGCCGATTTCAGCCAGCGCTTTTTTAAAAAGTTCCCTGTCTTCCGTTATTTCAATGGTTTTCACGGATGTCCCGAGCACGCGTATGCCGTATTTTTTCAGCACGCCTTTTCGATCCAATTCCAAGCCGCAATTTAATGCCGTTTGGCCGCCGAATCCGAGCAATATTCCATCCGGCCGCTCAAGCGCAATCACTTTTTCAACGAAAAACGGATTCACCGGCAAAAAATAAACCTCATTAGCGAGGTTTTTGGAAGTTTGATTGGTGGCGATGTTGGGATTTACGAGGATGACTTTGATGCCTTCCTCGCGCAGGGCTTTTATGGCTTGCGAACCGGAATAATCGAACTCTCCAGCCTCTCCGATCTTCAGCGCGCCGGAGCCAAGAACGAGAACCTTCTTGGGTTTAGCCGAATTTTTCATGCTTTCCGGCAGAGTATAGCGGAGAGTTCATCAACTTGCAAAACGCTAATTCGGCGAAATAATTTTGAGTCCTTTAAAATGCCTGAAATCCTTGGGGTTATTTGTGATGAGAGGAATATTTTCTGTAATAGCCGTAGCCGCAATTACAGTATCCTGGAAACGCAATTTTTGTTTTTTGAGAGCTGAAGATTGTATGAGATTTGCGCTTAAGATAGCAATTTTTTCATGTATTGGTATACGATAAAAAACCTCTAAGGTATGAGCAAGTTCGTGTATATTTTTTCCATGATGGAAACTCCCGCCAAGCGTTTCAATCCAAGTTACTATACTTATAAAGAAGAGCGCGCCTGAATAACGCGAGATTAAATTCATGACGCCTGTGTCATTTTTGAGGATATAGATGACGATATTTGTGTCGAGCAGATAACGAGTCATGTGCGGTTTTTCCTATCAGATTTTTTCCAAAGCTTTAGGCTGGTCAGTTCTCCGGAAAGACGAATAAATTTCAAATCTTTATACGGATTTTCCAGTTTAATTTTTTCAAGTAGCGGTCGGATGTCGCCAGGGCGATGAGTCGGTTTTTCCGGCAGTATGGCGAGATACAATTTTTTCCCGTTCACAGGAATGATTACGCGGTCAACTTCTCCATTAAGGAGTTTTTCGCGGTACAGTCGATATGAGCGCACGAGTTCGCGGTTATTGATCGTAATCGTTTTTTTCATCGCTTCCATCATACCATTTTGTCAGACAAATTGTCAAACAATTTTGGTCTATACTGTAACGCCTCCGCAAGATGGTGCGGCGCGATTTCCGGCGAGTTTTCGAGGTCGGCAATGGTGCGCGCCACTTTCAAAATTCTGTAATAAGCCCGTCCGGAGCACTGAAATGTCGAAAAAGCTTCTTTAAGAAGTCCGATGGCATCAGGTTTTAGTGCGCAGTATTGGCGTATGGCGTTGCTTGATACGGTTCCGTTCATGCCAAGGGCGCCAAACCGCTGTTTTTGTTTTTCGCGCGCCGTCGCCACGCGTTTTCGAATATTATTCGAAGTGTCGGTGCCGGAAAGCGTGGTTATTTTTTCAAATGGAAGCCGAGGTACATAGCACATTAAATCTATGCGGTCTAAAAGCGCTCCGGAAAGCGCTTTTCTGTATTTTTGTAGCTGTGAAGGCGTGCATGAACATGCTTTTGTTGAATCGCCGAAATATCCGCACGGACATGGATTTGTGGCGGCGATAAGGGTGAATTGAGCCGGAAAACGGCTAGAGCCGGCCACGCGAGTCACATTAACAACCCCGTCTTCCAGCGGCTGTCTAAGGCAATCCAAACTTGCGCGCGGAAATTCCAAAAGTTCATCCAAAAAAAGCACGCCGCGATGCGCGAGCGAAATTTCCCCCGGCCGCGGAATGCTTCCTCCGCCAACGAGCGAAATTGTCGACGCGGTGTGATGGACGGCGCGAAAAGGTGGAGTATGAATGAGAGAAATATCAGCCGGAAGTTTTCCGGCGATGGAATAAATTTTCGTCACATCAAGCGCTTCTTCAAAATTGAGCGAAGGCAAAATGCTTTGAAAACTGCGGGCGAGAAGCGTTTTTCCCGAACCCGGCGGACCATAAAGGAGCACATTGTGGCCGCCGGCCGCCGCAATTGTAAGCGCTCGTTTCGCGTATTCGTGTCCGCGAATATCTTCAAAATGCCAAAGATTATCCGAAGAAAAATCTATGACATCAAGCTCCGCCGTATAAGGCGGGATGGTTTTTTCTTCGCGTAAATGATCAACCAAAGTTTTGAAATCCGGCGCCGGAATGATACGGATACCGTTTACAAGCGCCGCCTCTTCGGCATTCGCAGCAGGAATAACTGCATATTTAAAGCCTTTATTCGCCGCATGAGAAATCATTGTTAATACGCCTGGAATCCGCCTAAGCATTCCGGATAGAGCCAATTCCCCTACGACGAAAGTATCTTCTAGACAATTTTTTGGAATTTGTTCCGACTGTATTAGGAGTCCAAGAGCGATTGGCAAATCATACATCGGGCCGTGCTTCCGCAGATCCGCAGGCGCGAGATTGATGGTTTTTTTGCGCCGCGGATATTCCAGACCGCTGTTTTTTATCGCAGAACGAATTCGCTCTTTTGATTCTTGAACCGATGCATCTCCTAGCCCGACAATCGTCATAGATGCCGGACCGTTCAAAATATCCACTTCCACCTCCACAAGCCGGCATTCAAAGCCAAAAATTGAGGCAGAAAAAATTTTCGCAGGCATAGAGGCCTGTGTAACATATCCTTATGAAATCCTTCTAAACTTTTTATGAATTTTTTATGACAAGCGCTTAAGCGCAAATCGTCAAATAACAGATCAATTCGCCTTTAGCTGAACCTCGTATAATTTTTCATTTTTTATAAAAAACAAATTGCCTGAATTTGCATCAAAAGTGAGCCTATGGATGATTTCATCCGGTTTTAGAGGAATTTCTGCCAGCGTTCTTAAAGTACGATTTTCGATAGTGAATTCCGTGATAAACAATGATTTTTCCGGCGTTTTTTCCACTGATTTCTCTGCAGATTTTTCAGAAAGCGTTTCTTTTTTTGCAGCTTCCACGGCTTCTTCCAGAGTTTGGTTTAAGTTTGCTTTTCCGGAATCCCGTTTATTTAAGGAAAGAAAAACAAGCACGCCCGGTTTGATTTCCGTAATGTTCTCTGCATCAGCTGCGCCAAGCTCGATTTTTTCAAATGTATCTGCATCAAGCGCAAAAATCTTTTCTTCTTCGGAAAAAATAATATATTTCCCGACCCAGCGAGAAACCACCGCATCGGCAGTCAGTTCTTCAATCTTTTTGCGAGATTGTTTTTCGACATCTATTTCATAGAAAGCATTTGTGCCGCCATCGCGAATAATTATTTTTTGTCCCAAAGGCGAACCAAACATAGCAGGATTTTTCAACGGTCGCGCGAAAGATGCGTTTGATTGGCGCTTTCCGGCAGTATCGGATATAAACAAAATTTGTTTTTCTTCATTTTCTTCATTGGTTTCAAGTGAAGCGATTTTTTCACCGATCCAAGCAAGCTGCGCATTGAGCGGCACATCAATTTTCGATACAGCGCGATTTTGAACATCATATATATAGCGTTCCCTGCCGAGCTTCAGCATGGCAAAATTTCCGGATGCGGAAAATAAAGCTTCTTTTACATCTTTTGGAAAGTTCTCGAATTTTTTCATGTCGATGAATGGCGATTTTAGCGGAGCAGTTTCAAAAGGCAGCACGATGTCTCCTCTATCGTAAACTTTCGGAATAAATTCAAATTGCGCCGCGATTTTTGTCTCTTTCCATCGCGCGACAGCTACGCGTTGCGAAGCATCATAATATCCGTCTTTCTGAAGCGTAATGTCATATGACCGTGGAGCAAGTTCAATAATGCACGGAGATTTTTCGCAAACAATTTGCTTGCCTCCAGCATTCATTCGGAAAGGCGCAGGACCCTCGGCTACAAGTTTTCCTTTATTGAGAAAAAATGTCCATGCGATTACGCCGGCCGCGAGCAGGATAGAAATGAAAAAGAAGAGAAGCGCTTGTTTCCGCGATGGTTTATGAATTGCAATTTGATCTTCGGATTTCATAATTCAATATCTTCAAAATGATTAATATTCTTTAACGCTTTTGTAGTTGGATCAAGTTCAACCTCAATGAGATCAACGCGATAATCCGTGTCCTCGCGATCTCCATGCCGGTCGAGGTACCGTTCGATCGCCCGATGGATACGTGTCCGTTTGAAATAATTCATGCTTTCTTCACCGCGTCCGAAACTTTCATTCGTTCGCGTTTTTACTTCTACAAAAATGAGAATCGTACCGTGAAGAGCTATCAAATCGATTTCCCCGCCGCGAATCGTAAAATTATTTTGCAAAATCTCGTAGCCTTTATTTTTGAGAAATTGCGCCGCAAGAGTTTCGCCGGAATACCCAAGAGTTTTTGCCTTCACGCCGTGCATTTTAGCATATAAGATAATCGCGTGGGATTTCCATTTTTACAAAAAACTTCGCTCTGGGCAGCGTTTTCACCGCTAGGCAAAAGCATCGAAACGCCAAAAGGAATTTTTTATTGGAGCGGGCGGGCGCGTACTGAAGCGGAAATTGACGGCACCATCGGAATTGCGCAAGACGATGATGGAACGATTTCGCATATCGCAGTCGCGGAACCGTGGGCTGGAGCGAAAATCATGGAACGCGTGCCAAAAGCAAAAATTTTCGGCTATGCGCCGATTGAAGGAGTTGAATCGCTGCGTAAAAAATGGCTCGCAAAAATTATTGAAAAACATCCGGGGCTTGCAAATTACGCAACGCTGCCGGTCGTGACCAACGGTATCACACATTCGCTTGCGCTCGCCGGCCGGCTTTTTCTTGAAAACGGTCAAACGCTTATTACTGCCGATAAATCGTGGGAGAATTACGAACATATTTTTAAGGATGTGCAGGGCGTGAAGATTTCGACATTTCCGCTTTTTACCAACGGTGTGCTCCACATTGATGCTTTAATCGGCGCATGCAGGGAAACGGCGCAGCTTCAGAAAAAAGTCGTTTTGCTGCTGAATTTTCCGCATAATCAAACCGGCTTTATGCCGAGCGCCGACGATGCCAAGGAGCTTGGTCAGCGCATACAGGCGCTTTGCCGAGAAATGCCGCAGGTGCCGTTTGTCGTTTTGCTAGATGATGCTTATGAAGGTTATGTTTATGATGAAATTGGCCAAAAATATTCTCTCCTTTCGCAAATTTTCGCACCACTTCCGAATTTGAGCGTTGCGAAAATGGATGGTATTTCAAAAGTCATGCTTGCATACGGATACCGCATCGGTTTTCTGACATTTTTTGCGAGCGCTTTGGACGGGCATTTAATGAATGAAGAATTTTTGAGGGGTCTTCGTGCAGAAACAGGTTCGAAAATTGGCGGACTGGTCCGCGGCGAAATTTCGCAAGTAAATCACCACGGCCAAATTTTGGCGGATGCGCTTATGGATGATTTTGCGACGGTCGAAGCGCAGCGCGAAGAAATCATCAACCGCCTCCGTGATCGCTGGAAAATGATGATGGTTGCGCTGGAGGAAGGTTATAAAAAATACGGCAAACAGAAACTTTGGGCAGATCCATGCAATGGCGGATTTTTTGCATATATGAATTTAGAGAAAAGCATCGATGCTAAGGATATTGCCGAGCGGCTCTTGAAAGAGAAAAAAGTCGGAGTCGTGCCTTCACAGCAAGGATTTCGCGTCGCGTTTTGCGGCGTAAAAAAAGAAAAAATCAGCAAGATGATTCAGGCAATTTTTGAGGTGGCGTACAGTGCTTGAAAAATCCTGAAAATGGCTTACAATAAGCCTCCTATTTATGGAAGAGCAATTATCTTTAGGTTGTCTTAACGGCCCCGACCCAGATGTGGCCGAGGAAATGGTTTTCTTGCCAATAGACACCATTGATGGAAAATGGGTAACAGCAGCAGGAAAACTCATTGCGCCGGCCTGCGAAGGAAGTCCGTTATCAAAAGTGCGCCGCGCATTACTGGTTCAGCATGGTCTGCCAGGCGATCAATGGCGAATGGATGCTGAAGAGAAAGCAAGAAAGCTTGCGAAAGAAACAGGAGATATCTCGACGCTTTTATTGATGCCCGGAGGTCTTCGGCGCGGAACTTATAAAATGGGAATTGGTGAACTTGGTGGTCCAGAAGCGGATGAGTTCCATCGGCAGCGGCCGTTCTTTTTTGAGCAACCGTTTTCTTTTGAGCGGTATACGCGAGCGCTTTTTGCCGCAATGAAAGCCATGCGGCGATATGCTCCGCAACTCGAAAGTATGCATATTGCCGGTCATTCATACGGCGCTTTGGCAGCGCTTTATGCTTTGCGCCAATGTGCTAAAAGCGGTATGCCGCCTCCGGACTGCGCAAATTTCCTTTCGCCGTTTGTTCAAGTAGCGCTGGATACCAAAGATCCGGATATTGCTTTAAGGGTTATTAATACCCGCGTTGCGGTTGACGAAAGCCTCGTTGCGCCAGGCCCAGGAAGCCATATCGGCGTTTTGAAGGAGGTATTATCGAGTTTACCGCGTTTTTATCATGTTACCCAGCCGCAAAGAAATCCAATTGATTGGCATATGCGGGCATTCGGCGCGCGTTTTTTTGGAGAAATCGGAGATCTTACATCGGTTGTAAGAGATCGTTGCCGCGTGCGCGTTTTTCGAGGAGAAAAAGATCCATATATTGATGAAAGCCACGGCGATTTGATTGCGCGGCGAATCGGGAGTACGCGGACTGCCATTGAAACCGTGTTGCCGGAAGACGGACATAGTCTGGAATCACTCGATTTGAGGGCGTTGGTTGCCACTTGATTTTACTGACAGACTGGCTGAGTATTCCTTCGGCCAATGGTCAGCGCTGTCGCTCGGCCTAGCATGTACGGCCTCGCGACGGCCTTGGGATTGCCGCTTCGATAGTCGCGGCACTTTGCTGCGCCTAGCTGCGCTGGGCTTCGCAAAGCATGATCCCTCGGCCTAGCTGACCCAAATTGGCCTCAGAAATACATCAGCCAGCCTGTCAGATTTTTTGCTGCCGCGGTAAACGAAAACGCATCTTTTGCACATCTTTCGCACATACCAAAAATCATCCCGTAAATCTTTCAACCGAGTTCATTTGCAGTTCATGAAAATTTCATGAAAAATTCATTTGCAGTTCATGAAAATTTCATGAAAAATTCATCATTCATCATTAGTAATTCATAATTCATGTCCACTCCTCTCACCCGCATCCCGCCGCACAGCCAAGAGGCCGAACGCGCCACGCTCGGTTCGCTTATTCTAGACAAAGAAGCGATTATTAAAATCGCCGATTTCTTGAAGCCGGAAGATTTCTATTTTGATCAGCACATTATGATTTATCAAGGCATGCTTGACCTTTTTGCCAAACGCATGCCGATTGATCTCAAAATTCTCGCAACTTTTCTGGAAGACCATGGAAAGCTTGATCAAGCCGGCGGCGCGTCATATCTTGCCCAGCTCACGCTGGAAGTGCCAACAGCGAGCCACATTGTTCAATACGCCCTTATTGTCAAACACAAATCGACCCTTAGAAAACTCATCACCACCGGCGACCGCATCATGGCGCTCGGTTATGATGAAGTGAACGAGCTCGAGAATCTTCTTGAGGAAGCGGAGAAGGCGCTTTTTTCAGTTTCTCAAAATTTTGTTAAGGATCGTTTCATTCACATTAAAGAAATTCTCGCCCAGACGTATGAGAAAATTTCCGACCTCCATGACCCGGAATCAAAAAATCATTATCGCGGTCTGCCGACAGGTTTTCGGACACTCGACAATCTCCTTTCAGGCCTTCAGCCAACCGATCTTGTTGTCCTTGCAGCGCGTCCTGCTATGGGAAAAACCGCTTTCGCCCTTAATATTGCCCAGAATATTGCGCGCCGTGATTACTCCGTCGGAATCATTTCGCTTGAGATGTCAAAGGAGCAGCTTGTTGAACGCATGTTTTGTGCGCTTTTAGGCGTGGATAGCTGGAAGATGCGCACCGGCAAGCTGGCGGATGAAGATTTTGCGCGTATCGGGAGCGTGATGGACGATCTTAATCAAACGAAAATTTTTATTGATGATTCTTCCGTGAATGGCATTGTGGAACTTCGCACTAAAGCGCGTCGACTTAAAGCTCAACATGGTCTCGATATGCTTATAGTGGATTATCTGCAGATGATGAATGTCGCTGCCAAAAGTTCATATCAATCCAATCGTGTGCAGGAAATTTCAGAAATTACACGGGCTCTAAAAAATCTCGCACGCGAACTCCACATTCCGGTTTTGGCGCTTTCGCAGCTTTCACGCGCTGTGGAAGGCCGTCCAAGCAAAATTCCGCAGCTTTCGGATTTGCGTGAATCCGGCTCGATCGAACAAGATGCCGATGTTGTGCTTATGATGTATCGCGAGGATTATTATGAAGAAGATTCCGAACGCAAAGGCATAACCGATATTTTTATCCGCAAACACCGCAATGGCCCGACCGGCCATATTGAGCTTATGTTTGAGCGGGAAAAGTTGCGATTTCTTGATATCGAACGCCAACGGAAGGTGCTAGCTTAGTCGCTTTTTCTTAATTTTGTATGTAGTTGACATATATGTAATAATAGTGTACGATATAATCAGTTGTTAAAACAAAAATAAATATGCAATTATTAAATTGTTTTCTGGGCAATTTTTTATGTGCTGCACATCAACGTTTGATTTTTTTGGAAAGAAAAGATGCGTCGCCAGCAGCTTCAGAATCACTGCAAGTTGATGGACCACCAGAAATATCTCAACAAGCACTTGGAAAGAATGTTCTTGGTGCAGCCAATAGCGGACTGGAAAGACTACAGCAAATTAAATTTAAGGATCGCTTTGATATAGTTCGGAAACTAGAAAAAAAACGTGATGAACTATATAGAATATGGGTCGAGCGTTTCAAACGTGGGGAATTCATGCCAGAGACAAATCCAAGTTACGAATCCATTAGAGAGGAAGAGCTTGATCTTGCGAAACAATTTAATGCAGAACTCGATCTAAATATTGACTTTCAAAATTTGTTATATTGCAAACTTAAAACCAGCAGCTCGGTTAAAGGTTTGTTTCCTTTCGGTGATGAACCTGGTAGCTTGCTTCTTCATGTAGAATATCAACCTTCTAACGAGAAAGTACGCAAAATGGATATTACTCTAAACCCAGATGGTACATTTGAAAGCCATACATCTCTCGAGGATTTTACTCCTCCTAAGGCAATGGATCCATGGGCTCCTTCATCTCCGGAGGATTCTACTCCTCCTAAGGCAATGGATCCATGGGCTCCTTAGCGTTTGTTATTTGCCAGTACAACAAGGCGCTAAAAAAACCGGAATTTATTTTCGTAAATACAAGAAAATCCTTTGCGCATAACTGATCCAGTTGAAATTTTTGCAATGCAGATCGAAGAATGGTCGAAGAATGTCAACTAGACAATACACGCAATTTCGCCATACGCCATTTTCCTGTATTCTATAGCCATGTTTTGGGTTGATGAAGTTGTCGCCGTTGCCGAGAAAACGTATCCAGGCAGAAAAAGTTTTATTGTGCGCGATGAAAAAACGCCGTCCGGCCGCGTGCATGTGGGATCTCTGCGCGGCGTGGTGATTCATGGAGTTATTGCACAGGCGCTTATTGAAAAAGGGTACAGCGTGAAATATTTTTATGAAATCAATGATGCGGATCCTATGGACGGAATGCCGGTTTATTTGCCGAAAGAGAAATTTTTGCCGTATATGGGCAAGCCATTAAAAGATGTGCCATCGCCTTTGTCGCCGGATGTTCCGCCGACGCCGCAAAAAAATTACGCCCAGTATTTTGGCGATGATTTTATTGCTGTGATCCGGCGGCTCGGTTTTGAGCCCGAATTCTATTTAAGTTCTACACTCTACGCGGAAGGAAAATATGATCCGTGGATTGATATTGTGCTTGAAAAGTCAGAGGATATCCGCCGCATTTACCGTGAAGTTTCCGGTTCCGAAAAAAAAGAAGAATGGAATCCCGTGCAAGTTGTGTGCGAGAAATGCGGAAAAGTCGGTACAACGACTGTGATTGGTTCCAGCGGACCGCGTGGAGAAAAAACCGTGGAATATATATGTGAATTGGATAAAGTGAAATGGGCGAATGGATGCGGGCATAAAGGCAAGGTTGCCCCTTACCGCGGCCGCGGAAAATTACCTTGGAAAGTGGAATGGGCTGCAAAATGGCAGATTTTTCCAGTGGATATTGAAGGAGCAGGCAAAGATCATTCGGTTGCAGGCGGAAGCCGTGATGTTTCCGCGCGCATCGCACGCGAAGTTTTTAAAGGCATTGTGCCGGTGAATGTGCCGTATGAGTTTTTTACCATCGGCGGAGCGAAGATGAGTTCTTCTAAGGCCCGCGGAGCCTCTGCAGCAGAAGTCGTCGATATGCTTCCGGAAGAATTATTGCGTTTTTTGATGGTTCGAAATAGTCCGGAAAGACATATAGATTTTGAACCTTCCGGCTCCACAACGCCTCGCCTTTTTGATTTTTTTGATGAATCCGTGGAGATTGCGTATGGCCGCAAGCCATCTGATGTGGCTGATGAAATAAAGAAAGCGCTCCATTTTTCCGTAATTAAACCGGAGCATGAAAAAGATTATTTTCGGCCGCGTTTTTCGCGCACCGCGTTCCTTATTCAAATGCCGCAGCTTGATTTTTTAGATGAGGTCGCAAAATTGAAAGGCGCAAAACTCACAGTAGAAGAAAAAGCCGAAGCCGAGCGTCGGTCAAAATATGCACGCATATGGCTTTCCGAATACGCTACCGAAAGCGATAAATTCAGCGTGCAGAGAGAAATGCCGGAGCTGGCCAAAACACTTTCGGGCGAACAGAAAAAATTTCTTATAGTTGTTGCCGGTCTTCTTTCCGGAGCAAAACAGCACGGTGAGGAACTTCACGCAGCAATTCATGAACTCCGAAAAAAATCTCCACTCTCTCCGAAAGAAGGCTTTGAAGCGATTTATACTGCGCTCTTGGGGAAAACATCTGGGCCTCAGGCAGGGTGGTTTCTTGATGCGCTCGATCAGGCTTTTGTTATAGAGCGGTTTCAAGAATGCGCAGCTTTGCCGGCATTCCAAAAGGTCGAGATACAAAATCTCATTACGCCTCTTATTGTAGTTCATAAAGAAGTTAGACAGCGATTCCCCGGAATTAAGCTTGGATTTAATATTTTGATGGGCACAAAAATCACGCGTAACCATTCAGGTCTTTCCGAGCTTCGCAACAAACTTTTGTCCGGTCTCGATTTTGAAAAAATCAAAAAAACTTCGCCCCGACTCGAAGCATTTTGTGAAATTTATCGCAATTTCGGCGTGAATCCAACCAAAAATAAACCAAGCCCCCTGGCGCTTGTTTCTCGCCTAGCAAACGGCAAAATGCTCCCCAGTATCAATGTTGCAGTTGATATTTATAATACTCTTGTTGTGAAACATCAGCTCTCCATCGGACTTTTTGATTTAGATAAAATAAAATTGCCCGTCGAGTTGCGTTTTGCGCACGGCGGTGAAAAATTCTATGCGCTCGGAACCGACAGGGCCGTGCCGCTCATCAAAGGCGAGCTTTGTTATTTCGATAGCGAAGGAAAAGTTATGGCGCGCGATTTTAACTATATTGATTCCGAACTCACCAAAGTTGATAAACAGACAACAAATATATTTTTGAATGTCGACGGTAATCACGCCGTCTCTCTTGCTGATGTAAAAAACTGCCTTTCCGAGCTTGAGGAATTGCTCGTAAAATATTGCGGTGGAGATTTGGGTGAGCAGGTTTTAGTTGATATCACTTCGTAGCATTTTGAACTCCTCCAATACCGCGATGAGAGCACCTTTTTGAGTTTTCCAATCGGATCCCCATCGCACGGAACCTTCAATTTCTATGTACGATACGCTATTTTCTTCGCACCAATCTTTGGCCGTTCCCGTTTGTTTATTGGTCGGCCACATCTTCCCATTGACCAATTTGAAGCCGGTTTTTTGCGCATAAAGCCCCGCGAGATTTTGCGCTAATGGATCATTGCTTCCCATGACCTCACGGCCAGCGTTATGAAACATAACAAGCATTTTGATGCCATTTGAAAGTATAAAGTCAGTTAATGCTTTGGTTTCCGGCTCTGAATTGCCATGCGGCCCGCAATACACAGGCACAGTTTCAGAATAATTTTTGCCAAACATCCATAATGAATTTTGGCGAAAACTTTTGGTTAAAAAATTTCTGTTTAGGTCTACATTATTTTTATTAAAACGTCCGATCCTCCCACCATGAAAATAATCCGGATTTTTTTTCGCCATTGAAAATCCATCCGGATTTAAGCACAGAACTACAAAAACGGTCATCATTTCGAATTCATCCGTATTGGCATGCAGCCAATGGGTAAGATGTTGAGCAAGCTTTACTGTTCCAACTTCATTGCCATGTATTCCTGCGGCTAAAATAATTTTGCGCCCCCCATGTCCTATCTGAAAGCACTCAATCGGCAGACCGCCAATCGATTTGCCTATTTCAAAACGTTTTACATCACGCGAGACGATTTTTTGAGGGCGATTATTTTCAAATATGCCGATCGTGCCACGAATAACATGCCCAATGTGTTTTCTCAGTTTCACGAGAAGAGTATACACCTCGCAGTTCTTTGCGAGTTCGTAATTAAACGCTTTCAGGAAAGTTAAAGTGTGCACGTGCACACTTTTTCAATGCTGAACATATTTCAGCGATAATCCTGTAATAGTAGCAAGCGGTAAAACCTTCGCCGTTTCACCGAACCGATGTGTAACCGTGCGCACAACTAGAGCGCCCTTCACGACATTTTTTATTTTTGAAGAATATTTCGCTTTATCCAAATATTGAAGAATTTTCGTGGCGCCGCCGAAAAGAAAAGCAACTCCGCAAATAAGAGAAAGAACCGGAGCAACCTTGTCTTCCATCGGAAGACGTTCATAGAGAAACTTGAGGCTTTTCCATGTAGAACACCAATCTTTATAGCTCATGCCTGCCGTAGTTTGAATGGCGCGAGCTAAATCCACATATGTTTTCGGACGCAACAAACTCACAACCGAACCAACGACCGATTCGATTCCATTCGCCGGCGCTAGGAGAATTTTTTGGTATCCCTCAAGCTGCGTTTGTCCATTTGCTCATTTTACGAATTTATCCGTATACGACGGCGGAAATAATTCTTCCCACAAATCCATAGCGAGATTTTTGAGTTCAACTTGTTGTTCCGGCGTTAAATCGGTTTCGTTAAATTCAAGTTCACCGTTTGCCGCTGCGGTAATTTCACGTTCTTGCGCTTCCGCCGATTCATTTCTGAGGAGTCGCAATGTTTGATTGACCATCCTTGCATATTCGTTATACGCATCTATGGATTTGAGAATATCTTCGTCGCTCAATCCCGTATTTTTTGAATTTAAAAAATCAGCAGCTTGGCGGGCTTCTCCAAGGGCAATCGATAATGCCGGATGTTTTCTGTGAATATTTTCAAATTCATCCGGATAATTCTTGCGTAACTGATCCAGTTTTTCGGAAAGAGTAGTGAGGTCTTTTCTAGCCGTAGGTAAAATGGCAAGGAGCGATTTTCGTCGTTCCGGCGTGAGCGGTATACGAGGGAGTTGAGGGGGGGTGCTTCTAATCCTTTTGGTTTTTCATGCTTATCTTCTCTTGCCATAGAATTTGCAGAAGTTTCTTATTCCGGTTCTTCCGAATCAATATATTCTTCTTGAGCTACAGGCACGACCGCGCCGTTTGGCGAAGCCGCTGCGGCAATCTGCTCAACCGTTTGCACGGCAATATCAGCAAGAATCGGCTGACCATAAAAAACTTTGAGTCGTTGTTTGCGCGCTTCGGTCATGCCGAACGCGCCGTCCAAGCCGGCCTCCCGCGAATACGGCGCAAGGATATTTTCTTCATCAAATGCCTCTTGGATTTTAAGCGCCAATTCAGAACGGATTTTGAGCGAGTTACACGGTTTTTTCACCCAAAACCGAATAAATACTTCCACCCCAAGCTGTTTAAATTCTTTGAATACGATCGAATAGCGCGGCGATTTCAAAACCGCCGGATGATTTTGCAAAATACGGTCAAAAATTTTCAAAGCGCGACCCACATCGCTTCCATAGCCGAGAGTGATATCGATTTCCAAACGCGTCTGTTCCGCTTTTGAAAAATTCGTAATAGGCTGCGTGAGGAGGTCGCTGTTTTGAATCGTTATGAGCTTTTGATCAAAAGTCCGCAGTGAAACCGCCTGGAATTCGATTTTTTCAATTTTTCCCGTGAATGCGCGAATATTAACCACGTCACCGATTTCAAATGGAGATTTAAAAAGAATCAATAAGCCGGCCACATAATTTTTTACCACATCGCCGAGACCGAACGAAAGACCGAGGGTCAAAACGCTTACGAGAATGGTTAAATCAAGACCGATAACTTTGAGGCCGAGCGTGACCGAAATAATTATAATAAAACCGCTCGTGATTTTTTCGAGCAGATTCAACGCTGTGCGCTGTCGTTCATGGGTCGTTTCAACTTTTGCAATGTAGCTTTTTGCAAACCGCATCAAAAAAATGCCGATGGCGATTATTGCGACTCCTTCCAATACATCGATAAATTTCATCAAAATATTCACCGCAACCTCCTGAAAGTCGATTTGCGTGCGTTCAGCTCCGGTGAGCGGATCAGCTTTTGTTTTTAGTATGTTGGCGGCAAGTAATTTTGGGTTCATAAAATCCTTTTATTTTACCATAAATTTTGTGCTTTATGCACGTGCCAGCCATTGACATAGAGGAGTATATTTTATAGTTAAGGAAACCCCACCATCTACTACCATCTCCCGCCATCAGCCACTATCAGCCACTGCTATAATCCAATCATGGATGCTATTGCCGTTATCGATTTTGGAAGTCAGTACGCTCATTTGCGCGCCCGTCTATCGCGCTGTGCGCTACTTGAGACGGGCGCGTATCGCTCGCAGCGGGAACCCACGAGACCCGCCGCTCGCTTAAACTTTTGATTTTGTTTTTATGGATTCAATCGCCGTCATCGACTTCGGCAGTCAATATGCTCATCTGATTGCGAATCGCGTCCGCCGTCTTCAAGTGTATGCGGAAATTTTTCTTCCTGAAACGCCGCTCCATGTATTTTCCAAATACAAAGGCATCATTCTTTCCGGCGGTCCGAATTCGGTTTACGAAAAAGGCGCTCCAACTATCAACCCGAAAATTTTTTCGCTCGGCATACCGATTCTTGGTTTATGCTATGGCCATCAGCTTATTGCTCATCTTCTTGGCGGAAAAGTCGAGCCCGGGCAGACAAAAGAATATGGTCTCGCAAAACTTTCCGTTTTAAAAAAAGTAGGAATTTTTGATAATCTTCGCGATCACACGCAGGTTTGGATGTCGCATGGAGATACGGTCACAGCGCTCCCGAAAGATTTTATCCATTTGGGAAAAACGCCGGATTGTTTTTATTCTGCCATGGGAAATCCGGCCCGCAAAATTTTTTCAGCGCAGTTTCATATTGAGGTTACGCATACAGTTGACGGTATGAAAATGCTGTCGAATTTTCTTGATATTTGCCATGCAAAACGCGAATGGAGCATGGAGCGGTTTATGGAAGAAAAAATTACGTCGATCAAAAAAATGCTTGGCGACCGCAAGGTTTTTTTGCTTGTAAGCGGCGGGGTGGATTCAGCAGTGGCGTATGCAATGCTTTCTAAAGCCCTAGGCACAGACCGCGTTTACGGGCTTTTTGTTGATACCGGTTTTCTCCGCAAGAATGAAGGTAAGAAAATCGCTGCGGCGCTCAGAAAGATCGGCGTGAAAAATTTTCATGTATTTTCTGCGAAGAAAAGATTTTTTTCAGCCTTGCGCGGCGTAATAAATCCTGAAGAAAAACGGAAAATTATCGGCGATTTATTTTTAGAAGTTCAAGCGCAGGCAGTTCGTAAGCTTAAGCTCGATCCGGAGCATTGGGTGCTTGGACAGGGCACGATTTATCCGGATACCATCGAGAGCGCAGGCACGAAATACGCCGACAAAATTAAAACTCACCATAACCGCGTGCCGGAAATTTTGGAGCTTATTAAAAAAGGACGAGTTATTGAGCCGCTTGCGGAACTCTATAAAGACGAAGTGCGCAAGCTCGGAACGCAGCTCGGATTACCGGATAGTATGGTGTGGAAACATCCATTTCCAGGCCCCGGACTTGCTGTACGAATCCTATGTGCTGATGCAGAAAAACTTCCTGAAAATACGTCAGCTGCTGAAGAAAATATTGAAACATTTCTTATGCCGCATAGACTTTCCGGGAAAATTCTTCCGATCCAAAGCGTCGGCGTGCAGGGCGACGCGCGCACATACCGTAATCCGCTTGCTGTCTGGGGAGAAAATATTAATTTTGATGAATTTGAAAATCTTTCAACTGCCCTCACGAATCGTTTTCAGGTAATCAATCGCGTTTGCCTTCTTCTTGCACCGCAAAAAATTCATTCGATAAAAATCCTTCCAGGAGTTTTAACAGAAAAGCGCGTCCATCTCCTTCAGGAACTTGACGATATCGTCATGACTTTCATCCAAAAAAATCATATTGAACGCGATACATGGCAATTTCCGACCATTCTTCTTCCGCTTTCTATCAATGGCATTAAGCGTGAGGCGGTGATGCTGCGCCCGGTTTGCTCAGAAGAAGCCATGACCGCCAATTTTTATAAAATGGATTTTATGTTGCTGAAAAAACTCGTGGCCAAACTCGCCCCAAAAGTTTCCGCGGTTTTTTACGACATTACAAACAAACCGCCCGGCACGATTGAGTGGGAATAGTAATTCCTGCGAACGTTTTTGTAAACTCGCGAAAACGCTCTGGATCGTCGGTGGTGTAAAAAGCGCGCTTCCCTTCTTTCGTCAGCTGGCACTCAATTTCCGGATGCCAAGCAAGATAATTTTTGAGACTTTCCGCCACAGTTTTTCCGCTATCCAAAACGCGAGTACGTTTGCCCATAATGCGTTTAAAATCGCGGAGCATAAGCGGATAATGCGTGCAGCCCAAAATAAGCGTATCGATATTGTGGCTTTTGAGCGGTCGCAGATATTTACGCAAAATCATCCGTGCTTCAGGCTTGGTATGCCAATGTTCTTCTATAAGCGGAACGAGCAGCGGACATGCTTGGGATACTACCGTTAGTTTGATATCCAAAGATCGCTCAAGCGCAGCAAACTGATTTTTCAGTTCAACCTCAAAAGCTTTTGAGGTGATGGTCCCGCGCGTTCCAACCACGCCGATTCGGTTAGATTTTGTTTCCGTAACAGCAGTTTCAACGATCGGCCGAATAACGCCTAGTATTTTTCTGTCGCGATATTTTGATTTTGGACTGCGCAGATATTTTTCTTGTAATTCACGCAATGCAAGAGCGCTTGCCGTATAGCAAGCGATAATAATGAGCCGAGCTCCATTCTCAAACAGAAATCGTACAGCCTCATCGGTAAACCGCGTCACTGTTTCTTTGCTGCGATTTCCATACGGCGTCCGGGCGTTATCTCCAAGATAAAGATAGTCATACTGCGGGAGCGCTTTAAGAATTTCCTTTAAAACCGTAAGTCCCCCATAGCCGGAATCAAAAACACCGATCATAGTTGTATTTATAACATAAAAAAGCCCTCTTGCCGCACATATGTCCGGTATTAGAGAGCTTTTTTATGGGCCTTAATATTGCAAAGGCCCATAAGCATCCACCAGCTTCCGGGTAACCTATCTGTTGTTCAAAGTATAAAAAATTGAAAGACAACAGAGGTACGAAATTCCGAAAGTTTATGGAGAGAAAGGAGACCAACCCCTTCTGATTCGCGCGAGGCGAACCTGCCTTGCTTCGGTTTTATTTTCGTCGAACCCTAACGACGGCTTGTTTTTTGTGTTTTGTTTTTTTCTAGCTAGGCTAGAAGGAGAGAAACAGAGACACCAAGCTTTGTTTTTATTTTGAGAGATAAGGGCGGTCTGTTGTAATCCCTTATCACCGCAAAGCAGAGAAAAGTGAGAGAAATGCACGCCGGAAAAATGTATAATAGGATTCAAGCCATCTTTCATTTTTCCCTGCCTTGCGAATTGTCAAAGAACAAATCATGTAAATTTATCAGTCTACAAAATTCTTTGCAAATACTTCTTATATACAAACCATTAAATTCTAGTTTAATTCTATGAAAACCCGTTTTTTTAACCTGTTCTTTATTTTTATCGGCATCATTATCGGCATTATTTTATCTTTGCAAATCCGTGCGCAGCCGGTCGGCACAGGTTCTTCTCCCGAAAAACAGCTTGCCATCCAAAAATCCCTTCTAAATAGTTTTTTAACAGAACAGGAATCATTAAAAAAGAAGCTTTTGAGTATTGAGGAAAAACTTTCGAGCGCAAAAGAAATTATGGAAAAACGTTCATCTAGGGAAACTCAAAAAACCCTTAGCCGCCTCAAGCGTCTGACCGGTTTTGATGCAGTATCGGAAGAAGGGATCCGTATTACGCTGTCTGATAATCCTTCGGTATCTCGCGTTGATTTCTCCGCGCTTAATGAAAATTTCGTGCAAGCTTCAGATTTACGGGATCTTGTAAACGTCCTTTTTCTCCAGGATGCGAAAGCAATTTCCATTAATGAAAAGCGCATTCTTCCATTTACATCCATTCAGCCTGTATTTGACAGTATTTTAGTTGGTAATTTTCAAATCGGTTCACCGTTTGTCATTTCGGTTGTCGGAAATCCGGATGCGCTCCAAGAAGCCGTAAAGGTTTTGCACAAAAGAAAAATCCAGATTTTTGTAGATACACCGCAAACCATCACGGTTGCTTCAGCGGATAATCCACGATCTCTTAAATTTCTCTCATTAGATAATCAATGAAAAAAGTTTTTATTATTACGGCGGTTATTGTCGGAATTTTTCTCGCCCTGCAGGTTAGGTCTTTTCAAAAGGTTGAGTTTCTTCTTCAGCGTTCCGGACCAGAAAGCGTTTTTGAAGAATTGCGAGTATTTCAAATTGCAAATCAGCAACTTCGAACGCAGCTTGAAGAAAGCGAAAAGAATTTTGAAGATATACAATCAAAAATTACCAGCCAAGCCGTTGAAGCGGAACTGTTGCGTCTTCAACTTATTGCCGGCGAACATGAAGTTTCCGGACAAGGCATAGAGATTATTTTTAATATTTCTGTTCCTGCTTATCGAATTGCCGATTTAATTACACAGCTTGTGACAGCGGGCGCCGAGGCCATTGCCATAAACGATATTCGGCTTACGCCCCAAACTGCCGGCCTTCGAGATGTTGGCGGAGGACTGCTGATGCGACGCCATTTTTTGCGGGCTCCGTTTCGCATATCGGTTATTGGCCCCAAGCAAGAACTCAAGCTTTCCATTTCCCAGAGCGGCGGATTTCTAGATCGTCTACAAAACAGCTACTCCGGTTTGCGTATTACGCTGAGTGAACGTGAAAAGATCGTTATCTCCAAATTACCGGAGTAGATACCATAACGTCGGTAGGAGTATAAGCAAAACGTATGTCAGAGCGGCAAAGATAATTCGTCCAGTCCGTTCTTTTTTCAAAAGTTCTTTAAAGGCATTTATTTCTTTTTCTCGTTCGTGGAGTTCTTTGCGCATAAATTCAGTTGAGAGTGATTCATCACGCCGTTCAATAGTTTTTGACGCAAGCGGATTCAAAATTTGAGATTCCAATTGACCGATGCGGTAATTCGCTTGTTCTAATTTTTGTTGATAGTCAGAGAGAGCGCGTTTTGCCTCTCCGTAAAGATCTTGATAGAAATCCGTGCTTGATTCTTTTGCGGAACGGACGTGTAGCGACATCGGTCTGTCTATTGTCATTTTTCGGCTTGTCGTTTCCGCAGAAGAAAATGACAGTATTTCCTTTTTATCAAGCCAAATTCTGCCGTTTTCCGAAATAGCCCAAAGCTTGCCAGATCGAATGTAGCGGTCTATGGTCCGTATAGACACACTTAAAAGCTGACTTGCGGTTTTTCGATCGATATAGGTTGAAACATTAGCATCCATACTTGGTTTCTTCTATTATTGGAGCATGCACTGTAAAAGTCAATTAACGTCCAGACAATAGACATCTATCAAGCATGTTTCATCTTGAAATTCATAATCGAGTTCGCAGCAGTATTTCAAAAGAACTTTTTTTCAAATTACTGCTTGCTGCGGAAAAATGTCTTTTAAAAACAAAACGTATTCGGCCGCGGAAAAATTATCGTCTTGAACTCACCCTTGTCGGGGAAATTTTTATGCAGCGGTTAAATAAGATGTATCACAAAAAAAATCGCCAAACGGACGTTATTTCTTTAAGTTATTTTAAGCCGTCTATGCAGGATGATTTTGCAGGAGAGATTTTTATTTGTGTTCCGTTTGCCCTTAGACAAGCCAAAAAAATTGGCCAGCCTCTTGCCAAAGAACTCCAATTTCTTTTTATTCACGGTCTGCTTCATTGTTTTGGCTATGACCATAAAAAATTACTTGAAGAAGTCCGCATGAAGCGCATGGCCTATAAGATTCTCGGCCGTACTTAATACGCAGATAAATGTTATAATGAACAAGTAATTTTCGGGGTGTGGCGCAGATGGCTAGCGCGTCTGGTTTGGGACCAGAAGGCCCCCGGTTCGAGTCCGGGCACCCCGACCATACACACGAGCGCAGCGAGTGTGCTTCGTTCTCTCGGCCCCGCAGGGCATCATCTTAATCTTATGCAAAAGCTCTATTCCGAACTCATCGGTTTGCCGGTTTTCGATGAATATTCCTCTTCTCCGCTAACTCTCATTCGCGATATCTTTATTGATCCTGAAAACGGGAAAGTGGTCGCATTCGCCGTAAAAAACAATCGAATTATTGTGCCGCTCGATGTTGAACGTTTAGGACGCGGTCTTTTTATAAAGGACCAAAGCCATATTGTGCCAACAGAAGACGTTTTGCGCGCTAAAGAAGTCGCAGAGCGCAAAATAAAAATTCTCGGCAGCCGCGTCATTACGCAAAATACAAAAATCTATCTCGGCCGCGTCGTTGACTACGAAATCGAAACGCGCGGTATGATGCTTGTTTCGATTCATGTCGCAAAAACATTTTTATTTTTCCGTTTTCAGGAAAAAATCATTTCTTACAAATCGATTATAAGAATTCACAAAGAATCGATTATCGTAAAAGATGCCCGGATTGCGGCTCGAGAAAAAGAAAAAGCTGCAGCGCCATCATCGGCTTTTGCCGCGTAGTAGGTTAATGCCGCAACCTTTTACAAAAAAGCCCCGACTAAAATCGGGGCTTTTAAAATTTATGTGTAAGATATTTTACGACGGTCTTTCGGTTGATGCTGCGCCCAAAAGCGTATTGACTAGAGCGAAGGAAATGATGATGACAACGATACCAAGTACAGCATATAGAAGAATTTTTTTAGCCTTATTCACATTTTCTTCATTGCCGGCAGAACTGACATAAAGAAAGCCTCCATAAATCACCATAATCACCGCCAAAAGCCCAAGGAACGTGAGGAAAAAGTTAATGATCGTTAATACAATGCCGCGGAGTCCGGTTTGGCCGCCGGAAAGCAATTTAATAATGGCCGGTTGGTCGGTTTCCGGATCAATTACTTGGGCAAGAGCAATATCTGCGCCAAGACTGTTGACGAGGATAAGACCCAAAATCATAAGACCAGAGACCCAAAGAAACTGCCGCACGAGATTTTTGGAGATTTTCATAGTGATAAAAGATTAAAAAATGAAATTCTTACCTGAAATTGTAGCATATCAACTAAGACGCACAGCTAAATACGTTTGACTAAAACAAAAAATAATCTTTGCTACAGATCACCGATGATTTTTACTTCCATTTCAAGATCAATCGAGAATTTTTCTTTCACTTTTGTTTTCGCGAGCTCTGCCAGTTCAAAAATTTGCAAAGCGGTTGCATGGCCGGTGTTCATAAAGAAATTTGCATGCTTCGCGCTGATTTCAGCATCGCCAATACGTGTTCCCTTTAAACCTGCTTGATCTATAAGCCAGCCTGCCGGTTTTTCCGGAGAAGGATTTTTGAAAAAAGAACCCGCCGTATATCCGATCGGCTGTTTTCCTCTCCGGATTTCGTCGATTTTTTTCATCAGTTCTTTTGAGGCTTTCTGATGGCCTTTTTGGAGCCTTAAAACAACATGCATTATGATATTTTGTGCATCCTGCAGCGAAGTTTTTCTATATTGGAAAGAAATTTCATCGGCGTTCATTTCTCTTACTCCATCACTCGCATTAAAAAGCACCACTTTTTTAACAAATTGTTTTATTTCAGTTCCAGGAATTCCGGCATTTCCCCATACGGCGCCGCCAATAGTTCCAGGCAGTCCATAGAGCGGTTCAAGCCCGCTTAAATTATTATCAATACTAAGACGGATAATTTGACTCAATAGCGCGCCGCTGTTTGCTGAAATTTCCTCGCCATCCACGCGATATTCATTCGAGAGATTTTTGATTATGAGGCCGCGGAAGCCTTTGTCCGTAAAAAGAACATTTGTTCCGCGCCCAATAATACGGTAAGGAATGCTGTTTTCTTCAGTGAAAGCGATCAGTTCCGGAATTTCTTCAATATTCGTAAGTTCATAAAATAGATCCGCCGGTCCGCCAACGCGAAACGTACAATGATTTTTCAGCGGTTCTTTTTGACGAATACCTGGAAATCGCTCTTTCAGCTTTTCAAAAAGCATGTAGGGTGGTTAATATAAGTCAGCCTTATTGTAGCGCCGCCTTAGCTCAGCTGGTAGAGCAACAGTTTTGTAAACTGTGGGTCCCCGGTTCAAATCCGGGAGGCGGCTCCATATGAATATGTCTATTCTCGATCAATCCGAATCCGAAATCGTTCAATCGCTCGAAAAAAACGAGAGCCGACAATTTACCGAAGCAGCGCATGCGGAAATGATGCGACGACAGATTTTGGCTTATAAAAAGGCAGGGAGTAGAATATTCTGGTTAACGGTTGTTATTGCGATTCTTGCTGTATCAAATCTTATTGTAGGTATACTTAATTTATTGCAAAACACGGGCAGGTAGCGAAGTGGCCAAACGCGACTGGCTGTAAACCAGTTGGCTTCCAGCCTTCGGGGGTTCGAATCCCTCCCTGCCCACCATAGAAAACAAGCGAATCCTATGGCATGCGGCAAGCGCTCCCTGTCATGGAAGCGAGCCGGATGCCATAGAGATGAGCGAAGTTTTCATTTATAAATAAGCAAGAACAAGAAAGCGATTTGAATGCCGAGCGAGTTTAACGAGGCGTAAAAATCATTTCAGTATTTCCCCTACCAGCTGGCTTACCATCTGTCCGTCCGCCTTTCCTTTTACTTGAGCCATGACCGCGCCCATAACTTTCCCAAAATCTGCTTTTGATGCAGCGCCGGTTTGACTAATCACTTGGCTAACCACTTTTTTCAGCTCCGCTTCATCCATTTGCGCTGGAAGATACGCCTGAAGAATTTTTAATTCAGCCTCTTCTTTTACAGCCAAATCCGCGCGCCCGCCTTTTTTATACGCATCAATCGAATCCTTTCGCTGTTTTACTTCCCTTCCAATAATCTGCAGCACTTCTTCGTCCGAAGCTTCTTTCTTTTTATCGCCGGCTACTTCAAATTTCATTACAGCTGCTTTGAGCAATCGAAGCGCACCCATTCTTACATCTTCCTTAGCTTTCATAGCCGCAAGAATATCCGTATGAATTTTTTCTTTAAGTTTCATATATGTCAGGCTGAGCTTGTCGAAGCCTTTCTAGGAAATTTTAACTGCGCTTGTGCAGCCGCAAGTCGTGCTATAGGCACGCGATAAGGTGAGCAGCTTACATAATTCATGCCTATTTTATGACAAAATTCTTCTGACAGCGGTTCGCCTCCATGTTCTCCGCAAATGCCTATTTCTAATTTCGGTTTTACGCTCCGTCCCAATTTTACGCAAATTTTCATCAATTCTCCTACTCCTTTTCGATCAATAGTTTCAGATGGATCCCGTTCAAGCAAGCCTTTATCGAGATATGCCGGTAGAAATTTTCCAACATCGTCCCTGGAGAATCCAAAGGTCATTTGAGTAAGATCATTAGTTCCGAATGAGAAAAAATCCGCATACGGCGCCAATTCGTCCGCAGTCAGGCACGCCCGCGGCAGTTCAATCATAGTCCCGATTTTCACAGTAAATTTGATTTCATTTTGATAGCGGTTAATAATTTCTTCCACCAACCGGCGTATAAGTTTTAATTCTGCAGCCATACCGATAATAGGCACTTCAATTTCAGGAAGAACTTTTACGCCTATGTTATGAGCGGCGATGGCGGCTTCAATAATCGCCCGTACCTGCATCTCATAAATTTCAGGATAGGTTACTGCAAGCCGGCACCCGCGATGTCCTAGCATTGGATTAATTTCATGCAGGCCGTCGGCAACGCGTTTTACGTCATCAATCGTAACTCCCATCGCAATAGCGAGATTTTCAACTTGTCCATGCGTCGTCGGAAGAAATTCATGGAGCGGCGGATCAAGCAGCCGGATCGTTACCGGAAATCCGTCCATGGCCGTAAAAATTCCTATAAAATCTTCCCGTTGAAGCGGCAGTAATTTTTCAAGCGCCCGTTTCCTCCCGGCTGTATCTTTTGCCAAAATCATCTCGCGCATTTTTGGAATACGATCTTCTTGGAAAAACATATGTTCAGTTCGACACAGCCCAATGCCTTCTGCGCCGAAATCACGCGCAACCTTGGCGTCATGCGGCGTATCAGCGTTCGTTCGCACTCGAAGCTTGCGAATTTTATCCACCCAGCTCATAAACAGCTTAAAATCATTGCTCATTTTCGGCTCCATCAGTTCAACCTCGCCTAAAATAATCTCTCCAGTAGAGCCATTAAGCGTAATGGTATCCCCTTCTCTCACTACGATTTCTCCGCATATAAAAACCTTTTTCTTTGTATCGACTTGAATCGCTGCGCAGCCGGCTACGCATGGCTTTCCCATTCCGCGACACACCACGGCTGCATGGGAAGTCATGCCGCCCATAGAAGTCAAAATACCCTGCGCTGTAAACATTCCCTGAATATCTTCAGGCGAGGTTTCTTTGCGGACGAGAATGACCTTTTGGGCATTTTCTGTCCATTTACAAGCATCTTCCGGCGTAAATACGACTTTCCCCACAGCAGCGCCAGGAGAAGCCGGAAGCCCTTTGCAGAGGATTTTTCCTCTGTGTGAAGCCGGAATAGCCGGATGAAGCAGTTGATTTAGCTGCATTGGATCGACTTGCAACGCAGCTTCATTTTGACTAATCAATTTTTCCTTCACCATATCAACAGCGATTTTAATCGCAGCCTGCGCAGTCCGTTTTCCATTTCTGCTCTGTAAAATAAAAAGTTTTCCATCTTCAATCGTAAATTCAATATCCTGCATATTTTTGTAATGGAGCTCGAGCTTTTTCTGAATTTCCAGCAGTTGACTATACACACGCGGCATTATTTTTTTCAGCTCTGATATTTTTTGAGGAGTACGTATGCCGGCTACAACATCTTCTCCTTGAGCATTCATTAAAAATTCACCATAAAATTCCTTTTCACCATTAGATGGATTTCGCGTAAACGCCACTCCGGTTCCGGAAGTTTCTCCCATATTTCCAAAAACCATGCTTTGAATATTGACAGCGGTTCCGAGCAAACCGGTGATATTATGAATTTTTCGATAGGTTTTTGCGCGTTGGTTGTTCCATGATTTAAATACCGCTTCGACCGCCAGTTTAAGTTGCGTATATGGATCCGTCGGAAAATCCTCGCCGGTTTCTTTTTCGACTAGTCGTTTATAAAGTTCGACTAATCGTTTTAATTCTTTAACCCCCAATTCCGTATCAAGTTTTGCGCCAGCCGCTTTTTTTACTCCATCCATAGCTTCCTCGAATTTTTCATGGGAAATACCAAGCACTACATTTCCAAACATATTTACAAATCGTCGATAAGCGTCATAGCAAAAACGTTCATTCCTCGTTTTCTTGATAAGTCCCTGGATTGTTTTATCGTTCAGGCCAAGATTTAAAATGGTATCCATCATTCCAGGCATAGAAACCGCTGCTCCAGACCGCACTGAAACAAGCAGCGGATTTGTCTCTGAACCAAACCCTTTACCGCTTTTTTTCTCAAGCGCTTTGAGATAGATATCAAAATCATTCCAAAACCCTTCTGGATATTTTTTTTGAGTATGATAAAAATGGCATGTTTCCGTGGTTACAGTAAAACCGGGCGGCACAGGCAGGCCGATGCGAGTCATGTCTGCCAAAACAGCCCCCTTTCCGCCAAGAATGGATTTCATATCAGCTTTTCCTTCTGAAAATGAATAGATAAACTTCATAGCGGTCGGCCGAGTATGTTGTTGTATAATTCGGCGCTTTTTACTTTGTGCTGCCTTTACGACTTTTCTCATCAGGGGCATTTAAATTAAGGATCGCTAAACTGACCCGCGAAGTTTCATCAACTCCGAAAGACGCGAAAGCGCTGTGATAAACGCCGCCATCCGGAGCGTGCATTTATATTGCGCTGCAACTTCTTTTACCCGATTCCATCCATTTACCATAATTACTTTTAACCTTTGCTGAATTTCATCTTTTGGCCAATAATAATTCATTTGATTCTGGACAAGTTCAAAATAACTTACTGTTACACCGCCGGCATTTGCCAAAATATCAGGGATTACGGTTATTCCACGTTTTTCAAGAATTTCATCTGCTTCTTGATCCATTGGGCCGTTAGCAAGTTCAAGAATCATTTTTGCCTTAATCTTGGCAGCATTTTTTCCAGTTACTTGGTTTTCCATAGCTGAAAGAATTAAAATATCGCATTCCAATTCGAGCAGTTCCTCATTTGTAATTCTTTGACAAGTTGCTCCTTTTGATACATGGTAATCTACTGCGCCTCCTATTGTGCATTCGTGGATAGAACCTTTTTCCATCTTGCATTGAATAGCTTTTATGGCATGAATACCGTCCTTGCAATAAATTCCTCCTTTGGAGTCTGAAGCGGCGATAATCTTATAGCCGTCTTCATCTAAAATACGTGCCGCATTTGCACCGGCATTCCCAAATCCCTGGATAACTATTGTTGTGTTTTTTGGATCAATATTTTTTTCTTTCACTATTTCCGAGAGTACATAATGGCCGCCGCGCGCTGTGGCTTTTTCCCGACCAAGAGATCCGCCTACCGGCAATGGTTTTCCGGTGACTACCCCAAGGGCATTTTTACCGGTTACTTTTGAATACTCGTCGGCTATCCAAGCCATGATTTGTGCGTCCGTATTAACATCCGGCGCAGGCACATCAACTTCCGGGCCGATAAATGGCGCAATGCGTTCGGCATATTTTCTCGTAAGCCGTTCAAGTTCGGATAGCGAGAGACTTTTTGGATCAACAATTACTCCACCTTTCCCGCCCCCAAGAGGCAAACCGACAACAGCGCACTTAAAAGTCATAAGCGTGGCAAGCGCCTTGACTTCTTCCATATCTACTTGTGGATGATATCTAATTCCTCCTTTATATGGTCCGGCAAGGTCATTATGCTGCACGCGGAATCCGCGAAAAACCTTCACCTTGCCGCTATCCATTTTTATCGGAAGGCTGACTTCAATGATTCGATTCGGATTGCTCAAAATTTCCTTGACGTTCAGATCGAGCTTCATGAGTTTCGAAGCTTTTTCGATCAGATCAAGGGTATTTTGAAAGAAACTCATACTAGGCACATGCAAAGCATGTGCTAATTAATTAATGCGCCTACATGGCGCAACCTTTCCAATTGTACACGGTTTAAAAAAACGGCGGAAGGAGAATTTGATTCCAAAATATAATTAATTGTCCTATAAAGCCAGCAAATAGCGGAACTGTCAAATTATCATCAAGTTTTTGAGTAAGCGTTTCAACAATACTTGCCATAAACGCCATCGGTAGGAATATTTCCGGATAGGCCGGAATAATAATGATCCCGATTAAGATATTTACTAAAAGGCCGCTAAAGGTTCCAACAAATGATTTATTTCTGAAGATTTTTTTTGTTCCGAAAGCAATGCCCATAATTGCAGCCGCTAAATCTCCGAAGACAGTGAGCAGCATGGCAAGAAGGGCGATCGGGTAGTCAAAAACGGAAAAAGCGATAATTGTTGATATAACGAAAAAAATCGCTCCGACGACATTATTACGTTCATGTTTTCGCAGCACAAATTTTGCAAAAAATTCGGTTATCTGGGTGCCAATACGGGTTTGATAGTCTATTCGAAAATATTCAATTTCAAGAAGAATGAGCAACAGGCCCGTTAATGTCAGAACGCCGATTTTTGGAGAAAAGGTAAAATGCAAAATTGAATACCCAACTATAATCGGCACTTCTATTAAATGTATAAGCTTGCGCAGGATTTCTTTTTTCAGCGTAGACATATTATTTCCAAAATTTCCACCATCGCCGTGCCGGTGCCTCCAATAATTTTATCTGATTCTCCAGAGTAAATACCCGATCCTGAAAAGTTTTTATGAGCTGGAAGAAATTGTCTTTATCGCGCTGATTCTGTTCAATAAGTTTTTGAATAGTCGTATTAAACCGTTCCATTTCAGCCTGAAAATCGCCGCCAGACGATGGATCAATAGCCCGGTGTTCGCGACTATCCGGTTGGGTAGTCACATCGGGTTGAGTAGGCGGTTGTGTATGCGCATCTATGAACTCCGAAAGCGAATCCTTAATAATAAGATAATTGAATCCTTGAGGGGTTTTTTGCCTCTTTACCCTTATCTTTTTTTGCTTGATCATGCGACGGATAGTCTGGATGGATTTTCCAGAAAATGTCGCTGCGTCATTGATAGTGATAAGTTCCATACTTTATGAATAATCAAAACATTCTGTATACGCAAGCGATCACGCAAAAATATTCCAAAAAAGTGTAGCGCGATTATGCAAATATGTTTCAGATTTTATATGTTTGATTTTCTTGGCCGTTATCTGTTAAATGATTATGTAAAATTTGGGTCGGTAGCTCAGTTGGTAGAGCAACAGCCTTTTAAGCTGATGGTCGCGGGTTCGATCCCCGCCCGACCCACCATTTTTTACGCTATTTGTTCTTTTTTATTAAACAAGCTTGCTACAAGAAATGATACTGCAGGAAGGGCAAACCAAAAGTTATAGTTATCAATCATAAGTTTTACCATGTTTGACTCCGCGTATGCAGACGCAAGAGTATTGTTTAAAATGCTCACATTTCCTCCTACAAACGATGCGCCCGACGCATATATAAGTAAGGTGCTTACTACAAGCCCGGCGCTCAAAAAGCCGAAAATGAGGTTCATAATGATTCCGATTACTCCGCCGCGCGCAAAATGGCTGTGTATTTCAAAGCCTCCCTTCATCGCAATAATGACAATGGCTATTATAAAAGCTAAAACTTTAAACAAAATCATAGTTTTATCCTCGCTGCCGAGGCCGAAAAACTTCAAAAATTGAACAAAATCCTTTGATGCTAAAGCATATTGCTTAAAAAGATTGCCCAATCCATCAGCAGTTAAAATGGCTATGTAGCTTCCTATAATCACCTTCAGCGTGTTTTCTTTCCCGATAATAAAGCTGTACGCGATAATGACCGCGAAGATAACAGCAACAAACAAATCCCAAGATAACTTAAGCATATTTTTATTCTACCCTTACATGAATTTTTTGAAAAACCCTTTTTCTGGATTTATTTTTAATCCGGCTTCTTTTGCGAGCTGCTGATAGAGTTCTTCTTCTTTTTTAGACAATTTTTCAGGAACCTTTACTTTTATAGTGACAAAATGGTCGCCTTTCCCCTCCCCTTTTAATTTGGCTACCCCATAATTTTTCAAACGGAAGATTTTTGAAGATTGAGTACCCGCCGGAATACGCATTTTTACCGGTCCATGGATTGTTTGAATATCCATTTCATCGCCGAGCACGGCTTGCGGCAGATAAATTTCTTGCTCCGAAAATACGTCAGCCCCTTTACGTTGAAATAATTTATGTAATAGAACAGTGATATGAACATAAAAATCTCCGCTCGGACCGCCACGCAGACCGCTATCCCCTTTTTCGACTAGTCGAATAGTCGAACCATCGGAAATTCCGGCCGGAATCTTCACGCGGAGTTTTTCTGCAATCCGCATACGTCCTACTCCATGGCAATTTCCGCAGGTTTTTTCCGGCACGCGCCCGCTTCCTGAACAAGCGTCGCATACCCGGCGGGTAGTCACAGAACCAAGTATTGTATTTCGCACTGTCCGAATTTCTCCAGACCCGTTGCACGCCGGACAAGCGAGAATTCTTGAGCCAACAGCAGCTCCTTTCCCCTTACATACATCACATTCTCCTATCCTTGCTGCCTTTATTTCCTTTTCTGTACCAAAAGCAGCTTCTTCAAAGGTAATATTTATTGATATCTCGCGGTCATCGCCGGCCTGCGCCTGCGATTGCCGTTTTTTTGAAGATGTTTCTCCGCCGAAGAAAGTTTCGAAAATATCAGCAAAGCCGCCGCCAAATCCGCCAAGATTCCCAAAATCAAAACCTCCCGGGAAGCCTTGTCCGCCGCCTCCCCCGCCCCCTCCGCTAAACGCGCTCTCGCCGAATTGGTCGTACGTATCGCGTTTTTTCTTATCAGAAAGCACTTCATAAGCCGCATTTATCTCCTTAAATTTTGTCTCTGCGGATTTATCTTCTTTATTGCGGTCAGGATGATGTTTTTGCGCCAATTTGCGGTACGCGCGTTTTATTTCCTCTTGCGAGGCATTTTTGGAAACCCCCAAAATTTCATAGAAGTCTCTACTCATCGTGATTGAAATTATATACTATCAGCATAGTTTGCGCCGCGTTCGTCTAGTGGTCTAGGACGCCGCCCTCTCACGGCGGAAATCACGGGTTCAAATCCCGTACGCGGTACCAATTTTATAATCAAACAACAAACAAAATATCTGTCATCAAAATTTTAGAAACAAAACACCTCATTTCAAGTTAAAAAAAACAGATAAGTTTCATCAAGGGCAAAAGGTGATTTTACCTGTAAAATTGGAGAAAAACCGCGGTTCATCGGAAAATTATAGCTTCCAAAAAACCGCATTTTTCTCACAATTTCTAATCATATAATCGTTTGACTTCACCATTACCCCTCTGATAAATTTTACTGCGACCTTATGCAAAAACTCGGATTTTGCTGTTAAGAAAGCGTTTTCAAGCGCTTGGGATTAAAAAATAGTCCCAAGTGTTTCTGTAGGTGTTCCTTAAAAATCTGCATTCAAATTACGATTTAAATTTATGTCCGCCGCGTGGTGGATAACAGAAATTTTCTTTCTTTTTTCCTTTTTAAAATCGCCCGAACTTCTGTCCTGCGATGAGGTCGACGTCATAACAGAGCATCGGGACGCCGAATCCGGAGGCGCTAAACACGGAACGACCAAGTTATCAAAAATATTCTTATTACTTAATTTTCATTTCTATGAATACACGGACACTTCTAGGAATTCGAAAGTGGTTATCACTTGTCGGAATCCTTTCTATCCTCTCAAGCTTTGTAGTCAGCATTCCTGCTGCAAGTGCGTTGAGCGCGGAGGACTATGTAAAACTTTACCCGGAATGGGCTCAAGAAAAAGTAGCGGCCGCTGTTGAAGCCGGTCTGCGCGATCCAAGCGTTAAAGTGGATCCCGGAGCATCAATTGACAGAGCGACTGCATGTTTCATGCTTGTAAAAGCTTTTGGCGAGGATTCAGGCGTTGATGTTGATGACCTCGAAAATCCATTCATGGATGTTACGGATGATCTTTGGTATGCCGATGCTGCCAAGCAGTGCGCTGCATTTGGTTGGTTCGCAGGTGCTACAGATGCTGATGGAAAACGCAAATTCATGGGTGGCAGCAAATTCACCCAGGAACAAAAAGCAGTCGTGCTTTGGGCTATGTCAGGAAAAGAAGAAGTTGATTTTGATGAAACTTTTGATGGCGTAAAAGGCGCTGACAAATTTTCTTCATGGGCAAAAGGCGGTGCCGCATGGGCTCGCGCCAATGATCTTGCTTTCGGCACGGAAGAAGTATCGCCGCAAGCAGATTCAAATAACGCCGATTTCACGTTTACGGCCCAAACCTATAATGATGCAGTGGCCGAAGGCACATTTGAAGTCGGCTACGAACCGGTTGAGGTAGGTGAAGAAGAAGAGGAGGAAGAGGAGGAAGAGGAGGAAGAAGAGGAAGAAGAGGAAGAAGAAGCTGGAGAAGAAGAAGGTCCAGCGCCGGTAGTTCCTACTACAGCAGCATTGGCCGTAGCTAGCGATACGCCTGCTGCAACAGTTCTTGCTTCAGGAACAGCTTACAATCCAGTATTAAAGTTCAGCGTTACTGCCGGTGCAGAAGCTGATCTTCAGGTTACTTCTATTACTGTTACAAGAGGAGGTTTGTCTGCAAATGCAAACGTTTCCGGTATTGGCGTATATGATGCGGCCGGTGTGAGACATGGAAATATCGGCACTTCATGGAATGATTCAAACGCGATGGAAATTTCATTTACCGCGGACCCAATTGTAGTGGCAAAAGGAACATCGTCGTTCATTATGCTGAAGGCTAATTTGGCAACAGGCGCAATGACAGGAACGGTAATTCTTTCCGTTGCACAGGCTTCACATTTTGTATCAAATGCAACATTAACAGCTACGTTCCCGTTATCCAGCAATGCGATGACATTGGCTGATGGCACAAACAGCGTTGCCGCCGTAACGGTTGATGATATTCAGGTTCATAATAACGGCGCAGCGGATGCAACGGCTGTTAACGTAAATCTTGGTACGACAAGACAGCACATTGGCACATTCAGACTTACAAACAGCGCAGTAGAGGCGGTAAAAATTAAATCACTCGTTCTGTATAACAATGGGAGCGCCGGTGACGGTGATTTCAAAAATATTACATTGGTTGCTCCTGACGGCAGTGATTTGAAAGTGGTTGATACGACAGCCAATAAATATGTGAAATTTGAAGGTTTGGAATATCCTCTTGCAAAGAGCGCTTCCGCAAAGGATTTCAAAGTTTATGCTGATGTGATGAGCGGTTCAACCAGAACATTCAGATTGTTACTGCAAAATGATTATGACTTGGTGGTTGTCGGCGACACTTCACATGCTGACATTTTACCGACACTTGTTGGTGGAGCGGTCGGCACAGGAAATGATCGTGCTTTCCCTGTTGGTGATCAATGTGGAGGCGCTGCAACCAATTACTGCAACATGGTTACTGTTTCTGCCGGTACTCTTTCTCTTGCAAAGGCAACCAATTCGCCAACAGGCAATGTGGCGGCCGGCGGAACAAATGTGGTGCTCGCGAGATATGAAGTTAAACCGAGCGGCGAAGATATGGAAATCCGCCAATTCAGTTATGCGGTTGGCACGTCTTCAGGGTCGGTGTTGACACTTGCCGGAACACTTTACTTTAAAGTAAGAGAAGCCGTAGCCGATTCATCTACTACGACTTTATATTCTATATCTGGTGCGAGCGCGGATTACAGCAACAACAGTTCAACTTACACAACTACATTTGTTAAGTTGACTGCCGGTAAGACATATTATTTGGAAGTAACAGGAGACATTAATTCAACTGCCACATCCGGTTTGACATACACTGTTCAGGCTTTGGATATTACGCAAGTTAAGAGGATTGGTACGAATGACATTGTTGATCCGACCGTTACGGCTGTTAATGCCAATGCTCTTACTGTACAGACAGGCGCTTTGACCATAACAGGCAATGCATCCGCAGCTGCTGTCAATGTGGTTGCTGGTCAATCGACACAAACAACCTTCGGCACATGGGATTTCACAGCCGGCGCCGGAGAGGGTATTAATCTTACGACGATTACTGTTGGTACAACAGCCGGCGTAACCGGAAATGTGTTCAAGGATCTTGAATTATGGATAGATGGAGCAAAGAAATCACAAGATACAAGTACAACGATTTCTCCAACAGCCGCGAATTTAACAACAGGCATTGCGTTTAATATTACAGGCGGCTATACGGTGCCCGCAGCGCAAACATCACTTGTTGAGGTAAAAGGTAAAATAGTAACCGGCGCCAGCGCAGGAGCTGTTACTTTAACAATGACAGCATCCGGAACCACAGGCACAGGCGGTACTTCACAAGCGTCAATTACTGCCCCGACTGTTGCTGTAAACGCACAGGTTGTTACAGTTAGTGCAGCCGGCACGCTTACAGTTACACGCGATACTGTGACAAACGTTAAATCTTCACAAATTGTTGCAGGATCCACAAACGTTGTATTTGGATCTTATAAATTGCAGACAGGGAATATCGAAGATGTAAAAGTTAAGAAAATAACTGTCCGCAATATCGGTTCCAATACAGACGGTCTTGCAAATATCGGTATTTATGACGGCGCTACTTTGTTGAACGATGATGCTGCTACAGCGCAAAGCGAAGGAATAGTAAAAGCATCATTGGGTGCAAGTTCAAGCGTGCTCGGGAATGATTCCAAATCCGTAACATTTGATTATTCGGACAGGCCGTTTGTGATTGCAAAAAATTCTTACAAAACTTTAGCGATTAAAGCTAATACTGTTTATAACGCTACAAATAGCCAGACTGTTCAATTTGTGATTGATTCTTTGGAATTGGAGGGAGCCGGTTCGGCGGCAAGAATTTATCCGGCAATTACTACTGAAACGGCAAGCGCGGCAACTACAAATGCTTTTGCGCTAGGTGAGGTTCTCGCACTTTCAGATGGTCAGGCAAATGCCGATCCAGGTCTCGGTACGTCTTCATTTGTAAGCCCTGTTACTACTGCAATAGCTGCTGGAGGTACTATGGCGGTTCTTGGTACACCGGTTGCCGGCGTGCAACTATTTAACGGAACATCAACACATCAAGTTACCAAGATCAATCCGGTATATTTCGGTTCTTCAATTGTCAGCGAAGCTCACTCAACATCAGCCACATATTCATATGCGGTTGGAGATGTAATTGCCTTAAATGAGGCTGGCACCGTAGCCGATAATAATTTCCATGTAGTTACTACTGCGGTAGCTGTCAGCGGAACGCTTTCTGTTGCATTGGCTGGTGCCGTTACACTAAGCGCAGGCGATAGAATTACGCGTGTTGCTGCCGGTTTCTCTGAAACAACTCTTTCAACTGCAGCAACAAATTATAACGTCGGCGACATTTTGGCTGTAACTGACGTTAATGTTGCTGCGAATGACGGTTTGTATGTAGTTGGAACCAGCGTAGCCAGCGGAAACAGCATGGTGACAGCTGATTTGGTTAAACTGCAAAGTGGCGCATCTATAGTGGACGGCGATTATGTTGCCAAAATGCCTACTCTTCATACGGAAGCTCCGTCAGCGTCCGCTACATATGCGTATGCCGTAGGAGATGTGATAGTGGTTGATGATGCTAGCACGGCAGGGAACAATGGTATGTATGTTGTTGGGACAGCAGTTGCTGTTGGCGGAAATTTAACTGCGGCTGATGCTCTCGGTACAGGCATTACATTTGTAGCTGCGGATCGCATATCCAAGCTGTATGTAAAATCACAGGAAGATAATCTGAAGAGGTTATATCCGACAAAACTTAATTTTGCTTGGACAGCTGCGGCATCTTCTACTTTGTTAACAGGAAGCCAACAGGAGGTAGGCAGATTCACTCTTGGCGCTGATGTAGCCAATGCAAATAATCCTGGCGCATCAGTATCTGTTACGGCTTTGAACTTCACAGAACTTTCTACTGCAACATTGGTTAACTTTACGTTGAATGATGTCACACAGAATGCCAATGTGGCAACCGTTGCCAACTCCAGCAGCTTTAGCAGCACTGCGGCTGGCGGTACACTAGCTACCCTTACGTTGCAACAAGGTGAAACGAGAACATTTAAAATTCTTGCCGATGTTGCTACCAATGCCGGCAGTCAGATTGCGCAATTCCGCTTTAATCCTGGTTCGCAGTTTGCAGCAGGCAGCGCCACATGGAGCGTAACAGGTGCAAATACCGTAAGCGGTATTACGTGGACTGTTTTGGCTGGAGATGCGGCTGAAGCCTTGTCCTCTTCGCTACAAGCAGCTGCAACAGGAACGGACACGACTGCGCCAACGCTTAGCACAATTACGATAATTAATGGACTTGCGGCAAATACGATTGATGCGGGAGATACAATAAGATTAACCTTTAGTGAGAAGATAGACCCGGCAACAATTAATACCAGTCTTGCGTATAATACTGGTACAAGCACCTCCGGTGTTACTGCCGCAGCTGCTACGACGGGTAATGTTACGTCTACTATTAGTGGTTCTACTACTGCATTTACAGTTACAAATATCACGACATTTACGCATCTGTGGGTAGCTACTGCTGGTGCTGGTGCCGCAGGATCTATACCGGCCGCACTTACTGCCTCCGTTCCAACGTTAGGTTTGAACACTGCAGGAACTATTTTGGATATTGGATTAGCAACACTAACTGGTGGCGGGGCAAGTGTAACTAGTACTGGCGCTCATACGACGACAGGTGGTGCTCCTGTGGCTGGTACGGTTAAAGATGCCGCCGGTAACGCTATGACTGCTACAGGAAGTTCGACTGGGTCTGGTACCTTCTAGCAGATAGGTTTATAGAGATAACAACGTAATGAGTTATAAAAAGAGCCCCGCTTGCAAGCGGGGCTCTTTGGTAATGACAAACGAATTTGAATTTTGTATCATATGAAAGCATGTTAAAGATTTTAAACAAGAAAAATTGGTTAAGCATAATTTTGGTTTTGGTTATAGCCGTTTTAGGTGTTTTTATATTTTTGTCATTTATAAGATCGGATCGTATATTAGACAAATATTCGCACCATAAAGATTTTGCCGTTGTAGGCGAAACGATGAAGGCAAATCTTGATTTTATAAAGAAAAATCCTAATAATGACAGCGCCTATTATTCCTTAGGACAAGGTTTTTTTGGCCTGCAGGGCTACGATGATGCGATTTGGGCGCTTAAAGAGGCGATTAGGATTTCTCCGAACACATATTATTATTGGTCATTTTTAGGCAAGGCATATCAAGCAAAAAAGGATTATCCGAGCGCGCGCGACGCTTACATCAAAACTTTGGAATTTGAGCCGAATAAACCTTTAAATTACACGCAGCTTGCTTGGCTTTATTATTTTCGTTTGGAACCGGAAAAAGATAAAGCATTTGAAACGCTTCAAAAGGGGTTTGAGAAATTCCCTGCAGACAAGGATATATTGTTTGATATAACACGTTATTATATGTATGATCAAAATAAGAAAGAGTTTTTGAAATATGCTCCTAAATATATAAAAATTGATCCGAAGAACGAAGCTATTAATAAAAAATATCAAGAATGGAAAAAATAAAATTTATTAAAAATATGTCAAAAAAGCAATGGTTAATTTTTTGTATTGCGCTTATTTTATTGATTTTTGCATGGCGCGGCGTATCTTATGGGCTTGGCGTATGGCGAGAATCAATTTTAATAGATAGATATGAGTTTGACATACAAAAGAAGCAATTTATTGATCAGATAAAAGTTAATAAAGAGGATTTGTCCAAAAATCCCGATAAATATAAAAAAATTGCAGCAACCATGGATATGGGATTGCAGTGGTATAATTTGCGCGAGTGGGATTTGGCCGCGAAATGGTGGAGAAGAGGTTTAAATATAGAGCCGAATAATGAAATAGGCTGGACCAATTTGGGTAATGCGTACGTTGAAATGAAAGATTATTCCGAGGCGGAAGATGCTTATGAAAATGCTATGAAATATGCGCGTCCCGGAGAAGCCGGCGGGTGTTTGGCATTGGCTGATTTATATAAATATTCCTATACAACTAAGAAAAATAAAGAAATTGATGTTTTATTAAAATGTCTTAAGAAACATAAAGGCGATCGAGATTTAACCGCCAGAGCGGCCGGTTATTATCGCGATATTGGTGATGTGCATAATGCGATTATTTATTTTGATAAGCTTTGGTCAATGGAGCCGACTATGGAGGTCGGTGAAGAACTGCGCGATCTAAGGCTTAAACTGGATGAATTAGAGAAGTCTAAAAAATAATATGAAATTAGACAAGGTTTTACTTTGGATACTGCGCGGAGGGCTTGTATTGGTCTTATTTTCTGTTTTTATAAGAAGTTACGATTTCTTTTTCCCGTATATAGTTCCGCGCACTGCATATTTTCAAGTGATTATTGCATTATTATTAGTCGTTGCAGTATTGCTTGTCGGTTTATATCCGGTTTATAGGCCCAAATGGACGCTTATACATACTGCTATTGCGGTTTGGTTTGTGACCATGGCGCTTTCCACTGTTTTTTCGGCAGATCCTTCAAAAAGCATGTTTGGAACGCTGGAACGGGCATTCGGTTTTTTTGAAATTTTGCATTATGGTATTTTGTTATTCGTATCTACGGTTGTTTTGCGTACGGAGCGGCAGTGGAACATTTTTTTGACAGTTAACCTAGCTATTGGCATATACGCTGCCATTAATCTTTTAGGATCTGTATTATTAACCGGATATGTACCCGAAACAATAGCGGGGAATCCAACATTTATTTCCGCTTATTTAATATTTAGTATCTTTTTTGCTTTATATTTATTTACTCAAACAAACAATAAGAAATTAAAGATTTTGCTTGGATTTATCGCCTTCATGCAGGCGTCAGCCGTATTGTTATCTAATGTAAGGGGCGCATTTTTGGGGTTAAGCGCGGCTGTATTTTTTGTGACTTTTTATGCGATATGGAAATATAAAAATATACGCCATCTGCTTGCCGGAGGTTTGGTGATAATATTTTTAATATACGGACTTTTGTTTATAAACAGAGACAGCCCTTTTTTAAACGGCAATTCTCTTGTAAGACGCATAACGAATTTTTCATTGCAAGAAGAGACTATAAAAGCGCGTTTTGCAATGTGGAAGATAGCGCTTTCGGGGATTAAAGACCGGCCTCTTTTGGGATGGGGCAGAGAAAATTATTCCTTGGTTTTTAATACTCATTTTGATCCGTCTTTTGATGCCGCCGGAGTGGGGGAGGCATGGGAAGATCGCGCGCATAATGTTTTTTTTGATGAGTTGGTTAATAGCGGCATTGTCGGTCTTTTGGCATATTTATTTTTATTGACAGCGATTTTTATTTCGGTGCGAAGAAGGCCGCTTTTTATTGCGCTTTTGATTGCATATATAGTTCAAAATCTTACCGGAGTGGATACGTTGAACAGTTATTTGCCGTTTTTCATTTATATCGGCCTATTAGATAACAAATCGTGGAAGTTAGAAGAGGACATTAGGCCAACATATAACCAACCCGGTTTTAAAGCCATTACTGTTGTTGGGTTAAGCGTTTTAATTACAATTACATCAATATTTTTTACGATACAGTCCGCGCGCGGCAATGCTGCAGTGCATAGCGCTTTAAGCAATTTAGCGGTTGATAATTATTCTGCATTCCAGAAAGATTACGATAAAGGAAAAAAAATATTGGTTTTATTTCCTTACCTCGAAGCTGAAGCTATAATTTTATTATCTTCCGTAGTAAATCAAGCCGCAGCCGGTTTCACAAAATTAGATAATTATAAAAATTATTTAAATCAAATAATTCCGGATTTGCAGCGTGTTACTTCAAGAAGTGAAATTGAGGAGAGATTTTTAATGGCGTTTGCAGGTTTGTTGCTTAATAGCACTTTTGCTATGGAGTGATATTGAATCGTACCGGCGAGTCAATACCACCCGGTTCATCCGGCGATCGATAACAACGGGTTTCACGTCCAGCGGGCGGTGCTGGAAGGTCTGCCGGACAAACAGTCGGACCGGCGCTTAGCGGAAACCCGGTAGCGGTATTTGTTGCTGCGAGACCGTCGAAACCGGGTGCGCCGCTTGGGGCAAGAGTTACAAGAGTTGCTCTTCTTTGGCCGTCCGCTCCGAACAGAGTGTTGTAAACAGCAGTGCTCAATAAATCAGCTGGAATCGGTACCATTAGCGGGCGGCCGCCACCACCACAGCTAATCGTTGGTTGACCATTTGGCGTTACACCTGCACTTCCGCCGGTATTATCGCACATCGCCTCATAGCCAGCAGCAGATTCGTCTATCCATCTATTACAGTTATCATCAATTCGATTCACTGTACTTTCGATTGCTCCAGGATTAACCGCGGCATTTCCATCAGCACAATCGCCGCTTCTTGAAGCAGTAAATTCTCCGACCCCTGCGCAAAGACATTGCGATTCAGCTGTGCCGTATGTATCAACATCGCCGTCTCTGTAAAATGTTAGACAACCGCCGCTATTTTCTTCATCCGTAAATCCATCGCAATTTTCATCACCGCCACCGCATACTTCCGGAGATGGATCGCCAGATACAACGCTGCAGTGGGTATCACCAAGAGGAGATCCAGGCTCACAGAGCATTGTGCCACTCCGAGCACAATCGCCTGTGCCTACAGTACATGGTCCTTCTTCCGGGAAAGTTTCGTCAGTCGCCCCGTTACAGTCATCGTCGAGTCCATTACACGTTTCCAGGGCGGGCTCTCCAGCCACCCCTTCACAACTTCCGGCCTCGTTTATCACACCGGGCGCCTCGCAAATGCCAAGTCCGACCGTGCATGGACAGTCTTCATCTGTGACTCCATTGCAGTCGTCATCAATTCCGTTGCATTCTTCGGCATTAGGAGTGCCGGGGAGTACGTTACAGTGTGCGCCTAAAGGCGGCTCGCATACAACTTCGCCGTTGCGTTCGCATGCGCCTGCGCCAACCGTACATGGTTGGCCTTGTTCAGGAAAAGTTTCATCGGTTTCGCCGTTACAGTTATCATCTGCACCATTGCAAATTTCAATACCGGGGCTTCCTGCGATTGCATCGCAGCGTCCGTCGGGTTGAACAGTACCATCTCTTTCGCAAACGCCGCGTCCGGCTGTGCATGGGCAGCCTTCGTCTGTAACGCCATTACAATTTTCATCTCCACCGCCGCATGCTTCCGGTTGGGGTACAGGGGCGTTGCAGTCTCTGAAAGCCCCATCTCTGCAGACTTCAGTGCCATCGCCGCAGATGGTTGAACATGGGCGTGGCACAATATCTTCGTCTATTCTGTCATTACAGTTCTCATCTGCGCCGTTGCATGTTTCAGGTTGCGGTTGCGGAGCATTGCAATCGCGAAAAGCGCCATCTCTGCATACTTCCGTACCATCACCACAGGCGGTTGAGCAGGCGCGAGTGAGATTTTCATCAATTTCATCATTACAATTGTCGTCATCGCCGTTACATTGTTCGGCAGAAGGTAATGTTTGGCCTTCGCATGCAGGGCTCCATCTGCGGCCATCTATACAAATTTGAGTTCCAGGTCTGCATACACCGACATTTAGTGTATCCGCACCGCCCTGATAGCATAATTGAGTGCTATCTGCCGGGCATACACAATCGTCGTCAATTCCATTAACGCAATCATTATCCAATCCATCCCCGCAGAGATCTGTTGCTTCCGGAACGCCTGGTATAGCATCACAGCTTCCATCAACCCGTGTGATTCCTGCGGTTCGGCAAATTCCTTCGCCAGCAAAACATTCTCTGCCACCACCGCATCCTTCGTCTGTTTCAAGGTCGCAGTCTTCGTTGAGGCCGTTGCCGCATATTTCTTCCAGCGGAGCCTGTTCCTCTTCGCAAGCGCCCCATTGGCCATCAGCGCCACATAAAAGATTTCCATCATGGCAGATGCCACGATTGCGCGTGTCTTCACCGCCTGTATAACAAGCTGCAGTTTCTTCTGGAACGCAAGCGCAGCCGTCATTTATTTCTCCATTACAATCATCGTCCAAAGCATTATCGCAGTCTTCGCTCGCAGCAGGTTCTGCTCCAGCGACGCTGCAACCGGTTGGATTGCAATCAGCGTTATAAAGCACATCCCCAACCTGTTCACAGGCGCCAACACCTTCTTGGCAGGTTTCTGCAGGGCAGTCTGGGGGTGTGCCGGCGTCTGCACCATTTCCAGCATCTGGGTTTCCTCCGGCGTCCGGACCGGTGCCGGCATCCGGCGCGCCGCCTGCGTCTTCATCATCACCACCATCGCGATCTCTACCGCCATCAGTTCTACCGATGTCGCCTCCATCATCTGGCAGAGGAGGCCCGCTATCACCATCGGTATGTCCATTTGCAGGGCCTACAGAACCATCCGGAGATACTATATCCGAACCGGCAACACGTCTTCCGTTTGGTTCATATCCGACAGATCCGCAGCCAGCGGCAACTAAAAGAGCCGCAGCACCAAAAGCTCTTGCAAGAGAAGTTAATTGGGTGCCGGATCTGGAATTTTCGGCAAGCCGACGGAAGAGAGAAAAAGAATTCCTTTCTGGTGCGCGAATAGCCATATATATCCTTATTACATCTTAGGAGGATAATTTTATTGCTATTTTTTGGATTTGTCAAAGTGTTGTCAAAGACAAGGCTATAATTAAAATATATAATTTTAAGCGTACTATTTGCATTTTATTTTTTATGTTTCATTATAATATCTTTTCATCTGGAAAATTATTTGGTGCAATTATAAGTATTGTGGTTTTTTCTTTATTATTTAGCGTAACAGTATCAGCAAGTTCAGTTATTACTTTCTCTGAAGATACCACGATTACTATAACCGTTGAGGCAACAGCAGTTTCTTTGGTGATTCCAGCGGGCTCTACCGCTGATGAAGTTATTGTAAATACATCTTCGGTGGAAATAACAAAAGGATCAGAAGGCAATATCAGTATTACTTCATCGGGCAGAATTAATTTAGTAAACAATCAAAATTTCCAGACGGCTTGCGATGCGGATAAGTCAAAGGTGGCAATTACCGTTGATACAAAAGTTATTATTACACCGACATCTACTGCAGATTATTGTGCGGCTAATTTGGCTGGCGGTGGAGCTGGAGGAGGAGGTGGTGGTGGTGGTGGGTCTTCGGGCGGTAGTATCGTTGTAACTACGCAACCCGTATCATCAGATGCAGAAACAACGCCCGAAACCGAAACGCCGCCAGAGGAAGAGCCAATGTTTAAAGATATCGGCAAGCTCAAAAAAAGCGAACAGGAAAAGATTTTGCAGATTGCAGAGTTGATGTTGGAACAGAAAACTTACAAAGTTCCGGCAACGAAAAAATATTGGCCTTCGCGTTTGACTAACGGTTATCTTGGTATTCAGGTTTGGAATGCGGTTGCCGGCATCGGCTGTGGATCGGATAAAAAATTTCCCGGCATTACGGCTTGCAAAAAGGAAGCGATCAAAGCGAAATTTATCCCTAGTTCATTTTCTACAGCCAAAAAAGTGACACGGCTGCAAAATTACGAAGTTCTTTTGAATGCTAGAAATATTTCGCTCGACGAGACGTTTACGGGTGATGATTTGGAAGAGATTTGTTCTGACGTCAAAAAAGGTACGAAGAAAATGGCGCAGGTATATTTTACTGCGCGTGCAAATGGTATTGCAGTTAAGTATAAAGGCAGTAAATGTAAATTAAACCTGGGTTTTTCAAGAAAAGATGCGGCCAGTTTTGCAGTCAAGGCGTTGGCTGCAAAATCCCCGGAAGCCCCGCCAGCGGAGTAGATTGCTTCGCTTCGCTCGCAATGACATATTTATGTTCCTTCTTGCCAAGAAGAGGCATATTTATTTTGTTCTTCGGTCAACGTATCGATGCGAAGTCCGAGCGTTTTTAGTTTTAGTCGAGCGATTTCTTGGTCAACGGCTTCCGGAAGCACATAAACTTTAGGCTGAAGGCGTTGGCCGCCGCTATTTTTTTGAAGCCATTCGCACGCGAGCGCTTGGCCGCAAAATGAAAGATCCATAACTTCGGAAGGATGGCCTTCTGCTGCTGCGAGATTTACAAGACGGCCTTGTGCGAGGAGATAGATTTTTTTAGTAGATTGCTTCGCTCCGCTCGCAATGACATATTCTTCGACAAACTCACGGATTTGTTTTTTACGGACAGCGATTTTTTCGAGTCCATCAATGTCGATTTCAATATTAAAATGTCCGCTGTTTGCAAGCATTGCACCGGATTTCATATGTTTCATGTGCGTTGCCGTGATGATATGTTTTCCGCCGGTTGCAGTCACAAATACATCGCCGATTTTGCATGCTTTATCCATAGTCATCACGCGAAAACCGTCCATGGCGGCTTTTAAAGCTCTTACCGGATCAATTTCTGTTACCACTACATGGGCGCCCATGCCGGCTGCGCGTAAAGCAATTCCATGCCCGCAATCGCCATAGCCCGCAACTACCACTGTTTTTCCAGCAACAAGAATGCTCGTCGCGCGCAAAATTCCATCCCAAGTTGACTGGCCGGTCCCATAATAATTGTCAAAAAGGTGTTTTGTTTTATTATCGTTCACGGCGACCATGGGATATTTTAATGCGCCGTCTTTTTCCATAGCTTTTAACCGATTGATACCTGTAGTTGTTTCTTCGCAGCCGCCGATAATATCTGGAATGAGGTTTTTGTGACGGAGATGGATTTCTGATACAAGGTCACATCCATCATCAATTGTCAAATTTGGCTTAAAAGCGACCACAGCTTTAATAAATTTGTAATAATCTGATTTAGATTCGCCTTTATATGCAAAAACAGCGATTCCTTTTTTGGCAAGATAGGCGGCGACGTCATCTTGAGTGGAAAGGGGATTGCAGCTTGCAATTGCAACCTGCGCGCCGCCGGCAATCAACGTTTCAACCAAAATGCCGGTTTCTTTTGTAACATGGAGCGCCATTCCGATGCGCAGATTTTTGAGCGGTTTAGTATGCTGGAAGCGCTCCCGGACGGCTGATAGGGCCGGCATATGTTGTCTGGCCCACAACATTTGATTTTCTCCCTGCTGCGCGAGTTTGAGGTTTTTTACTTGGAACTTCATAAAACGTTTTAACAGCGGTTTTTAATAAAGTTGCTTTATCGGTTTTTTCCCAGGTGAATTCCGGTTCATTGCGGCCAAAATGGCCGTATGAAGCGGTTTTTCGATAAATAGGCCGCAGGAGCTTGAGTTGCGAAATAATATCCGCCGGTTTCACAGGGAAGTATTCGCGCACAAGAGCGGAAAGTCTATCTTCCGGCACGCGATTTGTTCCAAAACAGTTCACAGAAATCGATACGGGCGCAGCCACACCGATGGAGTAAGCAAGTTGCACTTGGCATTTTTCCGCGAGATCGGCGGCAACGATATTTTTGGCTATGTAGCGGGCTGCATAACAGGCGCTGCGATCCACTTTTGACGGGTCTTTTCCGCTGAAAGCGCCACCTCCGTGAGGCGCGTAACCCCCATAAGTATCCACAATAATCTTTCGGCCGGTGAGGCCTGTATCCGCTTCCGGTCCGCCAACTATGAAAACGCCGGTTTCATTTATAAAAATCTTTGTATTCCGATCCATCATTTTTTTACAGACCGGATGAATAACGTGTTCGATAATATCACTGCGGATTTTTTTGCGCGGCACTTCCGGATTGTGATGAACCGCAATAACGACCGCATCAATGCGCTTAGGCAAGCCATTTTCATATTGGATAGTCACCTGCGATTTTCCATCAGGCCGCACCCACGGAAGAATTTTTTTCTTTCGAACTTCGGCTAGTCGCATGGCTAGTCGGTGTGCAAGCGTGATGGGGAGCGGCATGAGAGTATCGGTTTCGCGGCAGGCAAAGCCGAACATCAGTCCCTGATCGCCGGCGCCCTGTTCATGTTTTTTGTTTGTATCTACGCCGACGGCAATATTTTGACTTTGTTCATGAATTGCGGTTAAAACCGAACAATCCGATGAATCGAGCCCGTATTCCGGATTTGTATAACCGATGTCTTTGAGTGTTCCGCGAACCACATTTGGAATATCCACATAGCAATTTGTAGTGACCTCGCCGGCCACAAACATAAGCCCGGTCGTGGTAAGACATTCAACAGCCACGCGGCTATATTTATCTTTGGCGAGCATGGCATCCAAAATTGAATCGGAGACTTGATCGCAGATTTTATCCGGGTGTCCTTCGGTTACGGATTCGGAGGTAAATAGAAAATTTTGCATACGGCGCGTATTATAGCAACGATGCTTTCGTGTGTCATCATCAATTTTAACGGGGAAAAACTGCTCAAAACTTGCCTTGATTCTTTATTGCGGCTGGATTTTGACGATAAGGAGATAATTTTTCTGGATAATGCTTCGAGCGACGGGTCTGTTGAGTTTGTGGTGAGGCATTATCCTGCGGTTCGTGTGTTTGCGAACAAGGATAATTCAGGATATGCGGGCGGAGCGAATCAGGCGGTTAAAGTGAGCAACGGCGATTTTGTTTTGATTATGAATCCGGATATTGTTTTTGAGCCGGATTATTTGAAAATTTTAGTAAAGCAGCTGGAGAAAGATCGGCGGATCGGAGCGATTATTGGCAAGCTTCGAAAATATGATTTTGAACGCGGTAAAAAGACGAATTTTATTGATAGCGCAGGTTTATTGATGTATCGCAATCGGCGGTGTGTGGATAGGGGACAGGGAGAAGAAGATTACGGGCAGTTTGATCGCAACGAGGAGGTTTTTGGTATTACCGGTGCATGTCCTCTATATAGGCGCGCGGCGCTTGAGGATTGCAAAATTAGTGGCGAATATTTTGACGGAGATTTTTTTATGTATAAGGAGGATGTGGATATTGCCTGGAGAATGCGGCTTTTTGGCTGGAAGTGTTTTTATGAATCTCGTGCGGTTGCATATCACGGTCGAGGAACCGGAGTTGTGGATCGGGAAACGCTTTGGTCAGTGGCAAAAAACCGGAAAAGCCTTTCGCGTTTCCAGAAGTATTACTCATATAAAAATGAACGGTTAATGAGGGTGAAAAATGAATTGTGGGACGGGGTGCGCCGGGATTTTATGCCGATTTTATGGAAGGAAATTTTGATGTTTGGCTGGATGATTTTCCGTGAGCCGTTTTTATGGAAGTCGTTTGGAAAATTTTTGTTGCAGTTGCCTGCTGCTTTGCGAAAGCGACGAGAAATTATGCGGCGAAAAAAAGCAGGAGTGAGAGAAGTGGAAAAATGGTTTGTATAAGGGCGCGGCGGTAGCTGCCAACTATTACTTTTTGCTTATTTCTCGGGCTCTTTTATATCCGGCGAAAAGGGCTTTTTCGAGCGTGGCCTGCCACTTTTTCTTTTTAAGAATTTTAAAGCCGGTTTCAGTTGTTCCACCTTTTGTTTGCACAGCGGATTTCAGTTGATTAAATTCAATGCCGGTTTCTTTTATATAATCAAGCGAGCCATCAACGGTTTGGATCGCTAAAAGACGAGCGTCGCTTTCCGAAAAGCCGATGCGCTTTGCCGCCTTCGTCATGCTTTCCAAGAATGCGGCTGTATATGCAGGACCGCCGCCACCTATGGCTGTAGCCATATCGATCAATTTTTCGTCCTTAACTTCGATTTGTTTTCCGAAAGATTCCAGAAATTTCTTCACAGCAGTTTTTTCCTTTTTACTAAGCCCTTGAGCCGGTTTCCATACCGACATGCCGTCAAAAACCTGCGCCGGCAAATTTGGCATTACGCGGACGATTTTTTTGTGCCCCCCTGACCATTTTTTGAGTTTTTTCAGAGGCGTTCCTGCTGCAATAGAAATTAAAATCTGTTTTTTTTTCAAAAACGGGCGTATTTCTTGGAGTGTCGCAGCAACGACGCCTGGCCTGACAGCTATGACGACAATGTCTACTGCTTTAACGACAGCGGTATTGTCTACCAGGCCGAGCCGCAGCGAGGCTAAGCAATTAATGCGCCTGAAAGGCGCAACCTTTTTCCAGCGGAAGCGTTTTTTTTCGGGCTTGCTCAGGCTCAGCATGACATGGGGTTTTTGCGGATTGCTCGCAAAAACAGCACGCACCCATGATGTTCCAAGAAGCGCTTTTGCAATTGCTGATCCCATATGACCGCAGCCAATTATTCCGATTCGCATATATTTATTGTAACATTATTGCTGTGCCGAAGCGGCCGCTATCGCCTTCGCGGCGATAGGAAAAGAAATTTTCCGGATTGCAGGATGTGCAGATGCGTGGATTTTCAATATGTTTTTTGAGCACGCCGCATTCGCGCAGTTGGCTTTCAGTGATGCTCCAAAGATTGACCATATTTTTCTGGAGAATATATTGATGGAGAAAATTAGGAAGTTCTTTTTTTGGCTCAGTGAAGCGGCTACAGCATGGCCCGAGCATCGGACTGATGCCTGCAAAAATATTTTCCGGGCGTACCAAAAAACGCTGCTGCAATTTTTGAATCGTGCGATGAATTATTTTTGCTGCAAGACCGCGCCATCCGGCATGAATATTCGCAATAATTTTTTTGGTTGGATCAAAAAGTAGAATGCTCGCGCAGTCGGCGATACGAATTACGAGAGGAATTTGTTGTTCCGAAGTTACAAAAATATCGCCTTCAAACAGGCCGAGCCGCAGCGAGGCTAAGCAATTAATGCCCAGCCTCGGCTGGGCAACCTTTTTTTCATTGAATTGCGCCGGAATAATATGAAGTTTTGTTCCATGAAGTTGATTTTTGAAAGCGACTGGGTGCGCGTTTGTTTCAAAAATTGTTTGTACCGTTTTCGGAGTCAAAATATCACTATGTCTGGTAAAAACCGCATGCTTAAGCCCTCTGCGAAATTGCTGGAATATCTCAAATTCATAAAACGGAATGCCTGCGGCAATTTTTCGAATCATTATCCGACGATGCTGTGAATGGTGTATGGGAGTTCAAGCGCGACGTCCGTTGCCATAAAGTTATATCCTTTTTGACGCAAGAGCGTATCACCCGCAGCGCCGTTTAAAAACGCGGCGCTTTGGCAAGCTTCGTATGGCGAAGCATGCTGCGCGATAAGCGATGCAGTTAAACCGGCAAGAATATCGCCTGTGCCGCCGACCGTCATGCCGGCATTTCCAGTTGTATTAACGCGCGTTGTTTGGTGAGGAGATGCGATAATGTCGCGCGGACCTTTCAATAAAATCGTGACACCCCATTTGTGTGCAAAATCCGTGACAACTTTTTCGAGTTCTTCAGGATCATCCGGCAGCGCGCCTTCGGTAATTTCGTCCATCTCTCTGCGATGAGGCGTTATTGTGAGATGATGTTGGTGTTCCGATGCGCTTTGCATGCCGAGCTGCGCAATCGCCGGAATGGCTTCTGCATCGAGCACAACATGACATTGCGCTTTTTTGATGATGCGCGCGATAATGCGGACGCTTTCGGGATCTTCACTCACGCCGGGACCCATAAGCACAGCATCGACATTTGGAAGAAGTTCAACGGCGGAATCAAGCGTTCGGCTGTTGACGAAATTTCCGGGATACTTGCGTACGATAAAATCCGGATAGAAACTTCGGCTTACATCAAAATTGCATTCAGGCACAAGAAGATATACGAGATCTGCGCCGGAGCCGAGAGCGCCGAGTCCGGCCAAAATCGGCGCGCCGAAATAATTAAGTGAACCTCCGATAATAAGCACGCGGCCGTTTTGTCCTTTGTGGGAATTTGGATCGCGGCGCGGATACATTTTCGCCACCTCTGATTTTTTGATGATATTGCTCATAGTTTTTTGCTGCGCGCTACGGTATGCGAACCTGTCCGTTGCCTTCTATAACCCATTTATAGCTCGTTAGGCCTTCCAACGCAAATGGCCCTCGAGCATGTAGTTTTTGAGTGGATATGCCTATTTCTGCGCCTAAACCAAATTGTCCGCCGTCGGAAAATTGCGTCGAGGCATTCCAGTATACGCATGCCGCATCAACGGTTTTTAAAAAACGCTGCGCGACTTGTGGATTTTCCGTGATGATAGCTTCTGAATGCTTTAGGCTATGACGGGCGATATGTTCGAGCGCTCCATCTAGGTTTCCGACGAGCTTAATGGCAAGAATATAATCCAAAAATTCGCAGGAAAAATCAGCGGTTGAAGCTTTTTTAATCCGAAGCTCAAAATCTTTCGGCTGGGAAATGCGGCGAAGAATATTGAAACTGCCATTGTCAGCGCGTATTTCGAGATGATCGGCTCCATAAGAATTTTTTGGCAGCGCTTTTACAAATGCTTCAAAAAGATCACGCGCGATATTTTTGTGAACAAGGAGCGAATCAAGCGTATTGCAAATGGAAACCCGCCGCAGTTTTGCATTAAGGATGATTTTTACAGCTTTGGCGATATCGGCATCTTCGTGAATGTATGTGTGTACAACGGACGCGCCTGTTTCAATGACAGGCACTGTGGAATTTTCGCGCACAAAATCAATCAAATTTTTCCCGCCGCGCGGAATTATTACGTCTATAAAATCAGTGAGATGAAGCAGTTCTTCGGTCACGCGCCGATCCGTTGAATCAATGAGCTGCACAGCGTCCTGAAGCCGCAAACTCGGTTTTAAGAAACCAGTTTCTTTCAAAACATCTTGAATTATTTTTACGAGTGCGCGGTTGGAATGGAGTGCATCCGAACCGCCTTTCAAAATCACGGCATTGCCGCTTTTTAAACATAGCGTCGCTGCATCAACCGTGACATTCGGACGGGCTTCATAAATCATCGCTACAACGCCGATTGGCACGCGAACGCGTTTCAAAAAAAGACCGTTTTGCAGTTCACGGGATTCCATCAGTTCGCCGATATAATCTTTCAGTTCGGCCACTTTCCGAACATCGGATGCCATTGATTTTATCCGCTCTTTTGTGAGGAGCAGTCGGTCAAGCAATCCGTCAGACAATTTTTTCCGCTTGCCAGCGTTCATATCTTTCGCATTTGCTTTCATCGATCTATGCCGAAATTTATCATTCACGGCGGAAAAAAACTTCGAGGCGAGGTGCGTATTGGCGGCTCGAAAAATGCGGCGTTGCCTATTTTGGCCGCAACCCTTTTGACTGATAGAAAATGCATTCTTAAAAATGTGCCGGATATTGAAGATGTTAATACCATGCTTGCGATTTTGCGTTCTTTGGGGAGCGATGTGAATTTTAGAAACCATACAGTTACGATTCAAACGCGCAGAATTCGCTACGATGCTTTGCCGCACGCGCTTGGATGCAAGATGCGCGCGTCAGTTTTACTTCTTGGCCCTTTGCTCGCGCGCGAAGGATATGCGCGACTGCCATATCCCGGCGGATGCGTTTTGGGAGCGCGTCCGATTGATACTCATGCCAGCGTACTCCGTCAGCTTGGAGTGAAAAAAATGCCGAGTCCGAAAGAGGAAATTATATTTCGCGGGCGGCCGTGCGGCGGCGAAGTTATTCTTCCTGAATTTAGCGTGACCGGAACGGAAAATGCTCTTATGGCGGCTGCGCGCTGCACTAAAAAAACAGAAATCCGGCTGGCGGCGCTTGAACCGCACGTACAAGATTTATGCAGATTTCTTCAAAAAATGGGGATAAAGATCCGCGGCGCCGGGAGCCACAGTCTTTCAATTATCGGCGTAAAAAATCCTCGCGGCGTTTTGCATTCCATAACGCCGGACTATCTTGAAACCGGCACGCTGGTTTTGGCTTCTGTGCTCACGCGCGGCGATGTTACGGTGAAAAATATAGTTCCGTCCGATCTCGATGCTTTATGGAATTTACTGCGTGAAATGAAGGCGAATTTTGCTTTGGGGAAAAATTGGGTTCGATTGAAGCCGACCCGCAGGCTGGTGAATTGCAGCCGGCTTCAAACTAATGTTTTTCCCGGTTATCCGACCGATCTCCAGCCGCCGTTTGTCGTACTCATGACGCAGGCAAAAGGGCAGGGAAGAGTTCACGAAACGCTTTTTGAAGGCCGATTCAGTTATTTTCCGGATTTAAAAAAAATGGGAGCCCGCATTGAAAAGTTGAATCCGCATGAAGCGCTTATAACAGGACCGGTTAAATTGCGCGGCGGAAATGTTAAAAGTTGGGATATCCGTGCCGGTGCGGCAATGATTTTGGCTGCGCTTGCAGCAAAAGGAAAAACAGTCGTCAGCGATATTCACTATATTGATCGCGGCTATGAGCGGTTTGATGAAAAATTGCGGTCGCTCGGCGCTGATATTGTGCGTTTGGATTGAGTTTTGATTTCAATAAGTCGATTTTTATCGAAAATAAATTCAATCCGTCCGTTTTCATCGGTGCGAAAAATTTTTGTGCCGTATTGCCCGAGCCT
>JACPMA010000016.1 GCA_016186205.1 Candidatus Peregrinibacteria bacterium | reverse complement strand
GCGCAACTGAAAAAACAACGATCACCATCAGCGCAAATCCTCATCTTAAAACCGATGTCATAAAATCAGCATCCGGATGGTATATGGATCGTACTTCAACGAGCGAATGGGTGAGACGGCCTGCTGCTTCAGACGCAACGCCGGAAGGCCGTGAAAAACAAAAACAAAGCAACCTCATGGCGAGTTTTGAAGATTACAAACGTTGGTTTGGCGATGGTCGCGCTGACCGGCTCGAATTCACGAGCCTTGAAGGCTTGCACGAATCATATGATCGGCTCAATTCCGCCATTACGCTCAAGGGCGAAACGGAAATCGATCATCTTCGCATACGGCCGGCGGTTAAAGAAAAAATTGATGCTCTTGCGGAGGGCGCCAAGCAAAATCCAAAAACAGACGCATTCATCCAGGAATTCAGACGGCTTTCCACCGAGGGTTTCGACGTGGGGAAAATCACGGCAACTTGGCATACGGATTTTCCAAAACTCACAAAATTTATAACGGAACAAATCGGCCAAGGCGAACTTACGAACGATGAACTCAACGCGGCCATGCTCTCATTTTTGATGGCGAGCTTTATCAATATCCAAGCCAATGGCGATGAAAAAGCAAAAGCGAAATTTATTGACGCGCTCAAGGGTTTTGAAACAAAAATTCTTACATCCATTTTCACCGAATACTACAAAGACAAAATCGCGGATCCGATGCAGCGGCAGAAAAAAGTGGATGAAGCCGTGAAGTGGGTTTTTTCGCAGCTTGAAAACGTGGATATTACCGCAAAAGGCGATCCTGGCGAACCCGGCATGCTCTTTGCAACCACGGTCGGCATGGGCGGAATTACCGGACTCCGGCGCATGGTGAATTATTTTGAAGGCAAGGATCCGAAGTGGGGCGTGGTCGGCAAAAAATCGCTTGATCCGCGCGCGAAAGATACTGGCGGAGAGGTTGCTGATTTTTGGCTTCAAACGCTTTCGCCGTACACGCCGGGTCTTCAAAATCAGCCGATTCCAAATCCGGCGGAAAAACAAAAGTATCTTGAATACCAAGACAAAATGTATGACCAGCTCCACTCGCCGCTCGTGCTCAAACTGGTGCCTCTTGTGGGCATCACTTTCACGCCTACGGAAATGGATGAACTTTCGAAAATTTATGAAGGCGCGTGGCGGACTGCACCAACCCTCATTACAAAAGACAACATTGATGTCGTGAAAAAATTATTTGATTGGACGGATAAAGTGAGGCAGGCGGAATTGAATGGAGAAAAAGAAATAAAGCTCGATGAGAATTTTAAAATCGTGTTTGATGTCAAGCTTTGGATGGGCGCGTACAAAGAATGCGGCAATGTTACGGGAATGATGCGCGAACATTTCGGGCTCGTTCATGAAGGCAGTAAAACTATTTACTTTGCCGGCATGGGCGAAGGCATTATTGATGTTTCTGCGCAATACGACCGCGTTGATTTCAAAGTGATGGCGGGCCTTGCTGTGCCGATTCCGCGGGGACAGCGCGTGGCGCAGCAACCGGAAACCCGGCGGCCTGCTCCAAAACCCGAACCGACTCCAACGCCTGAAAGACCGACTGCAACGCCAACCATTCCAACGGCTGAACCGCTCCCGAATCCAGAAGTAACACCAACGGCCGGTACTGCACAAACAGGCGGTGGCCAAGAAGGATCAAGCGCAGGCGGTGGCACGACAGAAGGCTCTTCCGGGACAAGTTCGGGCGGAGAATCCGGCGCTGGCGTTTAACGTTATCTCCACAAAATAATCCATGAACAAAAAAACGCTTATCATCATTGCAACTCTCATTCTTCTCGCTCTTGCTGGTTTTTTTCTCTGGCGCGCTTACTCTGGCGAAAATCTCACTGTGACTGGAGGAACGCACGAAGCGCCGGCAATCTTCTCAAATAGTTCCGCCGGGGTATAAATTTATGAAATTGCACAAAAACAAAATTCTAATCGGCTTCCTTATCGCAGCGGTACTACTCGCTGGTTTTATAATGAGTAAAAACACTGGCCAAGCAGTTGCTGTATATCAGCGCAGCTGTGATCTTGCGGTGTATCCTTATAATCCTCTCGCTCCAGAATCGACCACCGGTGACGCGGCGCGAGGCCATGAAAATCCGCTCCTCGAATCATGCAATGAACATCTTTCCTATCCTAATGCTTATAATCCCCAGCCGCCGCTAGCGGAAGATAATCCCGTCAAGTCCGGCTCCGAAGTATTGCGCATTCCTATCGTCAAACATGAACATGCATATTTCAACGATTCCGGCGACAATAATTATTACTACAAAGCTGCGGTTGATAAATTTGAAGTCACTATACAGTCAGACGGCCGCGCGAATCTTGTACAGGATCAAATCGGATGTTTCACGCCGCTGCCTACTGGATACTCTGGCAATGCAAGCGCCATTTTTGATTGCCAAGGAACCGTGAACGATTTATATGGAGGCACCACCGTTACAAAATCAATTGGTGCTTCAACGATTACCATTACATGGGATTTTGGAAATGTAGTGCATGCCAATAGACCGATAATTTTCGGGAATAATGGAAGCGGTTTTGTCATCTATGACAGCGTCAACGGAAATCGAACTGTTGATTTAACAAATCCGGAAAATCGAAAATTTGAATTCGGTGTGAATTTTTTAACAAGAGATATGGGTGATATTTGGAGCGCTACCACAACCTCGCGGATTCTGGTGCGCGATCTTGTTATGCTGCGATCCCACTATCCTGCTCATTTTGGCGATGGATGCCCGGTAGATGGAGGGCTTACGAATCCAAACAGCGGTTGGTGTTATGTCGATTTGCCTCACGATGCTAATGGAAATCTCATATATCAAACTGGCGAAGTTGTTCGGCCTGGTTCAACTCCACTCACCTATTATTGGTTCCCTATCGGTTCGGTTGCAAGCGTGTGGAAAAAACCGCCTCCGCCTACGCCGCCAGAGCCGCCGCCTCCGTTGCCGGCTCTGCTTACGGTTGTGAAAAATGTAATAAATGATGATGAAACGGGTTCTGCCACGGTTGCGGATTTTCAGCTGTTCGTAAATGGAAATCGCGTGGAAAGCGGAGTTGCGAATACGTTTTCACCAGGAACTTACACTTTAACCGAATCAAATCTCCCGGGATACACTGCTTCCGCGTGGAGTGGCGATTGCGCAGCAAATGGCACAATCACTATTGTCCCCGGGGACAATAAAACCTGCACGATTACAAATGATGATATTCCGGCTGAACCACCACAGCCGCCGCAGCCGCCGCAACCTCCACAGCCTCCAACAGTACGATGTCAAAGCATCACGGTTTTTCCAACACAATTTGATACTGCAAATCCAACCAATTCAACTTCATTTTCAATCACGAACCTCACAACGGATCCGCCTGGCTCCGAATATACCGACGCATTCCAGTGGACTTTACACAATGGTGGAAGCGGCCAGCTTGGCGTACAAGACACAACGCGCAGCGCAATCCTCATAAATAGCACGAATTCAAATGCCTATATCACGGTGGTTTCAGCAGACGGTTTGTGTGTTGGAACGATTATTGGCGTACCGCCAGGAACACCACCGCCACCTCCCCCACCACAGCCACCACCTCCGCCGCCGCCACTGCCACCTCCACCGCCACTGCCACCTCCACCGCCTCCAGGCCAAATTTCCTGCCAAGATTTACAAATTATTCCAGCAGAATTTTTGCCCGGAGTTCCTGCGCAAGCATTCAACGGCATTATAAGTCCTCTAAACTTCACAGGCGTAATTACATGGACGCACATTAAAAATGGAATCGTGGCTGAAACAAAAAACGGCTATCACGTAAGCTTCAACAATCTAGATGCAAACAGCATGATCATTGCAAATGCGGTGCCGGCTGCCCAGCACGCCACATGCACGCGTGAATCGCATGTGGAAGCCTTAATCGCGCCACCGCCACCTCCACCGCCACAAACAGCTGCCGGCATTATGAGAAAGAGAGCTTTTGAAGTCAAGTCGCACGGGAATGTGATTAAAGAAGATCAAACCGCGGAATTTCAACTCACTTTCCAGCCACTGGCCTCTATGCCGGAAGTAATTATAAAAGATTCCATGCGCAACCAGCTTGTTGGCACGGAGGGCGATGAAATAAAACTTGTGAAAGGCGCTTTTAACGGAAAAGATTTTAAAGTTGAGAAAAAAACCGGCGCTGTTGCGGTAGGCATTCCAACTTGCAGCGCATCTTCAACCGGCCTGTGCTATGAAGGAAGCATTTTGAGCAATGACGGAATGAAACTTCGCAGCGTGGCTGACGAAAAAATTTACATCACCTACCGCGGACAACTTCACAGCTCAAAAATTAAAAAAGAATACTGTAAAACGCTTGAGCCGAGTTTCTGCGGAGAAAAATTTACCAATAACACAAGCGCAAAAGCCGGCGCGCTGACTTTGAGTCAAGATACTGACACGCTCTACACGCCGTGCCCTTTCCTGCTCACGCAAGGAATCGGCGATGTTATCTTAGAGCGCGATCTTGAGATGGGATCTGATATTTCTTCATGCGCCGGCGTGCCGAATATTGAAGGCCCGATTGTGACGCCATCACCGCCGCCGACCCCGACAGTGCCGAAAACAGGATCAGGCGATGTGCAAAATATCGCTCCGCACACTCTCTGCCAACAGAGCAATGTCGGCAGATCGGATTTGCCAGAAGGATATCAAAATCCATTAAAAAGTGTTTCGAGCGCGATTTGTGAAATTTCACTCACGCTCGCGGATATTGTCACGCCGCCGAGAATCCGCGCAAACGTGCTTGAAAATATAGCCCGCATCACGCGTTACAACAACAACCTTGGCAGCGGACAAAATGTGACGGTTGCCGATTTGAATCATCCTCCGCGAGCCGGCCAGAACCAAAATCCGAATCCGAATTTTGAAATCTACAAACTAAAAAACGGAAATCTTATTGTGGACGCGTTTACGCAGCCTGTGGCTAGCGGAGCACGAACTTATGTCATTGAAAACGGCGACCTCATTATAAAAGGAAATATCGCTTACGGCGCAACGCCGTACGATTTAAATAACATCAAAAACATTCCGGTCATCGCATTCATCGTCATCAACGGAAAAATTGAAATCGATCCGTCAGTCACGCGGCTCGACGGCGTCTTTATGACTTTTTCCGGAAATCGGCCAATGAGCGGAAAAATCACAGCAAGCGCGCCTTCTTCATCCAGCTTGAAAATAGAAGGCACGGTTTATGGCGACATTCAGCCGCTTTTTGAAAGCCGCAGTTACATAGGTTCTGCGCGCCGCGGCGAAGGCACGCTCACCATCAACTACGACGGCCGGCTATTCTATAATATGCCACCGGGTTTGAAGGAAATTTTAGAAGTGACGCAGGAGCAGGTGGCGAGGTAAAATATTTTACTATCTGACCTGCCATATGGAAACTCCGCAGCCGCATCAGCCGAAAAGAGATAAACCGCGCTCTGGAAAATCAAAACTTGTCCATGCAGTTGCTATCTCTGGAGCCATTCACGGAGGCGCTTTAGCTATTGTTGGACAAACGCTAACCAAAGATCGAAAAAAGGATGAAGCTGCTTTACAACAAGCAAAACAACAATTTTCGGACAGTGAAAGAACAAGAGAAACGACTGCTGAAGAAATCCCAGCAGATCGTTCGGGCGAAGAAGAATTTGAAACTCTTGTGGCTGAAAAAATCGCGCATGCTGACAATGTCGCGCAGTTGCGCGCTGAACTTATCAAACTCTATCAGCAGCGGCTCCGCGCATTTAACCAAATTGTAGCTGAAGATATACAAAAAGACGGCATCTATGACGGAAACTACGCTGAATTTCTAATGAAGACGAATGCGTATTCCACGACGCTTGAAAACTTGCGCGCCTCAAAACTTGAATTTGTCAGGGTTACAAAACTCCAACAACGATGGAAAGAAATTGTGACGATGATGCAACATGCGCTACAGGATTTCCCGGAAAGAGCTGAAAAACTGGATCGCCTACGAATTATCCAAAATGCGCTTGTGAGAGATGGCGTTATTGAAGACTATTCAGAAGCGCACGCCAGATTTGAAGATCTCCTTCTTGGAAAAAAAGGAAATTGCGATGGGATTTCTAATTTGAGCATGGCGATCTACCGGGAACTTTTTGGCCGCCAAGGATACTTTTACCGCACCTATACCGATCACATGAGAACTCAATTTACAGACGATGAAGGCAACGAATATCTCTTTGAAAATACAGCTGTACCTAATGAAGGAAAGCCATTAGGTGCAGAAAATGACAAAGGGCTCAAAGTTCCTGCTGAAGCGCTCATGGTTTCGTATTTGGAAACACAGGGCTTTAAACGGAGAGATTTCCCAAAAACGCTCCAGGCATATTGGAAACAAAAACAAGGCAAAGCTGTCGGCGGAGGAAAAAGCAATTCTCTGTGGGGCGAAGTACCAAATAAAGGCTACTGTACCGATGGATCTGAAGAATGCTTTGTTCAGCCGGATATCACTTTCAGTTTAAAACAACAGTGGGAAAAACAAGTCGAAGTAAAGGCAAAAACCATAATGGACATGACGCTTGCGGAAATGCTCGACGCGGATTTCTTCACGGTTGATCGTAACGAGTGGGATGCCTATTTTGGCGATTCTGGAGAAATAAAACCGATTTCTTTGGAAACGAGCATCATGCGTTTTCGCATGGATGAAGAAAAATTAAAAGCCAGAATCATTCAACTTCTCTTTAATGAAGTTTCTTTTCCGGGAGACATTCCTGATTTGCAGCCGTTTCCAAATCTAACCATTGCTCAACTCAAAAAACTCAAAATGTTCCTCGCGTTCAGCGGTTCGACAGATACAGGCAATTATATTGTCGACCCGGCAAAAGATTTTGAAAGCGCCTTCATAGACGTTGTCGTCCTCGCGAAGGAACAAATAGATACAGTTTTGCAAAGATCAACCAAAGACGATGAAATTGTCCGTATTCAACAAATAAAAGATCCGCATCGCCAGCTCAAAGCATTTAAGGATTTTGTGCGGGAACACGGCGAGGTTCCGGAAGCACTGGTAGATATGCTCGACCCGAGGAGGCAACATCTCGATCTCGTCGGAACAGAACATTATGGCCCAGACTATGATGAACGCATTGAAGAAATAGACCATGGAAAAAATATCGGCATTTCCATAAAGAAAATCGCACCTTCTGCTCTGCGCAAACTTATTGGAAAAAGCCATCAGGGTACTGTTGAACTTGGACTAACAGAAGTCACGCCGGAAATCATTGATGTGCTCCTCGATGGAAGATCCCTTGAGATATCCTTGCCGAATCTCGTACTCAATGATCCTGCGCTTGCCAGTTACATTGGAAAAAAACTAAACGCCATAAAACAACATGTTAATCTCGAAATCGGCGGTTTTGGAAATCCGGAATCAGCTCGCGCTTTTATTCAAAGTGGAACATACGGTGGGTTACATTTAAACAAATCAGAACTCCTCACGCCTGCTATTGCCAAAGAGTTAAGTCACTTGAGAGCAAAAATACTATCACTAGAACCAATATCCAGAGCTATTTCGCCTGAAATTTTTGCTGAACTGTCTCAATTCTCCGGTATCTCCTCTTTAGTTGTAGGTGATTCATTAAATATTAATTTCAATGGGCACACCTTTACGCGCGAACAAGCACTTGCCCTCAAAAATGCGCGCGCCCATATAATTAGATTAATAGATATTGGTTTCATTGAAGATCCTGAAGTATTGCGCATTATTTCGAAAGCTGCGCCGAAAGAAATTACCCTTGAAGCCGAACAATTTTCAGAAGAAGTTGTGGCGATATTGGAAACAATAACAGCGGAAGGAAAAGTATCAATGCCGTCTTTATGGGCCGGCCATAAAATGGATCTCCTCATCAAGAAATATCGCCAACCTCCGCCTGAAGAAACAAAGCGCGTGGAACAGTCTGGCAATTTTGAAGCCATACAGGATTACATGTATAAATACGGCCGTCTCACTCCTGCAATGGCTGATACTTACTGTTTAAGCTCTAGACTTCCATTATATTCATCAAAAGACCTGCCCAGTTTTAAATTTGTAGAAATGGATGAAGAAACTGCAGAAGCTCTTCGGCAAGCCATGATAAAAAAACAGCAAAGAGATCAAAATCGTATCTTTACATTTGATATTTTAGAAATCTCACCGGCGGTTGCACGAATTTTATTTTCCGTTCCCGGACAAAATCCCATACTGAACGTCACTTTTGTGAAAAATCCTTCGGAGGCGGTGCTCCATGCCATTATCGAGGCAAATCCGGCTGCAATTATCATGATCCATCTTCCTAATGAGCTCACGCCGCTTCAAGCAAAAATTTTAGGCATGCATCCAGGCGATCTCACTATAGACTGCGAATCCATTCCGCCGGAATCAGCTGCAGAGCTCATACGCACTCCAAGGATGCAGCTCGATTTAGAAATTAACAAACCTCTGACTGCGGAAGCGGCGGCTGTTTTGTCTCACATAGAAAGAGCTCTAGGTATCAATCAGATTGCATCAGGCGCTGGAAAATTCCATCTCGTCGGCATTACCGAAGAAGCTGCAAAGGTTTTCGCTCGCCAATTTCAAGGACAACACCTTTTCCTCTCGCGAGACGGCGAGCGAATGGTCGATAGATACCGCTAATGCGTCCCGCTCGGCGTGCCGATGAAAACTTCCGGGTCGGTTTTGCGCCATACTTGCGACTCGGCTTTAAAAACGTCGTCAACGACAATCGGCGCCTGCGATCTCCCTTCTGCAAGGGTAACTTGATCAACCGCATTCAGAAATACATCGTTGATGATTTCCTGTTTGCTGAAGGGATCGAAGCCATATGCAGGTTTTGCTTTATTGGCTGCTGAAATGGAAACATACGGCTGTTGCTTACATCCTCGCTCCCGAAGATATTTAAATAAATTCATAAAATAATCATAGGCATAGCATGTGGCGCCGATGAGATGCATATTTTCCATATTACCGGAAACCATAAGCGCGTCGCCGAGCTCACGATAATTAATCGTATCCGGAGACGGATCAAGATTCCGGTTAAGCGCAAAAGATTGATTGCGCGCAAACCCCCAGTTTTCCGGACTGCCGTGTCCGGAAAAAAGAACCGTTGTCGACCCTTTGCTCCTGCGTATGGCTTCCAAGGTACGCTCTTTTTCAATATTTTTCCCGTTTTTATCGAGCCGGACGCCTTTTGCTGAAACAGTATTTTCTTTTCTGCCGCCGCGTTTAAAATAAAGCCTTTCGAGAATAAAATCATTGTCGAATTGCGCTTCCTCGTGCGTAAACAAAATAAGTTTTGTGTTTGGACCAAAAAGCTCGCGATTCCTGACGCGATCCATTCCATTCATCATCTTTTCGGCAATTTCTTGGATGCGTTGATCGGTCATTTCCGCATCTTGCATGCCCTGCGCTTTTAGGGATTCATACGTCCCTTGCGCTAAAGAAAACGCGTTCATCCACGATATTCGTCTAACATAACGCCGAAGAATATTTTGAAACGGCTGGCAGTAAAGGATGCGCCTGAATGCATCAAGCGGGATATTGATAAGCTCATAGCCCAACCGTACTAATTCATGATTGATTCCAAGAATATAGAGATCAAATGTTTTTTCATCAATAGGAAAATCATATTCATCAATAGGACGGACGAATAATGCGCTTTTCCTATCGGCAGTTTCAATAATACGATCTGCCTCATTTTTGACTTCATCCGCATACGGTTTGTTTTGGTATAATGCATAAATTTCTACAGCTCGCCACGGATTTCGCTTCGCCAAATTACGCACTGCTTTTTCAAAAATTTCTTCAGCTAATGGGAAATCAGTATAGGTGCTGGAATAGTAATGCAGAATAACATCGTATGGTGCTTCTTGCACAAGCCTCCTAAGCGCTGCTTCAAAAATTTCTTGAAAATAAGGTTTTGTTTCGAGGACTTTTCTGTGATACAAAATAGCGCGGCAATCAATTTTGAGCGCTGTGCGCGCTGCTTTCTCTATAACCTCCTCTGCATACGGCTTGCCTTCGATTAATTTTACATTAAAAAATACGTGCATAGGATTTTCTTCCGCATATTTACGAAATGCTTTTTCAAGTATTTCTCCATAATATGGTTTATTGTATTGATTTAAATAATATGGCATGAAAAAACCCTTATCGATGATAATTTCAAACATTCTTTTTGTATATGGCGTGTCTTCGAAATGCTGCAAATTTTGCAGAGCTACATAAGGAAATTCATCAGTTGTCGCGAGAACGATGGGAGCGACAAAGGGTTTGTCTTTAACTGCCTTCAGCAGCTCAAAACGCTTTTCTGGTTTGATGCCGTATAAAAGATGCGGCGCGCTCTCAACGACTGCCCGCTGCAATCTGGGATTTTTCTCGGTCAATTCGATAGCTTTAAGAAAAAGCTCCGGACTTTTGCGAAATCCTTTATATACGTCTTTTGGAAGAGCGCATTGAAGCTGCAATTTTGCGATACCATCAATAAAATCAGGAAAATCGTCCTCAAAAGCATCTTGATGCTGCTGCTCGAATAAATCTGCCATTGTGGTATTATACCATATTTTCCCTCTTACGGCTATACATGCTACAATAACGGCTGTATGGCGATTTTTCTTTTTTTCGGCGACGATACATATTCGCTTCACGAAAAGCTTGCGTTCTGGCGCAAGGAGTTTGAGAAAAAATACGGCGGCGAAACGAATGTTTCCCTATTTGAAGGAAAAAGCATAAACGCGAATGAAATTTTTCAGGCGTGCTCGGCCATGCCTTTCTTGGCTGAAAAACGCTTCACGATTGTAAAGAATTTTTTGAGCGAAGGCCGCGATGAAGAAAAAACCGCGATGGCCGAACTCCTCGAAAAAATCGCGGACTTCTCTATTCTCGTGTTCAGCGAGCACGACGCGCCAGACAGGCGCGTCGCCTTATACAAAAAAATTCACAAAATCGGAAAGCTTGTGGAATTTCCCTCTCTCACAGGATCAAAACTCCTCGGCTGGATTCAGAAAAAAGTTGAAACGCGAGGCGGCGCCATAGAAAAAGACGCTGTAATTTTTCTTTCCGAAGTAGTTGGAGGCGACTTATACCGCCTTGAAAATGAAATTGCGAAACTGGTAGGTTATGCCGGCACGCGGCCGATCACAAAACGCGACATAGAGCTCCTCGTTGATACTCAACTCACTGCAAACATCTTCCGCCTCACAGACGGCATCGGCCAAAAAAACCAAAAACTGGCGATTGAAACACTCCATCAGCTTATGGACTCCGGCGAAGATCTTCATCGCATTCTCTACATGATCATGCGGCAGTTCCGCATCATCACGGGGGTAAAAGATTTAAGCTCGCAAGGACTCTCCCGCGACGCTATCGTGGCAAAACTCAAAGAACACCCTTTCGTGATTTCAAATACCATAGGTCAAGCGCGCAATTTTTCTTTTGACCAACTCAAACGCGCCTATGAACTTTTGATCGACATCGATACCAAACTCAAAAGCGGCGGCATAAAAATCCTCGCAGGCGACAATCGGGAATTCGTGCTGGCACTGGACCGGCTCGTGCTGAATTTGTGTATCTAAAGAGAAACGCCCGGTTTTTCAACTTTAGGCTGCTCCTCGGCGCCTGGAAAACAATTCGGCTGGATTTCGCCTGCCGGCGGTTCGCAACTCTCCTCTAATTCATCGAGCATATCCGGAGTCAGCGGAAAACAAACTCTCTCTCCATTAGCATCCAGAGTGCAAGCAAGAACTCCGAGTATGCGGGATTGCGTTTCAGGATCCGCAACTCCATGTTGTGCAGCGCTTATCTGCTCCGGGGCAACAATGCTGCATTTAATTTTTGGAGAAAACGCTAGGCCGGCAGCTAATCCAACAGCCAATCCTAGCTTACCTCTATGATTTCTTATTATCCCGCTTTGACCTCTTCCTAGCGCCGCACTGGCTCTAGACAAAGCCGGATCTTCTTTAGCTTCTGGAGTCATATAGCCTATTATTTACAAACTGGCTGAATTATGTCAAGTACAAAAAGGCCAAAAAATGGGCTCCTTCCGAGTACCTTTTTGCTACTTTCGCATTTGTACTGATATACCAGTACAAACCGGAAAACGCATAAATTGAATACACCGAATAGATTGCGTCCTTAAGGCGTGATTCGCCAAAACAGCGCGGACAAAAAAAGAGGGCCTCGCAAGAAAGCCCTCTTAAAAAGTCACTCGCTTTGCTCGTGACTGCTAAGCATCAAAGTATAAATAAAATTCGTGCGGATGCGGACGAAGCCTGACCGGATCAATGTCTTTTGTGCGCTTCCAGTTAATCCATACGTCGACAATGTCTTGCGTGAAGACCCCGCCTTTGAGTAAGAATGCGTGATCTTTTTCCAAAGCATTCACAGCTTGCTCGAGCGAACCCGGCATAGTTGGAATTTTTTTGCTTGTGGTGAATGTGTCTTCATCAAACGGCTGTCCCGGATCAATCTTATTTTGAATACCGTCGAGACCCGCCATGAGCATAGCTGAAAACGCAAGATATGGATTGCATGTCGGATCCGGCGAGCGGAATTCAAGACGCTTCCCTGCTGGATTTTCTGAAACCATCGGGATGCGGCAGCATGCAGAACGGTTGCGAGCCGAGTAAACTAGATTTACCGGAGCTTCATAACCAGGCACAAGACGTTTGTAGGAATTTGTCGTAGGCGCGCATAGAGCCATCAAAGCATGCGCATGCTTGAGGAGTCCGCCGATGTACCATTTCGCGAGTTGAGAAATCATGGCATATCCCTTCTCGTCATAGAAAAGCGGCTTATCGCCATTCCACAAACTTTGATGCGTGTGCATGCCGGAACCGTTATCGCCAAAGAGCGGCTTGGGCATGAATGTCGCAACTTTTCCGTGTTTGCGCGCGACATTTTTAATAATGTATTTATACATTAAAACTTGATCGGCCATGCGCGTGAGAGAGTTATAGCGCATATCAATTTCACACTGGCCGGCTGTGGCAACTTCGTGATGATGAATTTCCACGCTAATGCCGGCATCAATCATCGAACGCACCATCTCGCTTCGCAAATCCTGAAGCGTGTCATGCGGAGGACATGGAAAATATCCTTCTTTCGGTCGCGTCTTATATGCCAAGTTTGCGGTGCCATTATTGAGACCCGTATTCCACGCGCCTTCTTCCGAATCAATAAAATAGTAACCGGCGTTCTGATTCTGGTCGTACGCCACATGGTCAAACACAAAAAATTCGGCTTCAGGACCCCAGAAACTTTGCGTCGCTATGCCCGTTTCTTTCAAATAAGCTTCGGCCTTTCTGGCAACATAACGCGGATCACGGTTATACGGCATACCGGTCATAGGATCATAAACATCGCAAATGAGCGCCAGAGTTGGAACAGTTAACATTGGGTCTACGAATGCACTTAAAGGATCAGGCACGAGCAGCATATCGCTCTCTTCAATGGCTTGAAATCCGCGGATCGAACTCCCGTCAAAACCGTTTCCATCAACCCAAATGGAATGCTCGATAGATTTGTAATTCAAAATATGTTCGCTAGGCATGGAAATGTGCTGCCACATTCCGAACAAATCCACAAAACGAAGATCGACAATTTTTATACCACGATCCTTCATGAGTTTTTCCACTTGCTGGATGGCTTTCGGGTCAACCTTGGCAGTGAGGCCTTTTGGGAGTTCACGGCGCATTGGAGCGAATTTGCGCTTTACAACCTCTAGCGGCGTAGTAATTGCAGGCATATGAGAGAAAATTAAAAATTAAAAATATTGAATTATGAATGGTAAATTTAGGCTTCGGATTCTTGAAACGCGGGTTCAAGTTTAACGCCGGATTTCACCTTTCCGTGCTGGCGCGCTGTGGCAGGCGCGATTGCTGGACTCCCGTCGGAGACAAAGACAAATTCCGGATAGCTCGGCAATACATGCTCGCCAATATCAATACCGATTTCTTCAACTTCTTTGCTCACTCGCAAACCGATTACGGCTTTTATAAGGGCAAAAATAATGAGCATGGAAACAAAAACAAACGCAGAAGATACAAGTGTTCCGAATGTTTGAATTCCAAGAAGTTTCCATGAACCGGTTGCGATTAATCCCTGCTCTGTATGAAAAACTCCGACTAAAATCGTTCCAATAACTCCGCCAAATGCATGCACCGGAATGGCTCCTACAGCATCATCAATTCTCAATTTTTCAAGGAGTTTTAAACCGCCGACCATAACCAAGGATGAAATAATTCCTATAAACATGGCGGAAGTCGGAGTCACGTACGCGCATCCGGCAGTGATACCAACGAGTCCTGCAAGAATCCCGTTCATGGTGAGCATGGCATCCGGCCGTTTATAGAGAATCCAGCCGAGAAAAAGAGCGCCTATCGCACCGGTTGCTGCAGCGGCATTTGTATTCACAACAACTTTTGCAGTTAGCGCCGGATCAGACATGCCTAGTGTTGAACCGCCGTTAAATCCAAACCATCCAAACCAAAGCAGAAGTACGCCGAGGGCCACTAAAGGAATGTTGCTTGCGGGAAATTTTCGCGTTCCATCCCACCTGCCGATACGGGAGCCAAGAACGATTAAGCCGGCAAAAGATGCGAAACCGCCGACCGCATGAACGACCGTAGAGCCGGCAAAATCGAGCATGCCGAGTTTTGCGAGCCAGCCTCCGCCCCAAATCCAGTGGCCGATAATCGGGTAAATCAATGCTGAAACAAAAAAACTATAAGCGAGATATGCCGGAAATCTTGTCCGTTCCGCAATGGCGCCGGCTACGATTGTGGCAGCAGCTCCGCAGAAAACCACCTGAAAAAACCAATATGCAAGTATTGGCAATCCGCCGGCCTCTGCCCCAAGATCTTTCATTAAAAATCCTTGTGTCCCGATAAATCCGTTGCCCTCGCCGAACATAAACGCATAACCGATGAAATAGAAAGCCACGGAAGCTATGCAAAAATCCATGAAGTTTTTAAGCAAAATGTTGACGTTATTTTTTGCGCGGATCGCGCCTGCTTCAAGCATGCCGAAACCGGCTTGCATGAAAAATACGAGAAATGCCGCTACCAGGGTCCACGCGGTGTTAATTTGTTGACCGAGCGCCTCTGGAGTCATATATTGAAAAATTAAGAATTATTAATTATGAATTAACGCATGGCGGAAGAGAAACCAAGAGAGAAATTTGTATAAAAAAGTTGCTGTCGGAAATATATACAATTTGATTTTTATTTATAAAAAGGCTACGCTGGCTGCGCCAGCTCCGCCTTGTCGGACTTTTCTACAACAAACTTTGCATTGCATGAGCCTCCTTAAAGTGGTGAAACATATCGGCCTTACGGACAAAGAAGCGCGCGTGTATTTGGCTTGTCTGGAATTGGGTTCAACCGGCGTTGCGGAAATCGCCAGGCGGGCGCGCATAAACCGAGTAACGGCATATGACGTGCTCGAAAAACTCATGAAAAAAGGCATGGTAAACACGTTTTTAAAAGCCGGCATACGCCTCTATGACGCAACGGATCCGCAAATGGTGGCTGCGGAATTCAAAAGGCGGCAGCATGATTTTCTCAAAGCATTGCCGGATTTGCGCCGGCTCCGCGGCGATACCATTCATCCGCGCATCCGATATTTCGAAGGACTTGATGGAGTTAAAGCTATTTATGAAGACACTCTTTCGAGCAAAACTGAAATTCTCAACTATTCAAACTCCAAAGAAATCCGCGACCACTGGCAGAATTACGACGAAGAATACGTGACCAAACGCGTAAAACACAAAATTTATCTCCGCGGCATTTCGCCGGCAGACGAACACGGTGCGTGGGTGCACGAACATGACAAAAAATATTTCCGCGAAATCCGCCTCGTGCCAGCAGATCAATTTACGTTCACAAACGAAATTAATATTTACGACGACAAAGTCGCGATCATTTCATATAAAGACAAACCATTGATCGGCATGATTATCGAATCGCTTGAAATCGCAAACACGCAACGCGACATTTTCAAGATGGCGTGGGAATTTGCATCGGCTTTTTCTTATGCCAATCGGTAACCCGCTGGAATGCGGCGCCGACTTTAAGAAGCCTTGGTTCTTCGAATTGCGGACCGATAATTTGCATGCCGATTGGCAATCCGGCTTTTGAAATGCCGCACGGAATTGCCAGCGCGGGCATACCAGCGATATTAACGGAGACGGTAAAAATATCTTCAAGATACATCTTTACTGGATCTGCGCTGTTTTCACCGATTTTAAATGCAGTTGCAGGAGTCGTCGGCGTCACAATAACATCAACCTCCTTAAAAGCTTTTTCAAAATCACGCTTCACGAGAGTACGAACTTTTTGCGCTTTCAAATAATAGGCATCGTAATATCCCGAACTCAAAGCGTACGTGCCAATCATGATGCGGCGCTTCATCTCATCCCCAAAACCTTCGCCGCGGCTATTCAAATAATATTCATAGAGATCCTCTCCTTCTTTGCTCGGGCCGGGACCGTACCGGATTCCATCATACCGCGCCATATTCGCGCTAACTTCAGAAGGACAAAGAACATAATAAACTGCGAGCCCGTATTTACTATGCGGCAAACTAATTTCGCGCACGGTCGCGCCGAGTTTTTTGAGCTGCTCCACGGCCTGCCGAACAAATGCCTCAACTTCAGGATCCATGCCGGGAATAAAATATTCTTTGGGGAGGCCGATCCTCAATCCTTTTAAATCTTTTGCTTGCAAGCTCTCTGTATAATCAGGAACCTTTACTTCTGGCGTGGTTGAATCATATTCATCATGACCGGCAATGACATTCATAATGATCGCGGCATCTTCAACATCTTTTGCCATCGGGCCGATTGTATCGAGCGAAGAAGCCATTGAAATCACGCCGAAACGCGACACGCGTCCATAGGTTACTTTAAGGCCTGTAATTCCACAGTATGCAGCAGGCTGGCGTATTGAACCGCCGGTGTCCGTCCCTAAAGCATAAATGCATTCATCCGATGCAACAGCTGCTGCGCTTCCGCCGGAAGAACCGCCGGGCGTTCGAGCAGGATCCCATGGATTTTTTGAAGTCCCGAAACAAGAAGTTTCCGTAGAAGCTCCGCATGTAAACTCATCCGTATTGGTTTTTCCAAGAAGCACCATACCGACTGCTTTTAATCTTTTGACAGCCGTTGCATCATACGGCGGCACGAAATTTTTGAGGATATTGGAACACGCGGTGGTGCGGATTCCTTCGGTGCAAAAAACATCTTTTAGCGCGACTGGAATGCCATGGAGATGGTTTGGGGTTGAGGGTTGAGGGTTGAGGGTTTTATCAGCCTGGCGCGCTTGCTCTAAAGCCGTCTCTTCGGTCACGAGGGTAAACGCTTTCACGGTCGGCTCGAGTTTTTTGATCCGTTCGAGACACGCCTTCGTAAGCTCTACCGAAGAAAACTTTTTGGCGCGGAGGCCGGCTGCAGCTTCATGAATTGTGAGTGTGGAAAGAGACATAACTAAAACACGCTTTTTACTTTTATCTGATTTTTCTCAATCGGCATTGGCGAACACTCAATTAATTTTTCCGGCTTGGCCAAAACGTGCGTTTTCACTTTGTCTTCGCGCGTAACATTCGTGAGTCCGGTGACCTGCGCAGTCGGCTCTACCCCTTCCGTATCCACCTCGTTTAATTGCTCAACATAATCTAAAATTCCCGAAAGCTGGATTTGGAATTTTTCGACTTCTTTCTCGGAAAGCCCGAGCCGCGCAAGCTTTGCCACATGCTCAACTTGTTGCTTCGTAAGTTTCACGCAGAGAGTTTAACATATATAATAGAGTAGTACATGGAACTCTACGATCAAATCCGCCGCATTTCGTTTGTATTTTTTTTCCTCACAGGCCTTGGGCATTTTTTGGCAGGACTGATGTTTATGAACGGCTATTTTGTTCCGGAAAGCGGCATCGTGAATCGCGTATTATTCATTCCTTTTGTAATCGCCACGCTTACATATGCTTTCTCAAACCTGAAATATCATCTTCTTGAACTTGGAAAAGACGCCAAATGGCTCAATTACACGCTCATCGGAATCGGAGTTGCGGTATTTTTAGGACTCCTCGTAATCGAACTTTTTGTAGTCGACTCCTCTTGCCCTTTATCAAAATGCTAAAAGCTGCTCACATATGAAACGCGTCATGACTTTCGGAACTTTTGACCGCTTCCACGCCGGCCACGAATCATATTTAAAGCAAGCGAAAGCGCTCGGCGATTATCTAATTGTTATAATTGCGCGGGATAAAACTGTGGCACGCATTAAAGGACGGCGGTCGGATTATGATGAGAAAAAACGCGTTGCTGCGGTCAAATCAAGCAAACTTGCCGATAAAGTCGTGCTTGGCGAACACGGCGACAAATACGAAGTCATCAAAAAATACAAACCTGATGTGATCGCCCTCGGATACGATCAATTTACTTTCACGTTTCGGCTGGAGAAATTTCTCATCGACCATAAAATGAATACGAAAGTCATACGCATGAATCCATACAGACCTACTGAATTTAAAACATCTTTAATCCGAGAAAAAACCCTTATTTATGCTGCAAAAAGCATTTGAAAATATTTTGCGAAATTGGCTTACGTCTTTCCCTATTGTATTGGTCATAGCAATTCTTCTTACGATCGGAAACGGCCTGATGAATCTCAATGAACAAGCACAAACAATGCTCAAAAACATCGAGCAGAAATTTTCCATTACCGTGTACCTCAAAGAAGATGCGGACCCTTTTGAAGTCGGCAAGCTCATCACGGCGCTCGAGGAACGCGCGGATGTGGTGAAACCGGTTGTATATACTTCAAAAGAAGCTGCGTGGAAACTTTTAAGCAATTCTTTTTCGCTCGACCCGACGCTCCTGAAAAAATATCAATTCTCCTTACCTGCAAGCCTTACAATCACGCCGATAAAACCGGAAGATACGGAAAAAATCGAAGCCTTTATTGCATCGCAAGCGAAAAATCTCATCAAAGACCCGCTTGCAACAAAAGATGCCCAGCGAAATATCACCCGTCAAATGGTGGATTTTATCAAACAGGTAAAAGAAAACAGCGTGCAGACGCTAGTCCTTTTTATAATTATTTTTATAGTCGGCGGCGGCCTGCTTATTGCTTCCGCCATTCATCTTGCAATTACAAACCGCCATAGGGAAATTTCCATTATGAAACTTGTCGGTGCTTCTCGTAAAACGATCATATTTCCTTTTGTAATGGAAGGCGTCATTTTGAGCATTACCGCTTTCCTCATTCATCTTGTTTTTATTCTTCCGGATAAAACGCTGCGGCCGAATTTCCTTATTGCGGAATTTGTCGTAGTCACTGTTCTCGGCGCTGTTGTAAGCCATTTGGCAACGCTGTATCACTTGAAAAAATGATCCACAGAAAAATTTACGGCATTATCATTAAAATCCAGCCGCTCGGCGAACTCGACCGGATAGTCACGGTTTTCTCCGAAGAATACGGCGTCATTTCAGTTATCGCCAAAGGCGTAAAAAAAATCACGAGCCGCCGCGGATTTCATCTGGACCTTCTGAATGCGGCGCATATTGACATTGAAGAATCCGGTTCAGAAAGCATGCCGCGGCGCTACCTACGTGAAGTCACGCCGGAAGAAAATTTTCTGAATTTGAAAAACAGTCCGGAGCATTTTTCGGCCGGATGCATTATGGCCGCGTTCATCAAACGAACGATTCCGGAAGGAGCGCCGCAAAAAACGCTCTTCGATCTAACGCAAAAAACGCTCCGGAGTCTCAACCAAAATAACGATGCCTCCAGCGATCCAAAAATCATCCTCTCAACCTATTTTTTAAAAACGCTCAAACTCCTAGGACATCTTCCGGGCACGCTCAAAAAACGCGAGATCAAACCGTATCTCCAAAAAACGCTTCAAGCTCTTGATCCGGAATTCACCCTGAACGCCCGCCGCACGCTCGGAATTTTTTCCAAATTCGAAAGCACGCGTTCGAGCTGATCCACGCTTTCGATTTCCAAAACAAAATTCATCGCCGCATTTTCGCTGCTTAAAGATTCATGGCGAGCATCGATAATGTTCACGGAACTTTCCGCAATAATAGCTGAAATATCGCGGACAAGCCCTACGCGGTCATCGGCTTCAACGGTAATGCAAACCGGATACCGGCCGACTTCACCGGGTTCATGCGCCACTTTCACCGGGACAAGCCGGCCGTCCTGCGAATTTTTGAGCACAGGGCAGCGTTTGCGGTGAAGCGATACGCCGCGGCCGCGCGTGATGTAACCCACGAGTTCGTCGGAAAAATCCGCATCGCAGCATTGAACAAATTGGTATGGCACATTCGATTGGCCGCCGATGACGACTGTCGGTTTTTTGTCTTCCTCTTTGGCTTTCTTCTTTTTTGGCGGCGCGGTTCCAATGCCGGCGTGTTTGCGGTGAGCAGGCACCAATCCGCCCATCAATAATTCTTCAACCGAAAAAATCTTCCGCACGGCCGCCGAGGCTAAAAGCGAACCTTTTCCGATCTCGCATAAAACATCCTCACGGTCTTTCAAAGAAAGATTTTTACCGTCGTATGCGCGAAGGACAGATAAATTCACATCGAGAGTCGGCTGGCCGAATTGCACAAGCTTTTCGTTGAGCAATTCTTTTCCATCGCGCAAATGCTTACCTTCATCCAAATTCCGGAACCAAGAACGAATTCTATTTCTGGCGTGATTCGTCTTCACAAAAGCAAGCCAATGCTGGCTCGGCTTGGCGTTTTTGCGCGTAACGATTTCTACGACTTCTCCGCTTTTGAGCTCATGGTCAAGAGGCACCATAACCCCGTTCGTTTTAGCTCCTATGCAGTGATTTCCGACTTCCGTATGGACGCAATAGGCAAAATCAACCGGCGTTGCACCAACCGGCAAATCCTTTACGTCGCCGCGCGGAGTCAAAACAAAAATCCTGTCCTGAAAAACATCTACGCGCAAATTTTCCAAAAGTTCATGGTTGCTTTTTATTTCCTCTTCAATTTTTTGCAAACCGGAAATCCAATCTTTCTGCTGCTGCAAAAAAGATGCGCTTTGGGCGGCTTTGGCAGCTTCTATGGTCAGTGGCGCAATATCTTCTTCATAAACCCAGTGCGCGGCAATACCAAATTCCGCCGCTTCATGCATAGATTCTGTGCGGATCTGAATTTCGGTCGGCTGGGTGTGAACTTTCGGACCGAGTCCGATCACCGTCGTATGGAGGCTTCGGTACCCATTTACTTTCGGCACGGCAATGTAATCTTTAAAACGATTCGCGAGCGGCGTGAAATGATTATGAAGTACGCCGAGCGCCGTATAAATATGGCCTATATATTCCTTACCGTATTTATAAATATCCGGCAGGATAATCCTCATGGCAAACACATCAAAAACCTCGTCCACGGCGGTTTTGTTCTTTTTTTTCATTTTGCGGTAAATCGAATATGAACTCTTCACACGGCCGTCAACCTGCGCCTGAATCCCCTCTTTAGAAAGCGTCTCCATGAGGATTTTTTTTGCGGTTTCAATATATTTCTCGCGCCACTTTCCGGTTTTAGCGAGTTGATTCTGGATATTTTCGTATTCTTCGTACAAAAGATACTGAAAACAAAGATCTTCAAGCTGGCTTTTAAGACGATAGATGCCGAGCCGAGCCGCGATAGGGGCATATATATTGAGAGTTTCCTGCGCAATGCGTTTGCGTTTTTCAGGACGGACAAATTCTAGAGTCCGCATATTGTGGAGCCGGTCGCAAAGCTTCAACAGCACCACGCGGAAATCCTTGGCCATGGCCAGGAAGAGTTTGCGCAGATTTTCCGTTTGCGGATCGTCAAGTTTTGAACGGACTTTTGAAAGCTTTACGAGACCCCAGCAGAGTTCGCGAATTTCCGAACCAAACGCCTTCTCGATTTCATCAAGCGTATGCACTGTGTCTTCAGCCACATCGTGAAGGAGTGCCGTGACTATGCTGTTTTCATCCGGATGAAAATCAAGCAAGATCGCTGCCACGTTAAGCGGATGGACAATGTAAGGGTCCCCGGAAAACCGCGTCTGATCCTTATGTGCCTCTTCGGCAAAATAATAAGCGCGCCGCACTTTCTGCTCATTCAAGGAAGGAAGGTAGGCCTTGGCCCGATCAATAATTTCCTCAATGGTCGGCACAACATTACTCATAGGTAGGGGTCACTGAAAAATAGAATTTCGTAGTGAAAAATTCGCATTTCGAGCGAAAAGCGCGAACTCGCGACGACACCGTATCATGTACCGATACGGTGAGGAGCGATGAGCGCTTTGGAGCCGAAATGCGAATTTTGTAATAGAAAGCATATTTTTCAGTGACCCCTTAAAAGCATATTATTATAATATGCTTTTAAGGCTCCTGTAAAACGAAAAAACTATCGAATTTCGTAAGGCTCAAACCCTAACAGGACAAGTTTTCGATTTGCAGCCAGGACTGCTTCTCGAAAAACCCCTGTTTGCTTCATATTATCTCGAATCGACGGAACTATGCCCTCGCCGACATTCCCGACTACTATACGATTCCATACACTCATATCAAGATTCCCTAAATCATAACCAACAGCTTGAAAAAGACCGCGGCGTTTTTCTATTTCGTTGCGGAGCGTCAGCTGACGAATTTCTTCAACTTCATCTGAAGGAATTTCTTCAAAAGAATTATATTCATTCAATCTTTCAAAAATCTCCTTTTCCACAGCAGAAAGCCGATAATTATTCAATTCTGTTCCGATTTCATAACCAAGATAAATCTGGCCAACAACAGGCATTATCTTTGACAGAGGCTTGCCGAGCAATTTACCGATAAGCTTGGTTACCAAAAAACGATTCGCAACAATCTTGCTCCCTTCATAGGCGACCTTAAGAAGAACAGCCATTTCGACTCCTTGCAAACCGGTTGAAATAATCGGATGTTCCTGCAGCCATCCTTGATGATAGACGGTACGAAGATGGAGTGGCGGCTTATCGCCCTTGCGCTCAACCTGGTCAGGCAAAAAAATTCCGAACGGCGCTGCAATTCTCATAAAACGAATGAGATCTCTTCCCTGAACGCTCAAAAATTTTGCCCGCAGAGTCCAATCTGCCTCAAATTCTTGGGAATTTTCACCGTGCGATAGCACATAGGCATCATGAAGCATAGCTCCATGGACTGCGATTATTTTTTCTTGCACCGCAACAGTAACAGGCAAAAATTCTTTAAACGTCTCGCGAAAATCTTCCGTATCGCTCTCTTTAAGAAGATGATCCGGATTAGCCTTGAGCTCCCTGCACGCCTCATCCATTTTTTGCACCACTTTGAGGTCCACATCAGAACCAATTTCAGAAAGCTGCGCAATTGTTTCCTCTGCAACTTCATCAATGAGTTCTGGATCGTATTGCACGGGTTTTGCAAGATCCCGGCCCGTTTTTGCCGCTTTAATAAAAATATTCCGCAGAAGAGAATCCTTATCGCCAAATACCGCGGAAAGATGATCGATTGCAAAATCAGTGCCTTTCTCAATGCCTCGTTGAATAAAACCGCGCAGACCCTTAAACTGCGTTTCTTGTTTTTCGAGAACCTCTCGCGCGCTCCGATGAATTTCAGCCTTAATACTTTCCTGAAATTCTTTCCTGCCAAGCGCTCCATAAAAACTCGCTGTTCTTTGGAGAATATCGATATTTTTGTCACGCTCGGGTTTTGGAAGGAGGAGAATTTTATCTAGGAGTTCACGGTAACGATCCATGGAAGTTACGTATGTTTCAAAAAGCGTTTCTGGATTTCCTGTTTCAAGAAGCATTAGGAGATGGTCAGTTTGTGCTGCATCGAGGGTGTCATCAAGGCGTTCATTTCCTTTCACATAGGTCGCATGAAGCATCTCGTAGCCGCCCGGGACTCGCGTAGTGGATTTATGTAAAAAATCCCGCACTTTGTTTGCAAAACTTCTCTCTTCAAATTCGCTCGGCGCAGGAGAACCAAATATCACTTCGTAGATGTGATTCATGGCCGCACTGACTTTTTGTACATTTGGATTATCCGCATTCTGAATCAAGAGTTTGCGAAATTGAAACAGATCTTGATATCGAGATTCATGAATATTTATTTGCTCTTGCGCTTCGAGATCACCTGGAGAAAAAGAAGCCCGCAATTTTTCGATCTTTGCGGCGATCGCTTTTTCTTCTTCATCAAAAAATTCAAGAAGTTGATTGACCTCTGGAGGAAAGGGTTTTTCGATATTCGTTTGAAGGTAGCGGAGATCTCTTTTTTGTTTTTCTGTTGGTCTTTTGCTTTCTGGACTATCTCCGCCATGGGCAGGACGGGCCATTTAACGATTCATTAAAGTATCAAAAACATCCACTTGTGTTGGATCTATATTAACAGTTTCTTTGAGAAGCGCCGAAGTCATCTCCATGCCTTTTTCTTTGATTGCAGAAAGACCGGCAGCAAGAGGAGCAGAGTAATACCAGAGGGCAAAAGCCGCCAAGGCAATTAGAACAGTTCGAAAAGGATGTTCTTTTATTTGTTTACCCACCCAATTCGCGGGCTTAACAACAAGAAAATTAAATACTTCTTTGAGTGTATTGCCGATTTTATCAAAAATAGACTCGCTCGTATCAGCAAGCTGCTGTCGCTCAAGGCCTAGATCAGGCATTTGAGGCGGAAGCTCGCCTTTTGCTTCCCGGAGCTGCTTGAGTCTCTGTATGAGAAAATCAAGATCATCTCCGGACATTTTTTCAAATTGTTCGATCGTAGCATCCATATTATTTATAAAGGGAAATTTGCTTTTCTATATATCGGCGAAAACTTGCTTCTAAAAACTTTTCCTCTGCTTGCCGGAGTTTATTTCGCGCTTCGATAAGCTCAACGAGATTTTGAATTTCGTTTTCGGTAAAGCCGCTAGCGAGCATTTTTCGCAGCAAATCTTCAATGAGCTTTGTTAAACCGCCGGAGCCGAGCGATTTAAAAATACTTTCTTGCAATTCGTGCGGAGCAGCGCATTTTTTTTCAATAGTATGGATCGTATCATCTTCGGCAACATGCGCATAATATTGTTCAAGGCCGAGCTTTTGGCTGTCTTTCACAAGCTCCTTTAAAAACTCTTCTACGACGGCCGGATCGTATTTCTCATGAAACAATTCCTGCGGTAGATGAATATAGATTTTTTCAACAGCTGCGCGGAGCTTTTCTCCAAAATTCTTATTAGCAAAAAGAGTGTTGATTAATCGTTCCTCTTCCGGAAAAAGAAATTTCATAGACTGCATTATTATAACATTATAGTTAGAACCCACCTCCGGGTTGCGTAATAAAATCACGGCCAGTCGGTTTTATATCGGCCGGATTTACCGGAATTAAGGGAAATGCCGGCGAGGAAAGGCGTTCAACATCTTGAGTAGCGCCGCCGTTTACAACCGGAACAATAAGCTTCAAATCCGAACCTTTCACATCATAAACTTTTATGCCTGTGACCAGCGCTTCTTCGTTGAGCTCGATATCGCGGATTCTTGCAGCGAGTTTCGGAAGCGCTTCTTCATAAAAAGCAGCGACTTTCTGGAACGATTTGAATTTTGCGCGCAGAGCAACAACTTGTTTGCTTGCTTCAATGAATTTATCCAAAATATCTTCCGTTGTCTGGGCATTAAACGCATTAAGCTGTTCAAAGAAATTCACATCCGTTGTTTCCTGCAGTTGCCGCTGCGGTTCATAATCTTGTTTGATTTTTTCAATCTGATTCTTCATTTGCTCCAGCAATTGCGTTCCGTCTGCATGGAGCTTTTTTAAAATGGCAAGATGGCTGCGCAGTTTAGCTCGGCGATCCGTGGATTGATTCAGTAAATTATCAATGTTTGTTTCGTAGGCGTTCTGGAGCCGCCGAAAAGTCATAATGTAATAGGCAATTTCGGTTTTGATAATTTCGGTTTGACCGACAGCAACTGTGGAATCCACGCCTGTGTCGCCGACCATTTCTTTTGTAACGACGAGCGGATGGCCGACTTCCGTTGATACAGGAATTCCTGTCTGATCTTTTGAAATTTCTGTTGAAGGCGGAGGCGGCGGAACTTCGGATGTTTTCCGGTTTTTGTAATAACGGTATCCTGCGAGTCCTCCCCACACGAGAGCTGCAAGCAAAACAATGCATCCGAGTCCGAAAAAAATATGCTTGCGCGATAAATTCAATTCAGCAAGAAATTCATCCACTTGAGCGCCGAATCCTTCTTTTTCGGCCAAAAGTTCTGGTTCTGCTTCATGAGTAGCAGGCGCAGGGCGTTGAGCCGGGGGCTTTTTCGGCCCACTCAAAACTTCACCTTCATATACTTCCGCATGAGGTTGTACTTTGGATTCTTGCTTTGGAGCAGGAGGCGGCTCGAGCCGTGGAGACGGTGCAGGCATTTCTTTTTTTGGTTCAGGCCGCGGAGGCGGTTCAGGCGGTTTTGGAGAAAAAATGTGTTCCGGCTTTAGCACTGGAGTTGGTTTCGGAGCAACAGGCGGGGCTTTTGGAAGCGCTGGCTTTGGTGCAGGCGCAATAGGCGCTGGTACAGGTTTGGCAGCTGGAGGCAGAGAAGCTTGCGATTGCGGTACTGACGGAGGTTTTGGTGCAACTGGCTGTGGCTGCTGAGCGGATGGTTTTTGAGCTGGCGTAGATGACGGTTTGCCCCACAAACTCAATAAATCCGTTGCGGAAACTTCCTGCGCATGCGGTTTTTTTTGCGGTTCGCCGCCAGCTTGCGGTTGCGGTTGTACAGGCGGTTTTTGATCATCAGCCATCGTTATATTTTACCATAAAATCGCGGCTTCGGATAGACTGCGGCTAGACCGTGATAGACACTACTGTTCTGTCAATGTGTTTATGTTGGAAAACAGATAAGGTACAGGTTAATATAATTCACCGAATTTAACCCAAACTTTATGTCACAAATACTCATGCCTCTCCTTGCGCTCGGCGCCTCGGTCTTAGCTCTTCTCTATGCGCTTTTCCTTGTACTCGTAACTTTACAATACGATAAAGGCAGCGAAAAAATGCAGCAAATTGCAGCCTCAATCCAACAAGGCGCAAAAGCATATTTGAATCGACAAATGGGAACTATCGCCATCGTCGCCATCGTTCTTTTCTTTGTGCTGGCATTTTCATTTCAAACAAACGGCTTTCTTCTTGCAGCCGGATTTATCGTCGGCGCTTTTTTCTCCGGTCTAGCCGGCTATATCGGCATGTCGATTTCCGTACGGGCAAATGTGAGAACTGCACAAGCGGCTCATAAAAGCCTCGGTTCAGCGCTCCGCGTGGCATTTCAAGGAGGCTCGGTAACTGGCTTTTCCGTAGTCGGCTTAGCGCTTCTCGGCGTAAGTGGATTTTATCTTCTCTTCCAAAAAGTCAGCGGCATTCCGGTAGTGCAAGTGCCGAATCTCCTAATCGGATTCGGGTTCGGCGCATCGCTGGTCTCGCTCTTCGCGCGTATCGGCGGAGGAATTTATACAAAAGCCGCTGATGTCGGCGCGGACATTGTCGGAAAAGTTGAAAAAGGAATTCCGGAAGATGATCCGCGGAATCCCGCTGTGATTGCTGACAACGTCGGCGATAATGTCGGCGATTGCGCCGGCATGGGCGCGGATCTTTTTGAAACGTACGGCGTGACGCTTATTTCCGGAATGATTCTTGCAGCCTCTACAATCGGCACGCAAACCAGCATTGAATATCCGCTTGCGTTAGGCATTATCGCAGTCATCGCTTCCATATTCGGGAGCTTTTTTGTGAGGCTTGGCAGAAAGAAAAACATAATGGGCGCTCTTTATAAAGGCATGCTGGCCACAGGCATTCTATCGGCGATTGGATTTTATTTTGCGACGGATTATTTACTCAAAGACATACGAATATTTTTTGCGGCGCTGGTGGGACTTATTGTAACGCTCCTTATTACGCTCATCACAGAATATTTCACTGCCACAAAATACCGGCCTGTGAAACGCATCGCCGAGGCAAGCGAAACAGGCAGCGGAACAAATATCATTACAGGACTGGCCGTTGGTTTGCAAAGCACGTGGCCGCCTGTGGTGATCATAGTTCTTGCGATTCTCGGTTCTTATTTTCTTGGAGAAACTTCAAGCCTTCAGAATGGAATTTATGGAATCGCCGTTTCTGCAATCGCAATGCTTTCAACAACCGGCATGGTGATTGCGATTGATTCGTACGGCCCAATTACGGACAATGCCGGCGGAATAGCGGAAATGGCCGGACTTTCAAAAGAAGTTCGCGAGCATACGGATGCGCTTGATGCCGTCGGAAACACAACAAAAGCTGTGACGAAAGGCTATGCCATTGCTTCTGCGGCGCTGGCCGCGCTTGTGCTTTTCCAAGCCTACACCGAAGAAGCATCAAAAAACGGGGCAAATCTTGTTTTTGATCTCACGAATCATTTAGTGCTCATCGGTCTAATTCTCGGCGGACTTCTTCCGTTCCTTTTTTCTTCATCAGCCATGTCTTCTGTAGGAAAAGCGGCGCACAAAGTAGTGCAGGAAGTACGGCGTCAATTTAAAGAAATTAAAGGAATAATGAGCGGAAAAGAACTTCCGGATTACGGCCGATGCGTGGATATCGTCACCAAAGCGGCTCTAAAAGAAATGATTTTTCCTGGAATTTTAGCAATAGCTTCTCCCCTTCTTGTTGGATTTATTTTTGGACCAAAAGCGCTCGGCGGACTTTTAGTCGGCGTGATTATTTCGGGATTTTTGCTTGCCCTGCAAATGAGCACAGGCGGCGCTGCTTGGGATAATGCGAAGAAATATATTGAGCAGGGAAATTTTGGAGGAAAAGGTTCCGAGGCTCATAAAGCTGCGGTCGTTGGAGACACAGTAGGCGATCCGTTTAAAGATACTGCCGGACCGGCATTGAACGCGCTCATTAAAGTTATTAATACGGTTGCGCTTATCATCGCGCCAGTCGTGGCTGCATTTTCCTTATTTTCATAAGCTCGGTATGGATAATATATCCGAAATACCATTCTCACTATCCGCAAGACTCGTGCGATTCGAGGATAGATTTGCTGTGCTTTCACATGAAGCGCTCGGAGAATTTCGATGGCCTATTAAAAATCTCCCGGAAAACCTCAAAATCGGCGACTCGGTTACGCTCAAAATTGCCACACCGAAAATTGAGGAAGAAGAAAAATACGGAAGGATGAGGAAGCTGCTTGAAGAATTAATTAACTAATAATGAATCAAATTCATTCATCATTCATAATTCGTTATTCGTAATTTATTTTTTGCCTTCTTTCGCCGGTGCTGCGGCTGGGGTTGCTGCTGCTCCCGCGGCTGGTACTGCTCCAGGAACTGCGCCTTCTGCAGGAACTGCACCTGCGGCTGCCTCTGCCGGTTTCGGCGCTTCTTCTTCAACCTTAATCGGACTGGCAGTAACAACGGTATCTTCTGCGTTGTCCAAAATCTTAATACCGGACGGAATCTTTAAATCTTTCACGTGGATGGAAGTGTGAAAATCCACAATAGGCGATACATCTACTTCAATTGAATGTATGAGGTCTTTCGGCAAACATTTTATTTTTATTTCATGCTTCAAAACATCCAAAATGCCTCCCATATTTTTCACAGCCGGACATACACCAACGCAAACGATCTTAACGGTAGTCGTCACCTCCTTCTCCATATCAACATGAATAAAATCCACATGAGAAAATTTGTCTGAAACCGGCTCATATTGAACTTCATGTACAAGTACAGGGAACTTTTTGCCGTCCATGGCAAGTTCTATAATAGTGTTCTCTCCGGCCTTCTCATACACTTTCCGGAATTTTTGGTAATCCAAAGAAAGTGTCATGGTTGGCTTGCCGCGACCGTAATACACTGCCGGGATACGGCCGGCAGCGCGGGAAAACTTCGCTTTTTGGGCTATATCGCGGGCTGTTACTTCTAATAGAAAAGAATCCATAAGGTTGCGTTTAGCGAGGGAATTTTACTAGGATTTTCCCAGAAGTGCAATATAAAAAGCCCATCTCGGTAAAACACAAAAATGGGCTCTTTAAGTATTATTTTTACTCTTCCAAATTTGCCGCAGCTTCTCTAAAGTTCAGAGTGGCATTAATGTGATTGCTACAATTCACGGCAGCTACAAGATCCATGCCGACATTCATCGGTTGATCAGGACAGAAATTTGGATCTGCCGGGCCGCTGCAACCACCCATCACGCCCCATGCTTTCACAACCTTAATTTCATTAAGATAGGCATGATCGGCTGAATCGGTTGGCGTTACGATATTCGAAGTTGAACCGCGCGTAATTCCTGCAGCCTCAAGCACATGAACGAGCAATCCAGCCATCTGCGCTCTCGTCACCGTATCTGTCAAAGATTTTACAGGCGGCGTCAAACATTCTTTTACATCAAACTCCTGACAAACTGCGACAAACGGACGGGCCCATTTTACATCAGCAACCCCGGGGACATCTTTTTCAAGAACAAGCGCATCTCTCTCTCTTTGATTTAGCGCCAAATATTCACCAAGTTTCTTGCCCATGTTTTCCGGATCAGCCATGGCGCCCAAACGCACTGCTCTCACGATTGCCTGCGCGTACATTTCGTTATTTCCGACGCCAACAGATTCATTCGTAGCAGTAGCAAGATTATTATTCACTGCAATGAGTGCAAAACTTCCAGCCCAGTGATTAAGCGGCGTGTCTTTAAAAGCAATAACGCCTTCCTTACGCGCAGCATCTATCTCCGACCCGGAATCTGCAAGGGCAATAAATCTTTCCTTCACGCCCTCACAGGCTTTCACAACCTCTTCAGCCGTGAGCGCGCCTGACGAAACTTTTGAATATAAACCGTCAAGCATTTGATCCACGGTCCGATTTCCTTCCGTACTTAATCCTTTAAATGTCGCATCAAGGGCTTCGGCTAAACTAGCCTTGCATGCACTTGCTCCTCTTGGCAAAACTTCCAGAATTGAACTAACTAGACTCATGTGTTTTTCATTCACGCCTGCGAGCCGGCGGCCGATTTGAGATGTCGCATCATTTCCTTGTAGGCGAGCGATATGTTCGCTTTCAATATTAAGATTCTGCATAACATCCTTCACTTTTCCGAGCTGTTGCTCCAAAGCTACTTTCGCGACTAAAAGTTCTTGAATTTTTACTTCCATTGCAGACAATTGATCATTCAATAAACCGATTTCTTTCTCGAGCGCCGCTATTGTCTTTTTATCTTTATCGCCAATAACTCCGCGCTCCTTCATTTGATCAATGACTTGTTTTTTCGTATTGCCAAATTGATCTTTGCCGCGCATATACGGCATAACAGTCTGCATCATGGCGCGGAAGATTCTTTCGGCTGATTCGTCATCGCCATCATCGCAGTATTGTGTTCCCTCTGAAACAAATCCATCAACAATATCTCTTACTTCTTTTGGAAGCTTACGGCCGTTTTTGGCGAGTTCTGCAGGAGCCTGTTTAAATCCTTCGCATGCAAATCGTCCTTTCATCTGACCTTCTGATTCGCATCCTTTTTCGGTTAGCGCTTTTGCAAGATCGTGCAAAACGCCGTACTGCATGCCGAGGTACCGCATAGCCGGCGGTAAACATTCTGCTTTCGGCATAAAGCTTGATGGAGGCTCAAAAAATCCGCATTGTCCGCCGCGTATTCCAGGCTCTTCATCAAAATTTTCATCAAATTCTTCTTCGCTGCTTCCGCCCATAATCATATTTGCATCAAAACATACATCCATATCCGGTTCAAATGGAGCAAAAATATCAACGCCGGACGGAAGGTATGCAAGCGGATTTTCCACAAATGAAGCTAATTCTTTATATTCATCGGTATCGGAAAGATATTGAAATTCATCAAGCATGCGCTTTGCATCGCGCGTCAAATATCCTATATCGCGACAGCTGTTCAAGCCCTGCATCAAACCCGGCTTAGAAGTTTCTGTCACATCATCCCAGCTGCCGACGAGCTGCTGAAGCGCTTCGCGCGCGCGCTGGAGTCTCGCCCGGCCTTCCTTAACTTTTTCTGCTGGAGATTTTCCTGTCAAACCGCGGATGAAATCAAAATCCGGTTTCACTTGATCAAGCACTTCTTGAATAGAACCGGATACCGGGCAAGCAATACCTGCTTCAAGGCTGATATTCATCATCTCCCCTTCAGCATCAATGACATCACATTCTGTAGGCCTTACAAATGACGGCCTTGCACTGGCAGTTGTGCTTACAGGACCACCGAGAGGGAACGGACCAGGGAATGGACCAATAGTTTGGCGGCACTCAACCGGATCATTTGGATCTTTCACCACTGCTTCCAATTTGAGCGTACGCACTTCATCGGCAAGGTTATCTCCCAATTTCACATCGTCGATATAATCTTTTTTATCCTTTACGACATCCTTAAACCTTGCTTCGTGATCCAAATTACCGCTTCTGCAGAAAGGATTTCGATAGTCTTGCTGACAATTAATTGCGCCTGTTGGATTTGGCATTGTACGGCCGCCAGTCATCATTCTGGCTTCATCTTCCCTGAATTGAGCATACCAATCCTCACAGGAATTCATGTGCTTCACGGTTTCCTGTCGAGTTACGGGATCCCATTTTTTGTATTCCTTTGGAAGATACATTGGCGCTCCGTTCGGATTATATTGATTGGCGCATTGCATCATTTCAGCTGTTTGCGTGCTTGTCATTGTACTTGTCGACTTGCAAGGATTTTCCATACTTGGAAATGTACCTTCCGCACAGTATGGCGTTGCAGCTCCGCATTCTTCAGGGCTGACTTCCCGATTATTTAGCGCGGGACATCGTACTGTATATGAGTAAGTTGGATTTGGAGTTGTAGTAGTTGTATTTGGCATCGTACATGGCGGAGTATTTGCAGAATTCCATGTTCCGCCGGCTGTTGCGCATCCTCTTTGCATCTCTTCGGTGGTCATAGTTGTGCCAGGCATTGGAGTTGTTGGACTTGTTACACAAGCTGTTCCGCTCCAGTATTGACCTGATGGACATGACGAAGCTGGAGTTGTGGCTGTATCAGCAGACGCTCTGCATGGAGTGCCAGATGACGGCGTTTGGCCAGATCCGCATACAGGAGTCGCATTTGCACAATCGGTGGTTGTAACACATTCATTATTGCGCGAAGGACATTGAACATAACCAGGCGTAATGCAGGTAGATGTCGTTGTTGTTGGAGTCGTTGGATTTACTACACACGCTGTTCCGCTCCAGTATTGGCCGGCAGGACAGCCGCCAGCAGGCATAGAAGGTGTAGTAGTTATCGGCATTTGGCATGCTGTACCATCCCATGTGCCGCCTGCTGAAGTACACCCGCTACTCATTGAAGCGGTATCCATGATTGGAGTTGTATTAGTTACGGTAGGCATTTGGCAATAGCTGCCATTCCATGTTCCGCCTGCGGAAGTACAACTTGTTTGCATTTCAGCAGTATTCATCATACCGCCGCCCATCGGATACTCATCTGCGCTGGAGAGTCCGAATGTAAGCGCTATAACCAGTGCTGCAACCGAAAGCATTCCTCCTGCGCCAAGGTAGAGGTGATGTGTTTGGAGTGTTGATTTATGTTTTCCCATATTAAAAAGAATTAAGAAGTAAATAATTTATACTATTAAATTATTATACTATAAATAGTTACTCTAGTCCAGTGCCTTTTCCGCACTTTTTTCAATTTGGCTTTATGATTTAATTCGTAATTAGTCATTTATGGGCTTCTTCAGCAAAGCGAGGGATATGTATTCCCTCCAAAAACAAGCTAAAACTGCAAAAAAAGAACTCAAAAATATTCATATTGAGGCTGAAGTTGAGGGAATAACCGTGACTTCAACCGGTGAACAAGAGTTTATTGCACTGCAAATTGCAGATTCGGTATGGGATGATCTCAAAACAAAAGAATACGGCAAGAAACGCCTTGAAGAAAATCTTCTTAAGGCTCTCAATAAAGCCATGAAAAAAGCGCAGGAAATCGCTTCTACAAAAATGAAAGGAGTTTGGGATCAATTAGGTGTCACAACAAAATGAAAAAGGATGCTCAAAAAGCAATCGCTTTCGGAATACTAGGATTTATTATAGTCGCTTTCGCTTATTGGCAGCTCATTTCGCCTGTTTCATTTACGGCAAAAGAAGCAAAGCTTTTTCAAATCGACGGCGGACAAGGATTGGCTGAAATATCAGAAAATCTGGAAGCGAAAAATTTCATACGCTCTGACAAGATTTTTATTCTCTATGCAAAACTGCGCGGACTGGAAGGCAATATTCGGCAAGGCCGCTATCGACTTTCGCAAAATATGGATATAAAAACCATTTTGGCTGCGCTTACCGATCCGGAGCGCGGCACGGTTTCCGTGACTATTCCGGAAGGTTTTTCCGTGCGGGACATTGATGAACGACTCGTTTCCATTGGTCTCATCCTTCCGGGAGAATTTTCTTCAAAAGCGCTTTTGCATGAAGGATTTCTTTTTCCCGACACCTATTATGTTTTCAGCAGAAATTTTGATGCGGATGATCTCATCAAAAAAATGCAGGATAATTTTTCCAAAAAAATAACTGTTGATTTAATGCAAGAAGCTGAAAAACGCAAGCGCACGCTTCAAGAAATCATCACTATTGCAAGCATCGCGGAAAAGGAGGTGCGAACCGAAAAAGATTATCCAATTGTTACTGGAATTTTATGGAAAAGGCTAGATCATGACTGGCCTCTACAAGCTGATGCCACGCTTCTCTATGGAAAATCGATTCCAATTATAACCACAAAAGAACTTACGGAGGATTCCCCGTATAATACGCGAAAATACAAAGGGCTCCCGCCGACTCCGATCAATAATCCTGGTCTCGCCACCATCCGCGCGGCGATTTTTGCAGAAGAATCGCCGTACTGGTTTTATCTCACTGACAGCGATGGAAATGTACATTACGCAAAAAGCAACGAAGAGCACAATGAGAATAGACGGAAATACCTGTGAAATTGGTAATTTTATAATACTGGTTCTCCGGCTGGGGGCGCGACCGGCGCGGGCGCTGGTTTCGGCTTTTTTACAATCGTAAATTTCACGACCGGCGTCTTATTGCCGTCATAATCAACGCCGTACACCGAATAGGTATTCTCGCCTTCTTTCAAATTCCCATAGGCGGTTTTGGCGTAGTATGACCATACTCCGGAATCCGGCACATACCGCGTCAACGCAAAATCATCCACGAAAATCTTCACAATTCCTTTCCCGATTTTGCCATCTATTTTCACAACGTCCTCTGCGGCTTCAAAGCTCGGAGTAGCTGCGTCAGTATCATTAAATTTTGTAACGCTAGGCGCGGAAAGATCCGCCGGTTCCTTCGGTTTATCATAAATAATTACGACTTCGGCGGGTTCGCTGCGCGCCTCATCTTTTCCAACTGCCACAATGGTAAAACGATTTTCTCCGGCTGAAAGATTTCCATATGAACTTGATGCCGAGTATGACCAATTTGCATCTCCGGCTTTGTATTTTTTCAAAAAGTACGGCTCTGCCTTGCCTGCAATATACGTTGTAACTTCGATTTTTTCAGTCTGGCGTCCGACAGTTCCGGAAATAAGCGCTTCGCCGGTTTTCACGATACGATCGGCTTCTTTTGGCAAAAGCACAACCGGCGCCGTCAACTCTTCATTAACTTGCATCACTTCTTGTTCCGGCTGCTGCATAGAGGGAAGCGGATTTTCTTTTTGCTGCGCAACCGCATCAGCCACGCTCACGCCGGCGCTGCCAGACGCATCTTCTCCTTTATTCCATGCATACCAATCGCCGTTGCGGAAATCATCGGAAAGAAGAGTTAAAAATTCAACCGGCCGATTATTTTGCAAATCGAGCAGCTCTTCACTCCCGAGGCTCACTTCTTGTCCGAGCGCAACTTCAAGCGTTTCCACTCGGCGCGGCCGCTTTGAATCCGACTCAAGCACTTTTACGGAAACTTTCACTTTTCCATTCAAAACGCGAACAGCTTGACGAAGCGTATTTGCTACATCAAATGTAGTGCCGACTGATTCTGTATCAAGATTCGGCGTAGAAACCGTAAACGCGGTCCGAACAACTTCTTTTTCCGAACGCTTCAGCCACACTTCACCTTTTGCAAGATTAATCGCGAGCTGATCTTGTCCGTCGCGGCTCTTCAGCTCATCAAGTTCCACTTCGGTTTCTGCACTCAAGCGAACAACGCTTCCATTGAGTAACGTCAATACAAGGCGCGAACCGGGCGAGCTGCGGAGCACATCGCCTTCATGAAGAAGACTTCCTTCAAGCGCGGGAGCCCATTGATCTACGCCAAAAAATTTTATCTCTCCGCGGCCGGCAACAACATGGAGCGCTGCTTTATTTTCGAGCGCCTTAACGCGTTTCTCTTGAAAATAATCTACGATTTGAAAAACAAGCACCACGATGAGGCCGAGAATTATAAGCGAAAGGAACGGCATGAAATAACTTGTTCTGCCGTGCGGACGGTGATGGGTTGGATATTGATACATGACGGCCCTAGTATAGTACAGAATAACGAATTTTAAAGCCCCATTTCCTTCTTGAGCGCATGAATATCCTGAAGCAGTTTCGAATCCCGTCCGAGACGCGACTTCACTTTATTATAAGAATGAAGCACGGTCGTGTGATTGCGGCCGGAAAAATGATCTCCGATTGTATCGAATGAATGGCCGAGAACTTCATAAATCAGATACATGCAAACCTGCCGCGGAATCATGATTTCCCGCTTGCGAATCGTCCCGCGAAGTTCGCTTGAAGGAATGCGGAAATAATCCGCCACAAGATTAATCACATCATCGGCGCTTCGCACAGAAAGTTTCGCGTCAATTTGTTCCTTTGTAACACCAACAAGATCGCCGTTGCGGTCAAGCCGGCGGATGATTGTTCCAACGGATTTAACCGTGGGCGTAATATTTTCAAGCCGCATTTGCGCGATCGCCTGCAGTAAAACTCCTTCGAGTTCGCGGATACTGTGATGCACGTTGTATGCGATGAAATCGAGCACTTCCGGCGGAAGAAGCACCTGCTGTTCCGTGCATTTATTTTGGAGGATTGCGAGGCGCGTTTCATAATCCGGAAAATGAACTTCTGCCACCATTCCCATTTCAAAACGGCTTTGGAGGCGCGTTTCAATTCCGGCCAATTCCTTCGGCGGACGATCAGAACTTATGATGATTTGCTTATTCGCGTTATAAAGTTCATTAAAAAGATGAAAAAATTCTTCCTGCGTGCGATCCTTGTCCGCAAGGAGCTGGATATCATCGACAATAAGACAATCGACATTGCGGTACCGCGCCTTAAAATCCTGTGAATTGTATCTTTTAATCGCTTCAACCACTTCGTTCAAAAAACGCTCGGCTGTGAAATACACGACGATTTTTTCCGGAAAATTTTTGAGGACTTCCCGGCCGGTGCTTTGAAGAAGATGAGTCTTGCCGAGTCCGACGCCGCCGTAAATAAAAAGCGGATTCCATTGTTCGCCCGGATTTATTGCAACCGCCTCGCATGCGGCATGCACAAGCCGATTATGCTTTCCGACGATGAAATTTGATAGAGTGTATTTCGGATTAAGCATGTAGCTCACCGTATCTTGGGCACCGCCGGACGTCACTCTAACTTCTTGTTTTTTAGGAAGCTTGCGAACTTTTTTCGTCTCCGGAACAATCGAAGTTAAAAGCACCTTTCGGGTATCATCCGGATTGGAGAGAGACGGCTCAACCACGATCGACGTATGAAGAATACTCGCATCGAGTACTTTTGCGATTTCAAGCAAACGCTCTTGATAGGGCTGCGCAATCCAGCTGTAAGCAAATTGATTCGGCACGCCAATTACAACCACGCCTTGATCTATGCGTAAAATTCCTGTGTCGGCAAACCACGTAATAAATTGATCATGCCGGATCGTCGGGTAAAGACGAAGCAAAACTTGGCGCCAAAGTTCTTTTATATCAGTTGTAACCATAAAAAAATAACCCTTGGGCTTTTCATTCTATCCAGCTGCAATGAAAACGCAAGCTAGAATAATTTAGTAATATCGCTATAAGTAATCAAAACGATAAGCAATAGCAACAACACAAATCCTATACTATGCACCATAGATTCAAAACGGGCATTCACGCGTTTTTTGAAAATCACCTCTATTGCGATGAAAAGAAGCCTTCCTCCATCAAGCGCCGGTATTGGCAGCACGTTGATTACGGCAAGAGAAAGGGATAAAAGCGCCGTAAAGCGCAAAAGCGCAAAAAATCCCTCTTGTACAAAAGTATGAGTATAGTAAGCGATCTGCACCGGACCTCCGATTTCCGCAGGCACGGTGAATTGCGAAACAATTGATTTGAGCGTTCGGCCGAATGCCGAAACCGTCAATCCAGTGAGCCGAACGCTTTCAGAAATGGCTTGCTTAAAAGCTTTCCATGGAGCATAGCGAACTTTCTTGATTTCGGTAATGGAGGTAAGGATGCTGCCGCGATATACGGAAACTTCTGAATTGCGGAATGAAGAAACTGTGGAAAGCGCTATTCCGAGAATGTTTTTTGCGCCGGCCTTTGCCTTTATTTGAATTTCAGTGCCGCGCCGCGAAATGCGATAAACCATTTCTTTTCCGGGATTTTTGCGGAGCATTTCTTGGATTTGTTCAGGCTTGGCAATTGCCGCACCATCCATAGAAAGAACAATATCGCCTTTTTCAAAACGAGCTTGCTGCGCTGCTGAATTTTCAAAAACATCCGCGATAACCACGCGCTTTTGGTCAGGCAGGCTTACTGAGATTTCTAAAATTTGATTTCCGCGCATGACACGGAAACGCGCTTCATTCGATTGCGAAATCACGGTCTCAAAATCTTCAGGAAAATACGTTTCGCTTCCGTTAACTTGCAGAATTACATCCCCTGATTTAAGTCCGGCACGGATGCTTGCGGAATCCGGTTTGACCTCCAAAATCACAAGCCGCGGAAATTCCGTAAAAGGCTTAAAATCAATCCCAAAAAAACGGTCTTTTGAAACAAGCGGGAGATGAATTTTTTTTGTCTCGCCTTTTAAAGAAACGAGGGTGATGTCGATATCTTTGCTGGCAGCTAGTTGGGAATTTTCAGTAATTGGCTTATCATCAATCGCCAAAAGCTTATCCCCCGGAGCAACACCGAGGGTTTTTGCCGAATCGCTCACTTTTCCAACAAATATGCCCGGCTCGCTCTTCACATTTCCGGCCTCAAGATGCTGAAAAAGATCCTGCTCGGTCACGAGAAGCGGCTCAATGCCGAAACTGAAACCGATTGTCAAAAGCACGATGGCTAAAACAAAATTCATAAATACGCCGGCTACCACCACCTTTATGCGTACCCACGGACTTTTGTGGGCATAGCTGCGTTTATTTTTGAGAATTTCCTCGCTCACAGCATCCTCGCCGAACAATCTCACAAATCCGCCGAATGGAATCGCATTCACGGAGTAAAGCGTCTCGCCGTATTTTTTGGAAAAAAGCCGAGGAGGAAAACCGATGCCGAATTCCAGCACCTTAATTCCAGCGCGACGTGCAGCCAAAAAATGCCCGTACTCATGTATCAGTACAAGGACGGAAAATATGACGATAACTGCAATGATAGTGAGGAGGACGGACATAAAATGATTAATTACTAATTGCTAATGACGAATGAAATGCCTAGGCATTGATTAGAAATTAGTAATTAGAAATTAGAAATTCTCATATCGTCATGATATCTTGTTCTTTCTTCTTGGCGAGCTCCTCGACTTCTTTATTCGCCGCATCTACTTTTTCCTGCAAATGCTTTTCTGAAAGACGGCGTTCATCTTCAGTTATCTCTTTTCCCTCTTCCATAGTTTTAAATGCGCCATGTGCTGTACCGCGCGCCGTGCGAATGGCGATTTTTGCATTCTCGGCCATTTGATGAGTCACTTTTGCAAGCTCTTTTCGGCGCTCTTCGGTAAGCGGAGGCATTGGAAGCCGGATAATACGGCCGTCATTCACTGGATTAAGTCCCAAATTCGCGGTCTGAATCGCTTTTTCAATTGCGCCGAGCACACTTCGATCCCATGGCTGGATTTGGAGCGTTTTTGGATCCGGAACGCTGATGGAAGCAAGGCTTTTCAGCGGCTGCAAACTTCCATAAGCCTCCACTTTAAGCTCTTCCACAAGCGCCGGCGAAGCGCGTCCTATTTGAAGACGGGAAAATTCGCTTTTAAGGTGCTGGAGCGATTTTTGAAATTCCTGATTGGCCGCATCGATATGTTGTTGAGTTGTTGGCATAGGACAGTAGTGAATGGTTAGTGGATGATGGTTCCTGTTTTTTCTCCGAGCACGGCACGCTTAATATTACCGCGCTTTTTCAAATTAAACACCATAATCGGAACGGAACTTTCTTTGCAGAGCGAAACCGCAGCCTGATCCATAAATTCAAGATCCATTTCAAGCACTTCGTGGTATGTAAGCTCGCTGAATTTCTTTGCGTTTTTAAATTTATCCGGATCTTTATTATAAACGCCTTCCACGTTCGTAGCCTTTAAAAGCACATCGCAATTCGTCTCAAGCGCACGCAGCGCGGCTGCAGAATCAGTTGTGAAAAAGGGACTTCCAGTTCCTCCGGCACAAATTACAATGCGGCCTTTTTCGAGGTGCCGAATAACTTTCCGGCGAAGATACGGCTCTGCAATTTGCGGAATATCAATCGCGCTCGCAACTCTGCAATCAACGCCGAGTTTCTCAAACATACTCTGCATGGCAGTAGCGTTCATAATCGTCGCCAGCATGCCGATATTGTCGGAAGTAACGCGCTCTATGCCGGTTTCTTTAAAATCGCGATACCGCCAAATATTTCCGCCGCCGATAACAATGACGATCTGCGCTCCCAATTTTTTCACCTCCACAATCTCCCGGCACAATCCTTCTAAAATTTTATGATCGATGCCGCTTCCGCGGTGCCCGAGGAGTACTTCACCGGAGAGCTTGAGCATGATTCGCTTATATTTCGGTTTTGTCATTTAAAATCTTATAACTAGATAAGTCAGCACCACCCCGATAATAATGCCTATAATAAGGACGATCGGAAGCTTCTTTCCGGACTCGGGCTGTTCTTCTTCGTGTGCATTTGCTAAATCGGTAAGCAAATTGGTACTCAAAATAATATCCTCCTCCGCGTGGCGCTTCATAACCTCCTCAAAATCGTGGGTTGCCACAAGCTGCACAAATTTCTCAAACTTCACTTTCACTCTTTCGCCCGGTTCTTGGGATTTCGCTTCCGCGGCACCCACATGCGTCACCTCAAAATCAGATTTCTTGCTAGGAGCGCTTCCGGATCCAGAATTAGGAATTTTTATATCATGCATCAAAAACCATTATACCAAAACAGAAAAACATTCGCCTGAAAATTCTTATAGGCCTGTCGTATGGCGAGACCCTTGGCTTTAACCACCTAGTGCGCACACCGCGCCGCGATAGCTGTTTACAATTTTATCAATCGTATATTTTGGGGAATTTGTATTTGGAAAAATTTGGGTCCGCCAAAAGTCTGGCGTTTTTTCTTCATTATCTATGAGGCCAAGGTGCGCAAGGCGCTCATGCTCCTTGCAGAGCGGCATTAGAAAATCTGGATTATGGCTTTGGTTGAGGGCAAAACGACGCGTATGATGAAAAATTTTCGGCAATTTCATGCAGCCTTTGTATGCGCATCGACCTTTAAATTTTGCTGATAAGAATTTTTTGATAACAGCGGGAATGTGACGCGATGGCGGCGAATTTGCGAGTTTATAGACCTTTTCTTTGGCCTGTGCCTCGAACTGCTGAAGTCTTTGTTCCTTTTCTTTAGCTATTTCTTCGAGTTGCGACAGGCTCTGTGCCTGCTCCTCTTTTGCCTCCAGTGCACCAGTTTTGACTGCGGCATAAGTATCCAAAAGCGTTTCCAAGACTTCGTTAAAATCAACCGGCCCATGCGCCATTTTGGAAAGTTTTTTCTGGAGTTCGCGCAATCGAAGCTCTGTTTTTGGCTTGAGCGGAATGCGCACGGAAATTCGCGGCGGGGTAGGCACCTCCCCACTCATTGCATTTTGAGAAATCGCTAAGGTTTCATGTTTTTTCGCCGTCCCAGGACGACTTTGGACGAGCTCATGATTTTGTTGCCTTAACTCTTTTATGAAAGTTTCAAGTGTTGGCTTAGACATAATTTTTACTTTTTCCGCCAGAATTTTTTGATTTTCTATAGTAGCTACATTTGCTACCACCCTTAATTTTGCCCATCCCTGCTCCTCCATTTGCGCCTTGAGAATAGGTTTGTCCTGCAATTTACGAGCAACCCATAAGATATCAACGACTGTCTCGCGTCCCATACCCGCCAGTTTTGCCGCAAATTCGAAAATGGAATAAAATCCGTGTTTTTTGTAGAGTTGCCGCTTATCGACTTCCGGCAAAAGCGCGGCGAACTTTTTCGCCCATTGACGCGCATTACTGCCATAAAGTTGGCATTTTGCGTATAGTTCGCGGTCACCCAATTTTTCAATATTTTCCATGAATATGAGTATAGGCTCGCATATCAACCTGTAAAAATCAAGTTTTTTAACTGGCTGAAAAAACGGATTGTCGCAGAGTACGTTGAAAAGTCTGGCGTTTGTAAATATGAGCTAGCGGCTTTGCGTAGCCTGACGCGCTTTTACATTATTGTGGATCTTTCAGAACCCACATTGCGGTTTGTCCAGTACTGCGACGTAAATCAGTAATTTGCTGAACAAGAGAACCGATATGAACTGTTCCGGCTTTTCTATCAATAGAATCTATTCTGCCAAAAGCATTCGGTCCGCCAAACTGATGTCCTGCTCCAAATGGCACATGCCAGCCTACTGAGTCGCCCTTCCTCGGTCTATGGTGTTTTTCTATGCCTGCCATGAAGCAATAAGTGAGACGCAAAATGCGTATTGTGCCTTGTGGCGGAACCCGCGCCGTAGGCGAACAGAAATTTTGGCGGCTTAGTAGCAAAGACCTGGATCACCCCATGTGTGTCTAGTTCTAAGGGCTGCTCTGATACTTTTACCCACTTCATCTCTCAGATGAGAAGGTACTCTCACTAAATGTAGCTCTAATGAAGGAGCGCCTTCTGCTGTACCATTACGTCGCTGATATTCATCGAGATATTCTCGAACAAAAGTATTTGCTTCTTCTGCCGGTGTTTGTCCATGCATAATTTTATGTGGCTAAAGAATTAAGCGCTCGTCCGCCGCGGCGGGACTCGCGTTACATATCCATTCCCATGCCCGGATGACCGCCGCCGCCCATGCCGCCGCCGGCTGGTTTTTCTTTCTCCGGCAGATCCGTCACAGCTGCTTTCGTGGTAAGGAACAGTGCCGCAACGCTTGCTGCGCTTTCCAGAGCCGTGCGCGTAACTTTCTTTGGATCGATAATGCCAGCCTTCACCATGTCCACCATCAAATTCTTTGCAGCATCAAAACCGAATCCGGGTTTCGCATGGCGGATTTCATTCACGATGACACCGGGTTCGCGTCCTGCGTTTTCAGCAATTTGCCACGCCGGCATTTCGAGAGATTTCTTGACGATCAATACGCCTGTCAATTCGTCCCCTTCTGCTTTTACAGCTTCCAAAATTCTGGCTGCCTGAAGTAAAGCCACGCCTCCGCCAGGCACAATTCCCTCTTCCACCGCGGCCTTAGTAGCCTGCACCGCATCCTCAATTCGGTGTTTCTTTTCTTTAAGCTCAACTTCCGTGGCTGCGCCGACTTTAATAATTGCGACTCCGCCGGAAAGTTTGGCTCGGCGTTCAACAAGTTTCTCACGGTCAAATTCAGAAGTGGTCGCATCAAGGAGCGTTTCGATTTCCCGCAAACGCGCATCAATATCTTTCTTCTTTCCCTTTCCTTCAATCACCGTGCAATTGTCTTTATTTGCAACGACTTTGCGCGCCTCGCCTAGATCATCTAAAGTCGCGTTTTCAAGTTTGAGGCCGAGTTCATCCGTGATCACTTTACCTCCTGTCAAAGCCGCAATATCCTTAAGCATTTCCTTGCGGCGATCGCCGAATGCCGGAGCCTTTACAGCCAAAACCTGGAACGTGCCGCGGAGCTTATTCAAAACAAAAGTCGCGAGCGCCTCGCCTTCAACGTCTTCAGCAATAATCACGAGCTCCTTTTTGCCGGACTGCGCGAGTTTTTCCAAAAGCGGAAGCACATCCTGCACTGAAGAAATTTTCTTGTCTGTAATAAGTATTTTCGGATCATCCCAAACAGCTTCCATGCGGGCCGGATCCGTCACCATATATGGAGAAATATAGCCATTGTCGAATTGCATGCCTTCAACATGTTCAATTTCCATGCCGAGGGTTTGTGATTCCTCAACGGTGATAACGCCGTTCGGACCAACGCGTTCCATGGCGTCAGCAATCAGATTTCCGACCTTTTCATCCTGCGCGGAAATAGTGGCGACCTGCGCGCGCTCTTCTCTCGTAGTAATATTTTTCTTGATCCGATCAAGTTCAGCAACAATGAGATCAACCGCCTGCTCGATGCCAAGTTTCATGACCATTGGATTTGCGCCGGCCGCAACATTTCGAAGCCCCTCGGCAATGATGGCATGAGCCAAAACCGTGGCTGTGGTAGTTCCATCGCCTGCGACATCATTCGTTTTCGTAGCAACTTCCTTCACAAGCTGCGCTCCCATATTTTCAAAAGGTTCTTCAAGTTCAATTTCTTTAGCGATCGTGACGCCGTCATTTGTAATAACCGGCGCGCCGTACTTTTTATCGAGCACGACATTTTGGCCTTTCGGACCCATGGTGACGCGGACCGCATCCGCAAGTTTCTTTACGCCTGTAAGGAGTTTCGCGCGCGCTTCATCGGAGAATGTAATTTGCTTAGCCATAGAGTTAGTGGTTAATAATAGTAGTTAAAGTAGTAATAGTAGTAATAGTTAGGCGGCTTGGTCCAAAATTCTCCCGCCGAATTTTTCGGTAAGTATACTTACTAATTGAGCCGGTGGAGGATCAACGGTTTGAAACTTCCAGTCGGTTTCACGAGTGCCGCTTGTTTCCGCATCAATTTCAAGGACAACCCCAGCAGTAGCAGCATCATCAGTGCTCTGCTCTTTTCTAGCCGTTACCAAAACCGATCCTGGAGCGCTCTCTTTAGGATGACCTAAAGCAACTCTTAGTTGAGCTGTAAGGAGCCCAGCAAAATGAATTACCCATGCCGAAGTTTGTTTTAAATCAACAGCTTCTCCTTTTTTTTCGCCGCCTACATGCTTTGCGAGGTCCGCAGTTTGAAATTCTACTCTCATATAATGAAGAAAGTTAAAAGTTATATGATATTAAGCAACGACCGCCAAAACGTCGGATTCCTGAATGAAGAAAATCTCTTTACCTTCGATCTTCACTTCGGTCGGACCATACTTTGTATAAAGAACCGTATCGCCCGGTTTCACACTCATGGCCATACGCTTTCCATCTTCAGAAAACTTGCCAGGACCAACGGCAACAACTCTACCTTTTTGAGGCTTTTCTTTTGAGGCGGTATCCGGAAGAACAAGGCCAAAAGACGTGGTGGCTGTCTCTTCTTCAACAGGTTCAATTAAAATCCGATCATCCATCGGACGGAGTTTTTTGAGGAAATCCTCAAACTTTTTATCCAGAGTAGTTTTTGCGTCTGCCATATAAATTAAAGAGTTAAAGGATATTAAGGATACAAGGTTGCGCCCTTCGGGCGCGTTATTTGCTTAGGCACTCGCTTCACTCGCGCCTGTTAGCACTTTCAATAAGCGAGTGCTAGTATAGCCATCTCAAAATAAGCGTCAAGTTAAAGCCAAAAAAGATTACTTGACAAAATTCCTGCACTATTGTGCAAATGCTTCTCCCCTCACCTCGCGCAGAACGCTCACCTTCACTTGTCCGGGATACTTCAAATCTGTTTGGATCTTTTTTGCGATTGCATGGGCAAGCTTGAGCATAGCGAGATCATCGACTTTTTCAGGATTCACAATCACGCGCACTTCGTTCCCGGCTTGCACGGCAAACACGCGGGAAACCCCGTCAAAACTCCGCACGACATTTTCCATTTCTTCCATGCGCTTAATAAAAGTATCAAGGTTATCTTTATTTGCGCCTGGCCGCGAGCGTGAAATGATATTTGCAGCCTCGACGATCGCCGCTTCAATAGTCTGCGGAACCGGATCGCCGTGGTGCGCTTCGACCGCGTGAATAATTTCATCCGCTATCGCGAATTTCTTCAAAATATCGCGGCCGATAATCGCATGATTGCCGGTGATTTCGTGATCAACCGCTTTACCGATGTCGTGAAGAAGCCCCGCTTTCCGGCAAATTCCGCTGTCTGCGCCGATTTCCTGCGCAAGCGCGCCGGCTAAAAATGAAACCTCAATGGAATGCTTCAAAACATTTTGGCCGTAACTCGTACGGAACTTAAGCCGGCCGAGGAGCTTGAGCAAATTTACCGGCAGTCCGACTACGCCGGTTTCATATGCGGCTTTTTCTCCAAGTTCACGAATCAATTCATTCGCCTCGCCTTTCACTTTTTCGTACATTTCCTCTATGCGTCCCGGATGGATGCGACCATCTGCCACAAGTTTTTCCAGAGTTATTTTTGCAATGTAGCGGCGCATCAAATCAAAACCGGAAATTACAATGGAACCCGGCGTATCATCCACAATAACATCAACGCCGGTGACTTGCTCAAATGTATTAATATTACGGCCTTCTTTTCCTATAATGCGGCCCTTCATATCGTCGCTCGGAAGCGGCACCATGGTTGCGGTTGATTCTACTGCCACTTCCGCGGCATATCGCTGAATCGCATCGGCAATAATCGCCTTTGCTTTTTCTTTAGCGATTTTCTTTTCTTCTATTTCAAGCTTTTTCACGCGTTCAACGATTTCCGCCTTGCATTCTTCCTCAACTTTTTGGAAAAGGATTTGTTTTGCTTCCTCGCGCGACAAACCCGCAACACGCTCAAGCTGGAGTTTTTGCTGTTGATGAATTTCCGCAACTTCTTGTTTGAGCTGTTTTACCTGCGTCGCGCGCTGCTCAAGTTCATCGCGGAGTTTTTCGGTCGCTTCAATTTTCTTTTCGAGCTGGTCTTCTTTTGCAGCGACGCGTTCGCTCATTTTTTCGAGCTGGCTGCGTTTGGCCCGTTCTTCTTGTTTCGCTTCTTCTTGAATTTTGAAAGACGCGTTTTTTGCTTCAAGCAAAATTTCTTTCGCTTTGGTTTCTGCTTCTTTGAGGCGCCGTTCACTGCGGTCAATCGCCTCGCGATTTTTGGTATCAACTTGATATTTTCGATAGAAAAAACCGCTGAATGTACCTAGTGCAAGTCCAGCAATAACAAGGATAATATTCGTAGTCATAGAAAGTCAGGGTTATCCTTGAGGTCGTTTGCGATTTTTACCGCATTGGAAATGCGCGCTCTAGCGCGCAAGACTTGAGCTCGAAATCAAAACTTCGAACGTACAATTTTCCAATGGAGTTTTCATCAAAGGGGATTTTTTATAAGGGCTTGATGACGAATCGCGAATTTCTTACCTCAAGAAGAATAAAAAGTTCACCTATAGTTTAACTTATTTTCTTGGAACCGGCAACGAAGCTGATTAAGGAGAAATGATCTGTAAATTTAATTTATGAAATTTGGTTGACTGATGTTGGAAACATTTTAGGGCGTATTTATAGAGGAATTTACGAGTGTAGCAAAAATGAAATTTTTCTTAAATTCCGATATGGCGTTTTTGTTTACTAGAAGCACAAAAATCCATTGCGGTGGATTTTTGTGTCATCAAAAGTTTAGAAAAATTTCATGAGTGTGTGCTAGGGTCCGCTGCACCAACAGTGGGGCAGAGCTTAGGAGCTAAGTCGGGATTGTCATCCGACTGAATGAGTTCAAATCTCATCTGCTCCACCACTGTTGGCAAAAAAAGAGCTCCTCTTCTTGAGGGGAGCTCCTGGGGCAGGGCTTTTGAAGCCTTGCATGATCCACCAAGCAATTGTCAGCCTGTCTCAAACAAACTGTTTACCAAGAGGAGTTTTACACTCGCTCCCAATTGCCGTTTATATTCTATCAAATTTCTCACTCCTATGCAAAAAAAGCTGCTTGCCATTATAGTACTTTTCTTATGGATTTTTTATCCTTTTTCTATGCTGGCGGAAGAAGTTCCGCCCATGCCGGCTCTTATAATTACCGAAATCGCCGCGTTTGAGCAGAGCGAAACGGAATGGATCGAAATATATAATGAAAGTGAAACGTCGATCGATCTAACCGGCTGGAAATTTTTCGAAGATGAAACAAATCATGGGCTTTCTGTTTTTCGAGGAGATTTTTTGCTTGATTCAAATGAATATGCAGTCATCGCAAATAAAGCCGATCTCGTAGCGCAAAAATATCCGGAATTTATTGGAACGCTTTTTGATTCAAATTGGGGTTCGCTTAAAGAAGAAGGCGAAGAAATTGGAATAAAAGATGCTGATGGAAATTTTTTGGAACGTTTCATTTATCCGCAGACCGGATCTAGCACATCGCTTGAACGCATAGCGACCGAACCGATGAATTGGACGCCGCACCCAACTTCTCATTCCATGGGGCGCGCTAGGGAAATTTCCGCTGTACCGGCTCCTATTGAAATAGGAACATCGACTGAAGCAGAAGTCCCGCTTCCAGAGCCAACTCCTGTGCCGCCTCCACTTCCATCTCCATCTCCCTCGCCTTCCCCTCCGCCGCCGCCTCCACCGCTTCAGACGCCGCAGTCGCCACCGCAAGCCGTTATCCAAATCCAAAGCGGTTCGCTCATAGCGCAAGGCGAAACGACGCTTAACTTTGATGGCCGCGCGTCATTTGATCCAGATGGAAACCGCCTCAATTTTTTCTGGGATTTCGGCGATGGCACAACTTCGAATTCGGAAAATCCGGGGTTCCATAAATACAGTGTGCCTGGTTTTTATACGGTCACGCTTACCGTAACAGACCCAGACGGTGCGTCTGGAAAAAATTACCAGTATGTACAAGTACTGAATAAATCTGTCGTGGCACCAATGACGCCAGTGCCACCAACTCCTCCAATCACGCCTTTGCCGCAATTTTCCTTGCCGCCGACTTTTCCACAGCAGACAGCTACTTTACCTTTCCCTGGAATTTTTCCTCCCGGAACCACGGAACTGCGCGGATATTTTGTTTTTGCAATACCGTCGGCGCCTTCTGAAGCTGCTCCGCCGACAAAACAGAAACTTGTTCCAAAGAAAAATACGCCAAAGAAAGATCCGCAAAATAAAAATCCTAAAAGGACCAAAAAAAATGCATCAAAAAACGGCGATCTTTCAGCTGACATTAAAATCACGGAGCTTTTTCCTGCTCCTTCGCAAAATCCTCAATCAGAATGGATTGAAATTCAGAATACCGGAAGCAAAACAATCAATCTTGGAAATTGGATGCTTGCGGATGAGAAAAAAACTTCATCGCCGTATCTCATTCCGGATTCCATGGAGCTCAAGCCCGGCAAATACGCAGTATTCCAGAAAGGCGCTACGAAAATAAACCTTAATAATGACCGCGATACTGTTTTTCTTGCTGATTTTGAGGGAAATGTCCTTGACTCCGTTGCGTACGCCGATGCAAAAAAAGATTTTTCCTATGCGCTTATCAGCGTGGCGTATGAAAATGACCTTGTAGCGAGCGCACAGCCTTTGCCTCTGCGGGAAAAAAATGAAAATGCGTGGGAATGGATTGATGCGCCGACGCCCGGAACGCAAAATCCGGTTTTTGAAAAGATCGACGGCCGCGTGTCGAAACTTCTGGCCGGCGGAGATCTGTCTTTTGATATAGCGGCTCCGGACGGCAAATCTAAAAAAATCCGTTTTAATGAAGCAATACTTGATCCGCTTACCGCTGAAGCAATCATAAAAGAAGGGGCTGGCATTTCGGTTCAAGCGGAAAAAGAAATTGATGGAAGCTACGCGCTGAAAAATATTGACGATGTGCGGCCGGCGCCGGAGCAAACAGGACAGAATGCTGTAAAAAATTCAACCGTACTTTGGATTGCAATCGGCGTGCTCGCGTTAAGTTTCCTGCTCAATGGAATTCCCCTGCTCCTTGCCCTGAAAAAGTGGCGAGCTTCACGTGCAGAGTACTCTCAAAAAGATGAAATTGTGAAACCGGAAACGAAATCCGATCAACGGAGATTTTTTTGAGATCTTCTACAAACTGCTGCGGATTTTCAATGAATTTTATCCGCGCAAGCGTGATGTGCGGAACAAAACGGCGCTCCTTTTCAAACCCAAGTTTTTCCATATGATCCTCAATTTCATACGCGGTTTCTTGAAGCCATGTCGGAACTTTAAGGCCGACCCAAACGACCCGCGGCGATTTCCCTCCGAAAGTTCCAATATTTTCCAAACAGCTTTCAAACGGCTGAAAAGGAATATGCGCGAGTTCTTCTTTAATTTTCTTGCAACGGCGCTCTTCGCACGAACCCAAAAATTTCAAAGTGAGATGAAAATCATGAGTTTTTGACATTTTTACCTGCGGCAAAACCGCCTGCAGTTTGCGTAGATAATCTTTCACGTTTTCCGGAAGATCAATGGCAATAAAAAGACGCATCAAAATAGGATTTTTTCAGCAATATACCAAGGTTTAAAGCCTAAGCCGCTTTGACCACCACCTCGGGCCGAAACCCCACGAGATCGTCCTGACCGTCAGGAAAGCCCACGTTAAAGTAGACCCGATTATCAAGCCAATCACCGCTCGGAACAACAGAAGTATTACCTGTATCATCATTAAGAGCAGACCAGTTCATTTGATCGAGAGGTTTTCCGTGCTGAAGAATGGCTCTTAGCTGTGCAAGCGCATAACGGCGAGGATGAGGTGAACGCAAACCGGAGTGGCCCCACTGCGCATCATTTTGAAAATGTTTTTGTCCCAAAGTTCTAGTCAAGTTTGGATCAACATCAAGTTCTTGTTCAGCATCAAGTTCTTGTTCAGCATCAATGATGCCAAGATTCCATCCGGAAACGCTATCACCGATTCCTGCGTTGATGTCTTGTCTCGCCCATGCAGCTCTTCGCTCTGAATTCACGAAAGTATCAACTTGTTCTGGCATTCTTTTATTCCCATCAAGCGCAGCTACATAGCGCTTAAAAGAAGTAACCGGTTCCATTTGGAGTTGAGGTTGTTTTGCTTTTTCAAGAATAGCAACTACCTGCGTGGTGGTAAGTCGAGTAATAAGCAAGCGGGAGGCGGCCTGCGCATCGGCTGGCGGAGGCACGTCATGTGAACTTTTTTTGGCCACATACAGACCAGATTCTTTACTAAGTTCTAGCTCACTTGCAAACTGATTATGCACGAGTTCCTCCAATCTTTGTGCTGCTTCTGGCATATATAAAAATTGTCAAAGGTGATTAATTTTATACATATTTTCCTAATTGATCAATAGTATGTCTAATCTGTTAATGAAGCAAATATTTAGTTATTCGCCTCCGGCTTTTTGTTCCCGCTCGCGGGCTTTTTCCAAAAGCTCCTTTAATTTCACTAAATCCTCTTCCTTGAACTCTCGCTTTTCTTGACGCATTGCGATGCCGGGAAAAGGATTTTGCTGGCCGGCTTCATCCATAACTTGCTTCGCTACAAAAATCGGGATGCGCGCCTCAAGCGCAAGCGCGATGGCGTCGGAAGGACGGGCATCCACGGCAACGGTCTTTGCTGCGGTTTGCACATAAAGAGATGCAAAATAGGTATGATTTTTTAACCGATCTACAACCACTCGCGAAAGCTTTCCGTCAAGCGCCTCTATAACATGAATGAGAAGTTTATGTGTAAGCGGCCGCGGCATGCGCATTTTGTTGAGCGCAACCGCAATGGCACGCGCTTCCGGATCGCCGATCCAAATTGGAAGCAGACGGTTGCCCTGACGGTCATGAAGCACAACTATCGGACTACCGTTAGCTTGATCTTCCACTAAGGCAACGATATCAACTGCAATGAGTTTAGGATCTGACATAAGAAAGTATAAAAAGTCTTGAGGCTTGGATTATATATCTAAACGATATATATTGGAACTGATGAAACTTTCTGTTTCACTCGTTTCCGGAGTGATCTTCGCGGCCGTTGCTGTACTCCATGTGCTGCGCCTTTTTTATGGATGGGCAGCGCAAATAGGAGGCTGGGATGTGCCGATGTGGTTTAGCGGCGTCGGTCTGGTTGTTGCCGCGCTGCTTGCGCTCTGGAACTTTTCGCACTGCCACAAATACCACGCCTAAACTAGGCTGGTGGCGCATAAAGCTGGCCGACGTATTTGGTCATCATTTTGGCATATACAAAACCTTTCAAGAGTACGCCGGCTAAAATGATGATAAGCGGCATAAATCCGATTCCAAAACCTGCGACACTTGTCATAAGAAAAGCCAAAAGCGAACCGATAAGAGACGGGTAAAACAAAAGCTTAAAAAACGTATTGAGCCAGCCTTTAAGATACTGCCGATTCCACTGCTGGATTTGCGTGTAAAATTTTGAAATCAAAAATCCGAAGACGGCGCCGTATACTGCACCCCAAAGAATATCGCCGATGAGCTGGCCGACTGGAAAATTTCTGGTTACGCCGCCGAACGTACGGAGAATATCTCCGGCAAGTCCGCCAATGAAATAAAAACTCAAATAGCTGGCCACGCTGACTATGGCAGCGCCAACGCCGTTCCAGACAGCACTCCATTTGAGCGTGGCGAGCGTACGCGGATCAAGGTCAATCGGGATTTTCGGTAAGCTCGGTCCGCTGGCTGGCGAAGGCGGCGGAGATGGCGAAGGCGAAGAAGGCGCAGCCGGAGGAATTTGTTGAGGAATATCCATATAAAAAAAGTTATATAAAATTATATTATGTTCAGTATACTCTTTATATGATCCAAAAACTGCCGGAAAAATTCGCGACTGGCGCGGCCGTACTTTCTATAACGACGTTTTTAAGCTATGTCACCGGCCTTATTCGTGACCGAATTTTTGCGCATCAATTTGGATTGGGGCGTGAGCTTGATCTCTATAACGCCTCTTTCATCATTCCTGATTTGCTTTTAAATATCCTGGTTTCAAGCGCGCTTTCCGCAGCGTTCATTCCAATTTTTACGAGTCTGTTTACCGGCGGCGAGAAAGAAAAAGCAAATGAACTGGCGAATACCGTTCTGCACGGGGCGATCTTTATAATTCTTATTTCAGGAATTCTTGCAGCCATTTTTATGCCTTTTTTGGCGCGATTCATCGCCCCTGGATTTTCCGCTCCAGAACTCGAACAGCTGGTACGTTTGAGCCGACTCATGCTTATTTCTCCGATTTTCATGGCTGTTTCCAGCGGTTTCGGCGCCATGCTCATTTCATATAAAACATTCCTCCCGTACGGACTTTCGCCGATTTTTTATAATTTCGGAATTATCGCAGGCGCTTTTGCAAAACCGTGGTTCGGCGTTTATGGCCTTGTTCTCGGCACGGTGCTTGGTGCATTTCTCCATTTGTTGCCGCGTTTCTTTGCAATCCGCAAATCGGCTTTTTCGTACCGCTTTAATATCAATCTGCGCGACAAAAATTTTCTCCAAGTCATAAAACTCATGATTCCAAAAATGATCGGGCACCCTGTTGAACAGCTCACGTTCCTTTCATTTACGCGAATCGCAACTATGCTTGCAGCCGGAAGCGTCACTGCGGTGAGCTTCGCGCGGAATTTTCAGAGCGTGCCGGTTTCCCTTTTTGGCATTGCTTTTTCCGTGGCGATTTTTCCGATACTATGCGAAGCGGCCGGAAAATCGGACCGCGAAAACTTTCTCAAAAATTTCTGGAAAGCCCTGCGCGACATTCTCATTTTTACTCTGCCGTCAGCATTCGGGCTTTATTTTTTGAGCGCTCTGCCAATCCGAATTTTTCTTGGCGGCGGAAATTTTTCTGATGAAAATATTCTGCGCACAGCCGGCGTGCTTTCAATTTTTGCGCTTTCTATTCCTACGGAAAGTCTGGTGCATCTGCTAGCGCGCTCATTCTATGCGCTAAAAAACACCATCACTCCGGTAATTTTCAGCGCTATCGGTCTCGCAGTGAGCGTTTCGTTTGCCTCATATCAATCAAAAAATCTCGGCATTGCCGCAATTCCCTACGGATTTTTTCTAGGCAGCGCCTCGGAAGTTATTCTCTTGGCGATATTTCTCCGCCGAAAAATTAAGGAACTATAGGCCAAGTGTGCTGCCATGCATTTTTTCAAACATTTTGGCACGCTAGGCCGCGGGATCGATCCCGCGGCCTAGCGTGCCAAAATGTTTGAAAAAATGCATGGCAGCACACTTGGCCTCTATTCTCTAACGATAATCATAACCTTCCGGCCCTTCAAAATATTTTCCTCATTCCAGTCATGCACGGCATTCAGAAGTGCTACCGGATCGTAGAGAAAATCTTTGCCGCGGCGCGTACCGGGATCATTTGTGATGATTTTTTCGCCGATAAACCCTTTTACTACAAGCGCGTGATAAACGGGCCCCGGATCGCGAAAATATGGATTTGGAAGAAGCCGGCCGGCTGCCGGAAGAATCACAGGATGGCCCTCTTGCAGAGCCGCTTTCACATCTTCAATCGTAAAATCGTACTGTACTTCCACTTCGCTGTGCCCAAAATATTCCCGCAGCATGCGGGCAATTTCTTCCGCAGTGGTGTCTTTATAGTAGCCGAATGTTTTTTCTTCCCATGCGATTAGTTTTTTGAGTTCACCGTCCATGGTCGCAGGATCAAGCGGTTCTCCGGAAAAATAACGGTGCACCATGATGGCCGCTGCTTCTTCGCAGGCTTCCTGATACGGCAAATCCCAGTTGCCGAATGGAGCTTGGGAAGCAAAAGGAATATTAAGATTTATTGCGAGGGTTGAGGGTTTAGGGTTTAAGGTTTCGCCCTTCGGGCGATTTAATTGCTTAGCACTCGCTTCGCTCGCGCCTAGGGTTGAGGGTTTTTTGAGGGAAATTTCTGCAGGAGTAGTTGTTGGAGCTGATTCTTGCTTTTGAAATTCCGTGACTGCTTTCGGCTCTGGAAGGGAGAGCTTTGAAAAAGATTCAACTGACTCTTTTATCTCGACGCGGAAGAAAAATCCGGAAATTATTGCCAGAGCGCCCAATATACCTAGCACTATGAAAAACCGCTTCTTCATAACAACATTGTACATTATTACTTATATTCAAACCGTCCGAGAAACGCGACGTCGCCGGAGGCCGTATAAAAATGAACGGCAAACTGATTTTCGGAAAGAGATGTCATGACGACCGAATCGCGCTCTTCAATGCGAGCCACGGAAATGTCGCCGCCAATGGAAAATCGGCTTCCGCTCGGGCCGGCATGATTGCCTTGATTGAATTTTAGAGCGTGGAGATGGGAGATTGCGAGCGACACCGCGTGTTCGTTTTTCGCCTCGGCCGGAGCAGCATACGATCCGTTTTGGAAATGGAGTTTCGGCGGATATTCATGATTTTCTATGTCGCCATTCGGCTTGATAACTATCACCGAACCAAGTTCGGTATACGGATATTGCTGAACATCGCGGCGGATAAAAGTACCAACTTCTTTTCTTGCCTTTTCCAAAGCAAGCCACTGCCTAATGAGCCGCATTTTATTTAGCTGCATGACTGAAAATTTCGACAAATCATTGTATGAACGATAACTGTCAAAATTCGAATCAACTCGATGAATATCGTCCTTAAAAGGTTCCTTTAACTCCTGCTCCAGCGCAGAACGGTCGAATGACAATCGTTCGCCCAAAAGCAAACCGATATACAAATCGTTTGCCGATATGCTGCGCTCGCCGATGCGCTTTTGCAAAGCTTGCGCATCTACGGAAAAACCATAAAAGCTTGGATATTTATCAATGATTTTTTCCCATGCAGCTCCGTCAAGAGGATTGAAATCATACCACCACCCTTTTGCGGTTTTTTTAAGTACATCGATATATTTTTCTGCATGGAGACGAGCCATGGTTATTAAGCTCGGCATGGCATCGAAAAAATTCACGGCTTGATAATCAAAAAGACGAATTCTAAAATTTACCGCTTTCAAAAAAGAAAAAACTTCCGGATGATTCATGCACAAAAGGAGGCCGTCCGCGTCATCCGCTCCAGCCGTGGTACCGATCTCGCGGCGAAGCTGTTCTTGCGTGCTTCGGAAATTTTCTGAATCGAGTTTGCGGCGTTTTGTCTCATCTTTATAAACCTCAAAAAATTTAATGCGCGCGGCAAGATTATTCCCAAAACGTTTTCCGAAAATCCGCTCTGCAAAATCTTCCATTTTAGAATCATAGATACTTTCGGTTAATCCTCGATGGTCATCAAGGTAAATGAGCGCATACATATCCGTCACTTCAAATTTGTACTTCTGCTCTTTTTTAAGCGCCCCGATCATTTCCTGGAATGTTTTACTCTTTAATTTCTCAATAACTGCTTCCTTGCCCAAAAGATCAACGATAAAAAACAAATCGCCTGGATCTTTAAGACGATAAGCGTACTGCTGCTCCAAAAGATCCATGGTCTCTTCAAATTCTTTTTCGTGATCCATAATATCGACAAAAAGGTCGAGTGCATTAAAACTAAATCTAAGTTCGATGCGTTTACCTAAACGCTTGATAACCTCTGGAAGTCGAGGATCGCGCACGGCCGCCTTGAGCCTTGGACTTTTTACAACCGTCATCAAGGAACTCATATTCAAAAGAGAAAATTGATAGCCATAAGTCTTCTCGCAAAATTTCACGAATTCGACGGTCTCCGGCGCAACGAGCAGTTCAAAATCGCCTTGTTCAACGAGCACTTTAAGCTCGGACATAAAATCAAATCCCCTTGTCTCAATTCCAGGCATCATCATATTCGAAATTCTCCCGAAGACTCCTCCTCCATTTTCCTCTTCTTCCGCCTCTCCAGCCAATTTTTGCACATCCATTCCGTAAGCTTTTCCAAGCCGCTCAATGGCTTCAAAAAGACCTTTTGTTTCATATAAACCTCGCAATTTTTTGTAACGTTCCTCAAAAGGCATGTAGTTTCGCTCTTCGAATGAATAGCCGTATGTTTGGAGTTTGCGATAAAAATTCTGGACATCCGGATTTGTAAAAAAGGCGCGCGCTTGCGTATCTTCAAAGATTTTTGCAAGATCATCAAGCATATAAAATTCATGCGTCACGCCATAAATGCGCTCCATCGTATCCAGAAAGCCGGAGAATTCTTTTTTCTCCAAAGTTGCCACATGGTTAACTAACCTTGCCAGATTGCTTATAGAACCCATTTCGATTTTTAGAATTTTACATACGGCAACAAGCCGCGGAAATTCCGGACGATCCAAAACAGCCAAAGAAGATTGGCTTTCATCACCCATAAAAACGGAGTCCACTCCTTGTCCGGCATCCTTCCACCGTTTTGCCCAACGAAGGAACCGTTTGTCGGTTTTTTGTTTTTGAAAAAATTTAACTATATCAAGGAGGCGATCCTGCTGCCATGTTTCATCCATCAAATTGGATTCCGCAAAAAGCGTTCCATACTTTTTAAAAAATCCCTGACATGGCTTCGAGGAAAGAACGCTGATCTGTTTTCGGAAATTTTCATCCGATTCAAAATCATTCATAAAAGTAATGAGTATCGGCGGACTGATTTTAAAATGATACGTTTGCCGGAGCATACGCACGCGGGCGATATGTTCTGAATTTACAAGCTGCTTCTGTTTTTCATCGGGAAGATCAAGCCAATATTCAAGATGACCCAGCTCAAGTTCATCCCACTGGTAATTTTGACAAAGTTTTTCCCATGCATGAATGAGATCCGGCTTTTCGGCAAAACGGTGCACGATAGTCAAAATCGGCGAAGAGGCGCCGAGATTCTCAAGGACTTTTTGGGTTATACCAGAGGCAAGTCTGGCAACTGCGTTAAGTGGCACATTAGTTCTGCCGAGAACTTGTAAAATATTTCTCGCGTTTGGATCTTTTTTTTCAAGCACCGCTATGCCCTTTTCGGTCTCGAGAAAATTATGCAAATTTTCCAGCGGAGCTTGGGGATCATATTTATAATTTGCCGCAGCGCGGTAAAGAGGCGCATTCTGCGGATCCGCGATGCGCGCCAACAAACCTTTTTTAAGAATTTCTCGAATATCTTTATGGAGCATGTTTACTGAAAGATTCTCGTTCCAGCGGAATGAATGTTGTTTCTTGATGGAACGCAGAGCTTCCATTTCTTCATCAGACCAATAATAATCGGCGATATGCGTAAGGAACTCCGGCCTCGTTGCGGCAATTCCGCATTCCTTCCAAACGTCGCGTATGCGGTTCGCTGTTGTTTTATCCCATTTGGCCGGTTTAAGCTTATTCCACTGTTCAAGCAAATCATCAGCGGATCGCAAAGTAAGCGGGCCATTCTGTAAAAATTCATACTCAATCCAATTCCAAAAAGCGAGAAAATCCGGAAGGTTTTCTATGGAACCAAATACTTCAAAAACATACTTATCAAGCGGTTCATATTTAGTATGGCGCTTAAGGGTTTGAGCGACCGCTACCATAGCTTCAAATTCTTTCGGCTTATGGACGGAATATAAAATACACAGCATTTCATTTCCTTGAAAAAGCGGCCCGATTTTTTCCTGAACGGCATGTTGATCGACAGAAAGAAGTGACGCTGTATCGGGCTTTTTATCCTTATCATCAAACAAACCAAAATAGAGCAAAAGACCTGATGCTGAAAGCGGAATTTGATAGTGATCGCGAAATTTTTGAGCGCTGTTTTTGAAAAAACCCGTTCCGTAACGACGGCGCGCTTCGACGAAAATTCGCGTCAATACAGTATTCATAATGGTATTCCGTTTTTCATCGAATTCACGCATCTTTTCATCACTGCCGGAAAGAGAAACTTCAATTTCCGCCATCTGAAATTTCATTTGCAGATTCTCATAGTTTATGAGGTCTTTGACTACTCGCGGAAAAGTAAGTTCAAATTTATATCCGAATTCATGGCTCAAAAATTCATAAAAAAGCATGGCAGGCTGATATTCTAGAATTTCTAGGTCGTGAAGAAAAAAACCGAGTTCAGTCTGCGAAGACGGGATGAATTCATAAACGCTCATGAGGCGATAGACTTTTTCGCGATCTACAGCATCTGGCACTCTTGTTTCCAAAGATTCCCGGACTTCCTTGGCAAGTTTTTGCTCCGGTTGCTCAATCTTGCCTTTCAGGCGTTCGCGATCGCGCCGCGATTCATCAAGAAACTGCTCGCGCTGCAATTCTTCTGTATCGCGTTTATAATCCGTTCTTCGGCCTTCATGGATTTTTCGGCCTTCTCTCTTTTCCGGAGGCGACATAAATATTTGTTTTTATTTTGCTGGGTCTTTTTTATTGCTTATATTTTACCATATTTTCAGGCTTTCTGGGAGGTAATCATATGGCATAATAGATATAGAATAAAAATACGCTGGGGAGTAGCCAAGCGGTAAGGCAGTGCCCTCTGGAGGCACCACCGAAGGTTCGAATCCTTCCTCCCCAACCACAACCTGCGAAGCAGGTTTTATAAAAAAGAACTTTCTTTTGCCCAAAAATAAAACTTATGATTCAATAACTCCCTATGGATCGTCCATTTGATCGCGTTGCGCTCGTTGTTCTTGACGGTGTTGGCTGCGGGCAAGCTGAGGATACTGGAACCGAATTTCCAGAGGACGTTGGCGCCAATAGTCTCGTGCATGCGTCGCAAGTAAAACCTATTGATGCAGAGGCGCTACGGAACATAGGACTCCAACAGATTCCGGGTCTTACCGGTCTTCAGCTTATTCGGCAAACCGCATGGAATCATGTTCGCGGCGCCGTCGGAGCCATTGAGCCGCGTTTCGCAGGCAACGGGAGTCCGGAGGGTCATCAAGCCCTTATGGGCCATCGCGTCAAAACTCCATACCGCCTTTTTAACAAAACTGGTTTTCCGCCTGAACTAATTGCGCGCATCGAACATAAAGTGGAAGGCGTTGTTGGGCGGCCGGTAAAAGCTATTCGCTATCCTGAAACCGATGATATTAATGGAGAAAAATTCTTCACTCATCCTTCCATCGGAAATGTCCACTACGGAAGCCGCGATCCTTCTCAACCTTTTTTTCTCCCCATTTATGCTTCCTCTGACAGCCTCGTGCAAGTCGCGCTCCACCTTGACGTCCTGCCGCTTGAAATGATGGAGGCAATAGCCAGAGCAATTCGAACCCGCGCGCTTGTTGGCGAATTTGCGAATGTCGCACGTGTTATTCTGCGAGTCTGGAGAGGAGAGCCTGGAAAATTTGAGCGCGTCTCGGAGCTGCGGAAAGATTTGGGCGTGAATCCCGACGGCCTAACCCTCATTGATCACCTGGTTGAAAAAGGAATTTCTGTCTTTGCGGTGGGTAAAACTGCGGAAATGCTCAATGACCGGGGCTTTTCAGAAAAACGAATAAAAAAAGGCGATACCGATGATGAACGGATTATGGAAGTGGCTCGGCGAATGCGCGAGGAACCGGATGACCGTTTCGTTTTTGCAAATCTGAAATATACTGATGAAAAATCCGGCCATAAAAGAGAACCTGGTCTTTATGTAGATCATATTGAGGCGGCATCGCGCGGCATTGGCGCAGTTATTCAAGCTATGGGGCAGCGCGATCTTTTAGTGGTAACTTCGGATCATGGCAATGACCCAACGCATCCGAATCACACAAACCACACGCGTGAATGCTCGCCGCTACTTGTATATAGTCCAAGAATGATTAAGCCTGTAGAACTTGGGGTTCGCGAAAGTCATGCTGATGTTGCGGCCACGCTTGCTGAAATCTTCGGCGTTGAAGATCGAATTGGTGAAGGAACAAGTTTTTTGCGCGAATTACTTGCGGCCTAATGAATAATTTCAGAGACTTTTTCACAATACTCCTGAATTTTTCCTTCTTCGCTCATCACCACAAAATCGCATTTTTTTGAAAACTCCATTTCGCGCTCAAAGCTTTTTTCGCGCTGTTCCAGTTCTTCTTGCGGAATTTTACTTCGGCCGAGGATGCGATGTTTTAGATTTTCCCATGACGGAGCTGTGATGAAAATCGCAATAACTTGGCCGGATGGAAGAATTTTGCGGATCGATTCAACGCCTTGCATATCAACTTCGCGTATTACGATTTTTCCAGCGGCAAGCGCATCAAGAATCGGCTGCTTAAGCGTGCCATAAAAATTATCATGGTGGACCACGGCCCATTCCAAAAATTCACCGGTATTGATTTTCTTCTGAAACTCATCCTTAGTTAAAAAATGATACACCTCGCCGTCGCTCTCTCCCGGCCGCGGCGGGCGCGTGGTGCATGAAAGCGGAAACACTGCCTGCGGAAATTTTTTTCGTAAATAATTTATGACTGTTCCCTTGCCTGAACCCGACGGACCGAGTATGAGAAAGAGTTTTCCTTGTGGCATCAAAAAGCATTATATCAGAGCCGATTTTGTGTTATAATAAAAGGATTTATATGGGAAGAGAAACTTTGCCGCCTTCGCCGTCTGCGCCTCGCGATAACGAAACCGCCGAACGCGAACCGCTCAAAAAAACGCCGCTCGATCGGGCGATTGAATTGGCTTTGAGCCGCGAATCGCTCCACGCGCTTGGCGAAGAAAATTTAAGAAAAGCGTTTGTCGCGGACTTTCAAGAAAATGCCGACGGCTCCGCTTCGGGAAAATTGACTTTTCGCAGAAACAAAAATCATGAAAAATGGATAGGCTTAAAACACATTATTCCGGCAAAATATGCGTCCGTGACAGTGACCACTCCGTCCGGCGAAACTACCGAAGGAACGCGCGGACCGAACGGATCGTTTTATGATGCTGAAGGAAAATATGTAGCCGTGTGGGAAGGATATACTTTTAAAGCAAAACCTCCTGCGCAGACACCTCCTCCGCCGCCTGAACGCGCAAACGAAAGTCCATCGGCACTTGCCGAAGTTCCGATTTCCGAAACTGTTTTTGTCGGCGATTCGCTTACGGTCGGCATGCAGAGCGCGCTCCGCGGGGCGAATTTCGTTGCAAAAGGAGGATGCCAAACCGGTTGGATGCTGACTCATTTTAGAGAATTTTTAAGAGAGCGCGCAGCTGGAAAATTCTCTAGCGTAAGGCGGGTGGTAATTTTCGGAGGGGTAAATGACATTGCAAGCCAAAAAACACCGCAAGCGATTCAAAAAAATCTGGATGCAATGTATAGGGAAGCTAAAACAGCTGGCCTTGAAGTTGTTGCCTGCACTATTCCGCAGTGGAATACAGAAGCGTTTATCACGAGGTATGAAAGAAAAGGAAAAAAATATCCGATCAGCGCAGAGGAATTACAAGCGAGAACTCGAGCCGTGAATCAATGGATTTTGAATAGGCACGGGCTTGCGGACGGACCTTCTCAAATAGCAGACCTTGGAAAAGAAGCGGATTTTACACGCTATCGAAGAGTCAAAGACGGCCTACATTTCACCGGCAAAGCCTCGAGCGCTCTCGCAAAATTCATCGCTGCGGAAGGAAATATAAATTTACCGCATGCGGCTTGAGTAAAACGAAAATCCATGATATAATTATTTAATTTCACGGCTCTTTTAAAACACAAAGTAAAAGTGGGGAACAAAACGAAGCCGTTTAGAGCTCGCCAAAAGGACTCGCTCTGCTCCCTACTTTTCAACGCAGACTGCCGACTACAGTCTCAACATTGAAAAGATCCCTCACGATTCGTTTCGTGACGGGAAAAAATCAAAATAAACGAAAAAATTTTCATTGCGCCGCAAGGCACAGTGCAAAACAAAAATACAAAGGACCATGGTGGGCAAGGTCCGAAAATATCCACCGAAGAACGGTAGGGAGACTCTCCGCTTTCGCAACGGAGAAAGAAGTGGAAGCCGTAGTCGACTCCATTTCTCTATCGCTCTTTCAATTGATGTCCTCTGCTGCGCTTCACTGCGCTGGCGGATAGGGCCTGAAAGAGTATTGCGTGGAGGCGGTGGTCTCACCTCTGCGACTTCTCCGGATTTATCCGGACCGCATGTGTACTCTAGATCACCGCCTCTTGAATAGACATCAAGCGAGCCCTGAGGCAAGCCATGAGTGCTCCCTGTCACGGAAACGAATGGCTTGCCTCAGAGGCGAGCGCAGATGTCTTATAAAATAAGCCGTATTGTAAAAACAACAGGGGTGAATAAAGTTATCTGTTCACAATTTTTCACATCTCATCCAATCAATTCTTCTACTTCAACATATTTCCCAAACGTTCACCAGTTGCTGCAAGCAAAGGTCGGAGTGGGCTGTCGTCCGGCAATTCACCCATTAATTCACCGATATGAGCCTGGAGTTTCCTTACTTCAGCTATAAAAGCTGCTGATTTTATACCTATTGCCTGCTTTACACCGGCGTATTTTTCAACAAATGCATTCGTGTCAGTCACGAGCGCACGGACGGCTTTTTGAGTTCCTTCTTTCAATCCGAGAATAGCCGTATTTGCTAAAGATTTAAGTTGGGTTAAACCGATGGCATCGGCGAATGCAACGCGCGCACGCTCAAGCGCTCTCTTTTCTGCGGCGAGTCGAACAGTTCCTCCAGACAATACTCCGCCTTCTACTTTACCGGCTGCTCTTACCGCTTTTCGCGCTAACATATATTCTCCGGTAGCATTGGCTACTCTCTCCCCTTTTCCTTTTACCATTGTTGCAAATCCTTCTACGACATTACTCAACCTCATCCACTGACTCGCTGCCCATTTCTGTAGACCTCCAGGCAGACTCTGTATCGTTCCCCACAGGCTCGATAATTCTCCCCTGCGTGCTGAAATCCAAGTCGAAGCCTCTTTAAGTGGTACCGAAAGCCCTTTTCCAACACTCTCACGAACCGCATTGAGTCTTTGGAGAATTGCTGCCCCTGCCTCTCCGACGTTCGTTCTTAACTTTTCAGGAAGCGTGATAATTGCATCTATACCCGATGCTCTCCATAGCCTGAATTGCGCTACCTCAAATTTTACCCTAGCCGCTGCTAATCTTCTTTGAGCTCCACTCTCCAGACCAGGTATACCGAGTCGGTCCTCAAGATTCATTTCTCTAATTGGTCTTTCAAATTCTTCAGCTGCCCTAAGTGCTTTTCTTGCTTCTAAATATTCCCTTGGAGCTCTCGCAATTCGTTCTCCTCGTCCTCTCGCTGTTCTAACAAATCCTTCTACCACGTTGCTCAATTTCAACCACTGTGCTTGAGCCCATCCTCTCGCAACCGCTGGTAATCCGCTGATGCTCTTCCATAATTGCATTAATTCTCCTCTCCGGGCTGTTATAAACTCGCCAACCTTCTCCCTCGATATATTAAGCCCACCCCTCATTGCTTCGGCCACCCTATTATAGGCTCCGGCAAAATCTTCGACGGTCTTTCTGATATCCGCACTCAATGCAGTACGAAGTCTTCCAGGTAATGCCACAATCCGGTGAACTCCTAATGCTTCTTGTAATTCTCTCCCTGCTGCCTCCACTCCTGGTGCCTGTCTCGCTATTCCAACTGTCCCTCCACCTTCCTTCGCTCCTCTTAGTAATCTCCTCGCTGCTAAATATTCTTCTGTCGCATCGGCTACTTGTACGCCTTTCGCTTTCCAGCTATCAGCAAATCGCTCAAGTGGGTTGCTCAATTTCGCCCATTGCGTCTTCGCCCAGGCCTGCGCTGCAGTAGGAAGTCCGCTTATCCTCTTCCATAATTGTGTTAACTCGCCTCTTCGCATTGTAACAAATCCTCCGACCTGCTCGCGAGATATTTTCACTCCACCACGAACAAGCTCAACAGCTCTATTATAAGCTCCGGCAAAATCTGCAACAGTTTTCCTTAAGTCTTCAGACAGCATAGCTCGAATTTTCGCAGGAATTTTATCAATTTGTCCAATCGGCCCAAGAGCCCTTCGTAATTCAGCGGCGGCTTTGGCAACTCTTCCTTCTTCGTTATGCAAAAGCGCTGATAATACAGTTGATCCTGTCGGCGTATTAAGTCGCAATTTCGCGGCTTCTTCCTGCAATATACCTCTCGCTTCATGATATCCTTTGGCTGCCTGCCAGACATTCTTGAGCTCTTGAAAAGCATTTTTCCATAGCTGTCTCGGTCCATTTGTAAGACCGTTTAAATGTTCCACCATAGTTTTAATGCCACTCAAGACTGTTCTAAGAGCGTCTCCTGTGATTTTTTTCCCACTTTGCAAAACTAACACTACTCCTCTCCTTGCAGCAACAAATCCATCAATGGCTGCTTGAATTTTTGGCGCCAATACTTTTCTTGCAACTCCAACGCCGCTCAAAAGCTTATCTACCCCTAAATCCTTACTCAATGTAGTTCGTGCTTCTGCTAATCTTGGCCTATATCTCTCAGGAATACCACCAACCTTTCCTGCCAATCCTCCCTCTTGTTGCTGTGCTGCCCGCCGAACTGTATTATACCTTCGTCGAGCGGCAAGAACATTTTCAAATCCAGCGCTGAATCTTTCCCATTGTGCAATAGCCCATTGCTGCGCCTCCCGAGGTAAACTATTTATCTTTGCACGAAGAGCAGTAAGTTCTTGTCTACGCGCTGCGATCCACTCACCTGAAATATTCATTCCTTTCCGCACAGCGCCAGAAATGTTCTGACATGCACTTGTGAAATCAGTAACTGTCTGCCGCGCGTCTGCGCTTAATCTATTCCAAATAGCTGCTGGAAGCTTATCGATCTTACCGATTGGTCCAAGAGCCTCTCTTAATTTCACTGCAGCATCTTGAAGATCACTATTTCTTAATGCTTCCGACTTCACTGGTATACCGCGTTCTAGCGTAGGTCGAACCATTTCTCTCCGCGCTTTGACATATTCCTTCACTCTTCCAGCTAGTCCTATTTTTCGCGATGCAAGACCCTCAAGCTCGCGTCCGGTTTGTCCTTCAAAGAGATCTTTTGAGAATGCGCTGGCGGCTTTTTCCGCCTCCGCAGCAGCCATACCGCCTTTTTGCAGAGAACCTTGAAGATTTCGCGCAAGCGCAGCCTGCGTCTGCGTGTTTCGCAAATAGAGTAAATAGGCCCGCGTCATTTCCGGCATTTGACCTACTGTCATATTTCCGCCGGCTAGAGCAAAAGCTTCTGATACATTTTTTCCGACGGCTTCGCTGAAACCTTTCACGGCGCCAGGCACGAGGAAACATGAGGCCAGAACGAGATGTCCGGAGCCAGGAACAAGTGCCTCTGCGGCAGCTGTCGCAGCGGTAAATTTCACAAGTGACGTTCCAACCGTGAGCGTGCCGCGCGCAAGGGCCTTAGCAACATTCACGGCGCGGCCGGCTTTTTCCGCTGCTTGCAAAGCTTTAAATTCTTGGGGGCTCCATGTTACGAATTTTTCTCCAGCGCGAATCAAAAGGCCCGCTCCCCTCACTGCTTTTGCAGCTTCAAAACCTTTTGCCGCTGCAGCAGCCGCTCGCACAGCAAGCGCCGATCTCGCGGCCAATTTTCCAAGAAGCATACCGCCTCCTGGAAGGAGAAATAAATCGAGACTTGCTAGCGATGAACTTACGTCTCCCATTCTTTCCCACTTCGCCTGTGAAACCCCCAAAACCGTTCCTTCCTCAACTCGAAGCGCTTCTCTGGCAAGTCGCTGATCAAGTTCGGCCGTAAGACGATTTTCATCAATGGCTGCAAGTCTTCGACCTTCAGGCGACGTAAAAAAATTTTGGATTGCTGAATGAATTTCATTTGCTTTTTCAGCTGTTGCTAGTCCTGCATCAACCAATCTTTTTGGCCCCATGCCTCGAATTTGCTGCATGGTGATTGGCGGCTCTTTTGATAGAGCGGTAAATACGACTTCAGCGCCTTTTGCTGCACGAGAAACTTCACGGGTTCGCATATCCATAACTCGGGAGCGAGCTTCGGAATACGTTAAAGTATCTTGATCGCCCGTTGTGGCTCGATACATTTTTGGAATGGCATTCAAGACGCGGAGATTGGACCAAAAACCATGCGTATCTTCGCGCGCGCCTTTTGCTATTTGATCGGCTTGTCCGGCACGAAGTGCAAGGCCAGCCTGGGTTAAAAACGCTTCGCACTGCATACGCATGATGCGCAGTTTTGGCAGAGCATTTGAGGTCGGATTTTGTTTTCCGTAAAGAGCAATATCATCGGCTTGGGCTTTAATATTGCGAAGAGCCCTTTGAATCGCTTCTCCATTTTCTCCTGCGGATTGGAGGGCCCTGAAAGCTTTTTCAATTCCTTGCGAAAAAGAGTTAAGCGCGACTTGTTCATGGGAAGTCAGCGCTACCTCTTCTGTAGGCCCAGCGGCAGGTGCTGATGCAGGTGCAGGTGCAGGCCGAGCTGTGGGTACAGCTGCAGGCGCACCGGCAGATCTTTCTCTACGTCGAACTGGTGGCACGAGGGGAACGAGATCCGGAATCGGTCCTCCGTCAGCGGCCGCTTGCGGCAATGTCGGAGGTCTTGAAATCGGCTGATTCAAAGCCACGCGAACTTTCCAAAAATCGAATTCCTCTCCTACTTTGATTTTACGCAATTCCGCTTCTGCTCGAGTCCATTCGGCAGCATCATGGATTCTTGAAATATCATACGGCGCGCCATGACCTTGCGCTCCACCTTGCCGTTGGTTTAAAAACAGAAAAACTGCCTGACGGTACTTCTCGCTGCCATATGATCCAACGCCTGGAAGATAGGCTTTGATAATATGCGCCAATGTCGAAAATGCAACATTACTTTCTTTTCTCCATGCCGCATATACACTCGCTACACCGGTAGTTTCCGCATATTGCCTGGAATAATTCATTTGTAAAAAATCCCCGTTTTCATAAACAAAATCATCAAGCGCTACGAGCGTACCTCTCACAGCGGCTCGCAACGCATCAAGATGCTTTTGGTCATTACCATCTTGTAGCGCCTCAAATCTAGCGCGCTGCTCTCGCAGTATAGCTTCATATTTTTCGCGGAGCGCTGGATCTGTCTGCATCTTTGCGTGACCCTCGACTTTTTTAAACTCTGCCTCAACTTTAGATAAATTTACGTTTGTTTTGCCAGCGTCGATGCGTCGATCAGCGCCTTCAATTGATGGCCTCAGTTGTTCAAATCCTGGACTCATATTTTGGTAAGTGATGGGAGAACTATCAAAAATTCATTCGCTAAGAGGTCCTGATCCTGGAGATAATCATCTCCCGCTTCTTTTATTTTTTTCTGCTCATTTTCAAAAATAGCGATGAGCTTGTTTGCTTGTTCATCAGAAAAATTTTCAGCCGCCTTGAGCCATTCCTGCTTTGCGTCAGCGGTCAAACTGACGGAAGACTGGATGAATTGCTTGAGTTTTTCGAGTAATACTGGATCGACCATAGACTTGAAGTTTTATTTTTATATAACAATTATAATTATACGCCGGCTTCTTTTGCTTGTTTTTTCTGCAAAGCGGCCGTATATTCCCTGGATCGCTGTGCTGATAACTGTGCCATTTCTGGATCTTGAGGACGTCTCATGGCAAGTTCTTTTTCCTCCACCCTCATAAGCTGCTTTTCCGGCTTACGCGCACGCTCCATTACAGCATCATATTCTTCTTGCCGGACACCGCCGGGCGCTTCTTCTGTATACCGCAATCTATGCTCTGCGCCTTGAATCACCGCAACGGTCCGCATTTCTTTTTTGCTTTCCGGAGGATAAAAATAAATCCGTCCGTCCGTGTAATTAAAAACCACGCGCGATCCGGGCTCGCCCCATTTATTACCATGACTGTCTGCTACACCTTGAATATTAAATGCCGTCCTAATTTGCTCCACGCTCATTCTCCCCTTCCCGTAATAAATCCCGATTTCGTATCCTAACTTTGCAAGAGCGTCGTTTAATGCGTCTTCAGGATTTTTGATTCCGGCCGGAACTTCAACCGTAGCCCCTGCGCGGCGCGCTCCCAAAGCGAATTCCAATTCCATTTTAACTTTATCCGCATAAAGATCGGGCGCAGCTCCTTCTTCAAAAATATTCATATTTTCGTAAAGCCGCTGGAGCGCCTCATCTCTCGATGGCTGATCGCGCTTAGTTCGCATAATCCATTGGTATCCCTGATCCCATTTCGTATAAAGCTGATCTCTCTTTGCAGTATTTTCATCGCCGGGAAATTTCTTCTCCAGCTGATGTATGATAAGTTCACGAAACATACTTGCATCAGAAATTTCTATACTTCCTCTTCGTTCCTTCGTTGCCGCAACCCGTTCCGGAAACGGCTTGAGATAAGCAGCTGCAACATAACCGACCCGGTCTTTTGTATCTTTCACAAGAACAAATCTCTCGCCATTTTTTTCGAGAATCTTCGGCTGGCCGGATTTTGCAGGATCGTCGGCAACTGTAAATTCGGCATTCCTGTTTAAACGGGCTAGAACGCCACTATCTCCTTCGTCGGCCTTTCTAAAATTTACGCTATTCCCAGTAAGGACGAGTTTTTCGCCCGCGCGAAACGACGGATCAGAAACTTCTTTTGCATCCTTCCAGCCTCCGCTAAATTTATCAAGCGCTGTTTTGCCGAGCTGTTCCGCTTGCTTAACAGCCTTTGCGGCAGCAGCTACATCTTTGCCGCCTTCGCGCCGCTTAGCTTCCGCTTCAGCTCTTGCTCTTGCAGCTGCAGATTGCTTATCAGGAAAGCTCCTGGTAATTGCTGCAATAGATTCTGGACTCCCTGGTTCGGGTTCTCCAGAAGGTGGTGCTGGCTCTATTCGTCGTAATTCAGGCTCTGATTTATCAGGCTTTCCCATAATTTTTGTTTGTTAAATTTTATTTTTCTTTTACTTATTACCGTTCTTTTATTTTATCACTTTTCTCCTAAAAAGGCAAATCATCTATAGAAACCTCTTCTTCCTGTGGCTGCTCTTCTTTAGCGGTCTTTTTCTCCACCTTTATATTACGTTGCGGCCGATCTGCTGGCTGATCCGCCGGTTCATCATCATTTGAAATAGGCGCAGAAACGGCATCTCCTTTTTTATCCAACATAATCATATTGTCCAACACAATTTCCGTCCGATATCGCTTCACGCCGTCCTCCCCTTCCCAATCGCGCGTCTGAATCCGTCCCTCTATATATACTTTGCTTCCCTTATGCAGATATTGTTCGCAAATTTCCGCGAGTTTTCGCCACGCCACAATATTATGGAATTCAGCCCTATCCTTGCGCTGGCCGGTTTGATCTTTCCATGAAAAATTTGTGGCCACGCCGAAGGTGGCGACTTTCTGGCCGCCGGCAAGACGCACTTCCGGAGCGCGAGTCACATTGCCGATGAGTTGAGCGCGATTAAGAGAGAATGCCATATAGAACGAATTAATAAATTACGAATGATGAATTATCAATTGCTTTATTTATATATAGAATCAAAGATTCGCGGAAGGGTAATTTTTGTTTTTCGATTTGTGCCGGACTGGCCTTTATGTCATTTTGGCACTTGATATGAAATATGCGTTTATCTTAGGGCGAAATCAGGAGCTTTCTATTGCTGAACTTGGAGCGATTTTTCAAAGCCTTCGCTCTTGCAAAAATTATGCTATTTTTTTCGACGGCGAACTTCCGCAAAAACCGCAGGATTTTTTGAATCGCCTCGGCGGCACTACGGAAATTCTGGAAATTTTTGCGGAAAATTTGCCTCAAGCGGATATTCTTAATGATGTTGAAAAATTTTTGCTGGAACAATCTCGCGCGCATACTGGAAAATGCGCGTTTGCGCTCAATCTCTGGCCGGAAAATAAAAAATCACAAGTGTTGAAATTTTTGCTTACGCGACTGAAAAAAAATCTGCGTGCGAAAGGCGTCAGCGCAAATTTCATGAATAAGAATTTTCAAAATGTCAGTCCGGTGTTTGCATCAAAACAAGGGCTCATCGGTAGCAAAACAAATATCGGAATTCTCGATGTGGGCGATGGAAAAGTTACGCTCGGCGCTACGGTCGCCCTGCAGGATTTTGAGGCTTATTCAAAACGTGATTATGGAAAACCGTTTCGAGATCCTGCGGTCGGCATGCTTCCGCCAAAATTAGCGCAAATTATGATAAACCTCGCAAACCCTAATGAGATTGCTTCGGCTGCTACTATTCTCGACCCATTTTGCGGCACAGGCACGATTTTAATGGAAGCCATGCTCATGGGATATTCAGTAATTGGAAGCGATAAAGATGCGCGGCTCATTGAAGGCGCGCGCCAAAACATTGACTGGCTGCAAAAAACGTTTTCGAAAAGTGTGCCCGGGAACACGCATGTAAAACTTTTTCAAAAAGATGCAAGGTCGCTTACGGCCGCAGATGCTATTGCGAAAGCGCCCGTGGGGGGCAAGCAGCAAAACGGCTCGCTTTCGCTCGCCGTGGTCACCGAGCCGTTTCTCGGTCCCCCACTTTCGCAATTCCCAGCGGAAAATTTTCTTAAAAAATTAATGGACGAGCTTGAAAAATTATATTTGGATTTTTTCAAAAACCTCGCGCAATGGCTGCCGAAAAAAACAGCCGTTGTTTTTATTTTCCCTTATTGGAAAAAAGGCTCATCTCGACAAAGTCTCGCCTCGCATGTCGTTGCGAAAATTGAAAGTCTTGGTTATAGTAAAACCACTTTTGCTCCTTTAAAAACGACCTCTCTTTTATATGAACGCCCAGATTCAGTGGTAGGAAGAGAGATTGTACGATTCGTAAAGGTGGTGCGGCCATAAGGCCGCGCTTAATTGTAAAAGCGCACAAATAGGATTTCATCCTCTTGTGCGTATCATTCCGGAGTAGCTCAATGGTAGAGCAACTGGCTGTGAAATTACGCAGCTTCCTAAGGCAACTTAGGTTGAAACTTCTTGGGATAACGGTGAAGCCCAAAGTCTGTACGTACAGACCGGGTAATACCGTGGGAACCCTTCGCCTTTTGCGGGATCGCAAAATGTGAGGGGGCGCCGTAGAGACTAGATACCAAGATGTCCTCACAAAAGTGTGCACGTGCACACTTTTGCGGATAAAGATATAGTCCACCCCTTAAAGAAATTTAAGGATTCGTGTAACCAGTGGGTTGTCGGTTCGAGTCCGACCTCCGGAGCCAATTCATACGAATACCCATTTCGTGCATAGCCGCAAATGGTTCTTTCAGCTTGTAGCCGAGCTTTTTGCCCTCCAAACTTAAGTTCGCAAGTACGAAATTCAAAAATTGTCGTTTTTGCTCCGGTTGCGAACGCAGGAAAAGTTCCTGTGCTCGTTTTGAAATATCTAACAGGTAAGAAGCCGTGATGTAAAACTGCTCATCCCCTTTTGAATGATCCTCAAGTTGAAGTAAGAGGTCTCTTTCCTGCTGCTTCCATTTCTGCACCAATTTGTCGTGTTCGTCCCTCGTAATACGGCCATCCAGCATGTCCTCATAGGCGGGCTGGAAACGCTGTTTGATCGTAGCAAGTCCTTTGTTGATACGTTGAATGTTCGACTCATAAAATCGTTGTTCATTTTCATGGCTGCTGCGTAATTGCTGTTTAACGTCCTCCACCACATCATCTGGAGGACGCATAACACGAAAAATCTCGGCAAGTTCTTTAATCAAATCTTTTTCATTCACACTAACCCCTTGGCAGTTACCGCGATACTTCGAGCACTTCAAATATACAATTCCCTTTTTCGTGTACGGAGTGAGTAAACATCCGCAGTCGTGTTTAATTAGGCCTCTAAAGGCATAAAAAGTTTCTCCAGTCTTAAAAGGCTTTTTATGCCAGCCCTCACGTACTTGCTGACATTTGTCGAATAACCAACGTGCCACAATAGGCTCATAATTATGAGGATAGTGTTTACCCTTCACCCTCATTTCACCGTAGTAAAAAGGTTCCTGTAGCATTTCCGCTACGGTGCTTTTATTGAGGATGGCTTTCTTAGGCGTATTATTGGTGAGTCCAGCCTCTTTAAGCATTGTTGTTATTTGGCTCGTCGAATAATTCCCTGTTGAATACCATTCAAATGCTTTTTTTATGAGTGGAGCCCTGTCTGGATCAAGAACTACTGATTTCTTTTCGTTCGGAAGATCAATGTTCAAATATCCGACGCGGGCTCTTCCAATCCATTCACCGTTGCGGAGCTTTTGTTCCAAGCTGCGTTTTACATTGTCGCTTAACTGCAATACGTAAGTCTTTGCGACAAAAACAGCGAGATCCCAGCGCATAATATCTACGCTGTTGGAATCCTTGTTGATAACAAGATTTTCTCGTAAAAAGTGGATTTCGAGTTTTCCATCTTTTCTTAAAGCATCGAGCTCAACGGATTCTCTAAAACTACGCTGCAGCCTGTCCACCGTTTCAACAATTAAAATTACAGGAATTTTACTGCGTTTAATGATTTCAAAGAGCTCGCAGAATTTTTTCCTGTCTGCTTTTGTGGACGATTCCGTTAGCTCAAAAACTTTTTCAAGGGTTAGGCCTTTCTGTGCTGCATAATCATTTATTCGCTGAACTTGAGCGGGAATCGTATGCCCATCTTCCTGCTCTTCGGTTGAAACTCGGGCTAATCCGAGTGCTAATTTTTCCAATATTTTTTCAATAATTTCATTCATAAATTATGATGTTAGATTATAATAATAAAGTTAGAATGGTAAGGTCAAATCTTTCATTTTGAGTGGTTTAAACTCTGAAAGTGCCTTACTAATATGGTTAAATGGCTCAAATCGACTGCTTTGAGGAAATTCAAAGTCGTTGATTTGGCTTAATAATCTGCTGCATGATCGTGCATTAAAGTAGGTATTTAACATTGTTTTTAGCGGCCGTATTCCTATGTGCTTTATGGCGTAAAAAATCCCGATCAAGCTCAACGCAGCTTGAGGCTTGATTCGTCGATTTTGCTGTAATATTAATTTCACAACTTCTTGTGGAGTAAAATCTTCCGCAAAAATAACCGGTTTTAATTTTTCAATAATAAAATTCCAATATTGCTGAAGCATTTTTTGAGAAAGCCGTTTACTGAAAAATTCCTCGAAGGTTTCTATGTAGGGTTCACCAATTTTTTTCAACATTGACCTCAATTTGGGTCTTTTCAAAATCCTAAGTTCCGACCGTAAAACTTCGAGAGGTTCTTTGTGTGCACTCTCTACTTCACCGAGTATATCGAGATGCAATTGCACATTTTCTTCGATTCCCCTTCCGTTAACCTTCTGCATCTCACGGATTTTATCGTATAGAATAAATTGAAGAGATTTTGAGTGATGATAAATAGTTAATCCTTCATTGCGAAACTTCGTTTCATTTAGATCGAATCTTTTCGTTAAATTGATCTTCCTTGTATAATTTATTATGCTATTTACTGTTGTGTAATCGACAAAAGAAATGTTTTTTGAAAAATGTATTGCACTGACTGTTGCTGCTTTCAGATCTTCTTCACTTACAACAACACCCATTTCATTTGATAAGCGATTACATAATATCTTTAGCACTGTAATAAAATCTCCTTGCTCAAGCTCATCAAGGTTGTTTCCGTAAACTAGCTTCGGGGCCGAAAATTCCACGGTTAATGTCGTTTGAACTCCACCCTTAACAAAGCGTTTAACTGCACTGAGCTTTATCATGCAGAGTCCTTTTGCGATGACTGCTTTTGATGAATTTTGATAACAATCGACTTTGGGTACTCCATAAGGAATGTGATCATCTAAAATGTGAGCATGGGGATGAAAAAGCTCTGGTTTGAAGATGCGGAACTTATCTTTGAATAAAGTCAGCCTCACGGTGTCGATCATTACGTGTATCGTTAAAATTCATTACTTCTTCAGCTTTAGCAAAAACAGCTTCCTCAATTGCTTTGGAAACTTCTTTGTTGATTGGATGAAATATATTTATTGCACCCTTTGTGGGATACGTTAGACGGAACCCACTTCCATCCAATCGTGTGTGGATGCCGATCGACCCTAGGTACAAGCACCCATTCAGGACGAAACTTGCAAAACCGATGAGCCCGTCCTGTGGCTTTATCGGCACAATCTGAATTTCAGTTATTACGATTTCGTTCTTTTTCATAATTAAGTAGGTCGGCAGTTGTTTGTCTGTCGACTGCGATTAAAAGTTGGAAATAACCCACGAGATCAGAACTCATTTTTTTAATCTCTTCCTGCTTAAGTTTGCGACCAACTAATTTTTCGTAGGGGCTTTCCATAATTTAGATACGTCAAAAAGCCGCTGAACGGCTGACAAAGTCAGTCTAACTAATTGCAACGGTTAAGTTCTGGTTATCTTCTTGTTACCCCTCTTTCTTCAATCCATAACCATTGTTATCAATAAACCAATCTGACACTACGCTTCTATCAATACCTAGTTTCGCTATTCTCTCTATAAGATTTTTCTTTGTTTGAGCCAAATTTTCAATACAAGATAGACGATTAAGTCCCATTTGCTTGGTAAGATTCAATCCAGTTGCGATTCTGTCGTAGGAGAATACATCGCCTACATTTAATAAAAGCAGTTTCCATAGTTTTCTCATTTTAGAATCGGCCATTTTTGATTTCTTACTTTTACCAGCAATCCAAATCTTCCCTTCTTTAAAATCCGTACAAATGTTCTTATAAAAACCAATTTCATTTTCTATACCTGTTTTACGAGACTGTACTTTTTTATTTTGTTGTATAATTTCTCCTAAATCTTCCTTTTTGTTCATTGTTGTTTTTTTACCTGTTTTTAGATAGTTAAAATCAAACTTTATATTGCTCAATATCCATCCTTCTCGTTCAAAATCTTCATAGAATTTTTTACTTATATTTACACGCATGATCCAATATTCAAACTGTCCAGCGTCGACATTTAATATTTCTAAGTATTTCATTTTTTCTAAAAAGTACATGACGGCAATAAAATCTATATCTTCTTTGTGAAGTATATTTTCCTGTACCAATAAATTTCTATCGGGATGCTGATCTAAAAGCGCATAAATATCTTCAATTATTTTCTCAATTTGTTTTTCCGCTTTTAACAGATTCTTCTTTTCCTTAAACAAATTATCGTTAAGCCAATTCAACAAATATTCATCAAAAAAACTCTTTGCTTTTTCGCAATTCAAATCTATTGAACAAAATATTGTATTGTCACGGCCTGCTGAAATGCCAAAATTAAAAAAATCTTCAAACTCAGCCGATCCAGCATACTTATAATGTTTTGATTTAATCGGGTTTTCTGTATCCCGCTCTTCATCAAGAATATCAAAATATATTTCTCTAATTATTCCATACTCCACACACAAACTAGTGAGATACGCACTCCATTCCTCATCGGGCATCTTCTTCCATAAAGAGTCGGTATGGCCAAAACCGATAAAACTGAAAAACTTTTCCCCGCGATGAGTAGAGCTGTCTTTCTCTTGTGATTCTTTATAATCACCTATTAAGGACTTCACCAGAAAGAGCAATTTACTATCTATTTTTCTAATATTAAATTCGGTCATTACTTTTTCATTAAACAAAGCCAATAATAGCGTTTTTTGAGATAAAAATGAATTCGGTTTTGGCTTCTATTTGTTGTGCGTGGTAGAATTTTCGATGCCGACTCACAATTCGTATTACTTACAAAGGCTGGGGAAATCCCTTCCTCCCGATAACGGGTAAGGAGGGGGACCCAGCAACTCGCTATCGGGTGCCTTTGTTGGTAACTGAATGTGAGTCGGCAGCTGGGTTCCCTTCTCTTGCGGTATACGAAAGGAACTCGGTTCAAAGATGTAATGAGCCGATATGCCTTCTTTTCACTTCAAGGGAAAAACATTCCTCCAAAACTACCATCACGCAGTTAAATTTCACAATCTGGTCACTCAAAAGACTAAGGGGCTTAGTAAATCTCCCTCTCTAGACGACAATCTCATTATTCATGGAGATAACTTAAAAGCACTCAAAGCCCTACTTCCAACTCATGCAGGCAAAATTAAGTGTATTTATATTGATCCTCCGTACAACACTGGCAATGAAAACTGGATCTACAATGACAATGTGGCTTCCCCGATGATTCGTGAATGGCTCGGAAAAGTCGTTGCACGGGACGATCTTACGCGACACGACAAATGGGCTTGCATGATGTATCCACGACTTACTCTTTTACGTGAACTTCTAAAAGATGACGGGATTATTTTCATAAGCATCGATGATAATGAATTTCATCACCTTCGATCAATGCTGGACGAAATTTTTGGCGAAGATAATTTTATTGCTGATTTTCTTTGGAAAAAAAAGGCAACATCTACAAATGTGAAAGAGGCATCGGTTAGCTCTTTGGTGGATTACACACTTGTATATGGCAAGTCAGGTAATGCAAAACTTTTGCAAAGAATAAGATCAAAAGAGACAAGAGAGTATCCACACAAAGATAAGCTCGGAAACTATAGACTAACAATTATTGAAAAAAAGAATGCCGGCAGTTATGCCAGAGCAACAATGCAATTTGAAATATTAGGAAAAAAACCAAGAGCTGGTAAAAGATGGCAAATTGGCGAGAAAAAAGCCCGTGGACTAGAAGCCAATGGAAGATTCATAATTGATGGCAATGTCATAAAATTAAAAATATATGATTTCGAGGACGTGGACACCTATTCATCACAGCCAAATCTACTAGACGACCATGGCAGTACAGATAGTGCACAAAGTATGCTAACAGAAATTTTTGGTGAGCCGGAGATATTTGATAATCCAAAACCTATAGAATTAATTTATCATTTAATTTCAATCAGTTCGACCAAAGACGACGTGATCCTCGACTCTTTTGCTGGCTCAGGAACCACAGGCCACGCTGTTTTAGCTCTAAATAAAGAAGATGATGGCAATCGTCAATTCATTCTAGTTGAATGCGAAGATTATGCAGACAAAATCACTGCCGAACGCATGAGACGAGTAATTAAAGGCATACCAAATGCTGCAGACGAAGCCCTAAAATCTGGCCTTGGTGGTAGCTTTTCGTTTTACGAACTAGGAGAAGAAATAAACATGGAGCACCTTCTTGAATGTAGAAAACTCCCGAGCTTTGAAGACTTGTCAAAATACGCATTCTTTACTGCAACTGGTGAAAAATTTAACGCCAAGAAACTTAATGAAAAAACTTTTCATATAGGCTCATCAAGCACTTTTGAAGTTTTTCTTATTTACAGTCCAGACAAAAAGAAATTAAAGGAAATGGCACTCAATTTAGATTTTGCCGAAAGAATCCATAAACAGTTCCCCGCTCGTCAGAAACTTGTCTTTGCACCTGCCTGCTTCATGGAAGACTACCATCTCAAGGAATTTAACATCCGTTTCGCTCAACTCCCGTTTGAAATTTATCGAATGGCCGAATAAATATGCACACGCTTAAGGAATATCAGCTCAACTGTAAGAACGCGATGGATAGATATTTCCAAGTGCTTGCCGATGAACAAAATGATTTTAAAAAAATCCCTAAAGAAGTGCTAAAAAAATGGGGTAATGAAATCAATCCAGCGGAAAAGGCATGGCATAGATTATTTACCGAAGGCAACGAAAATCATACATGCAGAAATAAGCGCACCGGACACAACAAACCATGCCCTAACTTTTGCCTTAAAATACCCACAGGAGGAGGAAAAACACTCCTAGCAACCTATGCGGTAGAGTTCTATTTAGAGCATCTTCGTAAAAAGAAAACAGGCTTTGTTCTTTGGGTTGTACCGAGTGAACAAATTTACTCTCAAACGCTTGCCGCGCTCAAAGATCGAGCACATCCATACCGCGAACGGTTAGATGCCATATCTGGCAATCGCGTAAAGATTGTGACTAAAAAAGAAAAATTTACTCCAAACGATATCGAGGAAAATCTTGTCGTCCTCGTAATGATTCTTCAATCATTTTCCAGAGATAAAATAAAAAAAGACGACCTAAAGTTTTTTCAAGACAATGGAAAATTCGATGAGTTCTTTCCTCTTGAGAGCGATCAGAAAAAACAGAAAGCTCTTTTAGAGTTCTTCCCAAACCTCGATCAAGAAACTACAGAAGGCTCACTCTTCGGGGTCAAAGTAAAAACCTCATTTGGAAATGTCGTTAAAATACTTGAGCCGTTAATTATTTTGGATGAGGGGCATAAGGCAAAAAGCGAACTTGCGAGCAGTGCTATCACAGAATGTAACCCCGCTTGCGTTTGCGAGCTCACAGCAACTCCTACAGACACGGCTAATGTGTTATTTTCTGTTGCTGGCCGTGAACTTGAAAAAGAAGAGATGATAAAACTGGATCTAAATTTAATTGAAAAAGATACGATTGAATGGAAAAGCCTTGTTAATTATTCCATTGAGCACTTAAACAATCTTCAATTACATGCGGAAAAATACAAAAAAAATACCGGCGTTTACATCCGGCCTATCAATTTAATTCAAGTTGAAGCAACGGGCAAGGATCAGCGCAAGGAAGGCAAAATTCATGCAGACGATGTTAAAGAGCATCTCATTGCCACTGGACTTGTGCGCGAAGATGAAATAGCTATTAAGAGCAGTATTAAAAACGACATTGAAAACAAAGACCTGCTTTCAAGCACCTGCCCGATTCGATTCATAATTACGAAACAAGCCCTACAGGAGGGCTGGGACTGTCCTTTTGCCTACTCTTTGACGGTTTTAGGTGGCTCTCGCTCTAAAACAGCCTTAACGCAGCTTACAGGCCGTGTTCTACGTCAGCCGTATGCTAGAAAGACCAAGATTAAAGATTTGGACGAAAGCTATGTGTTTTGCCTAAGAGATTCATCTAAAGAACTCATTAAAGCTATCAGGACAGGGTTTGAATACGACGGAATGGGAGACCTTATGCAGCGTATCTCCTCTGCTTCAGGAAAATTCGATCCAGAACTTGGTGAACGCAAAAAACAAACTTTGCGTAAACGTTTTGAGAAAAGCTTGCAAGATTTTGCGCTTCCTACTTTTGTAGTTCAAGATAAGCGTTCACCCGATGGCACGCGCGTGCTAGATCCAACTTTGGATATTTTTGCAGAAATTGATTACAGCAAAGTGAAATTGGAAAACCTCAAAAAAGTACACATAAATCCAGAAAGTGAGGCTGTAGAAAGAACCGTATCCATCGGCTTTACACGGGAGTTCGCTGAAGATATGGAAGAATTTCTTGAACTGCAAGAAAAGCGCACTAGGAGCAAATTTCACACAAAGATTAGAAAAAGTTTTTGGGTTCAAAATATCCTTGAGCAGGTACCTAATCCTTGGGTGGCAGAAGAAATTATTTCAAACGCTTTAGTTTTATTAAAAAAGCATTTTTCAGATGAAGAGATTGAGAAAAATCAAATTTTTCTATTGGATGAACTTCGTAAAATTTTAAGCGGTACCGGTGAAGAAGAGGGTGAAATTAACCGCTTAGCCCGAGAATTATTTGTGAAAAAACTTGCTAGTGATGAGATTCGTTTTGTTCCCAAATTTGGCCTGGATGTGCTTCAAGCGGATTACTTCTTTGAAAAAGAAGTTAGAAGAAAACTATCGGTCGAAAAAAGCCTCTACGATCCAGTTATTGGTGGAGACCTAAATAATCTTGAAGATAAAGCGTTATGGCGTATGGAAGACAGCAAAAAAACTGTCTGGTGGTATCGCAATAAAGCCAAAAAAGACTTTTATCTCGTAGCGTGGAAAAAGAATCGCTTCTACCCCGATTTTATTATCACTCTAGGCAATGGGCGCGAAATTTTCGACAAAATATGCCTCATCGAAACAAAAGGAGGTCACCTACTTGGAAATGCTGACACAAACTACAAACGGCATTTAACGCGACTCTATCAAAGGCCAATCCAAAAGAGCTGGAAGGATAATCAGCTTTTCCCACGAACACCTAAGATGGCTGAATTTCGATTTATAGAAGAAGCCAATGTTGAAAATGATATGAATGAGATTTTAGCTTAGCCTAAGGTTGCTTAACGAACTCAAAATGATCAGTCACTAATTTACCTTGAGTGATTTCTAAAATCTCTTCAGGGGAACGGTCTGAATATTGATTACGTAATGTATTTGGAATTCGAAAAATAATTGGTTCCCATAATACCGCACTGCGATATTCATTTTTATTTAATGGAAAGCCTGGGAATTCAATTTTACTTTCGGGGAAATACCTAAAAATGAATTCCCCATTTTCTTCCTTAATAAACTCGGCAACACGTGTTGTGGTGCCATTTTTGTAAACTACATTATAGTATATCCGCGGGGGCATATATTTTATTTAAAATTTCTTTCAATATTCGGAACCTCATTTTAACATATTCATAAATTTGTGCTAGCACTTTCTCATCTGATTCAAAACTTTTATCGCGAGGCATTTTGTTTAAAATTGCATCTTTAAGCTTATTTTCTGACACAGAATTACATTTATCCAAAACTAATTTTGCAGCACCATTTTTTCTTACCTCTGGAATTTTTCCAAGAATTTCGCACACCTCGAATAACGTATACTGTCCACCTAGAGGCTTACGAAAAGCCGACGGTGCAGCACGTACCGATTTTTCATTAAGATTGCGTAACCTAACTGAATCTCTCCAAAGAAGACTAATACCATTATCAAAAGCTGGTGCTAATTTTCGATATGATCTCTTATTTTTTTCTATATTAAGGAGTATCCCCCAATTACGATAGTGTCTGTCCGTACCTCCAATCAAAGCATCAAAAGCCGTCAATTCAAAAAACTCAATCCATATGGTTTTCGCTGCTTGGGGATTTTTTCTAACATATTCCCTAAGAGCTTTTATGACCACTTCCAAAGTATACATTTTCCTCCGCATGCCTTCCTCGCCTATTGGAATTTTAAGAAAATCAGGCGCTACCCTACTAATCAAGTCGGCACCATGAATAAGATCTTCCTTATATTGTGAAGATTCATTTCGAGGATCTCGTTGACGTGTTATGTCTAAGCGTATTAAGACACCTAAATTCTGAGAAAATCCATGTTTTTTATAATCAGGAATTTTACATAAAAAAGATTTTTGAACGGAAAAATCAAAAAGTTTCCCTATGATCGAGGCGCAAACTTCAGATCTCAATTCACCTACATCTTTATCATATGATTTTACCATGTAGTATACTTTTGCTTTTTGAGTTTTTCGCACTGCAATTTTTTCTCTTGTTCCAAGACCAATTGGAATAGCCAAAAACTCCCACCCGCTAATATCTACAACTTCATTAACCTTTAAGTGCATACTGAGAGATTACTGAACTTTCTTACTTTATCAAAGAACGGGCTCTATTGCATTTTGATTACACCTCAAATTCCTACTTAAAAGCAGAATTGCTTCATAACACTTAGTTCGCAAATCGTCCGCTAGGGGGAGCCAAGTTGAAAACTTCTGCAAATCCATGGTGGCGCCTGCCTGCCGGTAGGCAAGGCGCCAGCCTCTTTTGGCGCCGTTGTTTTAGTGTAAAATACCATCATGAGCACCTACGATTGGTATCAGCAGTTAATAAAACCTACATGGGCACCACCTTCATGGCTCTTTGGTCCCGTATGGACGGTGCTTTATTTTATTATTGCGGTTTCTTTTGGGTTTACCGGATACCTTTTCCTCAAACGTAAAATCCCATTTTCTACCATCCTGCCGTTTATTCTCAATCTTATTTTTAATTTCGCTTTTACGCCAATTCAATTCGGCCTTCAAAATAATATTCTCGCCGCAGTCGATATAATCTTAGTTCTTGCAACACTCATATGGGCTCTGCTTGTCATGTATCCTCACAGAAAATGGATAGCATTAATAAATGTACCCTATTTTTTCTGGGTGTCTTTTGCAACAGTACTCCAGCTCACCATTACGGCTATAAATTGGAAATAAATGTACAATGACATAGTGGATACATTGCGATTTGAAAAACTCGTTGCTGCCGCGCTCTCATCACTCCCTAAAAAACTTCGCGACGCCGTTTCTAATGTGGCGATTGTCATTGAAAATTCCCCGCGAAAAAAACACACTAATGAAATTGCAATTGGGAATCGTGGAGTGCTGCTCGGCCTCTATGAAGGAGTACCGCAGACGCAATGGGGGAAAACTCAAAGCGGCGTCTTACCTGACAAGATAACTATCTTTAAACAATCCATAGAAAGCCTCGCGACAGACGATTATTCGCTCAAAGAACTTGTGCGTGATGTTGTTTGGCATGAGATCGGTCATCATTTTGGATTCACAGACAAAGAGCTTCGCCGTATTGAAAAGCGCCGACAACAATCCGGATGAGGTGCATCATAATATATACACAAATTTTCGCAATCATAAGAATATTGCCAAAAACTAATCATTAATTCTGACTATTCTGTAATGCAGATTAGACAAAAATACAATTTATTTTGAGTCTATTGTTTTTTTTCCAAAAAAACCTAAAATTAAATTCTAATCAAGTCGGCGCAAGAAAACATCCTAAGGATTTCTCCTCCCCATTATTTTATTAAGGTACGTTTCGTATGGGCTATCAGCCAAATTCACAATATCAACAATTCGCTTCAAAAATACCAATATCCGAAAATGACCTGCTTGAATACTACAAAGCAGGATGTAAAAAACCGGAAGAAGTGAAAATTGGAATGGAAGTAGAAAAACACGGAATTCGCAGAAATAATCTTCAGCCTGTTACTTATCTTGACCCCAACGGTTTTCAGAATATCCAAAAAAAACTTATTGAGGAGCTTAATTGGGTCGCGGAGCGCGAAGAAGGTGCCTATATTACATCAATGAGCCGGGGGGAAAGCCGTTTGACTCTTGAATACTGCGAAGACGTTTGCGAACTGTCCGGCAGAACCCATACGTCAATTCACGATCTAGCGCGCGAGCTTAGAATTCACCAGCACGAACTTTCGGAAATGTCGCAAATTTTTGATGTTGTGTGGTTTGGCATGGGATATCAACCATTCAAAAGTGATCCGGTAAAGCATAGACGAACTCCACTCAATCGATTCAATATTTTGGAAGATTTTTTCAGACGCAAATCAAAACTATGGACGGAAACTTGGCATAAACTCTGTTCAATCCAAGCAAATATTGACTATACCTCCGAAGAAGACGCGAGGCGGAAATGCCATATTCTCCTTCGATTGGCGCCTTTTATAGGCGCCATGTATGCCCATTCTCCGCTGAAAGACGGGGTGAATACGGGGTTCGTGAGTTATCGGACTCATATTTTGAGAAAACTGGATCGCCGTCGGTTTGGGATTCGAAAAATTTTCTTCAGTAAAAATTTCGGTTTCAAGGAATGGATTGATTTTTGTAAAAAAGTTCCTATGGTGACGATATTCCGTGATGAAAAATGGATACCAATTAAAAATACTACGTTCGCTGGATTTATGAAAAATGGATACGGAGGATTTCGTCCAACTTTGGATGACTGGATCCTCCACGTAAGTTTTATTTATACCGATATAAGAATAAAACAGTATATGGAACTGCGCGTATGCGACAGTCTGCCGCCGTTCCTCATTCCTTCTTTGCAAGCAGTCGTAAAAGCATTTGTCTACCATCCCGACGGTGAACGGCTAATAACGCAATTAACCAAAGATTGGAGTTTTATGGATTTCTGCATGATTGGAGAAGATATAGCTAAAAACGGCATGTTTGCTGCGTTGCGTGGTAAAAAATTACTGGATTATTGTAAGCAAATTCTTGAAATTGCAACTTCAAATCTTCAATCTTTTAAGATATTGAATGAGAAGAATGAAGATGAATCAATCTACCTCAAGCCAATAAAAGAATTTGTTTTTGTGCATGAAAAATCTCCGGGGCGCTGGGTCATGGAAAAATGGGAAGGCGAATGGAGAAAAAATCCTGAAAAACTTATTGAATGGTGTTCATTTGAGGGATAGAATCGAGGTCGCTGTTTCGGAAACTTTAGGCTCAAACATTTTCACGCTTCTGGTAACTCTGGGCATACTGGCTCTCATCTCCCCTATAGTTATCTCCGATCAATGGCGCGCTTTCACTTCTTCACAGTTTTCTTTTTTGTTTGAGCAAAGTCAAGCGCGGCCGCAAGCCACTTCAATTTTGTCTCTGGCGAACTGTGTTTGCATCGCCGCAAATAATCTTTATCAAATTGCGGAATTTTCGTCTTCATAGCGACTTTAATTCTAGCAAAGCTTGAAGATCGAGCAAATCCTTCTCTCTTCCAGCCTTCTTTTTCATCAAAATCAAATCATCAAAAGAAATTACGGACAGATTCATTCCCCACACTTTTATAACAGTTCTGTTTTTGTAAAACTTTTTAAAATCCAGCGAATATCCAACCAAAATATCGATATCAAGCTGCGGTTTTTTTGATGAAATAAAAGTATATGCGGTCATCCCCTTCTCCTTAAGCCATTTTTTTACCTTTTTTTTATCTTTCAATTCATGCAGTTGAACCGGCAAACGTTCTACATATCCCAATTTTTTCATTACCTTTTCCATTTTTGATAAATTCGAAGAATCAAGTGTGAGCAAAATATCAATATCTCCAGTAAAACGACTATAACCATAGAGATTCACCGCAACACCGCCGACCACTAAATATTTGACTCCTGATTTTTGCAATTCGGAAAAAACCTTTTTATATGGATTCATAGTTTTAGTATACCAATACTGATTTTTCGCACGCGCATGGCCAGATTGAAAAGTTGTTCAAATTATGGTATAATAAACATCGATGAAATACAAAAATATAAAATTATGGGGGTTGTTTTTAGCTTTGGTTGCAATAGGAGTGTTGGTTGCGATGAATTTTGCGTTTGGACAGTTCGACTATTACGATCCGTACAGCAATAGCAATATTGACTACTTTCCTACAAATCCCATCAATACGAGTCCGAGCCGAACGAATCGTAATACAGGAGGCACGGTTTCGACTCCAAAATCAACTCCGGAAAAAACTCCAATAAGTGCACCTGTGAGCGTACCGTGTACCAATAAACCGAAACCAAATCCAACGAATACTCGAAGCGTGGAGATTCGCGATAAGGATGGAAAAGTTTTTTATCTAAGCCCGCCAAAAGAAGAAGTTATTGGGATACGAGCCTATCCGGAAACTTCGCAGAAAATATTTAAAATAATCTATGATGATTCAGGGATGCAAAAAGATGAAACTGAAATCGGTCTCATAGAGGTGGATAATAAATGTTATCCAAAGTACGGATATATTCAGGATGATGCGCCAGCCCCGAAACCAACTCAGAGCGCGTCGATTCCTGACAATGTTGTACCTTCTAATAGAACCGCTGCGAGACTCGATCCGGAGACAGGCAAAGTATATAACGAAAAAACCAACGAGCTTATTCCGGATGCCAGATATGATGTAGCTGCGCGCAAAATTTATTATAAAGATACGGAGTCCACTTTCGGAAAAGTTTTTACAGAGACAACTGGGTATGTGAATATTGAAATAAAAAACTGTTCAAAAAAAACTGCTCTTCAATTCAATGAAGAGCAGCCATATTATTTCTGTTACCGTTCGGATGCGATCCTCGTTGGCATAATGCCATGGACTGCCGATCTCAAAGTGACATCTCCGGACGGTCCAGTAAACGTACTCAATATAACGTACTACAAAAATTCAGGCACAGTCGATGATGTGATGAAAAACTGGTATCGCGTGAAAAAGAAAAAAGTGAAAAATAAATACAATATTTCTGGATTTACTTATACGCTCCGCGATGCCGATCCGTCAGCGCCTCTTCATTATGGCGCATTTCTCATCAACAACAAATCTGATGGACAGGAATTCGTTCATATTCAATTGACCGATACATTGCTGACCGACAAATTTCCAAAAGAATTCAAAATGCTCATAAAAACATTCCGGTTTAACAGCTAGTTGATTTCTCATGAAACATTGATATAATCAACCCATTGAAGTATCAAGCCGTAGTAATGCCCGCGCCAAATGAACCTCTCGAGATGAGAGAATTTGATGAGCCTAATCTTAGGGAAGGAGCGGCACTCCTACATACTACATTTTCTGAAGTATGCGGAACCGATGTTCATCTTCATCGCGGCAAACTTGCGGGCGTACCTTATCCCATTATTCCAGGGCATGTTTCAGTAGGTATCCTTGAAAAAATACGCGGACGAATTAAAGATGTAGATGGAAATATATTTCAAGAAGGCGACCAAGCGGCGTTTCTCGATGTTCATGGAACATGTGGCAGTTGTCGTACTTGTTTGGTAGATAAAGCGACTACGCGATGCCCGGAGCGCAGAGTGTACGGAATTACTTTTTCAGCCCAAGATCCAGATGCTCCTTTGGGGGGATGGTCGGAAGCTATTCATTTAAAGGCAGGTACAAAGTTGCTTCGTTTGCCCGATGGTCTTGATCCAGAAACATACATTGCGGGCGGATGCGGTTTAAATACCGCGCTGCATGCAGTCGACCGCGCAGAAATCCGGCTTGGTGATTCAGTAGTTGTGCTCGGCGTTGGTCCTGTTGGACAAAGCATCATTGCTTTTGCCGGTCTTTCGGGAGCAGGCCAAGTACTTGCTGTCGGAGATCCGGAGAATCGACGAGATTTTGCCAAGCGCATGGGCGCTTCTGAGACGTGCGGACTTGAAATACCCCCTGAAGATCGTGCTGCTTGGGTACGGGAAAGAACCGGCGGACGCGGCGCAGATGTTGTCATTGAAGCAGCCGGTGACCCGAGAGCTGTATCTCAAGCACTGGACATGGCACGTGACAATGGACGCGTGGTAATATCCGGCCAGTACACGGATAACGGCGATGTTATAATTAATCCTCATGAGCAAATCAATCGTAAGCATCTTCAAGTGCGTGGATGCTGGGGAAGTGATTTTTCTCATTTTCATCGCGCGATTGGTGTGATGGCGGGGCATCACGGTAGGTTGCCATGGAGAGAAATGGCGGAGAAAAAATTTCCACTTGCTCAAACGCCCGATGCTCTCGCTGCAATTACAAGAGGAGAGATTGTTAAAGCAGTCATTTGCCCGAACCAATGAATTGCATTCTAGCAGCAGCCTAGCAGAACGATGCTATAATTTTCTTATGGTTCGCCTTGTTTTGCCATCTACAAAATATAGAAAAAGTTTTCTGGAAGCTGTGAAAGAATTCAAAAAAGAAAATAATTGGTATGTGCTTTCAGTGAATATGCCAATCGATGAAGTCGCGAAGAATTTTCTTGCATATGTAAGGCGCGTACGAAACCTTTCAAAGGGCATCGGCCTTGTTAAAGGATATGTACCGGAGACGGTATATTGGCTTACTGATGGGAAAAAATTCATTGGCAGAGCTTCTATCAGACACCGGCTTACTAAACACTTGAGACTTATTGGCGGGCACATTGGATATGAAGTTCGTCCTACCGAAAGAAAAAAGGGGTATGGAAAAAAGATTTTGGAGTTAGCTTTGCCAAAAGCAAGAAAACTTGGCATTAAAAAGGTATTAGTTACCTGCGATGAAACGAATACTGCTTCGCGGAAAATTATTGAATATTGCGGCGGGGTTTTTGAGGACGCAAGATCACAAGGTAAAGGTAAACCAAAAAAGTTACGGTTTTGGATCACCAATTAAGATATTTATAAGTAGGGGCCCACGGTCCAAGCCACCAAAACGCAAGAGATTGCAATGCATACAATTGAATGTATGATGTGACCATGAATACACGATCACTCGCAAGTATCATTACGGCATTGGCTATTTTATTTCAAGCTTCGGCGGCATTTGCGGCAGCTGAACCGCCGCAGGATTTTTTCGAAAATGCGTGGCAAGAAGCAACAAATTCAACCAACTATAGTTTTTCTTGCACTGTCAGTGCAAGCGGGGCAAAAGCGCAAGCTGATCCGTCGCACACAGCTGAACAAAAAACATCTGTCAATGTTGCCTTACAAGCATTAAAACGATACAAAAATGTAGAAAAAGGCACGCTCTTAAGCGAAGGACGCTCTCTTGCTACTAATAAATACGCTCGGCATACTCGATCTTATGGCCGCTGGACAGCTTACGCTGGATCAAACCGTTAAAGCTGTAAAAGAAGCCTCTAAAAGAACGCTTCAAATCGTCATCATAGGCAGTCAAACTTATTACAAGGGAGGTGATGCAAAATGGAAAACTTTTGAAAACTCGGAATTTACCGGACAAATATTCACGGCTATTAGTAAAGAGCCTGTAAGCACACCTCTCGAAAAATCTTCCTTTGTCTACAAAAACGGATGGGAGTCGGATTCATCAAAAAATGCGGTATATCTTGGCGCTTTGACTGCGGATGCGACGACAAAACTTCTTACTCCGTTTATTGGCGAGGAATTGGCTAAAACGCAAACACCACCTTCAACGAAACTTTTTATCGCCGGCGCCGGACATTTCAAAAAATACGAGGTAAAATCTAAAGTAACCGTGGGCGTGCTGTCGTTTACCGTAAAAGAAACATGCACAATGAATTTAGGAAAAGCAAAAGTAAAAGTTCCTGCAAAAGCAACGCCGGTAGATTATGAAACTGCAATGAACGAAATCGTAGCGTTATCTGAATTTCTCTAGGGACATGCTGAAAAACCTCTTTTCTGCTGCAATTTTGCCATTTTGGCTGCAAACTTTTCACTGCTCCTCGACGTATCAAACCTGATACGCCTTCGTCGCATTTCAAAGTTTTCGCGCAAAATGGCAAAATTTCGCTACAAAAATTTGTTTTTCAGCATGTCCCTAAAATTTCCGCTTTCGATAAGAATTATGGCGCTGCCCGCGATTATGCGAAAAGTCGTGCGGCATTTTCAAAAAAGGCCGATCCGGAGGAAGCAGCGGGAGCTTTGAAACTTTGAGCACTCCGCGGATAAGCCGTTCGATGTGTCTTATTTTATGACTTTGATCCGGTGTTGCGAATGTGATGGCGCGGCCCGCATGTCCTGCCCGAGCAGTACGTCCGATTCTGTGTACGTAATCTTCGGCAAATTCGGGAACATCATAATTAATGACCAATTCAATTCCTTTCACGTCGATGCCGCGGGCCGCAATATCGGTGGCGACAAGCACGCGGTACCTCCCCGTTTGGAAGCCTTGAAGCGCTTCCCGCCGCTGTGAAAGAGACCGATTGGAATGAATTTCGGCGGCTGTAAATCCCATGTGCTTGAGCACGGCGCAAATTCTTTTCGCGCCGAATTTCGTCCGCGAAAAAACCAAAACGCTTCCTTTATATTGCGTTAGGAGAGCCTCGAGCAAGCGGTTTTTTTCATTCGCTCTTATAATAAAAACTTCTTGCTCCACGCGCTCCGGAGTCGTTCCGGACCGCGCAATTTCCACGCGAACCGGCAATTTCATATGCATAGTTGCGATTTTTACGATGTTGTCCGGCATGGTGGCGGAAAAAAGCATGGTGTGGCGGTCTTTCGGAACCGATATGAGAATCTGCCTTATTTGCGGAGCAAAACCCATATCGAGCATGCGGTCCGCTTCATCAAGCACAAGCATTTTTACGTCGTTCAAATGCAGTATTTTTTGTTTAAGATGATCAATGATGCGGCCCGGCGTGCCAATAATAATCTGCGGCTTTGTGCGAAGATCGCTTATTTGCCGTCCGATGGATGCCCCGCCGATAAGCACGGCAATTCGCAGACCAAACATCGCTGTAAACTTTCTAAATGTTTCCTCGACCTGTAGCGCAAGTTCGCGCGTTGGAAGTATGATAAGCGCTCTGCCTTTTAGTGACGGAAGGCGCTGAAGAATCGGAATGGCGAAAGCGAGAGTTTTGCCTGTTCCGGTCTGTGCTATACCGATAATATCTTTTCCCTCAAGCCCTACGGGAATCGCCTTATGTTGAATCGGCGTTGGCGTATGTATATTTAATCGCTTAAGTTGATCAAGAATTTTTTGATCTACACCGAGGCTCGAAAAATCAGATTGAGGATTGATCACCACTTTACTATACATGATTTGACGATTTTTAGGAAATGGGTTAAAATGTAATAATATATGAAAATAAACAAAAATCTTTTGGCAGGAGCGTTCATTATTCTTTTTGTGATACCATTTTCGGTATTAGCAACCTCCAAAATAAAAGGTAAAACCCATACAAATAAAGAGAGTATTGCCAGAAGTGTAGAAAAATTCACAAAGAAAAAAAACTTTAAGAAAATCGGTAAGAATTTACGATCCATACCGAAAGCAAAATTTTCAAAACCAAAAGCGACTTTCGAAATTCAAAAGGACCGGAATGCGCCTGCGGCACAGAACCAACAAAAAAGCTGCATTAACGATCCAAATCCGTCTTTTATTGCGGATGTTACGGATATTTCCCGCATATCAAAAATCACTCCGCCCGGCGTTCTCATAAATGGCAATATGTTTAAATCCCATTCGTATCTTTGGATTGCAGACAACGGAAAAGTTCCGATCTACGCTCCGGCTGACGCAAAACTTATTGGAGGCGCTCACTACAACGAACAAGGCATCAATCAATATACGCTGCTTTTTCAAATTAGTTGCGAAGTGGAATTCAGCTTGGATCATTTTCTTGAACCGATTGAAAAAATCCGTACCGCGTTTCCGACAACGCCGAAAATAGAAGATACGCGCACGGATTTCATAGCTCCGATTTCTTTCAAAGCCGGGGAGCTGCTCGGATATACGCCTGGAACACCGTCAGCGCATAATTGGGATTTTGGCGTTTATAACAGCACAAAACCCGATCCGGATGCGGCGGCGTATAGCGGAGCGACCGACAAAGACAAACGCGCAAACTGCCCGTACGACTACTATATTCCGACAAAGCGCGGCGCATACCGCGCTCTCTTTAATTCTGAAATCGGAAATGGAGTGATGGCCGTTGCCTACTGCGACTAAACGTATTTTATGAAAAGATTTTTTATATTTGCAGCGGTATTTTTAGTCATCGGGGCTGCAGCGCATTTTGCCGGCGCTCAATTTGCGGAACGCGGAAACGATGAAGCCATAAAATTCGTGCAAAAAAATGGCGTAAAATTACCGGGTAAAAAATTCCAGCCGGATAAAATAATCAGCCGCGCTGAATTCCTCGCCATGCTCTTTCCGGTTTTTTACTATGAAAAACCTGCTGGAGCAAACTGCTTTCCGGATGTGAAAAACCAATGGTTTGCGAAATTCGTCTGCGAAGCGAAAAATATGGAAATTATCAATGCTCGTCCGGACGGCACTTTTCAGCCAAACCAACCAATTACTTTTCTTGAAGCAGCGCAGATTATGGTGAAAGCCATCGGGTTTTCTACTAATGGACCGCAACAATATGCTTCAATCCTTATTGGCAAAAAAGCAATCCCAATAAGCATTACGGGCTTTGAACAAAAACTTACTCGCGGCGAATCCGCTCAAATGCTTTATCGATTTTCGAATATCAGCGCAGGACTGATATTTGAAAGCCGCACATATGATGAAGTTCAGAAGTGGGAAGCGCCGCAAACAGAAGTTGCACCACCGACAACAGAAATTCCACCTCCGTCGCCGCCATTTCCTGCAGGAACCACGCCATTTACTCCGCCAACAATTCTTGCTGGCAAATATCCTTACTCAAAAATGTCAAAGAATTTTAAGAGTTATTTTGAAAACGATCCTATAGCGGAAGCAGTATTGAGAGGCGAAGAAACCATTGATCTCTTCGATTATGATCCGAATGGATGTTACGGCCACGGCGTTGGAAATATCGATCTTCGCATCCTTCCGGTCGCGCAGCCGGTTGCAGACCCGTATGTCGCAAAAATTTTAAACGGTTTGCGGCAGCTTGGATACAACATGGACCATATTTGCGGACCGACCCGATTTATGAAAGGAGTATTGCGGTTCCAAAAAGAACACGGCCTCCCATATTCCAATATTGTCGATGCAAAAATGCTGAAAGTACTTGCTGATGAATTAAAAGCTATGGAACAACGCGATCGTGAAGCGGCGAAAAAATTTACGTGTTATGAATTTATGGCGCCGACGCCATATGAAGATGTTTCTAAAGAGCACCTCGCCTATCTTGAAAAAACCGCTATTGATGTCTTTCCGCAGCGCCTTCGCATACAAAAAAAAGACTGTATCAATAAACAAACGTTCAGCAGCATTTCAGAAAAAAAGAAACTTATTTGCTCAAGCGGCTACTTTCCTCAATATGCATCACAATGCAAACTTTTAAAATTCAAAACCAACAATATGATCGGGCGGAGCGACTATGATGAAATAAGAACTATCATGCATGAATACAGCCATTTTATAGACACATATATGGTAGATACAACGGGATTCTATAACATCAGCTACGATGTTTCTGACAGAATAAATGATGTCTACCGTTGGAGACCTCATAAACCGACTTTTCCTGAAGATGGCCAAGACCACACCCAAGATCCGGCATGGGATGAAATGAAACAAAATTTTTTCAGCTACGCCCAAGGATGGGAATCCCTCGCTAATCCCGGCTACGCCACTGGAGGAGAAGATTTTGCCGTGAGCGTCACGATGTATGTTCTCCATGGAGAAGTGTTTCGCGATTATATGAAAGACAAACCGCCACTCAAGAAAAAATACAACTGGCTCAAAAAGAATGTTTTTGACGGCAAGGAATTTTATACTGGCGATCGCGAATACAAAAAATACGCTCCTGACCTATACCATATTCCGAACGGCATTTTTGCAGCGGATGGATATATTACGATTCGACCGCTATTTACTTGGAAGTACGTTCAGCCTGCAGATGTAAAACAGGCATCAGCGCTGTCTTTTGAAGAAGACACTAAAATCGATGAAGAAATCGAAAATGCGCTAAAAGAACTTATTAAAAATCCGACCACAACAGCTGATTGGTGATTTCGTGGTGATACAAAATTTCGCCGGACTTGAGGCGTTTACCAAGATTCCTCGGACTGCGGTCCGCAGCGGCCTGTTTGAGTTCAGCGTATTTCAGATGATTTTCCGATCCCATTATTTCTTTCATAAAACCGCTGTTTTCAAAACGTTCGATGGCTGTATAGACATCTCCAGACAATTTTTTCACATTACCGCTGAACGCAGCTTCCATTTTCTTTAGCTCGCTCTCCTCGCCCTCGACTCCTTTCAAGCCGGCTAAAATCAAAGCATAAATGCAAAGATATGGATTGGCGTCCGGAGCAACGGTGCGCACCTCAAGACGAGCGCTCCTTTCATTGCCGATCGGAATTCTCACCATGGATCCCCTGTCTGTGGCAGACATTTTAATTTCATTCGGCGCTTCGAAAGCCGGATCAAGTCTTCGATAGGCATTTACGCTTGAATTCATGACAAGACAAATATCGTTAGCATAAAAAAGAACGCCGGTTGCAAATTGATACGCAGCTCCCGACATATTATACTTTCCTTGCGCATCATAAAAAATATTCTTGCCGTTTTTTGAAAGAGAAATGTTCGTATGCATTCCGCTGCCGTTTAAACCTTGCACCGGCTTCGGCAAAAAACAAGCTGTGAGCCCCATGGAACCCGCCACCTGCCGAGCGAGGAGTTTATAAAGCTGGATTTGATCGGCTGTATCAAGTGCGCCGGAATATCTAAAATTCAATTCAAACTGCGCCGGAGCCACTTCCGGATGATCCTTCTCGTTCTGAAAACCGAGGCAGCGCTGCACTTCGGCGAATTTATCGATAAACAATCTTAGAATATCTTGCGGAAGCGAACTGAAATAACCGCTCATTGTGGCGAGTTCAAATCCAACTTTCTCATCAAATGACTGTTCGGCCTTTTGGCCTTTAAATAAAAATCCTTCGATTTCCGGCGCAACATTCACGGTGAGGCCTTTTGATGCATGCAGTTCTTCGCACAGCCGAGTAAGGCGTGAACGAAAATCGCCTTCATAAGGACTGCCATCTTTATCGCATACATTTGCAAACACAAGCACTTTTCCGGAACCGAAAAGATCGGCCGGCGCATACCGGAAAGAGGTCCAGTCTATTTTGAGCCGCAGATCGGATTCTTTCTGCGCCGTAAAACCGCGGATGGAAGAACCGTCAAAAGTAAGATTTTCCTCGGCCTCAATAAGAAAATTTTTGTCATAGTCGAGCGCGTGCAGCCGGCCTTCCAAATCGGTAAAAAATACCGTAATTGCTTTGATCCCTTTTTCTTCTTTCAAATACGACAAAAACTTTTTCTTCATCTCGTTGCTTGTTACTCCTTTCTGGCGCTCTTGTTTAATAGCCAAATTCCGTTCCTCCAATTCCTGATAAGATAAATCAAGTAAATGCGTTATAGCCATAAATAAAAATTAAAAATACATGCTCATATTTATGCTAATTATTAACGGATAGCAAGCGTTTCCTTTGTACCAACGCCCATAAGCTGCGGATCATACATTGGCGTGACTTTTGGAGCAGGCGCGCTGTAAGTTCCTTTGCGGGAAACGCGGACTCGGTAGCTGAAAGCGCGGCGGCCTGCGGAAACATAGGAGCTGAAAAGCGCCACGTGTTCGTCGCGGATATCAACTTCATCGCTCCAATAATATCCACCTTCGTAATAATCATAGCCATATTGATTATCGCGTTGGAGGCGGTCATTGATGACATCAAATCCTGCCGGAAGCATATCTTCCACCATCACATACGTGAGGTCTTTCGGACTTTCGACATCAAGGCGCACTTCGAGCACATCGCCCACGGAAAATTCTTTCACGGCTTTTCCGTCCTTCATATAGCTGCGGCTTACCTTGATTTCATCCGATGCTGATGCGGCGCCTGTATAATTCTTCACGGAAAGCGTGTAATAAAGCGTTCCTTTCCCGCTGGAAGAAATTTCGAGCGCATTTTTTGCGGAAAGTTTTTTAGACGGAATTTCGATTTTCTTGGAAAAGTTTTTGCCGTTTGCTTTTCCGTCGAATAATTTTTCGTTGCCAAGCGTTATCGCGTAGTCAAAATTTGGATCAAACTCATTGTATTTCTGAATGAATTTTAAGAGCGCGAAAAGCACCTGGCTGCTTTGGCGCGTGGATCCCCACAAGCCTTCGTAGCCGTTTCGATGAGTCATAAGCCATTGCACGATTTCGCGGATCTCTGATTCCTGCGCGCCGCCGATTGTAAGGAGCGCGGAAAGATTCACGCCGGTTGCAAGATATTTATCGCCCATGGAGAGATCGTGACCATCATACAAATTATCAGGCTGTTCCCAATGGCTATCTTCAAGTTTTTTCAAAATATAATCTTTTACTATGCGCTGGGCTTCTTCTTTATTGCCGTTGTAATGATGCGCGAGTGCAACGTATCCAAGAAATTCAGGCTGTAAACTTCGAAGTTCTTCTTCGTCAATTTCGAGCAGAAAATCTTTAGGTAGCGCGCGGGCCAAAACGTAATTCGCATAAATGCGTTCATCGGCTTTCAAATTTGGAAGCGCGTTTTTCAAATATTCAAGCGTTCTTTGATACATTGATTCGCGGCCGGCCAAAAGCCCCATGTCTTTAATCTCCAAAAATCCTTCCAAAACATAACCTGTCATCCAAATGCTCGCATTATCGTTTTCCCACCAGCCAAATGAACCGTCATTGTGCTGGTATTTCCGCAAACGCTCAAATCCTTCTTCTAAACTTTTATCAAGATCGGACGGCAATGAAACGCCGAGCAATTCGCTGTACTTCTTTACCAGTACATTCGGAAGATGCTTGCTCATGGTTTGTTCAACGCAGCCGTATGGAAAACCTGTGAGTTTTTCAATAATTTCCGGAAGAATGCCGACCGCGGAAGCAGCAAGAGTAAGGGTCGCGTTGCTGTACGGCGAATCAGCATCAAAAACAAAATCCAATTTCTTTGGCGCTGCGCCCGTGAGCACGGTGTTATCTAGAGAAGTAGAAGGATAGACCGCCACTTTTTGCACGAGATTATCAACGAGTTTTCCGCCAACTTCATTCACGGAAAATTCAAATTTAAGTTCCTTAACTTCATCCACGCGCACCTTCCAGCGAACGGATTTTGAGGAATTCGCAGAAACGGAAATTTCTTGAAGGGTTTCATTCAAAACAGTTGCGCCTGTCGCCTTTATCAAAGCCTTCACGGCGAGGTCGCGATTAGTCGTATTATGCACCGGCGCTTCGATTTCCATTTCATCGCCGCTGCGGACAAATAAAGGAAGATTCGGCCGGATGAAAAGATCTTTTGTCACAATAAATTCGTTTTCGCCTTCGCCGACTTTCGTATCAGTTGTGATATTTTTCCCAAGCGCCACCCATGTGGTGAGATTATCCGGCACTTTAAATGTAACCGATCCTTTTCCATCCGAGCCCGTTTCCACAAAAGCATTCCAGTAAGCCGTATCAAGGAATTCGGTGCGCGGCCGGCTGTCTCCGCCTTTGTCGTTGTGAACGTAGATGCCGTCGGCAAAATAAGTGTGGAGACGTTCTGTTTCGAAGTTGTAAACCTTCACGCGGTTGTATGTTTTTTCAAGAGAGGTGACGAAAACTTGCCGGCCGCGGTAATCCAAAAACCAATCGCCCAGACGAACTTCGCCGGCTGTCTTCCAGCCGCCATTCGCAAACATTCGATGGATCGGCGTGACCTTCAACGAGCCGTTAATCACAAGATACTCGCCGACCGTATGTTCAAATGTCCGCACGACAGTATCTTTTACAAGCTGTGAAGAAAAATCATCTGCTTTCGTAAGAATCACATCGCCAACGCGGATTTCTTCAATCGGTTTCTGCGATCCGTCAGCCATCAAAATGAGCGTGCCTGGCAAGAAACAACCGCCTTTTTCCGCTGCGCCAACGGAAAACGGATCCGTCGTGGTAAACCGGCTCATGTTATATTCGCTCGGCCGCACATAAAAACTATCGAAGAGCGTTTTGTCATTGGCAGCGCGCAGCGCAAGAAGCGCTTTATCAACAACGGTCAGTGCGCCTTCGGAAGACACAGGATTTCCGTTTTCATCTTTGGTTATTACAGAAAGAGTAACTTCATCTTTGGGATACAATTGTTTCTGCGACGGCATAATTTCCACAGACAACTTTTTGCCAGTGACTTCAATAAAGCGCGTGCCTGTAAAAAATGTATCGCTGTTATACACCTCCGCAAAGATGAAAAAACCGGGCGCAAGATCTTCCGTAACGGAAATTTCGAGTTCATGATCGCTTCCGGAAAGTTTTTGCACGAACATCCGGCGCATGCTCTTCGTATTAACGCTCACAAACATGTCGCCTTCTTCCTGCGGCGTATAAACTTTTACTTTCGCGGTTTCGCCGGCTTTGTATGACTCTTTGTCAGGCACCAACGCGATTTGCGCTGTGGCTTGCGGCAATGACGCGTCATAAAATATGTTATTTTCCGCATCGGGAATCCAGAAATATTCCTTGAATTCCGCTGTATTGCCCTTCGGATCCGGAGAAGAAGCAATAAGCTGATATGAACCGCCGACCGGAAATTCAAATTCAAATTTTGCCTTGCCGAATGAATCGGTTGTAATCGTCGTATCCGTTGGAAGAAGGTGTTTTTCGTTCAGGCTCATGAGCGTTCGATCCCATGACCGGTCCACAAGATCAAGCTTTATTTTTGCGCCTGCCACACCGTTCATTTCGCTCTTGTCGAGCGCGCGTGCAACCCGGAAAGTAAATGGAATTTTTTCGCGCGGCTTCAAATTCCAGAGCGCCTGCGGTTCTTCAATTTTAAGCGTGTACTGCGATGGATAAAGATAAATCGATGAACTCTTGGAAAATGTTTTTCCGGTATCTTCGTTGACAGTTGCACGAATCGTAAAAGGCTGGCCCTCCGCGCCATACCCCCAATAAGAATCATTTTCCTTTGAGGAACGGAAGTCTTCAAAAACCGCTTTAAAATGCCCGCTGCTGTCCAGCACGCCATCTTTGGTAGCAACCGAACCTCTATAATAATAAGTATCCTCAATGCTAACGGTCACCTTTTGATTTTTCACAGCTGCGCCGAAGAAATAATTCGCCGAAACATCCACTTTTACAGTATCGCCGGAAACATATGCTTCTTGATCCGGTTTAACCGCGACTTCAAAATCCGGCTTTTGAAAAACCTCCACGCCAAACCATTCCGAAATGATTTCCTTGTCGCCGACTTTTACCGTGAGACTATATTCGCCTGTTTTTAATTCTTTATTGAGCGGAAAATCGCCGGCAAAAGTTCCGGTTCTGCTCACGCTATAATCATTTTTGAAAAGCGTGTCTGAAGCTTCCCCATAATTGCTCCGTCTAACTTCGATATGTGCGGTTTTGATGGAACCGTCATAATTAGTTTCGCCTGTTTTGCGCAGAAGCGTTTTGAACTGCACAGTATCGCCGGGCTTGTAGAGGGGTCGATCAAACATAACATATCCCTGATACGGCTGCTGCCGATTACTCCAATCAACGTCGAAGATGCTTCGATATTTTACGCGCACCATATTCACAACGCGCTCGGAACCGGTATCAAACACAAGCGCGCTTGGCTGTTTTTCAAAATCCAGTCCGACTTCCTGCTCATGAATGCCGTTTGCATTCGTTTTTCCTTCAAAGACAACAGTGCGATCAAGGCTGTAGCCGGTCACTTTGGCATCCGGAATACCTGCGCCGGTTTGCATATCCACCATCCATGTCACAAGTTTCGTTCCGAGGCGTTTTGTGCTCAAAGCATACCGACTGTCTGTGATAAAAAACCGATATACGCCTTCGTCATACTCAGTTTTGGGCTTGCCGGTCATCTCAACAAAATACATGCCGGCTTCTTGAATCCCCGGTTCATACACAAAATTCGGCTTCACGACTACTTTTTGCTCTTCCAATAAATTCTTCTTCAAAGCTTTAAACGTATTATCGTCATTCATTTTTCCTTGTGAAGCATTTTTTTCCGTCGCTGCAATATAATCCAAAAGTCCATCTGCAGAAGTTTTGTAAATACGCGCCGTATAGTTCCCGTCATACGGCATATTGATGAACACTTTCGGCTTGAGATCATAAAAATTCACAGTGGAATGCGCCATATCTATGCGCGAGGCAAGATAAAATTCCGATACCAAGCGAGCGCGCGTAGTGAAAGAAATCGTAAAATCTTGCTCCATTTTCGATGAAGCCTCTTTTGAAACTTTCAAAGTATATTCCGTTTCATATTCGAGATTTTTCGGGTGGCTGAATGTAAGTACGCCGTTTTCCACTGACACTGTTCCTTCTATCTCTGGCCAAGCGGTTGCGCCCTGCGGGCGCGTTATTTGCTTAGCCTCGCTGTGGCTCGGCTTGATTGAAAAATATTTTTGAACAGTTTCGGCAGCAATATCATACGGAAATGCAACTCTGATCGGAAAATTCACCGCAACATACTGGCTGCTCGCTCTCACAATAGGCACTTGCGGCGGCCCGAATGATTTTGGAAGAAAATACACCGTCGATCCTACAGCAAGAAGAATTAAGAGCGCGGCTGCGCCCGAGAAAATAAATTTGCGGCCGAAAAACGATTTAACCGCTGACTTAGCTTCCGGAAAGCGATTCAAAAGCTGCTCTTTAAGGACGGCTTTAAATTGATCCGTAGGTTTCATAGGAGGAAGGAGTGAAGAAATAAGAAGTTTTTCACTCTCCTCATACGAAGGAATCTGCCGATTCTTACGCCAAATTTTTGAAAGGAAGTTAAACATAGCGTTGATAAGTTGTTTGAAAATCTTTAAGAGCGCGATGAACAATCACCGAGGCATTATTTTCCGTAACGCCGAGCGCAAGCGCAAGTTCGGGAGTTTCAAGGCCGCTGAAATACTTGAGCATCAAAATGCGTTGATGGCGGTCGGAAAGCTGATCAATAACCGAAAGCACTTTTTGGCGCTGCTGATTTTCCTGCGCTTGTTCATGGGGATTTTTTTGAGGATCGGAAATCGTCTCCGCCATTTCAATGCTTTCTGTGCGTTTTTTCTTATGAGTGCGGAAATAATCGATCATCATGCGAGTGGCGATCGTATAAATCCAGGTTTTGAAACTGCTTTTTTTCGGATCGAATTTTTTCATATTTTCGAGCACCCGCACAAAAATGTTTGATGTGAGATCTTCCGCTTCATCCCTATTGCCAATGCGCCGCGTAACATAGGCGAAAATTTTTGGAAGGTACATTTCGTAGAGCTGCGAGAAGGAGGCCTGATCGGTTTTCGCTTTCTCAACAAGAAGCTCTTCATTTAATTCCGACATACACAATGCTCATTATAGCTCATAGAACCCGACAAAATGGCTCGTCGTGGATTTTTCGTATGGGTTCGCGGTCAAATCAGCCGAGTTCGTATGAAAAAGCATCGTAAATTTCGCGCCGCCTTTGAGTTTTAGATAGTCGGCAACGACCATAAGAATTTGCCGCGCATCTATGTCCATCCGCTTTTCTATAAAATCCATGTCGAGCGTTTGGAGCGCTGCGAGCGATTCTTTGTCATGCGCTTCGGCGATTTCTTTCGGAAAGTAATGCGAAAAATCAGCGGAAACTATGAGAAGAGTTTCCGGCCCGAGCTGTTCATTGAAAAACTGCGCGAGCTTTTCAGTGTTTTTGCGCAGCATTGGTTCGCGCATTATAAGCGGGACCAAAGCAGCATCCGGAAAATATCGCTCTATAAAAGGCAAAAGAGCTGTGATGGAATGATCGCCCTCCGCAACCCCGTCTTCAAGCGATGCGAAATTTTTCTTCACCATGAAATCAATGAAAGCCGTGTCCGCAATGATATCTCCATCGTTTGTATTCCAATTATGTCGCGCAGTAATTACATCCGCCTTGCCGCGAAAATAATGATTTGGTCCCAAAAGAATAATGCGCTTGGGCGGATTATTTTTTCGCATAGATGCAATGGCCGCAAAACCGCCCTGAATCTGACGATCGGCCACAAGATGATGCGGAACAATAAGCACCGGGATATCGCCCTTAGCTTCGCTCGCGCCTGCAGGCGGCAAAATCAAAAACACGCCCCAAACAGCAAGGCTCAAATACGAAACTACAAGCGCACAAATTTTGGCGAAGATTTTCATGGTTCTGCTTTTTAATACGGAACACACGAAAAAATCTTACGCCGCTTTGCGCCACTCCAAAATCACCTCGCGCGCGAGCCGGCCGAATTGATCTTGAACAAGTTTGGCATTTGTCTTCACCTCTTCGTGATTCGGCGGAGGAACAAAACCGTCAGGCCCCATCCCTGCGGCATAGTTTGTAGCGACGCCCACATGCGCTCTGCCTTTATAAAAAGCAGGATGAACGCGAGAATAAGCCGCGTGCTGCACAACAGTATGTTCAAATGTTGAAGACATGCCGACCATTCCAGTAGGATCTCCGGTCGAGGAATATCTGAAGCGATCTTCGCCGCGTTGATCTTGCGCTTCGCGCCAAATTGTCCGGAGACGCCCTCGAAGTTCTAAGATAGTTTCCGGACTTTCATAACTCGGTCCCATTTCGCGGAAAAGCAAACCTTCTGCAAGCGGAATGCCAAGCCGCGCAGCAACCGCTTTTACCAAATCCCGCGACGCTTGCGGATATTTATCATTCATGTGCTGGAAGCGTTCTCCAAACCGATCATCATTTGGGCCGACAAGCGGATTATCTGTTCCAGCTTCGCGGTCGCTGTTCACAAGCATGAGAGAAGGAATTCCTAAAGTGCGCGGCGTTACAATTCCGGCTGCATTGGAGCCAAAAAGCGTTTTAACACCCAAAAGCTGCATAACGCGCAGCCAAAATACCGACCGTTGCATGGGAACGCGTTCGTATGGATGTTCGCGGCCGCTCTGGGCAACCACGAGACGACTTTCGTCCGTATTGCTCAAAGGACCAATCACAAGTTCATGGGCATGGCCTTGTACGCCGGTGCTAGCTGTCGGAGCTTCTAAAGCATCTAAAATTTCCCCGAATGGAATAACCAGCGGACCGTCCGCATGGCCTCTCCGGGACGCATGCATGTGATCATCCGGGAAACCGCCAAGCCCGGAACCAAGAATAACCCCGTCTTGTACTTTCTCGGCATCTAATCCCCTATCGCGCAATTTATCTATAACGAGATCTCGGGCTCGCGCCGCATCGTCATATCCAAATTGTTCAGAGGGGGGGGTAGTAGGAGACATAAAAAAGAGATTAGATTTTAAGGCATTACTTTATCCGATAGAATAAGTTCGTGCAAGCTAAACAAGAAAAAATGCAGCTAGGTATAGGCGAAAAATTCCTTTTGAGCTACATGGTAATTTACGCGCTCGCGCCGATACTTGCCAATTACACGGCAAAAAATTTCCGACCGATTCTTGTGGCCGCCGTCACCACACTCATCACTGCGATAGCGTTATTTTTCATACTCGCGGCGACCCGCCGGCTACGTGAAATTTTCAATGCCAAGGCTTTTGGGCCGATTTTTGGAAATACTATGTTTAATATAGTCGTGCCGCTTGCGCTCATTTTTGTCGGAACAAGCAAAACCTCCGCCATCAACACCACGCTCCTCCATCAAACCGAACTCTTTTTCGCATTCCTCATTTCCGGCTTATTTTACGGCGAAACGATAACTCGGCAAAAAATTGTCGGCGGCACGATCGTGCTGCTCGGAACGATCGCTGTACTTTATAATGGAACGTTCGAATTAAGGCTCGGAGATCTCCTTATTATTGCAGGCACCGCTCTCTATCCATTTGGAAATCATTATGCAAAACAGGCGCTTTTGCTCGCGCAGCCTTCGATTGTTCTTTTTTTACGCACAATTATCGGAGGAATCATGCTCCTTGTTATAAGTTTTATTTTGGAAGGATGGCCGCAGGAGGCGTTTTTGGCGAAGGCGTTTTTGGCGATCGATCAAAAACAGCTCGCGCTTTTTGCAGGGCTTATACTGGGGCTCCTCGGCATTGCCAAACTTCTATGGTTTGAAGGATTAAAACGGCTCGACGTGAGCAAATCAACAGCGATCGTAATCGCGGGACCCGCTTTCAGTCTCGTGTATGCCGTGGCGCTGCTCCACGAAATTCCCACGCTTTATCAACTCGCCGGCATGCTCATTATTATCGCCGGACTTTTCATTTTGATAAAACAGAAAGTGGAAACTCCAGCATCTTCCCCACTTTAATCTCAATCGGATCCGCTTTGCGCAGTCTGCTGATTTGGGAGCGCGTGAGAATTTTGTGATGCGGAATTTCAGCAAGATATTCGGGGATGTACCAAACTTCTTTTGGCGAAGTCGTCCAGCCGCGGCCGTCGAATCGCTTTAGGTCCACCGGATCGCTGTAGCTTCGGAGCGTCTTTTTGCCGTCATCGGTAAAATATTCATGAAAATACGACATGGCGAGTTCGCGGATCGAATCATAGACCGGCTCGCGGTACCGCAGAACCGCGTGATTCGTCTTGCTGATGGCGCCCCACTTGCCGCAAATTTGGAATACAGCTATGACGTGGTCAAAATCTTTTTTTGAAGCCGTGAGATCTACGATGAGCGGCGGAAATCCATGAAATCGCAGCGCGGCAGCAGCAAGGAGCGCACCTTCCATGCAATGCGCTTTTTGCTTTTGCAAGACTACGCGCGGCGAAAAACAGGTGTCTTTTTTGTGCGACTGCAACTTATTCAAAAAATCCTGAATCTTTGAAGGCGAGTTAAGACGCTGTAAAATTATCCACTCTCTTTGAATCCAATCGAACATACCTTATACTATAATATAGTACATATGCCGCTTCCACGAGATCCTGACGTATTGCGCGTTCCCGCATTCATGCGGAAACGAAATTTGCGCGTGCGGGCGAAGCGTCCTCTAATTTTAACGGCCTTGGATCGAAAACAGGCTGGCGAAATGCTGCCGGTGCTAGCAAAGCCGGCCAAGAAAAAACCAAGCATATTAACAAAAGTCCGCTTAACAAAAATCCGCCGCCAATCCATTCCTAAACCAAAGGAAACCTTTTCCGCGCCGATGTTGGATTTTTTTGCCGAACCGATGCCATCGCCGCCGCCTTCACCGCAACCTTCAACGCATAAAAAATCAAAATCAATGCCGAAATCCATCGGAGTAATCACTCATTATTACGACAAAATTAAAGTCGGCGTGATTAAACTTACCAACACGCTTTCTGTCGGCGATTGCATTGAATATCAAACCGAAAAAGGCCCGTACAGCCAAATCGTCGAATCCATGGAAATCAACCGCGAACCGGCGTTCAAAGCAGGCCGAGGCAAAGAAATCGGCCTAAAACTTCGCAAAATTCCGCGCGTGGGAAGCTCCGTAAAAATGATAAAATAACGGCGTGCAAAATAAACTCTCAAAAAACGTAAAGGCGCTCGGCGTAGTCAGTTTTTTGAATGATGCGAGCAGCGACATGGTGTATCCGCTCATTCCGATATTTTTGACAAAAACGCTTGGAGCAAGCCTGCCGATGGTGGGTCTGATCGAAGGAATTGCGGAATCCACAGCGAGTTTGCTGAAAGTTTTTTCCGGCTGGCTTTCGGATAAACTCCGCCGCAGAAAACCTCTCACGGTTTTAGGCTACGGACTCTCAATGATCGCCAAACCGATGCTGGCCTTCGCGCAAGCGCCGTGGCATGTGCTTTTTGTCCGATTTTCCGACCGCTTTGGAAAAGGGCTTAGGCAAGCGCCGCGCGACGCGCTCATCGCGGAATCAACGCAAAGCGCGAATCTTGGATTTGCATATGGATTTCATAAAATGATGGATACGCTAGGCGCAACGATCGGCCCGCTTATCGCCATGATTCTTCTGCCGGTTCTCAATCAAAATATCCGTTCGCTTTTTCTGCTCTCGTTCGTGGCTTCGGCGCTCGCGCTTTCAACGCTCGTAATATTTGTAAAAGAAAAATCCGTTTCGCAGCATTCGGCAACGCTTCCAAAACTTTCCTTAAAAATTCTCCCGCGCTCATACAAAATTTTCCTCCTCGCCATTGCCGTGTTTGCGCTCGGGAATTTTTCAGACTCTTTTCTTTTTCTGCGCAGCCAAGATGTTGGAATTTCCGCCGTGCTCATTCCCCTCCTTTATGCGCTTTCAAATATGTTCTTTGCCGCTTTCGCAACTCCGATGGGAAAACTTGCGGATCGCATCGGCCCTCAAAAAATAATCATTGCCGGCTACGGCGTTTTTGCGCTTACTCATGCTGGATTCGCACTCTTTGCATCGCAAAATACGGTGTGGATCCTTTTTCCTCTTTTTGGTATTTTTTCCGCCATGACCGAAAGCGTGCAAAAAATAATCGCAGTGCAAACAAGCGATCCTGATTTGAAAGGAACCATGCTCGGCCTCATGCATACGGTGACCGGAATATGCCAATTGCCGGCGAGTCTTGCGGCAGGAATTTTGTGGAGTCAATTCGGGGCGCAGGCGCCTTTTTTCTTCGGAAGCTCGATGGCGGTTATTGCGGCGCTGCTTCTTTGCGCCGCCTTCTGGTCAGCCAAAAGTCAAAAATCCATTTTGCCGCAAACGCGCTGACAGCGGCAACGACAATGCCTCCTAAAATATCAAAAGGAAAGTGTACGCCGACCGTAATGCGCGCGAGCGAACTTATAATTGCTAAAAAAAGATAGAAAAATCCCCATCGCCGATTTACAAATAAAAGCGAAAACGCAAGCGAAAACATGACTGTAGCGTGGCCTGACGGAAAAGATCCTTCAAGCGGATTGTGATCCACAAGCTGTAAAACCGTACCTGCTACAAAAGGACGGACACGAAAAAAGAAAATGCGGACGAGCGAGACGATTATGGCGCGGCCGATGAAAGCGGCGGTAAAAGCTTGCAAAGCGGCAGCCGAGCGGATCCGATCTTTGCGCAAAAGCACGAACAGCGCGAGTCCGGCGATCATCAAAAACATCACATATTCAGACAGCGCAATAAGCGCGGCATCCAACGCCTGCGATTTTCCAGCAAAATTGTTGAAGATTTTAAAAATGCGATAATCAAAGTCGCGCAACGCATCCGGCAAAAAGGCTTCCATTTACATTTATCCTAACATAATTTAAACTCTTAAAAGAATTCCAATATCATTTAACCAACCTCTTTTATGAAAACTGTCGTATACGGCATGCCAATGAGTCATATAGCTCTGGGTCTTGCGGTTTTGGTTTTTGTATTTACGCTTCCGGCGATTTTTGATCCGAAAAAATTTCGCCATAGTATTGAAGAGTTCTTTAGCGCGGGCAACGCGGTTTTGCGAACCGCCGCGCTCTTCCATTTTCTAATAGCATTTTTGATTTTAAATACCCATTGGACTATAAAACTTAGCTCGACAAGAAGCATTATGACGGTGCTCGGGTACCTTTTGCTTCTTCGCGGCATTGTATGGATTTGGTTTCCTGATTTTGTGCGCGAAAAAGCGCGGAAGTTTTTGCAAAAAGAATACAGTGTGTATGTAATTGGATTCTTGGGTCTGGCGTTTGCGGTAGGCCTTGGGTATTTGGGGTGGTGGGTCTACTAGGAAACCCTTGACTAATCTGAAAATTTATGTATTATAAGGTCTTATGCACTGGCGTCTGACCTGTAATTAACCTGTAAAGAAACAGCCTGAAAGTGGCTCTATATCAGGTTATTTGTCAGCTGCATTTGATCATTGACAGATTAGCTCTAGGGTATGAACCTCGTGCGGATAAACGAAAAAGCTCTCTATTGTTGGCATCCTGAGCTTGTCGAAGGATGGCTGGAGTGGCTGGATTTTTTGTCCTCACAGGGATTCGGACCCTAGGGAAAATACTTGGTTTTTTAAATCCTTATGTAACTGGAGTACTTGAATAGATAAACTAGCGACTCATCCTGTTTGTCGCTTCAGGCGCTTCAGTTACAGAGGATGCGGAACCCTCTTGAAGCGTGGGCTTCGAACGGAGCTTAAGATCCTGGCGTAGCCTAGTCAAACCGCAAGGAGCATGCTCATGCAGAGAAAGACCGAAAGGAACCGCTTGCTGGTGGCGGTTCGCCCGAACAGGGAACAGTTCATCGGCATCGCCCTCATGGTCGCGCTGTTCATGGCGGCCGCGTTGGCGATCTTCCTGCCCGCGCTCGCGCGGGCCGAGCAGGCGGGTCCGCCGCCGCTCGTCGGGTTCACGCCCGGCGAGTTCAGTGGCGGCACCGACTTGCCGGCCGCGGGGCAGTACTACTTCCCCGGCGGCTGGAAGGCGGCGCCCGCTAACTCGACCGTGGCCAGCGGGGAAGGTTTCCCGCAGGTCACGGCCAAGGTCCAGTGCAAGGTGAAGGTCACGGCTGGCGCCGTGAACTTGACCTGCCCGAACCTCGATCGGTCCGTCAAGGGCCGCTGGAAGGGAGCCGTGGGGCTCACCACCTGGCCGGAGACCGTCGCTGGGACGGATGGACCGGTCACGAAGTTGGGCGTGTTCGCCTACTTCGAGACGTTGTCGGTGGCCGGCCACGTGTACCACTCTTCCGTGTCGGGCTCCCCCAAGGGGCACGACAAGGAGATGGTGCTCCAGGTCGAGCCCAACGGCAGCGTCGAGGCGGCGTTCGAGGTCACGTTCGTGCACCAAGACGTCGCCGCGTCCAAGCCCGCTGCCGGAGCCGCTCGGCCCGGTGGCGCCGGAAAAGCCGCACCCACCAAGTAACATCCCCCACCCGCCCGAATCCCACCCTGGTTGAGCGCGATCCAATTCCCGCGGATCCACCCAACCGGACCCCTCAAGAGGGCCAACCGACGAAATCTCGGTTCGGCCCTCTTCGACTTACCGCAAATTAAATTGACATTCCCTTATTTTAACTTATAATTTCTCCGATGCACAGTCCGGATGACCGTGATCCTCTTGTTATGCCCATGATGGCAGCTCGACCTCTCGAAGACGAAGAAAACCTTCGGTCTAGATTCGCCAGAGAATTTTTTTCGAGAAAATGGCTGATAAGATTCGCGTTAATTGCTTTCGGATTTATTGGCGGCCGTCTTTCAGCGTGCCGTCAAGCGCCTCAACCTCAACCGGATAGTTTTCTAGAAGAAAAAGTCAGAATAACTACGGAAGAAAGAAAATTATGCGAACATGAAGTTACATATTTACGGCCACTTCTTGAACGCATACGTGCAAGAAATTCATCAGATGTTATTCCAGATTGTCATGCAGCCTTCATTGATTTAATGCTTACAAAACACGGCCTTGGAGCTCTTGAACATGCATTTCGTTACACAGCCTGCGCATCTGCGGAATTAGGATCAATAGAAGTAGATGTAATGACTGCTTCGCTGGAGTTTGCACGGTTGTGCGAAAAATAATTTGGTATTCTCTATAGGGCTTTTTTGTGCTAAAATAATAAGATTATTTTAACCTAATCTCATGGCACAAAATTGGTACGGCGCTGGCGAACTTTGGAAAAAAGAAGTAAAAAGCGTGCGCGCTGGCGCTGAAACAAGAAAAGAATTCTACGGAGATAAAGCTATTCGAAAAGTCGGAGCAAAACTTTTAGGCGATGTTTCGGCAATGACGACCGAAGACTTGGTGACTAAATTAAAAGAACACGCCGAAATTACGAAAGACGATAAAATTCTTGCTGGAAAATGGGACGTCGAAAAAGTCGGACCAAAAAGATACATCTCGGATATTTTGAAAGATTTTTTTGAGCAAAAATGCGGGAGTAAACGAGGAACAGCCGATGCTCTCATCGCGCTCAAATTTTTGAACTCGGAAGCTGAAAACGTAGATTTAATTCGCGAGGGAGAAACCGTTGAAATTGAAAACGGCATTCTTACAGTAAAAAAAGGCGGTGAAGTTGTGGCGCGCGGCGCGATTCTCGGCAGAGACAAGTTGCCTGCCGGAAGTCCGGAAGCTTTAGCGCGCAGCGGCGCGGTTCGAAAAAAAACTCGTGCGGCTCTTGCTGGAGTAAGGGCAGCTGTTTCCCGCACTGCTACTCCGGCTGTACCAAGCGCTGCGCCTCTTGGACCGACCGGTATGCCTATTGTTCCGGAACCGGCTGGGCCAGGAATAGCTCCACCTGCTGCACCAGCACCGGAACCAGCAGCAACAGCAGTACCAGCAATTGCTCCGCCAAGCGCACCGGCACCGGGTCCGCCAGCTGCCGCACCGTCAGCGCCTTTAGCTCCACCAGCAAGTGCTGAACCGCCAGCCGCTCCACCGGCTCCTCCGACAGCTCCGCCGACAGCTCCGCCAGCTGCGTCTGCTTCATCGCCTGACACAATTCCGCCTTTACCGCCAGCTGCTCCAGGTGCTGCGCCGCCACCGCCTGCTGCCCCTTCAGCAGGTCCGCCTGCTGCTGCAGCGCTCGCGCCTGCAAAATCGCCGGCAGAAATACTCGCAGACAAACGCGCAGCGCGCGAAAAAGAAATTACAGCTCTCAAAATTAAAGGCTACAAAATTACAAAATCAACAACGCCGGATCCGCATGGCTTTTATGAACCAACGTTTGAAGTTAAGCCGGACAAAGGCAAAAACGTTATTGCAACAATCGGCGTTGTAAAAGATTCGCCGGAAAATGTTCATGTTCATGTAAAACGGCCGGTTTTTGAAAATCCGAAAGAGCAAGAAAGTCATATCGCAGGAAATTTCACTGACCTTAAAGAACTCGCTGATAAATTGCCAGCGCTTATAAATCCTCCGGAAACAGAAAAGCAGGCAGAAATTGCGAAACGAAAAGGAGAAGTTGAAAAAGCTTTAAAAGCTCAAAAAGATTTAAACGTTTTGGCGCATGAAATTAAACTCACAGAAGACAAAGGGCCGAATAAAGAACTCGCGTATTTTAAAATGCGGCTTGAAGGAGCGACCGGACCAGCGGTTGACGTCGGTTTTGTAGGAATTTACAAAGCAAATCCAACATACCTCGTGCTGGAAAAATTGGATCATAAACGCGTAGGAGTTTTTCAGCCTGCAGCTTCTCTCGCTGACGCGACGGCAAATTCTGCAAATTTCACATGGGGCGGCGGCACTATGGAAACCGGCGCTGTACCACCCGGAACTTTGCCAGGAGCGCCAGCTGCAGCTCTGCCGTCTACGCCTCCTGCCGCTCCGCCACCAGCAGCTCCAACAGCTCCGCGCAAAACGCCGGCTGAAGTATTAAAAGAAGTCCAAGACAACATTAAAAAAATCAAAATCGCAAATCACACTATTCGCCAAACATATTCATTCGAAGGTAAAAAAGTAGATAAAGATACGATCGTCTATGAAGTGAAAAATGATCGCACAGGAAAAGTCGTGGCTGTTTTTGATTTCCAGAAAGCAAATCCTGATTCAATCGAACTTTTCTTTATAAAAAGTCCTGGAGATTATGAACCTGGCATAGCCCGTCTTAATGTCGCTGCGCTCGAACAAAAATTAAATGACCGGCTAAGTCCCGCTGTTGTTGCACCGCCACCATCGCCAGCTGCAGCGCCACCAGCTCCAGCAGCTACACCTCCGCCGCCGTCAGCTACGCTCGACCCGTTTGCTGATTTAGATAGCGCAGTTGCTACAGCTACTCCCTCTCCGGAAAACGACCCAGCAACATTGACTACTTTAATTAATAATCTTGCGCGCGACAAAAAATGGGATGACGTTATTCTAACTGCTCATCTCATTCTCACAAATCCGAAGTCAACACCGGACCAAAAAGCAAATGCTGAATTAAGATCCATTGATGCATTTAAGGCGCAAGGCAAAGTCGATCTTGCGATTAAATCTTATATAGAATATCTCCGCCTCAAACCGCGTGATCTCAAAACAGGTTTAGATGGCGTGACATATGCTCTTGGCAATAAAAAATATCAAGAAGTTTTGGACATCCAGCGGAATACCGATTTAACGGCGCGTACTGATTCTGACAATCGCGCTATAGCTGTAATTAATGAATTTACCGGCGACGCAGAGCTGCAATTAAAAAATTACGCAGTTGCGAAACTATACTGGGAAAAAGCGCTGGAGCGTTATCGGGCCGGCGGATCTAGTTGGCAAGCAATAAAAAAGAAACTCGACGCACTGCCGGGGGGGGACGGCAGAAAGTAAGGAAAGAAAAACTGATATCGTTAACCTCACAAATGCTGATTTTGAAAGCCGTGTGGCGCATGGAATTTGGGTGGTGGATTTTTGGCAAAATTGGTGCCCACCATGCGATAAAGCTGAACCTGTTTTTAATTCTCTTGCAAGCGAAATGGCTAAAAAATATGGGGTGGGGGTTGTAAAGTTTGCTCGGCTTCATATAAATAAAAATCCAAAAATTGCATACAAGAAGAAGTGGAAAACGAAAGACGGTGCACCATACTTCGCTATTATCAAAGATGGAAAACTCGAAGATTTTGAGTGGGGATTTCTTAATGAGTCTGACTTTAAGAATAATTTGAATACAAAAATACAACCGCTCATTGGGCCCTAGGCATAAAATTTGTTATCCTTAGAAACGTATGCAAGCCGTGATTTTTGATTTGGATGGGACAATTGTTTTTTCGCATCCAACGCATTTTAAGGCGTATGAAAAATTGTTCGGTGAGTTTGGCATAACATGGACTTTTGAAGAATTTGAGCGCGTTTTTGCCGGAACTGGAGCGCCGAAAATTATTTTCGACATCTTAACGCGGAGCGGCGTGCGCGATTTTGACATCAATGCGCTTGTGGCCAAAAAACGGGATATTTTTAATCAACTTATGGCCGGGCAGCGTCTTGCGGTCGTACCGGGTTTTTTTGAATTTTTGGGGGAATTGAAGCAGCGCGGCATTAAAAAAATCATTGCATCGGGATCAACAACTTCCAATATCCACGCCATGCTCGCGAATATCGACGTTCTCGAGGATTTTCCTCAAGTCGTTTCTACTGTTGATGATGTTCCAATACCAAAGCCTGCGCCGGATATTTTTCTTGCTGCTAGCGCTATTCTTGGCGTAGAGCCGCGCGACTGCCTTGTGCTTGAAGACACCACGCACGGAGTTAAAGCGGCAAAAAAAGCCGGCATGAAATGCATTGCGTTCACCACCACAACAGACGCTGAAGCTTTGCGAGCAGCCGGAGCGGATTTGGTGACGGCGGATTATCGCGGGATTCCCCTTGAATACATTTAAGCGCTGTTCATATCGACTCGCTGCACCGTAATTTTTCGTAGCAAACTGAAGCAGCATAAACAGCGGCGGCGGCGGCGAAAGTATAGCGGAAGTATATAAGAACAGTCCGTTTCGTCAATCGATTTTGCTTTATTTTTAGAGGTTTTTCATTATTATATATGAGTGTATACTTATATTAAACCTGCGCCGCAAAACCAGCTGGAAAACTTCGAAAAACTTACCGACAGTGAACTTTTTCAGCGCGCACAGGAGTATGGCCTGCGGGCTAAACAATGGTTGCGTAAATTTGAAGGATTGCTTCCGGAAATTATGCGGCGAAAACTGTACAAACGCCGCGGATTTGCTTCAATTCATGAATTTGCTGCGAAACTCGGCGGCATGAGCCATGAAAAAACGGATCGGATTTTACGGCTCGCGCGGACGCTGGAAAATAAACCTGCGTTAAAAAACATTTTTGAAACCGGCGCTGCCAGCTACAGTAAAATTAAAACTGTTGCATATATTGCTACTCCAAAAACCGATGTCGAGTGGGCGGAAAAAGTCATAGCGATGCCAAAATCTGCGCTTGAATTGTGTGTTGCTGCAGTTCGTGAAAAAACAATTGTCCCCGGGGACAATTTTAAACCTGTAAAAATACTTTCCGTTAAAATCAGCGCGGAGCTTGAATATGATTTGCGCCTTGTTAAGCAAAAATTGGAAAAACAAGGTAGCGAAACGCTCGGGTTTGCGGAAGTTTTGCAAGAATTAGTAAAAGTATATAACAATCAAAAGCAACTTCAAAAACCACAACGCATTATCCAACTCTGTCCAAAATGCATCAAAGAAAAAGCAAATGATATGGCGCAGTACGGACTTGTCACGCGGCATATTCCGCAAGAAGTGCAAAATTTAGTAACAGCGCGGCAAAAAGGCGCGTGCGCATTCCCCGGATGCAACAGGCCGCCGGAAATTTTCCATCACACGCGGCGATTTTCCATTCAGCAAAATCACGATCCGGATTATCTTGTCCATCTCTGCACGCCGCACGAACGCGCTGCGCATGCGGGGCTTATTGAAAACGAAGAACAAACTCCGTGCAATTGGAGCCTAAAAGAAAAAGCCAATCTCGGCGCCTCGAAAGGGCGCATCGATGTGAAAGTAAATTCATACCGGCGCGAACAAATTTTAGAGATCTGCTGAAAAAAATTACGCAGGAAAGATGTTTTTTAGCATGTCCCTAGTTTCAAAATTTATCCGTGGCTTAGCTCCAGCTTGATTCCGCCGATCCATTTCAGAACCACATTGCAAAGCCAACCGCCCACGAGCCCCCCTACAAAACCGACAGCCCCGGCAACAGGAATACCGATTAAAAGACCGACAAATCCGATACCGGCAATCATACCGCCAAATCCTGCGGCTTGCTCTCCGCCGATGGATGTCATCACTGAAGATAAGGAAGAAAACACCACGAGTTGCAGAATACCAACCACCGCCATAATAATCATGGCAAAAATCGCCTGGAACTTTGCCCATGACATAAGGATTAAAGAATATTATGTTCATGATAGAATAAATCCGTGAAAATGAGAATAGAGAAAGACGCCATTGGAAAATTCGAGGTTCCGGCTGATGCGTATTACGGCATCTTCACGGCGCGGGCTTTGAAAAATTTCCAGCTCACTGGACAGTGTGCACCGCGGGTATATGTACAGGCGCTTGGGCTTATAAAACAAGTATGCGCGGAGGTAAATTGCGATCTCGGTTTGCTCGAAAAAAAGGCTGCAAAAGCCATTATTCAAGCTGCTCAAGAATTCACTACAGGAAAATTTGATGACCAGTTTCCGCTAGACGTGATTCAGGCCGGCGCAGGCACTCCTTTTAATATGAACGCCAATGAGATAATTGCGAATCGCGCGAATGAAATTCTCGGAAAACCGCTCGGAACGTATGAACCCGTGCACCCGAATAATCATGTAAACATGAGCCAGTCGAGCAATGACGTAACACCCACTGCGATCCGCCTCGCTGCACTCATGCTTATGGGGTCGCTTTTTGACGCGCTTGAAAAACTCTTAGCCGCTTTAAAAAACTTTTCAAAAAAATATTCTCATCTCATAAAAGTCGGCCGCACTCATTTGGAAGATGCTGTGCCCATGACGCTCGGCCAAGAATTTCGCGCGTACTCCACCATGCTCACGAAAACAAAAAAACGGCTTGCTGCTGCGTCGCACGAACTCCTCGAAATCGGCCTTGGCGGTACGGCGCTTGGAACCGGCATCACAACACATCCAGCCTTTCAGAAAAAAGTCGTGGCGAAACTCTCGAAACTCACAAAATTTCCGCTCACACCGACGGAAGATCTTTTTGAAACCACTTCGAGTATGAATGTTTTTGTAGTGGTTTCCGGCGCGTGCCGAATGCTCGCCATCGACCTCGTGAAAATCGCGAATGATTTGAAACTTCTGAATATGGGGCCGCTCGCTGGAATTGCAGAAATCACGCTCCCTGAAGTTGAACCCGGTTCTTCCATCATGCCGGGGAAAGTAAATCCGTCTATTGCGGAAGCAGTTCACATGGCTGCATATGACGTGATGGCGTCGGATTGCGCCGTCGCGCTCGCTGCACAAGCCGGACAACTCGAACTTAACGTCATGACGCCGCTTATAATGAAACATTTGCTCGGCTCACTCCAACTTCTCTCAAATACTTGCGAGATGTTTCGCTTAGATTGCGTTGAGGGCATTGTGGTGAATGAAAATACTATCAAACGCCTATTTGAAAACAGCCTTGTGACTGCCACGGCCTTAAATCCATATCTTAGCTACCAAGTTACGGCTGAACTTGTAAAAGAGGCTTTGGGAAGCGGAAAATCCATTGTATCGGTGCTGCGGCAAAAAGGTTTTATGGACGAAGAAGATTTAGCAAGAATTCTTTCGGTCGATCGAATGACGAAACCGGCGATTACCGATCTCACGCTCAAAAAACGAATCGAGAAAAATGAGGCGTATCAAAAATATAAAGAGGCGTTAAAATAAATTATTCGCAATAATACCCGAACTCATTTTTCTGCAAATACTGATACGCAAAATAGCTGGCAATCACGGCTTCGGAGGCTCCTGTGATGGCTTGTTTAAAAGCAGTATCTCCAACGTCACCGGCAGCATACACGCCCAGAATGTTCGTTTCCGAATTGCGATTTATTTTTATTTGCTTATGTTCGTCGAGCGCGACGCCAAGTTTTTCCGCAATGCCGGATAGAGCAACGTGGCCGATGGCAACAAAAACTCCGTCCATTGAAATTTCTTCCTGCTTGCCGGGAGTCGCAGCGCCGGATTTGAGCAGTACGGACTCGACTTTTCCTGTTCCGCGGACTTCTGCAATTTCTGTTTTTAAGCGCACTTCAATATTTTTGCTCTCCATAACTTTTTTGTAATTGATCGGCTCGGCGCGCAGCACATCTTTACGGACGAACATGTATACTTTTTTACATTGCTGGGCGAGAATTAACGCTTCAATCGCGGATGAATCCCCTCCTCCAACCACACATACGGTTTTTTCTTTAAAGAAAGCCGCATCGCATAAAGCGCAGTACGACACGCCTTTTGCATTTAGTTCCTTTTCGCCAGGGACGCCGAGTTTTTTATGTTCGGTGCCGGTCGCAAAAATGACTGTTTTTCCGATAAATTCTTCGGACGAAGTTTTGACTTTAAATATTCCGAGTTTTTTTGCGTCTTTCGGAGGCGCGCAGCGCTGCACATCAATCACTTTTGAAAATTTCATCTCTGCGCCGAATTGCTGTGCATGCTTTAAAAAAACCTCTCCCATTTCAACGCCGCCGATTGAAAGAATGCCCGGGTAATTCTCCACCAAATGCGTGGTGGTTATAATACCGCCCGGTAATTCGCCAATAACGAGAGTTTTTAAATTAAATCTGCCGCAGTACATTCCGGCTGAACAACCGGCGATTCCGGTGCCGATAATAATGACATCATAGATTGATTTTGACTCGCCCATGCAGATGGGAATATAGCATATTTTATGAAGAACTTTTTATATTTGACTTATCGTCGCGCACCGACTATGCTCCGTCCGGAATGTCGAATAAGCATACAAATCATCAGCACGGCCTGCTTACAATGAATCTGTCTCGGCCAAAGAGCAAACTGCGGAAACGCAAGAATAAAGAAAAGGCTCGGGAGAGACGGATTGCGTGGGTCAAATCGCTTCAATCCTCATCTTTGCAAGGGTAAATAACTACCCGAAGCATGGTATAGTTAAATAGCCATGTTTTTCCGGAAAAAAAATGCTGAAGGAGGTTTTGCTTCAAAAAATTTACGGCGGCGGTTTCACCATCTTCTCCTCAAAAAACGCAGAGGCGATCTTCCTAAAACCATCCTTGCAAAAACGCGTTCTTCGCGGCCGCTACGAAGCCCTCCGTCTCCTACATTAATACTCATCCGCCGGCTCTTCGGCTTTTTTGCCATCGGTGCAATTCTCATCGGATTATTTTATGTAATCTTCTTCTCATCTTTTTTCACCATTACAAAAGTAGCGCTTGAAAAAAATGGAAGCGGCGCGGTTTCTTCAACCCAGCTTGCGCCATTCCTCGAAAAAATAAAAGGCAAAAATCTTCTATTTTTACAAAGCAATAAACTCACGAAAGAACTCGAGCAAACTTTCCGCAATGAAGTGCTCATCGCAAATATAAAAAAATCTTATCCGAACCGCGTTATTGTAAAAGTGGAAGAATATCCGGCCGTATTAAATTTCCGGGTTTTCGTAAATGATGCGGTGCAAAAACTTGTTCTCAATCAAATCGGTTACGCCATCTTTGAAAATGCGGAACTGGAAGGACTGCCAATTCTGATGCTCCGCACCGATAAAGCATTCCAGCAAAAAACGGTCGTTATTCCTCCAGCAAAACTCACTGTCATAATCAATGCATTTTCAAAATTTCAAGAACTTTTCGGCCTCAAAATTGTTGAAGGCGAATGGAAAAAAACCGAACGTGAGCTTCATCTTAAAACAGAAAAAAACTTTTTTGTATGGCTTGATCTTACCGGCGATATCGAACAGCAGCTCGGAAAACTCAAGCGGGCGCTAAAAAAACTCGACATCTACCGCGATTCGCTCGAATACATTGATCTGCGAATTGCTGGCGCTGATTATGAGAAAGTGATATTTAAAAAGAAAAGATAATAGAATCTTTAATATATGTTTTTCGCTCTTATCGGCATTCTGGCCGGAATCATTATCGGCTGGCTCCTGCCATTCACTATTCCGATCGAATACACACGCTATAGCGCCGTAGTAATTTTAGGTATTATTGATGCTTTGATCGGCGCTGTGCGCGCGCAGCTTACAAAAGATCATTACGATCCATGGATTTTCGCCACCGGTCTTTTTTTCAACATCCTTCTTGCTCTCGGAATTACGCTTTTCGGCGATATGCTTGGTTTGGATCTCTACCTTGCAGCCACGGTGGTATTCACATTCCGCATATTTAGAAATGTGGGCATTGCGCGACGCGCCCTGTTTGATCTCTATTTAAAGAAAACACATTATCTGAAGAACGAGGAAATAAAATAGAAATTTGTTAAGGGTTTCGTGTGGGCAATGATTGAAAATTTTGATATAATAAATCTAACAAAAACTGAAGAAAACTCACAGACATGCCGATTTCAAACAAACTCGCACTTTTAAAAGAAATGCTTGATAGCGCCGAAGCGAATCTTCGTTCTGCGCGGCAAATTATGGTTGAGCTTGCCGGAGGAACCGGCGATTCGCACGGCACGCTGGCCAAAAAAGCGGCAACTCTCAAAGCTGGAGGAAACGGAGGAGGAGGCGATGGCGGACAAATTATTGAAGGAGTTTTTGACGGACAAAATATGATCGGGCCTGATGGAAAATCCTATCCTGTTCCGGCAAACTATGCGAGCAAATCGAAATTGGTACAGGGCGATGTATTGAAACTTACCATTGCCGACGATGGTTCGTTTATCTACAAACAAATCGGACCGGTGGAACGAAAACGTATCGTAGGACCTCTTGTTTATGAAGATGGACAATACAAAATTCTGGCGAATGGAAAATCTTATAAAGTACTTCTTGCATCAGTGACGTATTATCGAGCCGAAGTCGGCGACAATGTGACGGTAATTGTTCCGGAATTTGAAGAAAGCGAATGGGGCGCGATCGATAATGTGCTGCCGAAATTTGGCGCGGCTGAATAGAAAAAAATATAAAGTTTCCTAACAAAAATAAAAATTTATGGATACGCCGCAAATTCCAAATTCGCCAATTCCATCTTCACCTCCACCGCCGGCAAACCAAATTCCTCCTACTGCTGGTTTATCGCATGCGACGCCTCCGGCAATTCCGGCAATTCCGGTTGCAGTAAAAACTGCCGGCTTTTTTACAGGAAAAGTAATTGCCGCGATAATCGGCGTGGCCGTAGTTGGCGGCAGCATCGGTGTTGGTTATTTCGTATTTCCAGAGCCTTTTTATAACACCGTTGGAAAATACATCGGACTGCCGGCGCCTACCGCAGCGGAAGAACGCGCTGCAGCCGAAGAAGAAACTGCTGGAGAAAACGGAGCTGAAGCTAACACCGACTCGACGAAAAATTTATTTGATCTACTTTCCGGTGCGGATGCAAATATAGCCATGCACATAAAAATTTCCTCCGAGACACGCGGAATTTTTGAGGATTTTGAGAAAAAACTAAAAGCCGACCAATCTACGAAAAATAATGATACTGATATCCCGCCTATTATAAAAGAATTAAGCGGCGGACCAGCGCCACAGGGAATAAATCTATTTGGCATGGATGAAAATAATAAGCAAATTGTTGCTTCTGTTGAAGAAATTGCCATTGTGGCAAAACAAGATTTTTCAGAAAAAAATGAGAATGCGGTTTTTCACCCGGAAGAAACGCCTGCAGCATTTGCTGTAAGAATTAAAATGGACGGTGTTGATGCTTTTGAAACCATTCTTAAAGAAGCTGTTGCTAAAAAGCCCGACGAAGGCTCTTTCGAAAAAATTGGGGATGATGTTTTTGTTATACAAATGCTTAAAAATCCGCTTCAAGGCAAATTTAACGAGAACCCAATGTACAGCAATATCGCTTCAGCAGATGGAGATTTAGTATTTGCGTTCAATGCCAAAGAAGCGATTTCAAAATGGCTGGAAAAAAACGCACCTTCCGAAACCGACTTGGCAAATCCGCAGACCGCCAAACAATTCACTCTTATAAAAGCTGTGCAGAGCGTCGTACTCACCGGATCACTCAAAAAAGATGAATCGCAGCTGGCGTCGATTATGCTCCAGATTCGGCTTGATATGGACTTGGAACAAAATGCCGCTGATGGGCTCAATTTTATTCAACCGCAGATTTCCGGCCTCTTCATGTTTATACCGGAAGATTTCCAGCCATTCCTGAAAATCGATTTTGCTCAAGAAAAATCCGTGATTAATATCAATATAACAATAAACCGCTTGGAGGAACTCGGTCAAAAAATCAATGATTCGCTGAACAAAAAATCTACACCGGCTATGAATAAACCGTTCATAGATGAATCTCCGGCGGATCTGCCGAATTTAAATCAGCCGGATCCGAGCGTTCTTGATGGAAAAGTGCGGCGCAAGAAAAATTGAACAGTATGTTGATGCCGATGATATAATCGGGCTATGTTGGACTGGTCGTCTTTGCCGCGCCCGATTATCGCCCTTGCGCCGATGGCGGGATATACCGATTCTCCGTATCGCCAGCTTGTGAAAGAAATTTGCCCGCGTGTGATTTGCTTTACGGAATTCACAAGCGTGGACGGCATTCTCCACGGCAATGAAGCCACCATGCGGCAAATCATGTTTGATCCTGAAAAAGAGCGTCCAATCGTGGCGCAGATTTTTGGAAAAAAACCGGAAAATTTTCGTAAAGCTGTAAAAATTCTCACGGCGCTCGGCGTAGACGCCATCGATATCAACATGGGTTGCCCTGCAAAAAAAATTGTCAGCTCGGATTGCGGATCATCTATGCTAAAGAATCCGGCGCTTGCGGAAGAAATAGTGCGTGCGACTGTCGAATCAACTTCCCTTCCTGTGTCCGTGAAAATGCGCATTGGCATTTCCGGATATGATGAAATGTATTTTTTTGATTTTGCCAGACGCATGGAAAAAGCCGGTGCCAAACTTCTTACAATTCACGGCCGCACCAGCAAACAGATGTATGGCGGAGAGGCGGACTGGCATCCGATTTATGAACTCAAAAAAAACCTCCAAATTCCTGTCATCGGAAATGGCGACATACGCGGCGGCGTGGAAGCTATTAACAAAATCGGCAACCTGGACGGTATCATGGTTGGCCGCGGCAGTTTTGGAAATCCGTGGGTGTTTTGTGAAATACTCGCAGCTTTTGAAAATCGCTCATACACGCCACCGATCTTCCAAGAAAAAATAAATACCATGCTGCATCACTACGATCTCGCATGCGCTTTCAAAAACGAAAAGTGGGGAACCCTCGAGATGCGCAAGCAGTTTGCTTGGTACATCCGAGGAATTCCCCACGCTTCAGGTTTGAGACAAAAACTTGTTACAGCGTCTTCTCGCCAAGAAGTGATTTCGATGCTTAATGAGTTTCTGGTTCTCCGGAAACCTTCCGCAGCTGATCCAGAATCACGGCAAGCGCAGCCCGCGTAAGAGACGTGCGCGGTTCAAAGCGTCGCGTCTTCCCATCAGCATCTACGGTGCCAACCATAATTCCGTTGGAATACATGTACGCGACAAACCGCGTGGCATTTCCGAGCGAGACAATATCCTTAAACGAATCAAAATCTACTGCTTCATCGGCGCGCTTTGGAAGATTCGGTTTGAGCAAAGTAATCCACTCGGCAATTCGAATTCTCTCAACCGGCAGAGTCATATTGCTTTGGAGCGGTAGACCTTTTGAATTGGCATAATTCACGGCGCAAACTGCATATGGAGATACGGTCTTCACTTGCGGCGAGCTAAGCGTACATTCACCCGTAACATCTGTATCTGTTGCGCCCGCGGCTCGAAGCACCATGAGCAAAGCGTCTTGTGCAAGCGCACTTTCGCCAGGAATACCTTTGGTCATATATCCGTTTTCATACGCACCCAACATGCCGCCGTAATACCATTCATGCGTCGGCACATCCGCAAACGGCGTATAGCCCCTGCGATGTGATTCTATAAGATTCGCGCGCTCTGCCTCATCAAGATTGGCAAAGAATCCATTCATGTCTTCGCGAGTAAAATCTTTTGCACGGCATGAATCAATAATAAGCTGTAATCGTTTTTCAAGCTGTTCCCCTCGGCTAGGCGTCCAGTTCACGGTCGCCACTTGTCCGAGTTCGTTCGCCATGCGATCGCGATCAGCAGCAACGCGAACGCATCCAGTGTCTTTCATAACACTCATGGCTTGTTCAACGAGCGTCACTAAACGGTCTTTTTCCGCAAGGATCTGGCGGCGATCTTCTTCAAATGTTTCTTTAAATTGAGCCAATGCGGTGTAGCTCGTAACCAATCTGTCAGAAACATCTTTTGCGGCTTGCGTAAGGTCTTCTGCGGTTTTTTTCAATTCCGCAACTTGTACAATCAGTGCATCGATTTGTTTCTGTTTCTGTGAAAGATCCTCTGTCAAAATGGCCAAGTGCGTGCCGAGTTTTTCAATAACTTGATCGCTGATGCGGCGCGTATCTTCATTAAGATTTCTGCGGAATTTCATAAGCTGTCCTTCAACTTCGCCTACGAAGGTCTCGCAATCAAATGCTATGTCAAACTCAAAGTCTTCATCGCCCGGCGCTCCAAATTCTTCTGATTTATCTGTAATTTGTGCCACTAAATCCTTAAGCGCCTCTTGATCTTCATCGTTCTCGGCTTTCTTTGCGAACATCGCTGCTTCCTGCCCCAATTGTTCGAGCCGCGTTCTGCAGCGCGCCATTTGACCGATATCTTCCATGTCTGTCAGATAACCGCTCAATTCAGAGAAAATTTCCGTGTGTAGCTTATCCAAATTATCCTGGATATTGGCAAGCGTTTCTTTGCCGCAGCTTCCTTTTCTTGCAGCTTTATCAATAACGACGATCAGCGCTTTTGCTTGCGCAAGCAGTTCATTCACTTTTTGCGCATCAGCATAGCTTCCTTTTACTTCATTAAATTTGCGATTCACATCTTTCCAGAATTGTTTATCGCCAACTAATCCCTGACGCACGCCATTTAAATATGGCTTGCATTGAGTTGTATCCGGAGGCGGCACAGGAATAGGTTCCGGGATTGGTACAGGAAATGGTTCGGGTCCAGGTCCCGGTTTTCTCCACTGTTCGCGATACATCTTAAACATCTTGTATTGCGCGCGGTACATGTCGAGCATCCATTCTTTATCTTCCGGAGGAATAGGCTGACATGGACCAATCCACGTGTCAGGCAGTAAATCTGTTCTCATGTAAAATTTGTCTTTTGCAGAACATTCTTCAAGCGCATCTTTCTCCGGACTGTATTGCAATCGATCATATGTAGAATCCCACCGCGGCATATACCAGTCGCCGTCTTTTTCCGGCGGATGCACAAGATAACGTTTTGTTCGCCAGCCGGATTCCAAATCGTAATTCATAGACTGGCAGGATGTGTAGCCTGGCTTATACATGCTGGTTTGCGGCGATGTGCTTGCGCTTATAAACGGCGGAACCAATATTTCGCATTTCTCAAATTTCTTTTCCGCATAGCTCCAGCGATACATCGGCATAAAACACATGTTGGTTGGAGACGAAACTTCGCCTGGTCTGCATTCACGTGGTTCCGGCCCTGGCGGTTGTGGAGGAGGAGGCGGTACGCCTGTTCCTGAACAATCCGGAATCCCAAAATTCTTCCAATTACCAGCGCTGTCGTCCTCTGCTCCGGATTTCCATGAAAATTTATTTTTTGAAATCTTTGCGCACTGCATATCAACCGAAGCTATAAAAGTCAGATACTCTTTATCAGTTCTATTTAAAATGAATGATTCGCTTATACCATCTGTAAATGTCCATTTGTGTTGGATCCAATTTTTTTCCGGTGCTGGTGGCGGCGGAGTCGTCCCATCAAGAGACGGACAGGTCCGCATAATATCTGCTGTCGATGACATTGGAGAACCGGCGTTTCCCGGCGGATACCATGTACACCAGCCGCTTGATGGACCAGTTTTACCTGGCTCAATACAGTTTGTATTATTTGGCGAACAAAGACCCCATCCGGAACCCAATTTATTAAGAACCGTTTTTATTTGTTCCCCGGTCCACATCATGCCCGTAGCGCCCGATGTACTGCCTGCTTTTTTCTCACAATATGCCTGCGTGGAAGAATAGAACACCATTCCACTGCTGCCGCCGCACCAATAATTATTTCCCATTGGCGAGCCGGAGCCGGACGGTTTTAATGTTTTATATTCTCCCGGTTCAACGCAAGATTCACTTTGCGTATCGCAATATTTTGTTCCTGCAGGACATTGTTCGCTCCATCCAACACAGCTTCCGCCGCCGGACGCGCTCGTGCATTTCTGCGAACCGCCTGTGCAATAATAGCTTGAACTCGCATCGGTCCATGATTCGCCTTTTTCTTTACAATTCGTATCCGTTGGCGAACATGAGCCGTAACCGCTCGGACATGAAGGCGGCTCCGGATACATACTTCCGGTTGTTGAAGAAGGACTCTTCGTACAATACACGTCATTGTTAGCATTCGTGTCCGACGCTTTTTGATAACACTTCATTGAATTATAACAGTTGCCTGACGACGGACCATAACTGTTTTCAGGGATACAACTTCTGTCATCCGGACGACATACGCTGAAACCGGCAGGAGTTGATCCGCCCCATGCCACACACGCCATATTTGCGCCGTCCGAAGAATAATATGACTGGGATTGCGAACACCATTTTCCCGAAACGTATGGAACTGTTTGCCCTGGCGCAACGCAGTTTGTATCTGCAGGATCGCATACTGAAGTACCGGATGGACAAGAAGCAGATCCTGAACCGGAACCCGGCGGCGGCCATGCCGCACAAGTTATTTGGCTGTCAGGGTAAAAACATTTCTGGCCATTATTACACCATGAACCAGATGAACATTTCTCGCCGGTGCCGCATGAAACCGGAGTAGTTGGTGGCGGCGTTGGTGTTGTGCTGCAAGTTGTCGCGCAATATGCCGCAGAAGTAGAAGTTGCTGGGCACTGTACCATTGGCGCCGCACACGTTGTTGGCGGCGGCGTTACTGTAGCAGTTGTTGAACAATAATCTGCAGAAAAACTATTGGTTGTTGAAGCCCATAACGTACCTGTGCAAGGTGTCGGTGGATTATCAGTCGCTGACGGAGTAGTTCCGGAACCGCCCGGCATACAGTGGAAGCCGCGTGCACCGGTCGAAGTAGCGCCTTCTTTCATCCAGAAATTCGGCGATACGCATGTGCGCCCGGCATTCGTTGCCGGATCAATATATTGGCCATTTTTAAATATTGTGCCGTTTAATGTCGGACCTGTGGTAGGTGTCACAACAGGCGCGATGAGTGTCGCAGTATCCGATACTGTTTTTTCATCCCCTGCTGCAGCGCCTGAACGATTCGCTTTACAAGTCACTGTCAATGTCCCGGGGCTCATACTCGCTACATCAATACTGTGGGTAAATTGTTTTTCAGTCCCCATGGCGATAAGCATGCTTCCATTCCAAGCGCTTGGTTCTGTAAACGTGCCTGTGGCTGGCGTACATGTGACCGTATAGACTTGATCTGTGTTACCGGTATTCTGCAATTTCATCACTGTGATCGCCTTATTGCCGGTTTTAGTTTCAATACTGCCGCCTGCGCCTGCTGAAGTAATAAGCGTCCAGTTGAATGAATAAGTCGGCGTTGCCAAAGTAGTAAAGGTATTTGCGCTATATGTACGATTCCCGGCTGCATCTTGTGATATTGCATTATAATAATAGGTTGTACCGGCTGTCAGACCCGTCAAATTCACGCTGTGGCTTGTAACCATTGCAGGATCAGGCGACGTAGGCGTCCAAGAAGTCATGAGATTAGATGTGCCGTACCCAACCTGGGAATCCGAAGGCTCGTCTGTAGTCCATGTAATCATCGCGCCGGTTTGTGTAACGTTTGTCGCAGTAACTGCAGAAACTACAGGCGGCGTCACATCTGCTAAAACTGCTTCGACTTGATTCCCATTTGCATCCACACACCAATGGTGAGCCGGACCGTCATAGTCGCCACTGATATTCGGACTCATAGAATAATGCCATCCGCCACCGGAGTTATGTGTGTATACCGTTGCTCCTGCTGGACAGACGACTCGCTGATTCGTCGAATTTCTATAAAAACCATCGGCGTAGCTATAAAAAACTTTTGCCGAGTGGCATATGTTCGAACGAGTATAACTCTCTGTATAGCCATTGCTATTTGTGTAATCTTTTGGAGCCCTGCAATCTATATGTGACTGCGGAGCTGTCTGAACAGTTTGCTGCGCTCTCCCAGCTTGAATCCCGAAATAAAGTGCGCCGCCGATCACGGCCATGCCTACGAAGGCAAAAAGTTTTCCCTTGTGTATACGTTTCGTACCCATATGTATTTGTGTTAGAAAATAAAAATATTAAGGAATAAATAAAATGCTATCCGCGCTTAACAAGGTTATGTAATTTTTCAAGAATCACGGCGAGCGCGGCGCGCGTGAGCGAAGTTTGCGGATCAAAATATCTCGCTTTTCCATCTGCTGAAACGCGTCCAACCATAATTTCATTCGCATACATATAGAATACAAACCGCTTCGCGTTGCCGAGCGATTTAATGTCGGCAAATGCGGGGCTGGCGGCTGTTTTTTCATCCACTTGTTTTGGCAAATTCTGCTCAAGCATGCTGATCCATTCTGCAATCCGAATTCTTTCAACAGGCTTTGTCATATCTTTCTGTAACGCAAGACCTTTTTTATGAGCCTGATTAACAGCGCATATCGCGTATGGCGTAACTTTTGAAACTCCATCTGCTTGAAGCGTACATTCGCCGGTAATATTCTCTACGCCTGCTGCGCGGAGTACCATGAGCAATGCATCCTGCGCGAGCGCATTTTCAGCCGGCATGCCTTTTGTCATGTACCCGTTTTCGTATGCGGTCTGCATGCCGCCGTAATACCATTCATGAGTCGCTACATCGCAAAACGGCGTAATGCCTTGTCTGCATGAATCAGCCAGGTTCGCGCGCTCGGCTTCGTTCAGGCCTCCAACAAATGCCGCCAAATCATCATTCTTAAAATCTTTCGATTTGCACGCGCTCACAATAAGCTGCAACTTTTTTTCAAGATCGTCTGACCGATCGCCTATCCAGTTAACGGTAGCCGCTCTTCCCAACATCTTCCCCATGAGATTCCGATCAATTCCTTTACCGCAACCCGTTGTCTCCAAAACATCCGTCACTTCTCCGACCAAAGCAATGAGCCGATCTTTTTCAGCCAACATGCTCGCTTTTTCTTCTCCGAATTTATCTTTAATGCGGGAGAGCGCCTGATAACTGACAACGACCTGCTGTGAAAGTTCACTGGCAGCGTTTGTAACGCCTTCCAGATTTTTCTTAAGTTCTGCCACTTGCACCGCAAGTTCTTCTACCTTTTTTTGGCTATTTTCCAAAACACGTGAAAGCTCCGCGGCTTGCGCTCCGAACTGCTGTAAAATCTTCTCGGAACTGTCTTGAAGATCAGGATTCAACTGCGTTCTAACCGCAGCAAGAGCATCATCCATTTCGTCTACGAAATTCTCGCAATCAACTTGAACGTCAAAACTGTCATCCTCTTTCATCTGCTCGATTTCTTGAGATTTTTGCGCAATGCGCGAATCAAAATCTTCTATAAGTTTTTTTGTCTCGTCGTCTTTCGCAATCGCAAGCATCGTATTTGTTCCTTTGCGCAAATCAACTAATTGCGCCCGGCACGCCGAAAGTTCTGTAAAATCTTTCATCCCAAGAAGATAAGAATTCAACTCCTCGCTTATTCCTCCGCGGAGTTTCTCCAATTTATTCTTCACCAGCTCAAGACTCGCCTGGTCGCATTTGCCGCGCTTTGCCGTTCGGTCGATATCGGCAATTACAATCTTTGCAGAATTTAAAAGCTCGCTTACTTTCTGTGCATCAGGATAGGTTTTTTTCACTTCATTCAGTTTCCAATTAACTTCCCGCCAAAACTGCTTATCTCCAACTAATCCTTCTCTCACTCCATTTAAGTAAGGACGGCATTGAAACTCGCCCGAAAAAGGAGACAAAGGAATGTTTATATTTGGTAAAGCAGGAGGCGTTGCTGTAGACGGAATACCTGTTGGAACGCCGCCTGCCGGAACGCTTGGCTGTGTTGCTGACGGCAATGGAAGCTGTGTCACAAAACCGGGTGTTCCTGGAGCAGGAAGAATGGTTGCCGGAGGAGGCGGCAGCATATTTATTGGCGTGCTGCTCCCTATGAAAGTTGTAGATCCGACTGGAGTTATTGTTGGAGTAAATACGCCATTATAAATAGTCCCGCCAGATACCGTAAATACATAAGTATTGAAATTAAAGGTGCCTGAACCGTAACCCGCATCGCCTTGCATCTGCCAAATATACCGTTTGCTGGTAGGCCACCATACTGAACCTGTCGGAAAAGTAGGCGGAGGAACATATCCATGATATTCGCCATTTATCCCGCATGTAGACTTTTTGCAAACAGCGCTGTTCAATATCTGGCCTGTCGCAATATCAACCTGCGCCCAAACTCCAATATCATCATTAGCCGGTTCCGGCGCACTTGAAGCGAGCGTTGTGGTTCCGGTTCCGCTGATGCCAGTAATTATAACGCTAGATATATTGCTTGGCGCGGATTCGGTTGGCGTTACGCCAACTGCATAATACGAATCCATGGAAGCGGTAACTTTATATTCATATGTTCCTGCAGAAGAACTCCAATCTACATATGAAGTAACATCTTTAGGCGTTGTTGCACGAAGAGCCCATGTACTCGCGGCGGAAGTTTTTTGATATATATTAAAACCGGTTTCGTTAGAAGAATTATCTCTCCAGTTCAAATTAACGTTGCTTCCATTGGAAGCGATTGTTGCTGTAAGACCTGAAGGAGCTAAAGGCAAAGGAAATCCGCTCTCATTTAAAACTTCGCTAGCGCTCAAAGCGCGATTGTAAATTTTTAAATCATCAATATCCGTATCAACTGCGCTGTCTCCTATAATGACATCTGCCGGAGGCGTTTTTGCGGATCCGGAGTATTCCGTATATTGAGTGGTATCAAGCTTATGCGTAAGAACACCGTCTAGATAGTACGCGGATCCGTTTGCATCTTTTGTGTACGCAACATGATGCCAAACGCCGTGAGCAAGCTGATTCGGATTGCTCGTCTGGCTCCAATAGCCGGTGCGGACCGCGGTATATCCAGTGATAATCGGGCCGAAATTATATTGATTCCAAAGCTGTCTGAAAATTCTGAAATTATAATTGTTTATCGGCGTACCTTTATATACGAGATCTTGAAAAAAGCTCCTGTCCGAACGCTGGCGGAACCAAAATTCAACAGTAAAACTATCCGGCAGATCAAACATTGAATTATAAGGCACTTTTAGCCAGTCGCTTCCGGTTGGAATATATGCATAGCCATTCATTTTTCCTCCATCCGGTTTGAAGCTAGCATTGCCGACAATAACTGCGGCCGGACTTCCGGCAACTTCATTATTTCCATTTCCATCGAATTTCCAATATCCAATCGGAGTAGTGGACGGCGCCGGCTGCGATGGAGGTGCTGGCGGAGGAAGACACACGCCGTCTTTGCATCCATTTGCGCAAGAAAGGCCTATTGCTGAAAGCCTTCCGGAAGCATCACAAAAACCTTCGTTTAACTGGGTGCTCGTGGCGCAGTGGTCTATATAAGTGGAAAATTTATCTGTTGTCGTTTTTGGATAAGTCGGATTCGGTTCCTGGCCGTAAATCGCTATATAACTGGTAACAGCGCCGGCATAAGTGCCTGTCGCAGTTCCTTTTATGTTCGTATTTGTTCCGTTGTCAGAATCACTGCAAAGAATAGGCTCGGTTACATTAACCGTATCATAACCTTCAGCAATGATCTCTGTACTCCCGGCACTCAACGCACCGACGGAAACCGTCTTATAACCCCATGTAAATGGACCAACTGAAAGCCCCTTTGTCACACATGCCGCTGTAATGTATTTTGTTTCGTTGACTGCAAGAACCGTATCGAGCGTAGTCGGCAGAGGATTTGGAAGAACATTGGCCGGATACGAATCATTGGCTGACCGGAGCCCGCAACGCGTTTCCGGATTCACAATCAATGTCGTCCGGAATGTATCTGAATCACTCCCCGTGTTCCGGAGGTTAATCACCTTCTGTGTGAGAAGCGTATTATTCTCAATAGATCCGCCGGCATCTCCATACTGAAATTCAGCCCGGCCCGAGTAGGTGACGCTTGACTGTAATGGAGCGGCCGGCGTTGTAAAGTTGTTGTTAAGCGTATATACCAATGAACCCATCGGCGAGGATGAAGTGCACTTTGCGCCGATGCGGACGTTGTAACCGGTAGACGGACTCAAATTTGAAAGGGTAATGTAAACTTTTTGCGATAAGTCCGAGGCGGATGCGGGCAAAAAGCTCGTATAGGCACCATGGGTCCCCGAAGAATCTGTCACCCATGTCGAGTTATTGTAGGATTGTGTCGTGGCGTATTCCGCCACCAGTGCGGCGCTAGTACAATTATAACTCGTGAATGAAACTGGAATAATTGCTTTGTCGTATGTAACTGTCCATAAATCCTGATCATAATTCGGTCCGCCGTAACGCGGCGCAAGCGGCGTCACCGATGCATCTGTTTGCGCAAATGACAACCGCATTAAATTTAAACCAACAATCGCAAGAGTAATAACAACAACTATAATTCCTAAAACCATTGGGTTTTTCTTTCGCATAGAATTTTGAGTTTTGTAGGAGATTTTTTGTTTATTAGAATATTGTACAACATCTCTAGCATATTAGTCAATAGCCACCCAATTAACAGATGGGAGTTTTTATGGTAGAATGGATAGATAAAAAACCATATGAAATTAGATAAATTGTTCAGAACAGCGGTCGAATATAAAGCCTCGGACATCTATATTACGACCGGCAGTAAACCTGTGATACGCATTCATGGCGAACTTCTTGAAGTTACGGAACATCCTGTAATGACAAAAGAAACAGCGCAGGATTATATTTTTGAAACCATGAGCGAAGCGCAGCGGAAAATTTTTTCCGAGCAGTTGGATATTGATTATGCTCTGGAAATTCCGGCTGTGGCGCGTTTTCGCGTAAATGCGTTTTTGCAACGGCTCGGTCCGGCTGCGATATTCAGGCTAATTCCGACAAAAGTGCAAACCATGGATGAACTCGGGCTTCCGCAGCAGCTCAAAAAAATTCCGTCGTTTATAAACGGCATCGTGCTTATAACCGGACCGACCGGTTCCGGAAAAACCACCACGCTTGCCTCCATAATTGATGAAATCAACGGATCGGATAAAAGGCATATTATTACGGTTGAAGATCCTATCGAATTTGTGCACGAAAACAAAATGTCTGTTATTGAACAGCGCGAAGTCGGCCGGCATACATTGTCGTTTGCAAAAGCGCTGCGCGCGAGTCTTCGCGAGGATCCGGATGTTTTGCTTATCGGTGAAATGCGCGATTTGGAAACTATGGCGCTCGCAATCACGGCTGCGGAAACCGGACATCTTGTTTTAGCAACAGTGCACACGAGCGGCGCTGCAAAAGCCGTGGATCGCGTCATAGACGCGTTTCCGCCTGATCAGCAAAATCAAATTCGCGTGCAGTTTTCGGAAAGTTTACGGTGCATCGTGTGGCAAAATTTGCTTGCCCGCAAAGACGGAAAAGGCCGCGCGGGAGCTTACGAAATTTTGTTCAACAATCATGCGATTGCGAACATGATCCGGAAAAACAAAACCTTTCAAATTCCGTCTGCGCTGGAAACAGGCGTTGCAGAAGGCATGCAGACGATGCGGCGGGCGCTCACGGCGCTCGTGGAACAGGGACTCATCACGGAAGAAACCGCTGCGCAAAATTTGCCGGAAGAAATTGAGGTAGCGTAAGGCGACGCGGCAGGGCAGTACATTTTTTCGAACAGGCCTGCATGCAGCTCGGCCTAGCATGTACGGCCTCGCTGCGGGCGAGCGATTACCCCTCCGATAGTCGGGGCATTTTTGCTTCGCAAAAACATGATCGCTCGCCCCAGCAGACCACAATGTTCTCAAAAATGTACTGCCCTGCCGCGCCGCCGAATCTTCATCTATACTATCTCTTGTGCAGTATCCAAAAATTCTCCTCCGTCCTGGCAAAGAACATATCCTCGGACATATGCATCCGTGGATTTTTTCACAAGCCACGCAAACACCGACACAAATTAAAAATGGCGAAATTGTTGATGTTTACAGTTCCGATGATAAAAAATTTCTTGCGCGCGGTTATTACAATGGAAATTCGCAAATCGCAGTACGTATTTTGACTCGCGATCAGAAAGAAACCATTGATTCGGCGTTTTTTGAAGGACGCTTCCGGGAACTCAAAAAAATCCGCGAACGCTTTATTGATATCAAGCAAACAAACGCGTTTCGCATGGTTTTCGGCGAAAGCGACGGACTGCCGGGCCTTATTATCGATAAATATGACCGCGTTTTTGTCATTCAAATCCACACGCTCGGCATGGAAATGCTGCGAAAAGAAATTACAAAAACTATTGAATTGGTATTTCAGCCAGAGACAATTTTTGAAAGAAGCGACGTCGGCGTACGTTTGCAGGAAGGCCTTAAAGACATGCCGGTGCGCCACATCGCCGGGAAAAAACTGCAAGACGAAATTAAAATTTTAGAAAACGGCATATCGTTTTTTGTGAATGTGCAAGCCGGACAAAAAACCGGATTTTTCCTCGACCAGCGCGAAAATCGAAAAGCGCTTCAAAAATACGTTCAGGGCGCGCGCGTATTAAACTGTTTTTGCTATACTGCAGGTTTTTCTGTCTATGCATCACTCGCCGGCGCAACAGAAACCGTCAGCGTTGATGTCTCCGCTGAAGCGCTCAAAACCGCTAAGAGAAATTTTGAACTCAACAAAATTCCGCTCCGCAATCATCATTTCATTGAAAAAGACGTTTTTGAAATACTCAACGATTTTGCAAAAAAGAATGAAAAGTTCGATGTGATTATTCTTGATCCTCCGGCGTTCGTAAAAAATCAAAAGAGCCTTAAAAATGGCTTGAGTGGATATCTTTTTATAAACGAAAAAGCGCTTGGACTTCTGTCAAAAGGCGGCATTCTGGTTTCAAGTTCTTGTTCTGCTCATGTGACCGATGAAATATTTCAAAAAACCCTTGCCATGGCAGCATCGCGTGCCGGTTGCGGTTTAAAAACGCTCGAAATCCGGCACCAGCCCATCGATCATCCGTTTAATGTGCATTTCCCCGAAGGGAAGTATTTGAAATTTTATGTTATGGTGAAAGTATGAATGCGCCAAACGCAATTTTGGAAAAATATGCGGCGCTTATGGCAGACATCGACCAAAAAACTGCCGAGGTGTATTCTGCTGCGCCGGAAATTCCGTGTAAAAATAAATGCTATGAATGCTGTGAGCAGCTTTTTCCAGTTTCGTTTGTTGAGGCGTTTTACATCAGCGAAGGGTTGAAAAAAATGGATAGGGCGTTCAGGCGCAAACGCCTTCGCGCGGCAGAAAAAATCTCTGAAAAAATTCGCGCTAGAAATCCGGCGCAATTTGAAAAACGCGGAGTTGATAAAATGACGGCTTTGCGAACACACAGCGAATTCGCGAGATTTCTTCATGAAATTGAATCGAATTGTCCGGCGCTCGACCCAAAAAATCCAGCCGGCGCGTGCACGGTTTATCCTTTCCGAAATCATGACTGCCGAACCATGGGCGCTTCTTTCGATGCCTCGGAAAAAGCGATTGTCGGCTGTTTTCGATTCGCGTCGCTCAAATATCTTGTTCCAAAACTAATGGATTTCAGCTACCGGTATCCGGAAAAAATGGCACTCGACCGCGAGCTCATTTTTGAACTTACCGGCGGCGCGTTGACTCCAAACATTCTTTATTACACCACAATGTGCGGCCCGCTTTTGAAGGATTATGCAGCGGAAGACTGGATGAAATTCTTCAGCGAAAAAGGCTTACTTGAAAAATCCAAATCTGATGAGTATTGGGTTGTAATTGACGTATAAAACTAGAATAGAAATTGTTGGGGTTTTTTGCTAGATTACGAGAGCATTGAAAATAAGTTCTTCATTGCTGGGCCGCACACGGTGCGGCCGCGAGGCAAGTGAGCAATCTGGCTAAGCCAGTTGCGAACGAAGCCGAGCTTAAAAATGGGGCTGTAGCTCAGTTGGTTCAGAGCGCATCGCTGGCAGCGATGAGGTCGTGGGTTCAAATCCCATCAGCTCCACCATACGCAAAACAGAATGAAATTCTGCTTTTGCGCCGCGAGGGCGTAGCACGAGCGTATTATCAAGTAATAGTACTGTCCATTTATGCCATTCGATTTAGAAGCTGATGAAATTCGTTTTGAAAGACGCAGGCCTGAAACAACGGCCGTACCGCCTGGCAGCACATTGCCTGAAGAAACTGCGGGAGTTCTTCTACTCCTAATGGCGCGCGCGTCGGAGCACGTACGCGATGCTGCTGCCCGCGAACGCGATGCAAGGCCAAGGCCGCCGGCTGACCTTGAAGACTAGAGCCCGTACACAAGCACAAGAGAAACACGTAAGCCTCATGGAATTTTTGGCTATTTTTTGCTAGATTACGAAGGGAGCTTTTTATAAAAGAAAACTTCGCTCACCTCTACAGCAAGCCATTCGCTTTTCCGCCTCCGGCGGACTGTGAGCGCTTATGGCTTGCTGTAGGGTTCACTTGTTTTCTAGGGGGTGTAGCTCAGTTGGCTAGAGCGCGGCATTCGCATTGCCGAGGTCGTGGGTTCGACTCCCATCACCTCCACCAACAGACAACAAACGAGTCCTGAAACAACCACGAGCGCTGCCTGTCAGCAAGCGAGTGGTTTTGTTTCAGCGGCGAGTGCCGTTGTCTTTATAAATACAACTCAACTGCTAAAAAATACATCAACAAAAGCAATTTCTTTCGGCAGTTCCAAAAGCGCTCCGGTCTTTTTCTGCAATTCTTTTGCGCGCCAGGCGCGATGGAAAAAATTGATGAGCCTATGCGCGGTAGGATAACTTACCTTTAAGAGCCGCTCGAGCGTTTTTGGCGAAAGAGTTCGGTCCTGCAGAAAAAGAATCGCCGCTGTATGCCATTTTGTAAAAGGCAGTTTGCTCGAC
>JACPMA010000010.1 GCA_016186205.1 Candidatus Peregrinibacteria bacterium | reverse complement strand
TCGCCTTCCAGCGTCTGCGCAAGAGCTTGAGCGTATTTAATTGGAGTAATTTTCATAAAGATTGCTTCGCTTCGCTCGCAATGACATCGGCGAGGCGTTTTTGGTCAGCGCTGGAAAATTCCCGTTCGAGAAGTTTTCCGGTTGCCAGCATAATAAACGCAGTAACTTCCCTTTTTACATCTTGAATCATCTTCTGTTTTTCTTCTTCCATTTGGATGCGGCTCCGGCGGAGTAAATCCTCGGACTGCGCATGCGCTGCGGCAACAATATCCTTCTTCATTGCTTCCGCATCGATTTTGGCTTGATCTAAAAGTTTTCCGATTGCTTTTTCGGTTTCAGCCATGCGCGTCTCGCGCATTTTTTCGATATGTATAAGGCGCTGTTCGCTTTCTTTCGCATCTGCAATACCTTTCTCTATTGTCTTCGACCGCTTATCAAGCATGTCCAGCACCGGTCTATAGACAAATTTATAGAGAACAAAAAGGAGGATGAAAAAATTGACGATTTGGGCAATGAGAAGTTTCCAATCGATACCCAATTTGTGGATAAGTTCCATTTATTAATAAAAAGGCTCGCCCTTGCGGGCTCGCCTGTTATACAAATTTAATAATCAGCGCCACTACGAGCGCATAAATAGCAATTGCTTCCGCAAAAGCAATGGCCAGAATCATCGCGGTTTGAATTTTAGCGGCTGCTTCCGGATTGCGGCCAATGGCTTCCATGGCTTTTGAAGCCAACATACCGATGGCGATAGCAGGCGCAGTTGCTCCAATGGCGATCGTCGCGGCGACGAAAAGATTTTTGTCCATAATAATTATGAGGTTAAAAATTAAGTCGGAGAAAGTTTATTGATAGCAGAGATAAAAATCAAGCCTGCATAAATTTGCTTAATGCGCGTGTTCATGGTGCGACGTAACCGCCATTTTCATAAATACAAGCGTAAGTAGTGAAAATACAAGCGCCTGCACAAACCCAACGAAAATTTCGAGGCCGTAAAAAGGAAGCGGGGCGATAAACGGCGCTAAAAACCCGATAACAACGAGGAGAACCTCGCCTGCAAAAATATTTCCGAATAACCGGAAAGAGAATGAAATCATTTTGGCAAATTCAGAAATAAGCTCGAGCAAACCCACAAACGAACCGATAAAATCCTTCAAGGGATTTACGAAAAACTTTCCGGCATAGTGGAAAAAACCCAAACTCACCATGCCGTAAATTTGCGTAGCAACCACGGAAATAATGGCTAGCGCAAGCGTCATATTCACGTCGGCATAGCCGGAACGCAAATACGGAATGAAAATTTCGAGGCCTTCATGCTCTTCATAAAAACCGATAGGCCCTACGCCCGGAAAAATCCCCATCCAATTTGAAATAATCACAAAAATAAAAATCGTCGCAACGATTGGAAAAAATTTCTTCGTCTGTGCGCGGTCTTGCGTAATGGAATTAAAAAAATTGAAGAGCCCTTCGATCAAAACTTCCACAAAATTCTGAAAACCTTTTGGAACAAGCCTGCCGCTTCTGCGCTTAAAAATAATGGCTCCAATAATCAACACAGCCATGGCAATCCATCCCATAACCATACTGTTTCTGATTGGAAAGCTGCCGATATGGGCGATGGTTTCTGATGCTAATGTTGGCGGACTGAAAGCCATAGAAAATTACTAATTTCTAATTGACCTAATGTCTAATCAATGACCAATGACTAATGACCAATAAAAAAAATTTAAGTTAGACATTGTGTATTTTTTCATTAGTTATTGATTAGTAATTAGATCAATTAGTTATTAGAAATTCTCTTAATCTTTCTATACACTGCTATACTCGAGATTATAACCGACAGTATAATTCCTGCGAGAAGCAATAGAGGCGAGCTCTCTAATTTCTTATCGAGCCATGCTCCGCCGAAACCGAGGATGACGATGGGAATTGCTATTGTGTAACCGAGTTCCCAAGCAAGATTAAGTGCGGACCAAAGTGTAGATTTCATATTGTCGGTGATGGACCCCCGCGGGATCGGCGATGCCTTTTTGCGACTTTCAGTCTGGCAATTTCCCGTTCGAGCGCAGCTGAAGCTTCGGCAAATCCTTCGCTGTCCGTCCGCTTTTCCTGCATAAGTTTTTGGGCTTGCTGCCGCGCTTTCTCAATCTTTTCTTCCTCTAATTCGTCAGCGCGTTCCGCTGTATCGGCTAAAACCACCACGCGTTTTCCGTCCACTTCAATAACGCCGCTTGAAACAGCCAGCGGAATTTCTTCCTTGCCTTTTCGAATTCGCAACTCGCCGGCCTGTAATAAACTTACGAGAGGAATATGGTGCGGGAGGATGGTCATTTCACCTCGTCAATGCTCCCTTTCATATAAAATGCCTGCTCGGATTTATCGTCATGCTTTCCTTCCAAAATCTCCTTAAATCCGCGCACTGTCTCCGCTCTAGCAACATATTTTCCAGGCGTGCCCGTGAAAGTTTCTGCAACAAAGAACGGCTGCGAAAGGAATTTTTGAATTTTGCGTGCGCGATTCACCGCAAGTTTATCCTCCTCGCTTAATTCTTCAATACCGAGAATCGCAATAATATCCTGCAAATCTTTATACCGCTGAAGAACTTTTTGCACGCCGCGCGTCACTGCATAATGATCCTCTCCCACGATTTTCGGATCCAAAATGGTTGAAGTGGAATCGAGCGGATCCACCGCTGGATAAATACCCAGTTCTGCAAGACCGCGCGAAAGAACAACCGTAGAATCAAGATGGCCGAACGTAGTTGCCGGAGCCGGATCCGTAAGGTCGTCCGCCGGCACATACACGGCTTGCACCGATGTAATTGAACCTTTTTTTGTAGAAGTTATGCGCTCTTGCAGTTCGCCCATCTCTGTTGCCAAGTTCGGCTGATATCCTACAGCCGACGGAATACGGCCAAGAAGAGCGGAAACTTCGGAGCCGGCCTGCGTAAAACGGAAAATATTATCAATAAAAAGAAGCACATCCTGATGTTCTTCGTCGCGGAAATATTCAGCGATTGTAACGCCTGTCAGCCCTACCCGCTGGCGAACGCCGGGCGGCTCATTCATCTGACCGAATACCATACAGGTTTTATCCAATACGCCCGATCCTTTCATTTCGTGATATAAATCGTTGCCCTCGCGCGTACGCTCTCCCACTCCCGCAAAAACCGAAAATCCGCCGTGTTCTGCGGCAATATTGCGGATAAGTTCCATAATCACCACGGTTTTGCCGACACCGGCGCCGCCAAAAAGACCAACCTTTCCGCCCTTAACAAATGGACAAATAAGATCAATCACTTTGATGCCAGTTTCAAAGACTTCAGTTTTAGTGGATTGTTCATCGAAAGAAGGAGCCGGGCGATGAATCGGGTAGCGTTTTTTTGACGCAGCTGTTTTTGTAATGCCGTCAATAGGATCGCCTAGAACATTAAACATGCGGCCGAGCGCCTCGCGGCCGACCGGCACAGTGATCGACTCGCCGGTATTTTGCACTTCCGTATTGCGCTGCAAACCTTCCGTCGCGCCCATGGCTACGGTGCGAACCGTATTACCGCCGAGATGCTGCTGCACCTCGAGCGTCAAAACGGATCCATCTTCGCGCTTTAAATGAAGCGCATCATAAATCTTCGGCACGCCGGAATCAAAATGGCAATCCACCACCGGACCGATAATTTGTGTAATTTTTCCTGTCATAAAAATTTTTTAAAAGGCCGCCGATATTCTACCGTCGCAGCGGATATTGTAAAGACTAAATGCCCCTTGCTGCCCTAATGCCCCCCATGCGCTTCTGCCTGCAGCCTTGCCCGCTCTGCTCTGGCGTGCGCAGCTTTTTCCTCAAGAGTTTTTAATTCTGACGAAGAAGGCCGTTTGCTGCTCTGAATACCACGGAGAGCACGGGCATTTGCCGGATCTATATCCCCCACTGCCCTCGCCCGCTTCACGACTTCCAAAATTTTAGCTCCGCCATCTTGTTCAACAAGCCGCGGAATAAGATCCTTCAAGCCGTCGAGTTTTCTCTCATATTCATCCTGCTTCTTTTTTTCATTCGCATCAAAATATGATCCGGTTTTTGGCCCATAAAGCCACGAATCCCAATCTTGTCCATATGCCCGTCCGATTTCCAAAATTAAATTCCGAAGCTGGTCTCGATGCAATTGAAGCATAGAATCATCCACGACCGTACGTCTGCGGAAATGGCGATCATCCAAACGCGCCCTGTGGTCTCCCTCTTTCTTTAAAAATCTATTATCCAGAATCGCGTCATAGCGAATAAAACCGTTTATCGTGTCACGCAGAGCGATAGTTTTATTCTGCTTCTCCTCTTCATTTGTTTCTTCTTCAATGGAATAACTTAAGCTAACGAGATATTGGTTGAATCCCGGATACGCGTTTGCATAACCTTCATTAGTAAAATATTTTTTCTGCCCTGTAGGACCTGTCGTCAAACCGTCTATTTCCGAAGGCGTAGTCGGGGGAATATAAAGATGCGCATCATCATGATCCATATTTTCAGCGTTTCGAATACCCTTGCTGATACGCGTTCTGACTTGCTCGCTCGTCAACATCACTTCCCACATAAAACGGCTGAATCCGGGCCCGCGTTTATGATGCACATATAACTCATCGTGAAAATATTCATCAGTCCATTTTTCATAATCTTTTAATAACAATTTTCTAGGCTTTGGATAGGCCGGATCTTTAATGTACGTTTGTGTGAAAAAATCTAGAAGCGGAAACTGGTTCAAATATTTTGAATCGAGTTCGCCGGGCCGATCGAGAGGCAAAAGGGTTTCGCCGTCCGGCCGGTTTCCTTGGCGCGCTACGCATCCGGCGATAATAAAAAACATTTTATCTTCCGCACTCATTTTGCCGTACTTAATGGCGCCATCGATCATCTCTTCATAATCCTGCGGATTTACATATTCGCCCTCGAGCCATATTTTAAGTAACCGCTGGCATTCGCCTGAAGGACCGCCTGTACCCTTCGGATCAGCCTCCAGATTTTTGAATTTGTATTCAAAATTATTTTTATTGCTGTTGTATTTGTTGATATTTTCCTGAAACCATTCCGAACCCGTACCGTCTCCCCACAAAGCGTCCATGGCCGGCTGCGTCATATCTTCACCGGATTTACCGGGCGGAATGAGATGCGGCGGTGGTATTCGCAGCTCTGCTCCGCGAAGCGTATATCGCGAAGTGAGACGATTGAGCGTATGCCAAAAATGATGATCGTCCCAGCGCATTTCACCTTTAGCTATAAGCGTCATAATGCAGGCTTTTGCCTCGTCCTTGCTGCCGGTTTCATAAAGGGTGCGTTTCACTTTTTCAATACTCCAATGCTCCATCGCTTCTTTATATTTATTCACTTCTTCATTTTCAGCGGCCTGCTTAACGCGTTCGAATTCCGTTCCAACCACCCACGGCAAACGGCTCCCGGCATCGCCGTAGCGCCCCTTTGACCGGCGTTCATGTTTTCGTTTCACGAATTCCACAATTTCTTTCGTCATATTCCACAAATCTTTTAAAGACAGAAAATTTGTTGACCACCAAAGACCCCTCATTTTTTCAACAAGCGTGCCGGAAGCCCGATCATCACGATATTTAATAATCTGCTCGCGGCGGTGTTCCCATTCATGAACTTCTGCCTCTTCATCAGCTTCTTCTTTTACGGATTTGTGTTGAATTTCCGATTCACGTTCGATTTCAGCGGCTTTTTCCTGAGGCGTTTTTTCGCGCTCCGGAGCTTTGCGCACATGGTTATGCTTCACCCATGAAAAAAATTCAGGCAATGAATATTTTTTGCCGTTGTCGAGTGACACGCCGTCCGTATCCACATTTTCAATCCTGTATAAACTGCCGGATTCATCCGGATAATGAAGCATCTCGCCCTGCTTCACGAGGATCGGCGGATTTTCTTTCGCGTCGAGGCCGAATGTTTTATTTTCAATTTCGTTGTAAGTGAAAAGGAATTTTTCGAGCTCATGAAGGCTGACTGATTTTTCAACATCGTACCGATGCCACCATTTCACAAATTCGCCGAAAGTAAGAACAGAGCGCATGTCATATTCGTCAGTTCCTTCCATCCCCGGCTGAAACAGAACCGCTTCATCAAAATGAATCTTGCCGTCGCGGATATCGGTGATGCGGACGTAAACCGGCATGGTGTTGATTTCGCCGCTTTGCCGATCGCGCGTCCTCTTCGGATAGAAAAGCTCCATTCCGGGCTCGATTTTGATGCCGTATTGTGCAAGGCCGGTGGCCGCTTCGATATCACTCACGTTGTTGATTTTTTCAACAGCATCCGCTGCATCCGCCCATTTTTTAAATCGCCCGAGCGTCATTTCCGCGCCGTTGCTTAAATGAATGTGCGGCGCGCCGTTGATTTGCGAAACCACTTTGCCGCTGCGATCCCGCACAACGATCGGATCCCAGCTCACGCGCGCTATTTTCACAGTCGATTTAGGGCTGAATAGAGCCAAAATTCCAGGGTCCTGAAATTCAATTTCTGTGCCTTCTTGAATGGTGATGCCAACGGCGCGGCTTGCGGTTTTGAGAAGCGCTTCGCGTTCGGCTTTGGAACGTACTTTTTGCAGATGTCGGCTTATGAGACCGTTAACTTCGTCATACATCCGGCTGAATTTTCGTTCAATTTGCGCTTCTTCTTTTTTGAGAGCCGCGATGCGACGCAAAACCGATGATCCGGCGTTTGGCGCGCTTTCGATTTTGCTCTGATATTTTTTGAGCGTGCGTTCAAAACTGTCCTGCAGCGGATTCACTTCATAAATTTCACGCGCTTCTTCTGCATTTAAAACGGCCGGCAGACTGCGCTGCTCATTCGGCAGCGTTAGATCGCGCAAAATGCGTTTTAAGCCGCGATCCGTGGAATCATCAAGACGGTTCAGGCCGCGGACATTTTTAAGCAATGCTTCAAAATTCGACCGTTCGCGCGGAATAATTTCAATGTAGCTTTCCGTGCGCCACTGGAGGGCTTGTATCTTTTTCCGCACTGCCCGCTGGGTTGAAAAAATGGTTGACCATGAAGCGTCTTCGCGCTCGACTGTTTCAAAATCACGGTTGAATTCTCTTTCTTCAATTTCACGCTTGAGCAGCCGTTCCACTAAATTTTCCTTTTCCACCGAACCGGACGCCAGATATTCCCGCATGCGCTGTTTGGTTTCCGGACTCACCGGCGCACGGGTCGTTTCAGATTCCAAAGCTTGTCTGCGCTGCTGTTGGCGTTTTTGTTCCTGTTCTTCCTGCTGCCGTTGTTCCTGTTCATCTTCCTCGTCCTCGTAGGTGCCGACTGCCGTCGGATCATACGGGCCTCGTCCTGGACGTCTTTGAAAAACGAACCGGTTTGAATTCAAAAATCTGCCGGTGTCTGAAGGATGAAGTATATTTTTGAGGAATTTGAAAAACATGGATCATTTGTTTAAGGAGTTGTTGTTGTCGCATTGAATTGCTTCATAAGGCTATCTCTTAATGTATTATCAGAAATTGTTTGAGCAATTGCTTTCTTAATATCGACTGGCAATTGAGATGCAGTAAGTACCGGCTGAATCGTTGCTTCGGTTGCTCCTTGAGCATGCATCGTCTCGTAAAGTTGCTTTGCTGGCGTTGCATACTTCCTTGCATCCCCTATTACACTAATCTTTCCATCACGATCTACAGAAACAAAAATCTCCGCAAGTTTTTCTGGTATCTCTTTAATAGCTGTCTGCAGTTCGCCTATGGCAGTCTCATCAGTATTCTCAAATGCCTTTGGATAATCTGCTTTGAGTTGCGCCGGCGTTTGGCTGCCTTTTAACGCTGTCACGGCAGAAGCGCTGTCCGTAATCGGCTTCTTCTGCTCTGTTGTACTGGCAGCTTTGTTGAATGATTCAGCATCTGTAATATGGCTGTTTTCGTCTTGAATTGCCCTCGCAACATCCTTAAATTTAGGTAAATTATAAATCTTTTGCATGTCTCCAGGCGTATATTGAGCCCCGAGATTCAATGCCTTAAATTCTTCTTCTGTCACTATTTTCAATTCAACTAATTTATTTTTCAGAGCCTCCCAACCCTCTGGTTTGATCGCAAGATGCGGAGCTTTACCAAGTTCTTTTCCAAGCATTGTAGGATTCGATGCATTTTTTAGTCCTCCAAACTCTTTCCCAAACAAAGAAGACCCTCTTTCTCTCTGTACGCGCCCGGGTATATCTTCCAATGTAGCTCCAAGCTGGGCCAATGTAACCTTCCCTTGAGATTTCGTAGGAATAACTTGGGCAAAAGTGGGCAGAGTTGCCGCAAATTTCCCGAAAGTTTGCGCTTTGTCGCGAATGAAACCCGTGATGCCTTTCGCTGCCGTTTCGTCTGCCGCGGAAAATACGCCCATCCATACGATCACGATCACGCCTACGGCAACCATGAGCTGCTGTAAATCAGTGATGTCCGTTGGAATTGCATTCGGATCAACAGCGTTCAAAACGCTTGAAGAAAGAATTTCTCCATGAATGCTTTTGTCCGCTGAAAAACCTTCAAGCATGATGTAGCCGATGGAAAGCACAAGTCCGATTTTGATCGGCGCGATTGCGTTCTTCACAAATTGATCCTTCATTTCGCCGGCGCCGCCTGCAAGTTCCTTTAAATTAGGCAATACAATACTCAAAGCAAGCAGCGGCGAAAGCACAACACCGATCCAGAGGGCCACTGTACGAAAAAGCAACACCAAAAGCAGCGCGATGAATGACAAGGCGTAAACAAAATAAAGCACGGTATTGAAAATAATATTGAACCCGAGCTGGCCGAGATCTTTTATTCCGTCTTTGATGAATTTTAAATTCGGCGCGCGGCCGAATTGCACTGCATAAGCAAGCGTGATATTGCTGCGATCAAGCCGGCTGAAAAAATTAACGGCTCTGTCATTTAACTTTTTCTCATTACACCAAAGCGGTTTCATAGGAACCTCGTTGCTGCTCGTGCCACAGATCATGTCTTGAAATTCTGTCTGCATTTTTGTTGAATCCGTAATATTCGCAGGCAGCGCAAACACTGCGCCGGTGATTACATTCGTGAAATCCAAAACCACTTTTACGCCAAGAAATGAAAAATTCACCGCGATCAGCGCGAGCACAAATTTCGGCATTACGGTTTTGAATGCAAGCGGCAAAGTTCCGCCTTCTTCGCCTAAACCCATGACGTTGTAAATTGCGATAGCAAGGAGAATAAGCACAAAAACAACATTCACCAAATTGCGTATCTGCACCCAAATGGAAAGCAACCGTTCGCCCATTGCGCCGCCGAAAATGAGATCATTGTCGAGAAGACTCCCGATCATAAGCAATACCGGCCACAGCCACGCGGAAGAAAGCCGCATTATGAGGAGAATAATGTCATTTATGCTTTTTATAAGATCCGTTGTTTCCGGATCCTCTGCTGCCTGCGCTACATGCGGCGCACGGAAAACAAAAAATACGACAAGGAGCGTAATCGCAGCCAAACACAGCCCGCGATGGTGGAAATAAAATTGAATCAGTTTTGATTTTGGTGTGTCAGACATGATCTGCTTTATTTATGTTTGTGGGTTATTGTCATCTTCTTTTGGAGCCTCCGGTTGAGCTTGTGCCGTACGCTAATGCGGATCCGGCGCTTCCCAAACATTTTCCGCCAAATACCGTTCAAGCTTCACCGAATTTTCCTGTTTCAGACCGTTGGCGCAAATGGTGAAGAGCTCATGGATTGCCGCTATAGCTGCTGATGCATTGTGATACCCTAATTTTCCCGCCTGCTCATCGGTCATTTCAACGTCTCCCGGATACAAATCAAACGATGTTCGCGCCTTGCCGTTTTTTTGCTTTGGATTTTTGTTTGGATCCGCCATGGAAAGATAGGCATCGTAGTGATCCAGAAAATATTCATCCATAGCCGGATGAGCGCGCAGTTCGTCGCGCACATATGTTTCCTGGCTCGATCGCGCCATTGCTTCTTTTTCGTCTCCGGATGGCGCGCGAATTGCATTTCCAACCCATGGCCAGACAAAATGCGACCCGCCAACCGCTTCTCCGACGCCGAGCCAAAACCTACCATTGGCAAGGGTATCTCGAACGCCTAAAGCAACGGCTTTTGGGATACTTTCATTGCGATCCGTTTCTTTACGCCGTGAAATACGATCAGCAACATCCAAAATCAAATTGACGCCGGCGGTCAGCACGCCGATTTCTGCGATACGGCCCATGACAAGATTGTTGAACGTCACAAAATGATTCGCGAAATTCTGGATATAAACATGTTCAACGCGATCAACCGCCGCAGCCATGCTTTTTTGCGCATCTTTTCGCATCGCAAGAGCTTCATCGAGTTTCTTTGGAAAATCCGTACCGAGTTTGCGCGCAAATTCCTCTTCGCCGTACATATGCAAAACATCTTCGCGGCTCATAATGCCGCCTATCACGCATGCGAAAATAAAATCCTCCGCCTCTTTTGCTGTCCCTTCATTCAAAAATGTTCCGACGAGATTTCGTTTTTCCGTTAAAGAAAGTGAACGCACAATTTCAAGCCATAGCGTTACTTCCGTTATTTTCCGGTTTTCTGATCTTTCTTTGCCGTATGTTCTATCATCGAGCTCCTCCGGCATGCCAAGAATAAAACGGCGCAGAGCCTTTAAATCATGCTTGTCGAATGATTCATGTCCGGCTAACCGGCTTTCTATAAGCATATTGATGTACCGCTGATCCTCCAAAACCATATTGATGAGCTCTTCTGTGTCCAGCGAACCTATATATTCGGAAAATCTCCGCAGAAGAACAGCTTCATCCGATTCAAGCACTTCCGCACTTCCGCGCCGCGTAGCGCCATCCGCAGCATACGGGCTGTTCTGCATTTTTACAGCTTCGCCGACAATACCGATGGTCCGCAGATACGCATCGAGGGCAGCTAGATTTTTTTCCGTCTCTACGGCATTAAGACCCTGCGCCTCAAGTTTTTTCCGCATAACAGCAAAAAGCTCATCTGCTTTCCGGCGCAACAAAAGCATAACTTGCGCTTCTTCCCGTTCATAACCCGGCATTGCTTGCAGCCGTTCCCACACATTGCGGGCAAACGGATTTTGCGTTGTGCTTGGAGCGGCAAAAACTTCGCTTCGGAAACCTTCCAAACGGCCGTATTCTTCGCCGCTCCGCGCAGCTTCCTGGTCGCGCTGTCCGGCCTGCACTCTTGCCAACTGTTGTTCTGGAGTTTGACCTGGTGGTGGCATAAAAATTATAAACGAAATAATCTTACAAGCGTGTCGGAAAACGGCTCATGTCTGCCTTTAAGTTCATTTAAATGCGTGTTCAAAAGCCGCCGCACTTCAACCGGATCCGCATCTTCCAAAGCAATAAAAACATCCGGCTTAAACGATGAAGCCATGCGCAGATAAAGTTTTTTTATAAACGGCGGTTCATAAACGATCCAAAAACTTTTTAAATTACTGTATGGAAAAACGTGCCGGCCGATCTTGACTCCAAATTTTGAAATTTTCACCTCGACGGTCTTAGGCGCTTCCCGATGCACGAGATAATACGTTCCGGCAAAAACAATAATGGCGACCGAAAAAGTCCAGCCATCTGTCTTGAGTCCGTAAAGAACCAGAAGGAGCGCTATGAGTCCGGCAACAACAAACCAAATCGGCGATTTCTCATGATGCGTATATTCAGGAGCCCGCCAAGTTAAAAGCGCCTTATCAAAAGCGTGCTGGTTCACAGGCGCATGATGAGAATGTTTAATTTTCATATTTTTTGGTTTTTGTTTAGGATTTTTTATCTATTTATTTTACCATAATCTAACCTGATTTTCAATGCTGAATCACAAGGCGGTCTCGATGGATCAATTCTTCCTCAAAACTAAATCCTAATATCTGTTCAATCTCATCGGAATGATGTTTTTTGATTTTGTCCACATCTACAGCGTCATAATTTATTTGTCCATAACCAATCTCTTTCTTGTTACATTTCACGCTCACCACATCCCCGCGCCGAAAATCCCCATGCACGCTCATCACCCCCTTTGGCAGCAAACTTTTTCCCATTTCCATGAGCGCTTTCTGTGCGCCGGCATCAATTTCAATCCATGCATTTTTATGCAATTTGGGTTTGAGCCATTTTTTCTGGCTTGCGAGACGATTTACGGAAGACGGAAAAAAGGTGGCTTTCATGTCATGTTTAGCCTGTCGAAGCATATCCTTCTTTTCGCAAAAGGCGACTATTTTTCTCAAAACTCCTTCTTGCCGGCCACTGACAATAAACATTGGAATACCAACAGAAGTCACATACTCCGCAGCCTCGAGCTTTGTCACCATTCCGCCAAGACTGCTTGTTGATCGTGCGCCACGCGCTAATTTTTTTACAGACTCATCCACTTTTTCCACAACCGGAATAAGTTTTGCATGCGGATTATTTTTCGGATCTTCAAGAAAAAGCCCGTCTACATCAGTTAAAATGATGAGGAAGTCCGCAGAAACCATAGCCGCTGTTTTCGCGGAAAGCATATCGTTGTCGCCAAACTTTAATTCCGCCACGGTCGTAACGTCATTTTCGTTCACGACCGGTACCGCATTTTGCTTGAGCAAAAGTTCAAAAACATTCTTCGTATTCAGAAAGTTTTCGCGATTTGTAAAATCGTAATTCGTGAGGAGCGCTTGAGCCACCGCAATTCCTTGCCGTGCAAAAAAATCATGATAGGTCTTCATTAAAATTCCCTGACCGATGGCCGCGAGCGCCTGACGATATGGAATATTTTTCTTTTCTTTTTCAAAACTCATTTCGGATCTCCCTGCGGCAACCGCACCGGAACTTACAATAACTACGTCGTTGCCTTTCTGTTTTATATCCGCAATCTCGCCAATCACCCGCTTCAAAAAAGCCTCATCAAGTTTATGTTCCGGCGTGGTGAGAAGCGAAGTGCCGATTTTTATGACGAAACGCACGAACGTATTTTATCTCACGTACGGCAGAAGCGCCATTTCGCGAGCGAGCTTGATGGCGTTTGCCAAACGTTTTTGGTGCTTCAGGCAAATGCCGGAATAATATCGCGGCACAATACGCCCGTACTGCGACATGAATCGCCGCAGGAGCCGTATATTTTTGTAATCAATATACGCAACCTGCTCCGTGCAGAATCCGCATTTTTTCTTGCTTCGACCTGCTGTCATAATAGAAATTTTTAGCCTTCAAAAATATCTTCGCCTTCCGACGACTGTCCTTCGGAATGGCCGGCATTCGCCGTTACCGACACAGCTTCAAGCATCTTTTGTTCGGTTGCTTCTTCTTCGCCTCTTGCCCGTTTCTCGAGCATAATCATGTCTTGCACCACAATTTCCGTGCGGAATTTTTTCGTACCGTCAGGCAAAACTTTACTGTGGCTTTTGATATATCCTTCCACATACACCAACTTCCCTTTCTTTAAATACTGCTGACAAATTTCACCGAGCTTGGCCCACGCAACAAGATCATGAAATTCGGTTGAGGTCATTTTGCGACCGTCTTTCGTCATCCAATCGCGGTTCGTCGCGAGACCAAACGTACATACGGATTGGCCGTTCGTAGTCTGCCGCATTTCCGGATCGCGGGTGAGATTTCCAACTAGAATGACTTTATTAACGCAGCGCATCAGGCGGAGCGAGGCTTTGCCGAGCGTAGCCTCTTAATAAAATAAAAATTAAGCTTTGTGTAGGAATATTACTTTATATCAATATCAGGATTCTCCAAAATTTGCTCGAGTTTTTTCTCCACTGTCTTTAGCTGCTCCTCTTCTTCTTTACCTGCTACGGTTGGCTTTTTCAGAGCTTCTTTTGGCATTGCTGTTTCTGCTGCTTTTGCAGCACGCGGCGCACTGCTCAATTTCGACGCATATTTCCTTGTTTCTTCAGATGATTTTGCTTGAGGCAACATATAATCTTTATACTTCGCAGGATCATAATCCTCCGGCAGAGAAATCAAAAGATAACGGAGTACAACCGGATTAAGTTTCATGTTCGTGCGAAGTTCAGCGATAGATTCCGGCGCAGCGGTAAAATCAAACACGGTGTAATAACCGCGCCACTGTTTCTTTACGCGGTACGCCATATCCTTCCTCCCCCACATATCTTCATGGGAAATACCCTTCGTATTTTCCTGAAGGGTTTTGCGAATCTCCGTCAATTCTTTTTCAAACTCCGCCTCCGGCAATTCGCCGGAGATAATAAGCATGAGTTCGTACTTTTTGAGTTCTTCTGCGGTTGATGTCATATACTTTGGATATCCGCCGAGACGGATAACTCCGATGTGCTATCGGAGCAGCACGCGAATAGTACTCAAAGATTTATATGAATGCAAGCGGAAATTACCATTATAGTTGCCTTGTATTGAGGAGCGGATAAATATCCACTGCCGGCTCTTCATAAGGATGGGCCTTTTTGAGCGCTGCTAGGACTTTTTTCAGTTTTGATTTCGGACAAATTGTTTCAATGCGTTCTTCTGAAATTTTTTCGATCCTGCCTGCTTTTCCTAGAAAAGGTTTTGTGCCTTTTAGTCCGCGAAATCTACCGACGCCTTTGAGCGTAAAAGAACAAAAATCATAATTTCCAACATGGCCGCAGCCGCTTTCTGCTAAAACGCTGCGGATTTTATCGCCGTGCGAACTCGGCGCAAACACCACGATTTTCACAAATTTTCCCACGGGTCTTATTATAGCGCATTAAAACTGCGTCACAGTAGTTTTCAACTTCTTCGCCGATTCATCCACCTCATACCGGAGCGACCGTTTTCGATCTCCGGCAGTAAACCAATATTGAAGCGAAATATCTCCAGGCTCCTCCCAACTCTTAAGTCCGCGTTCTTTATAAGGAATCGCGACAGTCACAGGTTTCAAAAATTTCAACCCTTCCGGTTTCAACCAAAAAAGATCCGTCACATCTCCGATCGCCACGCGTTCAATTTCGATTTTTTTGTCCTTGGCCAAAGCGCCCGGCGGCACCGTCACTTCCATGCCATACGGCGAAACAATTTTCCCTCCAACGGCTGCAAGAATAAAATTCGGGTCTTTCGTCTCTTCGGAACTCAACGGACTCGCTCCATTTTTTTCCGCCGGAGAGTAACCGAAATAATACCAAATACCAAAACCAAAAAGTCCGACAATTACTGCGATAACAACAATAATCGCACAAGCGCTCTGCTGAACTTCTTGCTCCTGGCGTTCGAATTCAACGGCTTCGGAAACTGTTTCGCGCAAAGCGGCGGCAGGAGATGATGGCGGCTGCGGAAAACTTGTTGTTGCACTTGTTGTCGAACTTGTTTCCGGACCGAAAGTTTGATCCATAAAATTTTTGGTTAATAAAAAGGTGCTAACGGTACCATAAAAAAGGCTTGTGTACAACAAAAAATACAGATAGAGTGATGTCCTTTTATGCCTATGCCGCAGATAATGCAACCAGAGGTAACATTTTTCGTAGAAAGCCGCGAGGAAAGTGAGATCGTCAAGAAGAATGATCGAAAAATTCGTTCCCGCGGACAATTTTTATTGGACCGATTGGGAGGCGGCGATATAGTTGATGCGCTTCGAGCAGTGCGCGGCCGGCTCTCTATTGCCATGAGCCGCCGTGACTTATCCAACGATGATGCATTAGTGGATTTTTTACTGGAAATGAATGCTCTTGAAATAGGTGTTGATATTTGGCCAACACTTCCAGACGAAGACGGTTATTGGATTCATGCTGACAATAGCCAAAAGGCGCGCGCGAATGTTTTTGGAATTATCGAAGCGCTGGAACGCAGACGAGTTGATTTTAAAAATGTCGGTTTGGATTTGGAATTTCCGATCGGACTGAAACTTGGAGGACCGATAGCTGAAACGCTACGGCAACTTATGAAAATCAGACCATGGCAATTTTCTCAAACTGGTGCCGCGAAAAATATTGAAAATTCAG
>JACPMA010000015.1 GCA_016186205.1 Candidatus Peregrinibacteria bacterium | reverse complement strand
TGGCCGTACTCCCTGATCCAATGCTCCATTTTCCGGATTTTCGAGCTACCCAGCGCGTTTTTCAGCTCCTCACGCACATAAGGCATCTCACAACATCAAAGGGCGAAATGCTCATCCAAACTTTTTTGCCGGACCACAAACTTTTTGCTCATCTTCAAAAAAACTCCATAGAAAAATTCTATGAAGAGGAACTTGCGGCTCGCCAAAGCCTAAATCTTCCGCCATTTAAGGAACCAAATCATCCGCGTCAAGAATAACCGCCTTACCGCCTTCTACAGAGAGCCCCATTCCGGGCATCGGCCTTGGACAATCTGCTGGATTTGGAGAAATTCCCGGACAACATAAAGGCGATCTTAATTGGTCAGCATCGCTTAAAAGAACACATCCGTCTGTATCAAGTCCTGGCAGAACTGCAGGATAAGAATGACCATCAACCTCTTCGTCATGGAGACGATCAAGACAATCTAAATGATTTTCTTGAGGAAGGCACGGACCGGAAGGCGAATCTGAACTTGAACTCGAAGAAGGCGTGCCAAAAACAGCCCAGCCAACTCCTACTGCAGCTCCAGCTGCTGCCAAACCGCCGGCAACCAAAGCGGCACGCAATGCTCTACGAACAAAAGTTTGCCGTTCATTTCTTTCTATTCTTCTTAAAAGAGGCGCGCGAGGATGTAAATCACGCCCAATTTCTGGTGTACCACCATTTGATGATCTATCTGGTCTTTCATTAGCCATAGTGAACCTATATTAGCAATATTCTATGGTTTGTCAAGTAAAATTTAACAGATTACCCTATACCCTATAACCTCAACCCTCTACCCTAATACTAATTATGCGAATTCTTTCAGGCATGCAGCCATCAGGAAACCCGCATCTTGGCAATTATTTGGGGGCGATGCGGCAGCATGTGGCAATGCAAGATGTAAAATGCGCGCAGTGTTACTATTTCATAGCAAATTACCACGCGCTTACTACTTTGCGCGACGGACCGACTCTGCGTGAAAAAACCCGCGAACTTGCCATGGATTATTTAGCGCTTGGTCTCGATCCGAACCGCGTGGCTTTTTTCCGACAGAGCGATGTTCCGGAGGTTACGGAGCTGGCGTGGATTCTTGATACCGTTACTCCGATGGGACTCCTCGAACGCGCCCATGCGTGGAAAGATGCGAAACATAAAGGCAAAAAGGGCGAAACCGTCGGACTGTTTAATTATCCGGTGCTTATGGCTGCGGATATTTTGATTTATCAATCCGACGTGGTTCCTGTGGGCCAAGATCAAAAACAGCATGTGGAAATTGCGCGCGACATCGCGATTGCTTTCAATAATATTTACGGCGAAACTTTTAAAATGCCGGACGTGCAAATTAAAAAAGAAGTTGCCACGGTGCCGGGAACCGACGGACAAAAAATGAGCAAGAGCTATGGGAATGTAATTGAAATTTTTGCTACGGCGGATCTGCTCAAAAAACAGGTGTTCAGCATTAAAACTGATTCAAAAGGCGTTGCTGAACCAAAGGATCCAACAACGTGCATACCGCTCATTCTACTGGCGCATCTGCTTGAAAAAAATGCAGCAGCCGAATTGGAAAAAAATGTTGCGAGCGGCGGCGTGGGTTATGCGGAGCTCAAGACAAAACTTTTTGAAACTCTGCTGGAATATTTCGGCGAAGCACGCGAAAAACGCCTTGAACTCGAGCAAAAACCGGACTTTGTTGAAGACGTGCTTTTAGCCGGCGCGAAGAAAGCCAGAAAACTTGCGCGCGAAACACTTGACGAAGTGCGGAGAAAATCCGGATTATAGATTCCCTACCCTAAATCTACAGAATAAGGAAGACCGTATCGAACCGCCACAGGTTTCCACTCATCAATCCTTCTACCGTGCCGGGCGAGCGCATATTTGGCTAATACGCCTGCTTGTGGATTTGGACGACTGCCGTAAAAAGCACCGTCTCCATCTTCCACAGCATCCGCTTCTCTAAGAAAGTCTGAAATTCTTTTGGCATCTGCGCGCGACGGCATGGTTTTTCTTAATCCGCTGGAAAGTACGTAAGGATTTCTCGCGGCAGTATCGTAATCGCGCAAAGTTTTAGGAAGAGGAAACGAAGGTCGCTCTTGAAGCGGCTTAAGTCTGCCATGGCTAACAAATTGCATTTTCTCAAATAACCGCTTCGCATTTTCTTCGCTCGTTAACGCATAAATTTTGTGGCCTTTGGCTTCTTCCAGCGCTTCCTGTAAAATTCTCGAAGCAATGCCGTTTTTTGGATAACTACTCCATAAACAGGCAAGTTCTCGCCATTCTCCGCCCCGCGGAATAAGTGAAAGACCTGCGAGCGGCGCCCCATCAATCTTCAAACAAAAATGATGGAGGGCCGCTTCTGTAAGTTCAGTTTCTGTCCGCTGTCGAAACTTTCCTTCTTTTGCTAAATCCTCATGCGCTTGCCTGAATATCGCTACATCTTGTTCGCTTGCCGGCTCAAACTCCAATTTATCTTCGTTGATGCAAAGCGTGCCTCTTCCTCTCCAATTTTCAATTTCTTTTTGAGGATCATCGGTAAGAGATACTTTTGCAACTCGCCCGAGCATCTCCCTTACTTCTCGGAGTTTCTCCAGCATTCCATCTTTAACCTCAATATCAGGATGCCGGCCTGCGATGATTTCATCAATGGTAGCCTTGCTCAAGAGCGGAACTACTTTTCCCTTTTTATTCAAAACTCCGCCGGTTTCCGTCACCATCATAACTTCATCAATGGCATTTGTATTCTGAACAACATTTCTAACAATGTCATCTGCATTTAAATTCACAAACGGAGGCCAATCCCGTGTTACATCTTGCTCCTTACCCAAAAATGGAATTATTGTAAGCGGCTTGCCTTCGTGTCGAAATACAGTCGTCACCCCAAAAACACAAAACAGATGTCCCCTAAAAATTTCTTGATTCCCGCCAACCGGATTATTGCGTGCAGCGATATTGGCAGGTTCTACTATATGAGGATTCATATCGCTGAATCTTTTCGCAATTCTTTGTCGAAGATACTCATAAGCAGGCAAAACAGCATCTCGGAGCACTTCCTCTGTAGTAAGCCCTACTCCATCGCGCTTGGGCCGAGGTGCTTTGTGTTTTTTTGCCCACTCGCGATCGATCTGCATACCGCCGCCATAGACCATCACAACTCGAATTCCCTCGGATACGAATTTTCGGATGGCTTTGGTAATAGCTTCAAACTTTTCTCCTTCGAGATGCCTGCCGCTCACTTTCAGGAGAAGCGTTTTGCCTTTATAGAGATCGTAATATGGAGATCGCTGCGATTCTGGTGACATGGTGGGAAAATTTAAAGAATTTAAAAAGCTCTCGTGCGTACTGACTGCCTTTTAAAAAGGAATCAATACAGGGACGAGAGCTTAAAGCTTCGTGGTACCACCCTGGTTTATTCTTATTTAGAGCGTGATAACGGACTCTGCCGGCGACACCTACTTCTCCGACCTTGCGGCGGAGTTTCTTCAGTTGCACCTTATGGGGAGCGCGTTCATTCCTTCCCGGAATTACTATTCTCCCCGGTTTTAAACCAAATTGTAGTCTGAAGTATAGCGACGTCTAACAAAAAGTCAATAGAAATTCTTGCGGACTGGAGGGCAGCTGCGGTGCTTTTCTTCGGAACTCCTACGTTTTAGCTTTGGGTGCCGTGGTTGCCTAAGGAGAACTTCGCGAGGCCGGTTGCAGAAAGTGTCAGTAGAGGTGTGGCAACCGGCCGAGCGAGAGGTGAGGCAAAGCGCTGCTTGCCAGCGCTTGAGGAGGGTTCCGTTGGGAATATTGTACTTCGAAGCCGAGCCGTTTCGACGAAGGCAATCCGGCAGCCAAAGCCATTCTTGGAAATAAATGAACATTGAGGCTAAGGAACCATATATTATTTTGACTTTTCTCGCTGCTTCGTGTAATTACTAATCATGCCGGTCCATAAAAATACCAAATACATATTCGTCACTGGCGGAGTGTGCAGTTCGCTTGGAAAAGGCATCGCCACCGCATCCATCGGCGCTCTTTTGAAGGCGTGCGGGTTTTCCGTAGTGCCGCAAAAAATGGATCCGTACTTAAATGTCGACCCGGGCACTATGAGTCCGTTTCAGCACGGCGAAGTATTTGTGACTGATGACGGCTCTGAAACCGATCTGGACCTCGGACACTATGAACGTTTTATTGATGTAAATCTCACGGCTGATTCAAGCGTTACAACCGGCAAAATCTACAGCGAGATTATTGCAAAAGAACGCCGCGGCGACTTTCTCGGCGGCACGATACAAATTATTCCGCATATTACGAATGCCATTAAAAACCGCATAACCGGTCTCGGAAAAAAGACCGGCGCGAAAATTGTTATTGTTGAAATCGGCGGAACGGTGGGCGATATAGAAGGACTCCCCTATCTCGAAGCCATCCGCCAGCTACGCTGGGAACTTGGCCACGAGAATACCCTTTTTGTACATCTCACTCTTTTGCCATACCTTAAAGGAAGCAAAGAACTCAAAACAAAACCCACGCAGGCATCGGTGCGCGAACTGCGCTCAATCGGAATCCAGCCGGATATTATTATTGCGCGCGCCGACTATCCGATCGGAAAAGAACTCCTCAAAAAAATCGCACTTTTCTGCGACGTGCAAGAGGAATCGGTTATTCCTTCGGTGACGGCGAATTCCATTTATGAAGTTCCGCTCCTACTTGAGGAATATAAAATCGCGGAACTGATTGCGGAAAAACTGGCGCTCGGAAAAGTGAAACCGAATTTAAAATCGTGGAAAGAGCTCGCTCAAAAAATCCGAAAAAGCGCTAAGGAATTAAAAATCGCGCTCGTCGGAAAATATACGGGTTTGGATGATGCGTATCTTTCGGTTATTGAATCGCTTAAAATCGCATGCTTTCATCATCAGCGCCGGCTTAAGCTCATTTGGATCAATGCTGAAAAACTCGAAGAGAAAGACAAAAAAACATGGAAGGAATTAAAGTCTGCGGACGGCATTCTCGTGCCTGGCGGTTTCGGGATTCGCGGAACCGAAGGTAAAATTCTTGCTGCGCGGTATGCGCGGGAAAACAACACGCCGTATTTGGGACTATGTCTCGGCATGCAGCTCATGACAATAGAATATGCGCGCCACATTCTGAATGATCCAGCCATTACTTCGGAAGAATTTGATGAGGAGCGAAAACTCGATAATTCAAAATACGTCATTCATTTTCTCCCTAACCAATCATGGCACAAAGAAAAAGGAGGAACGCTCCGGCTGGGTGTTTATCCATGCAAGATTGTGAATGGCACTAAAACGCATTTGGCTTACGGCAAAGCTGAAATCAATGAACGCCACCGCCATCGCTATGAAGTAAACAATGATTTCCGAAAAAAACTGGAAAACCGCGGATGGATTCCCGCAGGTATCTATACAAAACAAAATCTCGTGGAAATCGCGGAAATCAAAAATCACCCTTTTATGGTCGGATCCCAGTTCCATCCGGAATTTTTATCCCGCCCGCACAAACCGCATCCTTTGTTCTATAATTTTATCAGCGCCGCTTTAAAAAAATAAATATGCCTGCTTTTCATTACGTCGCGCTGAATCAAGATCAAAAAGAACTTTCCGGCGTCGTTGAGGCTCCTGACGAGCCTAAAGCGCGGGTGAAACTCAACGAACTCCATCTTTCCGTGGTTTCTCTGACGCCTATTGAATCTTTTTCCCACGATCAAAGCAAAACCGGGAAGAAAATTTTTGAATTCGAGGCCATTGATAAAAACGGGAAAAAAGTCGTCGGCACCATCGCTTCGGATGATCCGCTCAAAGCCTACGGCCGCCTTTTTGAGGAATATCAGCTTAGTGTGCTTTCTATTTTTCTTGCGACATTAAACGCGGAGGAAAAGGAAACGGCTCGCAAAACCGGCATCGACACGCTTCGTGAAAAATACGAAAAACTTGCCGGCGCTGCCAAGAAACAACTCGAAGAGGAAGAGCAACTTGAGCTCGCGCAAAAAGCTGAAAAAAAAGAACTCCTCGAAAAAATCGATTTTACGCTCAAGCGCGTTCAGGAATTTCTCCGCCAATTTAATGCGGAACTCAAACCGGAACAGCGCGACACGATCCAGTCCTACGTCGACCAGCTAATCCGCATTAAAGACTCGACAAATCTTGAACATATTCGGACAACATGCGAAAAAATGCTGGCGCATATTCAAAAACAAGAGCTCTTTATCAACGAAGAACAACGGCTCAAAGAAAGTTCAAAATTAAAAGTGGAAACGACGGAACTTATGGAACAATTAAAGAGCACCGGATTAAAACAAGAAATCGACATCGTAAAAACGGCGCTGCGATGGCAAGAAAACGCTTTTCTGCGGCCGTTCGCCAAAATCATTCTCCGGATTTTTAAAGCGCATAATCCTGAAATTCAGAAACTGAAAAGCAATATCAAGGCGGCAAATCATCACATCCGCGAATACCTTAAGCTCCTTATTCTCGGAAAAACTAAAATAATGCGCATGGAAGCGTGGGAAAGCATTCTCACGCTCCGCAGCGAGAAAAAACGCCTTAAAATGCAGCTCAAAGCTGCGCTCATAGAAGAAGAAAAAGCGCTAGGCAATGCGCAGGCAGGGCCCGCGTTCGCCGATTATGCAGGAACGGTCTTCGGATGGATACTCGCGTTCTATCTCCTCTCCTACATGATCGCGTATCCATTCACAATCAAAAATTTCGGGCTTAAAAATCTGCGCATACCGGATGGATTCTACTTCTATCATTCATCGCTTTTGAAAGGCGTCACCGTGCTTGTATTTCTTGCCTACAGCGCGTTTGCGGTACGCAATTACTGGCTCAAGCGATCGTGGGGCGCTCCACTCATTCTCTATCCGCTGACTCTATTTGGTTTTCTGCTAATTATGATAAATTTATTTTAAATTATGTATCCGATTTTGTTTGAGTTCGGCATCGTAACTGTTTTCTCCCTCTGGTTTTTCATAGCCGTAGGATTTGTTGTGGCCGCTCTTTTATTCATACGCCTTTCGAAGCGCTATCGAGTGAGGCTCGCGCTTCTTTCGGATCACGGCCTTTTTCTCTTTCTATGGACGCTTTTAGTATCACGACTCACATTTGTTCTGATGCATACGGAACTCTATTTTTATCGCTTCCAGTTCACAAAAATGATCAAGATTTTCGCGCTTTGGGATAAAGGGCTTTCTTTTTGGGGCGCGGCAATAGCGTGGTTTTTAGGCATTTGGTTTCTTACGCAACGACATGAAAATGCTCCGGTAAATATGTCGCGGCTTTGGGATATTCTTTCTCCGGCAATTCTAATCGGAATGTTCTTCGGGAATATCGGCGCTTTCCTTGACGGCATCAATTACGGAACGCCGACAAATCTCCCGTGGGGCATGGCTTTCAGAAATGCCAACGTAAAATATATTTCCGAAATTCATCCGACCCAGCTCTATGCAGCGTTCTATGTGCTCGTAATCGCATGCACGCTCCTCTGGACGCTCAAAATGCTGCGCGGCCGGCTGCCGGGATTCGTTACGGAAGCAGGAATTTTTCTCTTCAGTCTTATGAAATTCACCGAAGAATTTTTGCGCGGCGACGATGTGGTAAAGATTTTTTCGCTGCGGCTGCCTCAACTTCTTGCTTTCTGCGCGCTCATCGTTTCCGGGTATCTTCTCTATCAGAGATATGAAAACCGCAATGGCGGCGATCCTGAACGGATTCTGAAAAATTTTGCGCAGAAGATTTTCAAAAAACTGCAGAAACCAAATCTTTCAATAAATTCGGCAACGTCTGGTCGTGCTGCTCAAAATCAAACCACGTAAAAGTATCTCGAAACGGTACGAAAAAAATCTCTTTATCTTCTGAAACAACCGGCGTTCCGGAAGCGCCTTTTGCAAACAATACGCAATTTTCCTCATCTTCATCGCAAAATTTCAACTCACCAACTTCATTCAAAAAAAGAAAATGGAACGTTTTTCCGATACGCGAAAACCAGCGCATCGGTTTTGCGAGAGGCGGCGCTTGCTGAACAGTCTGCTGCACGATTTCATTTTCTTCCCGTATGGCAAAATCATCCAAAGCATCAAAAGGAATCCATTTCCCAAAATGGAGGTTTGCCTGATAAAGCAATACGCCTTCTTGTGAAACCGATTGAAGCCGCCATTTTCCGCGCGGCTCCTGCATTTTTATGAAATTAACCGCTCCATTAGTCGGAAAGAGAATAATCTCCGCAAATCGAACAACGGAATCTTCCGGCACTTTGACGCGTTTTTTCCAAGACATTGCGCCCGGTTTGCTTATTTCAATATTATAACTTCCGGATGCCAAACGAAGCTCGCCGGAAAACGTCGAGTCTTCCGTTTTTCCGTCTACCGTGACTGATGCGCCGCTCGGAATTTTTTCAAAAAGAACGACGCTTTTTTTTACAAGTTCGCGGCTCACGGTATCAAATCCGTATCCCTCGGTAAAAAGAATGGTGACGAAAACCGCCAAAATGAAAAAGACGACACCGCCTATTTGCACCACGCGCAGAAACCTCATACAAATATAATCTTCTTACCTCACCTTGAGAATTTTGTAATCCATGAGTCCTGCCGGCGTACCGACTTTCACAACTTCGCCGGCGCGCCGGTCCATCAAAGATTTCCCGACCGGAGAGACATTGGAAATTTTATGATTGATCGGATCCGCTTCGGTAGAACCTACGATCGTAAATTCTTCCTCCGCTTTTGTCTTGCTCGAAAGGTTCTGGATCACAACTTTGGAACCGAGCTGAACCACAACGCCTCCTTTCGTAGCCTTTTCATCAATAATTTTTGCGTATTTAATTTTCTCCTCAATCTCCAAAATGCGGCCTTCCACAAACGCCTGTTCATTCTTCGCTTCTTCATATTCGGCATTTTCTGAAAGATCGCCGTAGCTGATGGCTTCTTTCAAACGTTCCGCAACTTCTTTGCGTTTTACTTCTTTTAAGTAATTCAACTCCTCTTTAAGTTTTTCAAGGCCTTCTTTTGTAATAAGGGTAATTTTATCGTCAGCGATGTGGGAAGCTGAAGCTGTCGTTTGGTCGGCATGAATAGACATAAATGATATAAATTATGGATTATATATTTGCATACGGACGGATTTTGACACTCGTCGGATGCTCTTTTAATTTCTGCAAAACTTTTGCTTCGATTTGCCGGATGCGTTCGCGCGTCACGCGGAATTCCTGGCCTACTTCTTCGAGCGTATGCCCGACTCCATCTTTCAGACCGAAACGCATTTCAATGATTTTCTTTTCGCGCGGCGAGAGGTAATGAAGCATTTCATGGATGTTTTCCTTAATGAGCTGGCGGTTTGTTGCTTCAGCAGGAGAAAGCGCTTCATCATCTTCAATAAAATCGCCGAGCTTTGAATCTTCTTCGGTTCCAACAGGCGCTTCGAGCGACACGATATCCTGTGAAATTTTCAAAATATGCCGTACCTTTTTTACATCCATATCCATTTCAGCCGCCAATTCTTCCACGAGCGGCTCACGACCAAGCTCTTGCACAAGCCTTCTTTGCGCATGAGTAAGCTTGTTAATGGTTTCGACCATATGCACCGGAATTCGAATAGTTCGCGCTTGATCGGCAATGGCGCGCGTGATCGCCTGGCGAATCCACCACGTTGCATACGTTGAAAATTTAAATCCACGGTCTGGATCGAATTTCTCCACTGCACGAAACAGACCGATATTCCCTTCTTGAATAAGGTCAAGAAATGAAAGTCCGCGTCCGATGTATTTCTTTGCTATAGAAACGACCAAACGAAGATTGGCCTCTGCCAATTTCTGTTTAGCGGTTTGATCGCCGCGCCGAATCCGCTTAGCTAAATCAATTTCTTCTTTCGCAGTCAAAAGCTTCACTTTTCCGATTTCGCACAAATACATGCGAATGGAATCATTCGCAATATCCGGAAGCTCCACGGTTTTTTTAATAGCCGGCTTCTTGCGCATTACCACTTCATCTTTTTCTTCCTCCTCTTCTTCTTTTTTCCAAATGAGCGCATCTTTCACGTCAATCACCTCAATACCCAAATCCATAAAGAGCGTATAAATTTCATCAAGCAAAATAACGTTCGACTCGATCTTCGGAATTGCTTTCATGAGTTCCTGCTGCGTCACAAACTTCTGTTCGCGGCCTTTCCGAATTAGTTCCTGAACGGCTTTCGGATATTTATCTAATTGCTCATCCGATGGATGAGTAATGAATTTTTTAAACTTCTTGGCCATAACGCGAGCGCAGCGAGCGCTTTTTTATAAAATATTATTTTCGTTGAGGAGAAGAGCTTGATACTCTTCCAGCAAACTTTGCTTCTCTTTTGCCGGAGCGTTCTGTAGCCGCTCGACGAGCGACCGTTTTTCCCGATCAAGTTTCAAATGCTTTAAGGCGTTTATGATCGATTTCAATTCTTCTTGCACCGCATCAAACGTCATATCGGCCGCAAAAGTTTCAGCGTACATGGCAAGCAAATTTGCCCGCTCGCCCAGATTTTGATTATATTCAGTTGAAAGAGATCTGTAAATATTTTGTAACTCAATATCATCAAAGTCTTCCGGCTTCAATAACTGAAATGCCACACTGGTTAATTCAGGATATGTCAAGAGCAGTCCTAAAATATACTCCTGATGGCGGATAAAAGAACCGGTTTCTGTCGAAAAAGAAAGTTCGGGTTTTATAGTGATTTTTGACACAGGTTGCCCGAGAAATTTCTGCTTGCCTTGAAACCGTTTCAGTTCATCATATAGTGCGGAAAGTGAAATGCCGAGATTTGAAGCACACTGCTTCAGCCATACATCGAGCTCCACTGCGCTTTTTATTTGCGCAAAAAACGGCAGGAGTTCTTCAATGATTTTTCTCTTTCCTTCCGCGGCGCCGCTGTCAAAATTTTCTGCGCATGACTCAAGCAGATATTCAGTAGCCGGCTTTGCTTCTTCAATCGCTTTTGCGAATTCATCCGGATCTTTTCTCAAACATTCATCCGGATCCTTTGCGTCCGACTTCCATACAACGACACGCAGAGAAAATTCAGCTGCAAACGCCAATTCAATACTGCGATTCGTCGCCAGTTTGCCGGCTGTATCGCGATCAAAAGCAAGAAAAAGATTTTGAGTAAACCGCTTGAGAATGGCAAGTTGGTCGGTTGTTAACGCTGTCCCGCTGCACGCAACGACGTTTTGGAAACCAGCCTGATGTGCGGCAAGCGCATCCATATATCCTTCAACGATGACAACGCTTTTTTTCTGCCGAATTTCTGCGCGAGCTTCGGACAAACCGTAAAGCACCGAACTCTTGTGATAAATAGGCGTTTCCGGCGAATTGAGATATTTAGGCTCATCGCCGTCGCGGACCGCACGGCCTCCAAACGCACAGATTGCGCCTGCAAGATTGCGGATTGGAAACATGAGCCGCATGCGGAATCGATCAATGCAATTTCCCTGCTCTGTATCCCGCGCAATCGCAAGGCCTGCCGTTAAAATTTCTCCTCTTGTAAAACCGCGCTCAAGCAAAAAAGTATAAAGCTTATCGCCGGATTCCGGCGCAAAACCAAGCTGCGCGTTTTTGATAGTTTTTTCTTTCAGTCCCCTTTTTTTGAGATACTTCGCGACTTTTTCGCCATCCGGCGTATCCCAAAGCTGTTCCTCAAAAAATTTTGCCGCCTGTTCGTGTATTTCAATAAGACGATCGCGCTCGCTCTTCCGTTTTTGCTCATCCGGCAAAGTTTTTGGGAGCGTTACGCCAGCTTTCTCGGCCAAAAATTTCAGCGCGCCGCGAAAATCCAGCCCCTCAATTTCTTCAATGAATTTAAAATGATCACCGCCTTTGTGGCAGCCAAAGCAATATGCGAGCTGGCGTTCCGGACTCACATAAAAACTCGGCGTGCGTTCTTGATGAAAAGGACACAGCGCTTTAAAATGCCGCCCGGCTTTTTTGAGAGGAATATATTGTGCAACAAGCTCTTCAATCGAAATTCGCGATTTTATTTCAGAGATCGGATCCATGGAGCCATATTATATCTGATGTTCGAGCCTTCGCCTATGGTTTGCGCGCGGGCCTGCTGCGCTCGTTTTAAAACCAATGTGTATAAACTGGTTGCGCGGCAAACCGCGTGCTATGGCAGCTTCCACGAGTCCGGTAGCTTCTCGATTTCTATTCAAAAACCACAAAGCATAAACAAGATTTTTTACGCAATGGACGTCATTCGGAAACTTCGGCTTTACGCTTGCCTCATCTTCTTTACCCAAAAGATGAACTGATTCATCAAACCGTTCTTGCGCATTGAGGGCTCGCGCATAAAAACTGACAAAACCTGGGACAGTGAGAAAATCCAGTTTTATTCCGACAAGCTGCTCGCATACCTTGAGTAAAAGATCATGCCGCCCATTTTTATGCAGCATACCAAGAATTCCGCGGATAAGATCGAATTTAACATACTCTACAAAAAGCGGATTTGCCGGAGAGAAAAACTCAAGGATGGCTTTATCATCCCTTGCATAAAGCAAATTCTGCACATAGCCCTGAAGCGCTTTTGGATCCACATATAGAAGACCATCGCTTGAAGATGATAAATCTTCCATGCCGTCATATTGAGTAAGTCCGCCTGCAGCTATTAAATATTCATGAAAATCTTCAAGATCCATACCAAGAACCTCGGGTCTTTGACGGGAAGGATAGCGCGGCTCATAGAGAATTGGGTCGCCTTCCTCATTGCGTAGATGTTCAAACATATCGCCTGTAATCTTTAGCGGTTTATTTTTGTTATGTCAATGGATTTTTGGCGGAAAAACAGGAAAAAACCGATAAGGAGCATAACGGCAAATACAACCAGAAACGCCACGAATTTTTCAAATGTGGAACGGAGCGCGACGGCGATCATGGCGAAAATCGCGCAGATCATATAATTGAAAAAAAGCGCGCTGCGCTCGGAAAGTCCTACAAAAAGGAGGCGGTGATGGAAGTGCGAAAAATCGCCGCGGAATGGCGATTGGCCATGGAGTATTCTTTTTAAAATCACCCAAAATGCATCAAGCACTGGAAATCCCATAATAAGGAGCGCGGTGGCAAGTTTTCCGCCGGCAAGAATCGAGAGTGTGCCGAGCATGAATCCGAGAAACATTGAACCGCTGTCACCCATGAGAATTTTTGGCGCCGGAAAATCAAAAAAGAGAAACGCAAATGTGCTTGCCGCAAGGACGCTTGAAATCGTGATGACGGCACTTTGATCCACGATGTGAAATTGCTGGATGGAAAGAAAAAAAATCGCCAGTTGCGCAATGGTAGAAATGCCTGAAGCAAGACCTGGAATCCCATCGAGCCAATTCATCACATTCATCATCAAAACAAGCCATACAATGATGGCCAGCGCCGAGAAAAGCCAAATTTTTTCGCCGAGAATGGTAAATTGGATTTGGTCGAGAAAAATCGGCGCTCCGAACGGATTATTAAAAAGCTGAATCTTTATGCCGGCGAGCACCACGATGACGCCTGCAAGAATTTGCACAGCTAGACGCAAAATCGGACTCAAACGGATACGGTCATCCATAAAACTCACAAAAGTAATTAGGAGCCCGCCGAAAATAACCCCGGCAATCGGCTTGGTAATATCGACAAAAAGAAATGAGGTGATGAAAAAAATGATAAAGAAAATAATACCGCCGCTGTATGGAATAGGTGCGCGCTTTAAATCATATTCATGCGGCCGATCCATAAGGCGCCACTTCGGGAAAAATTTGAGCATGAAAAAAATGCCTGCAATTGTAAGCGCGAAAGAAACGAGCGGCGGCCAGAGTTGAGAAAGATGCATCGAAAAAAGAATACGAGGCCGGGACCAAGCATGCAAGGTGTTTCAGCGTTGTAAACTTCACAACTGTTGAGCATTTTCCACGCGGAAATCGCCGATGGCGGTGCGGCGGAGCTCTTTCACATATCCGCCGCATTCGATTTTCTGACCGATGTCATGGGCGAGCGAACGAATGTAAGTTCCTTTTCCGCACTTCACACGCAGACTCACAAACGGCCAATTCCAGTCGAGAATTTCAATGGAATCGATGCGTACTTTTCGCGATGCAAGCTCAACCTTCTCCCCTCGCCTGGCCAAATCGTATGCGCGTTTGCCTTTGACTCGTATTGCGGAAAACTGCGGCGGCGTTTGATCAATTTCTCCGATGAAATTTTTTAGAATTTTCTCAAAATCCTCGCGCGACACGTCTTGTAATTCATCATTCATCATTCGTAATTCTCCTTGAGCATCATACGTCGTCGAAACTTTCCCAAATTCCACGAGCACTTCATATTCCTTCGGCAATCCCATATAGGCAGCAAGTTCTTTTGTAGCCTTTTCTAAGCCAATAATAAGGAGTCCTGTCGCGAGCGGATCAAGCGTGCCCGCGTGGCCCATTTTCCGAATTCCGAGTTTTTGGCGGAGACGCCGAATTACATCAAAAGACGTAATGCCGGATGGTTTATCAATGAGAAGAATGGAATTCATAATTCTACTTGCAGCTCGCTCCCCAATATTTCCCTCGCCACCTTCCTGTCATCCCACTCAATTCGTTTACCGTCGATCATTTGAATCGGCTCGCAGCCTTTGCCGGCGATGAGGACGGCATCGTGCTCTTTTGCAAGCGAAAGAGCAAGCCTAATCGCTTGACGCCGATCACGGATTTTCCACAAACCTTCGCCTTCGCGGCGACCGCAGCCCTGCGCCACCTGTTCAATAATCTGCATACGATTTTCGGTATATGGATCGTCATCCGTCACAATAATTTCATCGGCGTAGCGCGCGGCAACGCGTCCCATTTCAGGGCGCTTGGATTTATCCCTGCCGCCGCCGGTCGCGCCAAAAACAAGAAATAATTTCCCTTTTGTGAGCGGCCTAAAAAGTCCGAGCAGTTTTTCAAGCGAATCCGGCGTGTGCGCATAGTCTACGATCACACTGAAAGGCTGGCCGGCGCGAATCGCTTCAAGCCTGCCGGGAATTTGAGCTTCCGATTCAAGTCCTTTTTTTACAGCAGTCAATTTCACGCCGAACGCAATGGCCGCGCTCGCTGCCGCCAACGCATTTGTAATATTAAAATCCCCTGGCAACTTGAAATCAACGGAAATTTCATCGTTTGGAACCTTAATGGTGAATTTTGAACCGTCTGCGTGCAGCGCAACTTCTCCGGCATGAACCATTCCTTTTGAAAGTCCGTAAGAAATTTTTCTATCTATCGGAAAAGCCTCAAAATAAGCCACGTTCGGCTCATTGGTGGGAAGTACGGCGGTTTTTTGAATACCGAATTTCCGCTCGCTTCTCCCTAGGCTCGCAAAAAGCAAACCCTTTGCATGAAGATAATTTTCAAAACCTCCGTGGTACTCCAAATGATCGCCGGATACGTTCGTCAGCACGGCCGCATCAATATTCACGCCCCAAAGACGCGATTGTGTGAGGGCTTGAGAAGTGGCTTCCAAAAGAGCAAATTCGCACCTGGCATTTACCATCTCGCGAAGCAAACGCTGGAGTCGAAAACGTCCTTGCGTAGTGATTTTCGTATCATTCGGCCAGACGCGTTCGCCGATTTGAAAATGAATCGTGGATGCCACGCCGACGCGATGCCCGGCTTCCTGCAAAATATTCGCCAGCAAATGCACGACAGTGGATTTTCCCTTCGTGCCGGTCACGGCAATAATTTTGAGCCGATTCGCAGGAAATCGATACCAAACTGCCGCAGCGATCGCAATGAGACGATGGTAAAAAAGGAGCAATGGATTTTGCGGAGAAATTTTATCGCGAAGCGTATTAAGCAGACTCATATTAATTTGAGCAAACGAGAAAATGTTCTATACGGCTGATGAAATGTAGCAGATCCCATATGGCCTTCGCCGCGCATGAAAATAAATTTACCAGCTGCAGCTTTTGCAATTTTTCTTCCTTGTTTATCATCGCATCCCCACGGATCATTATCCGAATTTATGCAGATGATGCGGCCGGCGTGACTTCTTATTTTTCGCCAATCATATTTTGCTTTTAAAAGATCATTCGCACAGAGAGGCTGCGGTTCCATAAAACCGGAAACAAGAATCGCCTTTTTTATTGTAACAGAAATGCTTTCCAGAATGCTCAAAATGAGCGGAGCTCCGGCGCTATGGCCTATCAAAATCGTTTCATCTGAAAAAAACCCGTTTTGAAAAACAAAAGGCAGCCATTTTTTGAGTGTAGGATTGGCAGCGCCGGGAAGATGCGGCACCCACACATCGTATCCTCGTTTTTCCAATTGTTTTTTAATATACGGATACCAAAATTGCGAAGGTGTGTTTCCAAAACCGTGAAGAATAATAGCGTTCTTGAGGATTTTTTTGGCTTTCGCTATATCGCGGCGTATACATTTTTTTGCATCTGCGACGGATTTAAATTTTTTCACGCCGCGGATGCGTTTTACGATTTCGACTGTAATTGGAATATGCAAAAGATTTTTTTTCAGGCCAAAACAGTGCGCTTCAAAAGTAAATGAATCTTTGTGGCCGAAACGCGGACCATAGTAAGCAATTCCGCAAAAATTCCGCATTGGAGTTCGCACGCGGACTGCATACACACCCATGGAAAAATTTTTCGGAATTTTTTTGGGAGAAATATTCAAAGTGGGGAATCCCATTTTTTTTGCTTCTCCCATTCCAAGCTGTACAAAACCGGTTATTTTCATCATAGACCTCATGCACCCTTTAAAGCTTTTGCAAATTCCGTGAGCACTTTTCGCGGATCTGCAGCGCGTGTCACTCCCGAAGCCACGAGCACGCCTTTTGCCCCAAGTTTAAGCGCGATTTTTATATCTTCGCCGGTTTTCACGCCGGCTCCGACGATTACCGGCACTCGTGGAATTTCCTTCACGGCCTTGGAAATAATATCCGGCGAGGCGCTCGATACCGAAATATCTCCGCCAATGAGTTCCGGCGGCTCGATTGCAACCGCATCCGGATTCAAAGCCGCAATTTCTTTGGCTTCCTTCAAGTCCCGCGCACACACAACCGTGAAAAATCCGACTTCCCTCGCCCGATTCAAGCTGTCCGCAATTTGCGAAAACGGAATTCGTTTTTCCGCATGGTTCAGCAGCGACCCGTCCGCGCCAGCCATCTTCAAAGCCTCTGGCAAAATATGGCCGGTAAACTGACCGTGCGTCACCGCATCAAAATGATGCGCAAAAACAGGAATTTTCACTTGCGACGCAACCATCCAAATATCCATCACTTGCGGGCAAACTGCAAAATTAACTCCATATTCTTTCGCCACCTCTTCATGCAGTTTTGCCAACTCGAGAGCGCGCACTCCGGTAGCGCTTTCATAAGTCTTAAAATTCGTAATCAAAACCGGAAATTTTACCTCCTCCATCGACCCATAATATAGCATCTCTCTAGGTATTGCCCCAAACCTGTTTTTCGGGTATAATTTTAAGATTAAATAAATACAAAAAAATACCAATATGCCGCCGCCAGAACAGAAAGAAAAAGCGCCTGAAACCGATAAACGGCCGGAGTTTACATCCGAGGCTCCTTTTGATGCCAAAAAGGAATGGAATCAGCAGGTTATAAAGCTTATTTCAGACGCCATGGGACAGCGCTATCAGCAGCATATGAGCGCTGCGATTTTGACGTACATTACCACGGGAAAAGATTACAAAAACTTCCAGGATCATATGGAGGAAATCGTGAAAATGCGGCTCGATGCCGGAACCGTGACTTTTTTCGATAAAGAAGGAAAACCGCTCGCCTCTTTCGACATTGCTGCCGGCATGAAAGAGCTCATTGAAATGGCCAAAGAGCACGATTGCGATATTTGCCGCCGAAGAAGCCGCCGACTTCGGCAATATGAATTCCGGAATACGAGTTACGCTGACATGCTCCGGCAGATTTATGCCGAGAGCGATGTGCCGCTTGGAAGACGATTAGCAAAACCTCCGCCGCTTTCTGCTGATGAAATTGAAGCGCAGAGAAGGCTTACGGAACTTTTTGAAGGACGCAAAGCGAGCCGAGACATGATTCTTGCGACTGCTGAATCAATGGACGACGAGGAATATGACATCCTCGCGCACGTGAGCCCGAGGATCGAAGATGATGATGCCGATGAATTTGAGCGGCACTGGAGATTTATGGATGGCGGCAACGAGATCGATAATCTCTTTAACGAAGTGCCGAATCCTGCAGAAGGCTATCGGGTTAATCCATTCAATTTGAGTCCGGACAAAAAGTGGAATCGTGAAAATCTGCGGCAGCTCATTCAAGGATCCGGTTTTTGGAATCGAAATGACCGCCTGTACTTCAAAGAAATAAATGAAATGATTTACGAAGACAGGTTTGGCGATTTTAAAAAAGACCTGGAAAAAGCCGGCGTTCCAAAAGTTGCTGCTGATTTGCTCGAAGGCGAAAATCTCCAAACAGATTACAAAAAGCTCAAAAAACTTTCTGCGGAGCTTGATGACATGAAAGACCCGACGAAAATTCCGGAAAAATACAAAGACATTTGGCCGCACCGTGAAAAATTGAAAGCAATTATTCAAGTGCTCGGCGATTACATCGCATATGCAACGCGGCTTGTAAATTATGTAAATCAACTGCGCTGGAATCCTGCAAAACCAGCTGAAGATCGCGATCGTCTCATGACGGAGTTTGAAATTGGACCGGACGGACTCATTGCTGATAATCCGGCTAATCACGTGAAAGAATCGCTCCATGAAATTTTTCTCTATGATGTAAGCTCACCTCGCGAATATTCAGGCGAATGGAGTCAAATTTTCCGTGGAAAAAATTCTCATCGAAAAATCACATTTCAGGATTTAAACGGCCAAACCGCCACGCTTGATGGCGAGTGGTTCACGCATGATCAATCGCCGGAAACCGCGTATAAATTGGCGTTTGAACAAATTGAGGAGCGCCGCCAAAATCCTGACGGAACATGGACGAATGAAATCGGCGAGACAGAAGAAAAAGTAGCCATAACGCATCTCAACGACTTGCTTCAGCTCGGCATTGCAGCTTATGCTGCAACGCCAGGCGCAAGGCCGCTCAAAGAAATCATGGATGCGCTTGAGAAAAAAGGGGTTGAAGTGAGTCCCGGAGTTCCGCTGCATTTCACGGGCAATATAATTACAGATGCGGAAAATCTCCGGCAAGCGCTCTTAATCAAAGAACTTGCTGATGTAAAAAAAACAAGTACTGACGCGGAAAAATTAATGGCAAAAGAGCGTGCTTCCTTCATCCGCATCGGCTCGGTGGTATTCCAAAAAAATACGTTCCATGAGCAGGAACGCGCACAGCAGGAGCGTGAACGAGAAAAACAAAATCTTGCTGTGGTAAAGCTCCCGCCCGAGGAAGCAGAAGCTATCATTGAACAGCTCCGGCTGACGAAAAAATTTGATGAACCGCGGCTTGCAAAAATAAAACAAACACTCGTTGGCGGCGTTGCTGTGCTCCTTGGCGAAAGACCGGGCGCAGGACTCTTCTTTAAATATGAACTCGGCGACGGATGGAGTATTGATTTTGCAGCCGGTGGATTTAAAGGCGGCGCGTTTGCCGGCGCTGGCGTTAGCAAAAAATTTGAAGTGCGCGAAGACATTGATATTACGCTCCATGCAGGACCCGGCTATCTTTTTGGCAGCGAAAACGGCCCAATGCTCGGCGTTGGCGCAAGCGTCACAAAAAAATTCTCAAAAGTGGATCTTTCTTTTCAAACCGGCGTGGGCGTTTTCTTTGGATCAGGCGGCGTCATTCCGTCGATTCCTATCGGCGTTGGCATTGATTGGGGCAAAGAAAAAGAAAAATTTCAGGAAACCGTGAGTAAAAAAGAACTTGAAGCCAATGTCGCTGAACTTGATGCGAGCAGCAATCCATATGAAGAAATACGTAAAAATCCGAGCAAGTACCGGCAGCTTAGCCAAATATTCTACCTCATTGACAGCATGCAGAGTGTTGGTCTTACGGAAGATTCCAAAAAAGATATTTTTGCAGGCGCCTATGACATGTTCAAAGAAGGGCTTCGGAGCGAAGCCGTTAATGAAAGTGAACCGGGTTGGTATCGATACATTTTGCCAAGCGGTTTTACGGCAGGAGTCACGCTCGTAGGGGGCGTTATTCCGGTACCGTATATAGCGCTAACATATAATCTCTGGAGCCGAAAACTTGTTTACCGCGTGGCAAGTCCGGTTTCGCGCGCCCAGGAAATTTCTGAAGCAGAGGCGACTGCGGCGATTTTACAAAATGTGCAAGGCGCAAAAACCGTTGAAGCCAAACCATTGCTCACAACAAAAGAAGTCGTGGTTGATCCGAAAACCGGTAACGTAATGCTCAAAGCAGAAAGCTCCGGAACGATTGATTTTCGGGAACTCGGGCACTTGAACCGCTTTCAGCAACTCCAAACAGCGCTCTCAAAAGATGCAAAAATTTTTGTTGATCCCGCGGATATTGAAGGACGCAACATGGGGCTTATTCTGCTTTCGCCACAAGAAGCGCACGGCGATGTGGAAGTATACATTGACCCGGAACT
>JACPMA010000012.1 GCA_016186205.1 Candidatus Peregrinibacteria bacterium | reverse complement strand
TAATCAACTCGGCATGGATCCTTATCTATTAATATCCACAGTCGGTGAGATTGGAGATAATTCTTATGCTCATAACTTGGGTAATTGGTCAGACATCCCAGGAATTTTTTTCGCCTATGATTTGAACAAAAAAGTAATAGTACTTGCCGACAGAGGGCGCGGAATATTAGAAACATTAAAATTTGTCAGACCGGCACTGAAGTCTCATAAAGAAGCTCTTAAGGTTGCTTTCACTGAAATTATATCCGGAAGATTCCCTGAACGAAGAGGAAATGGACTGAAATCAGTGGTGCAAAACATTTTAGCGAGCGATGTCAGCCTAACTTTTAGAACCGGCGATGCAGAACTGAATTTGAAGAAAGGCGATCTAGAACTAAATATTACTGAATGCGAAACTTTTCACGGTTGTTTTGCCGTATTAAAATTTTAATGATATGCGTATTGAATTGAAAAAATTTGGCGACATTTTAACTTCAAGAGAAGCCGGAAGAGAAGCTTTATTGGCCTTTTCGCCAACATTAAAATCATTAGATGAAAATGAAGAAATCGTTATCGATTTTCAGGGAGTATCGGTTTTGACCCCTTCATGGGCAGATGAATTCATAAGGCCGATTCTTTTTCTTAAAAAGTATACTGAAAAAGTTACTGTCATAAATGACAGTAATGTTTCAGTGCAAGCCGCGCTGCGATTTGCAAACCCAAAACTGAACCTTAAAAAAATTAGAGTATTCGAAGATAAAATTGCATTTGATGAGGTAGATGATGAAAAAATTTATAGCGGCAATCGAGTATTGCAAGTTCTCATGTTTCCGGAGAACGATGAAGATGCACTGCGCATTTTGATAAAAAATAAAGTTAAAGAAATCTCTGTCCATCCCGTAGACGCTTTAAAAAATACTCGCCTCAAGACTGTTATTAATATGCTCAACCAAGCTGGCATAAAAATAGCCAATATGCGCGACTTAATTTGACTTCCGCCATCGTTTATAGCCGATTGCCAAAATAGCGATTGCGAGAAATAAAAACAGCGCCTGCAGCCAAATTGGAAATAAAACCGCATACGAAAATATAAACGCAAAAGGAGCCACTCCAAGAATTGTCGCGATAAAATACGTCTTAAAAGAAACGTAACTAAACAATCCTAGAGCGTAGCTTAAAACATCAACGGGTAAAGCCATCCGGAGCAGCAAGACGCTGACGAAGATATTGCGTTCCGGAATTAACTTTTCGATTCGCTGTATTTTTTCAAGAGATACTATTTTTTCAATCAATGGTCTGCCAAAACGTCGAGCCAATCCAAAAGCGATTGCCGCTCCGATCGACCAACCTATAATGCTGAATAATGCTGCGGAAAAACTTCCCCATATGGAAACCGACAATGGAAGTAATGGGAAAGTGCTTACAGGAGCCACGACAACGGCAATGACAGTGATCGTAATATAAAGAAATATTCCGGCGAAACCTTGAAAAAACGCTGCCTCTTTCAAGAAATAACCATACCGCTCTGCGAAAAAAGAGGCGCTGATAAACAGACAAACGACGGCAAGAAGAGAAAATATTTCTTTACCGGAAATTTTTGCCATGTCATGAGTTAAGTGGACATTTTTCACTGCCATAACTGCAGAAAACGCAGCAATCGCCGTCTTTCGCCTTTATAACTTTACCGCACTTATCGCATTTATAAAAAGGAACGCATGCATCACTAGGAATTTCGGCGGTTTGTTTGGCGTTACAGAGCGGACAAGTGAGAGTTGCTTGTACATTTGGCATAGAGGAAAAAATTATTAAATAAGCGAAAGAACGTCTGATTCATTGATGTCGCCAGGAACGACCCGAACAAGATTTCCATTTTTATCAACAAGCACGTGAACATTTGTGTAGTTTATTTGATAGAGCCTTGCCGCAACGCCATTGGAATCAAGAACGATGGGGAATGAGATGTTTTTTGATGTGATAAAGTCTTGAGCATCGCTTTCGCTCTCTCCAAGATTAACGCCGATCACTTCAACGCGATCTTTATATGTTTGATAAAAGCCGTTCAGTTTTGGCATATCTCTGCGACAATTTGGACACCACGATGCCCAGAAATCCAGAATGACCGGTTTTTTGCCGCGGAAATCGGATAGTTGAATGGTGCCGCCGCCAAGTTTTGCCAAAGAAAAGTCCGGTGCAATTTGATTTAATGAGGATTTTTTCTCCACTTGAAGAGTGTTTGTCTCTGTATTTGCGATAGGACTGTTTTTCTTTGATGATAAGGCGAATGAGACGGTGGCAATGCCAATGACAAGAAGAACCGGAATGATAATTTTTTTCATAACACGCGAGCGTGGTTAAAGATAATTAAGTATTTTGTCATAATTGACGAAATCAAAAAATCGGTAGAAAAAGCCGATCCATGACGAGAGTTTATTGGTAAGCAGGACAAATCCGAGAAGCACCAAAAATATGCCGCCGATGATAGAAATAACATTGAGATATTTGCTGATCTTTTTAATATTTGCCGAAGCGCTGCCTATGCCGAAGGCAACGAGCAAAAATGGAATTGCGAGGCCTAATGAAAAAACACTCAACAAAAAGGCTCCTTGACCAACCGTAGTTGATGTTGATGCAAGTAGCAAAATAGATCCTAATATAGGACCGATGCAGGGCGTCCATCCAAAAGCAAATATCGCTCCAAAAAGTAAAGAACTGAACGGATGTCCCGGTTTCAAAAACCTTCCAGCTTGTATGTGTTTTTCATTTTCGAGGAATTTGAAAAGCGGTAATTTAAAAAGTCCAATCATATAGAGCCCGAAGAAAATAACTATAACTCCTCCTATTCGGGCAAGCCATACGCGGTAGGAAGCGAGAGCGATGCCGCCTAATCCCGCCAAGGTTCCAAGAAGAATAAATACTCCGCTAAACCCAAGAATAAAAAAAATGCCATTGAGGAAAATTTTCCACCGAGCATGTTTTAGTTGTAATGGATCGCGAATTTCATTAAGCGAGACTCCGCTGATGAATCCTAAGTAACCGGGGACGAGCGGCAACGTGCAGGGAGCAAGAAAGGTGAGAAGACCGGCAATAAAAGAAGGAATGATAAGATTTGTATCCATAGGTGATTACGGCATCATCTTAATGAGTTTTTGCATTAACGGATCTTTTTCGTTAAGCATATAACAAACCATTTGCCCCATTCGCTCCCTTACTAAGAGCCCGCTTTGTTCAAGTATTTTTAATTGCTGCGAGGCGGCAGGAACTGTTTTTTTGCATACCTTTGCCACATCGGTAACGCATACTTCGTGCTGCAGGAGCAGTAATTGAAAAATATAAAAACGGCACGGATCTCCAAGGGCGGAAAAAATTTTGGGGAGACGTGCATCGTAATTTTCATACAGATGCTTTCTGATTTTTTCTATTTGCTTTCCTGATAACATGAGCATACTCTTATTAAGAATTTGCTTAATTGCTTAAAGCTTACCTCTCCTTGTCAATCCATGTCAATAAAAATTTATTTTTTAATCATTTTTTCTATGAAGACAATTACTATCTATTCAACTCCCACATGCGGATTTTGCAAAATGCTCAAGGCATTTTTGCAATCACAAAGTATTCCATATACTGATCGGAATGTAGCTGATGACGACAAGGCGGCTTCCGAAATGCAGCAAGTTGTTCCGGGGAATATGAGCGTTCCAGTTGTAGTTTTTAATAAAGGCGAAAAAGATCAAGAAATACAAATCGGATATGACCAGGAAAAAGTTGAGAAGGCGTTGGGAATTTAATAAAAACATTCTATTGGCTCGAACTTCCACATCATCGGCCAAAAAGTGGCCGTGGAATTGGGTTTTCCGTGGGCAGCAGCCGCAAAAAAGTTGGAATTTTCCGTTTGGAGCGGGTAAGGGGAGTCGAACCCCTGTCCACTGATTGGCAACCAGTTGTAATAGCCGTTATACTATACCCGCGCGACCTTTTATTTATACTGCACTTCGACGGGCGCTTCAACCATTTTTATCTGCGAAGAATATTGGCCGTCTTTTTCTGAAAGGACAAATCGAATTTCATATTTTCCGTCGGCTCCGAGCACTTTTTCAAAAAGATGCTCATACGTTCCGCTAACGGTTTGGCCAACAGGAATTTCTTTGCCGAGGAACTGCAGGACCGTGTAAGAAAGTTCATTTTCTCTCGCAAGCCCGAGCACCATTTCATATCTATCTTTGGTTAAATTTGTTTCTGTACGGTTTGTGATTGAATAATTTATTTTAGCTTTTTGTTTGAGGAAATTTGCTTTATTTAAAACGACCGTTGAAGGATTAATCGTTAAAGTCATGTCGATTTTTTGCCCGAGATCTTGGCGTGCAGCGCATCCTGCAAGAAAAATTATTCCAATTATGACAGTGACAAAAAGTGATTTTTTCATGCCGTTATTATGTCATAGAGTCTATTGGAGAGCCAAAAGAAAAAGAAGGTCGCAAGATACGCTGCTAGAGTGCCGAGCCAAATGCCGTAAACTGGAAAAGAGAGCGCGGCAATCCACGCATAAACCATAAATCCAATAGCGCCCGGGAAAAAGAGCGAACGCGCCACCGCTGGAATTACCGCTTTGCCCTGGAGCCGATAATAAATAATAAATGTCGATGTGAATGCGGCCGGGAAGGCTGAAAAAAGTCCGCCCCAAAGATTTCCGAGGGTATTTGCGAGTACTACGATGAGCGCAATAATTGTTCCGCCTATCAGAGAACGAATCGCGATGTGAAACGGCGTCATCGGGAAGGTTCTTAAATTAGAAACTTGAGGCAAAAACCGCACAGAAAGATACCCGGCGAAAACCAGAGGGAGACCGTAGAGAAATGCGGAGCTTGCAAACGTGGCTGGAGGGAATTGCATGAGAAAATATGCAGGAATCGCCCACGCGAGAAGTCCTCCGATCAAGCTCAACAAGAAGCTGAATCTGGAAAGCAGAGCAAAAACCGCTACAAAAAGATAATCCGGCGCGAGCGCAGCCGGAACAATGCGCGCTGCCTCAACCACATCATTCGGCGTTTTTGTGAAACCGACAAAAAAGAGTCCGAGCGCAAGCGTGGAAGGAATCGTCAGAACGATGTTGCGCCATTTTCCATGGACACGTTCCGCCATGAGCGTCTGGAGCGCAATAAAAATCCCGCCGACAAGAAAGGAGATGATGAGGCGGAGGGTAAGCATAATTGTTTGTACTATACTTGAGTTTTTTCTTTGAGACCACGAATCCAACCGTTGATTCTGTGAAGTACTTTTACATCTGCAATTCCTATTCGAAAAGTGCCGTATGGCAATCGATGCGCAGGCCTTTTATTTTTGCTGCTTTTTGGTTTTGCTGTAATAGCTTTTCTAAACTGTCTTCGCTGAATATGCGTTATATGAGACCAATAATCTTCAGCAGTTTCAGCCGACACATTTTCATGAATTTGTACCTGCGGCCTGAAGCGATCTTCAGAAACTTTGCATATCTCTCGGAAAAATCTCATCATCAGTTTCACCATATCGGGATCAGAATTACAGAATACGGCATGCCATTTTGCTCGTTTATAGCCTTCTGCCCAATAGAGAGCGGCACCGAGGATTTTTAAATCCTCATTTTTTAGGGGATGAATTTCTTGAGCGGATTGTTGAATTAATTGTGCTGATTTTTGATGGATTTCTAGTGCTCTTTTTTTATTAAACGCTACAATATTTGCTGCCCACTTCATTTTCGCTAAGGAGATATTCTCATTCTTAATTTTCTGAGAGATCGGAAGATTTTTTAGCCATAGGGAAAGCGTACTTTTTGGGATTTTTAAAAGTTTTTGTATTTCATTATACGATTTACCCAGTTTTCGAAGCTCGAAAGCCTTGATTTTTTTATTCTTCATATGAACTCTCAACGATACAATAACCTTATATAGATGAGAGTTCAATAAAGTTCCATTGCGATTAGAACATATGTTTTATAAACTGATTTCGTTGTTCTTTTACTTTTTTTGCCAGGGTAGCTCAGTGGTAGAGCACACGACTGAATTTTCGGTCCGCTTTGCAGGAATGCAGAGTTGAAACTGGGTGAACTCGGGGAAAGTCTTTTACGATAAGAACAATCCCGAGCCGAGCCGGAGAGGGCATAGGTTCTCCGGAAGGTGTAGAGACTAGGAGGTGAGTCCCAACAATAATCCTCCAAAAGCGCCCAGCTCCCAATGCCCGGTATTAGGAAGGGAGAAGAGATAGTCCAAATATTTCGCATTTGAGCGAGATATGGAAAATCGTGGTGTCGGCAGTTCGATCCTGCCCCCTGGCACCAAAATTTATGAGAACCACTCTTTACCGTTTTTCGGAAGACCTCTCAAAAAGAGCAACGCCAGTGGCACGCCGACATTCGCCCACCGTTCAACAAAGTCCCAAATCGGATCACCGGCAATTGGTCTGGCGAGCGCAGTCAAAAATCCCCATATCGATGCGTAGATGAGGATGATGCGGATTGGTTTGATGATGGCGAGCACGGCAACGATTACATCAATTGTCCCGACGGTTTTCATGAGAGTATTTGCCAGATCTCCGGTAATGCCTGTCATTGCCGCAAGCATTTCCAGAAAACGTTTTTTGAGCTGGATGGCAAAGATGCCGTGGCCGAGAAATTCTCCGAACATGGAGACGCGCAGTATCCATTCGATAATTTTTGCGTTATGCATGGTTTTTAAGGATTAAGAAATAAAAAATTTATTTTGCTTCCGCCGGCAGGCTGCATCCGGTTTTTTGAGCGAGAACTTCAAGCGGTATTTTGCCTTCAATGCGGGATCCGTCGGCAAATTCCCATGTCGGCGTGCTCTCGATGTTTTTTGCTGAACATAGTTCCGGTTTTGCGTTTTTTCCGCGCCGGTCGCACTCAACATAATTCACTTCCCGGAATCCTTCTTTGCCGAATAATCGTTTTTGATCTTCGCAATGCGAGCACCAATATACGCCATACATTGTCGCGTTTTTTTGCGTGAGACATTGGGCAAAACCAACATAACGATCGCCAAGCGCATCTGTGCCGCAGCCAGAAAATCCAAGGCTTGCAATTAAGGTTATGCAGGCAATTTTGAGGAAATTCGCCATAGAATGAGAGAGATGATAAAAATAAGAAAGATGATGATTTGAGAAGTGATGCAGATAGGACAGAGCGCGTTTAGCCAGAAAAATTCTATAAAAGTGAGGTAGAAAGAAAAAAAGAGCGCACCGCCGGAGAGGAAAATAAGCGCCAAAGCGCCGTGTTGTTTCTTAATGCGTCCGGCGAAGAGCGAAGCGGCGATTCCCGCAAGCACAAGGTATCCGATAATTCCAATTATCGATACCGGCACGCCGGCAATCTCGGAATATTTGCTTTTATTCACAATGTCGCAGCTTACAACATTGTTAAGATTACAGAATGACGTGCCGGAAGGACGATAGTGTTGATAAGTTGCGTATGCGCTTACGAGTACGCCGAGAATCGCGAGTGCAGCAGCAGCCACAGTGAATTTTTTCAAATGGGAATGCATGAAGATTTTTTAGAAAAACGCTATTTCTTCGTAAGCCATTTTATCAAAGCGACGATGCCGAGTATAACAAAAGCCCACCACACAATCATGAGAAGACTGCCGAACCAGCCACCGAACCATCCAAATGCCGAGTTTCCGTATCCCATCATGTTGCTTCCCATCATTCCGCCAGTCATCATCATATTCATCATTGGCATAAAGCCGGCGCCGGATGCCGGATAAGCCGCCGAATTGTCGCATCCGCTCATGCGTTTTCCCATCACCGCATGCATTTGTTCCATAAAGTATTCGCCGAGCGCTTCAAAATCATCGTTTTTCATATTCGCGCACGTCATTTCTTTTGCCTGGAATTTTTGCCAAATTGCTTTGCCTTCGGCCGCTTCGCGAGCCGTATGGTCGTCGGTTTGAGCAAAACTGGCAAGCGGAATGCTTAATAGAAAAAGAAATATAGTAATTTTTTTCATTTTATTGAAGATTCAAAAAATAAAAAGTTTTTCCTCAAATTATGCACTACAACTTCCGCCACCGCCTCCACCACCGCCCGATAAACCTGGAACTTGCGAGAGCGGACCTTCAACATTTCTTCGATATCCCATTCCGCTTGAATACTGTTCGCTTAAAGCGACTTTCGGATCAACGTCGCGCCATGGTTTTTTCTCAAATCGTTTGAATACCATCGCCATTTTCATATAGTTGTCGGGGAACCAATAAGAATTGAATTTCAACGCCTCTTCATAAAGTTCCTGTTCGCTCAAGCCCTGCACCGCGCCGAGCTGAAGCATGCCGAGAATCGCCGCGCCGTGGTTGCAGTCCGGGAAAGCCGTTGAATTTCCGCAGCATGGACGGAAAATATTTTCCGCAGCGCGTCTTACAAGCGCATCTTGTTCCGGAGTAAGTTTGATGATTTCGAATTTATTGTAGTAAAAGCCGCCGTTTTCGTTTTTGCCGAGCGTCCAGCCGCCGGTGGAAGCAAGATTATTCACGTTTTCCGGTTTGCCGGCTTCGCTCTCGGCGAGCGTGGAATTTTTATTGGTGATGCCGAGCGGCCAAAGAATATTAACAAGAAACTGCGCGTTTGCATGATTGATTTTTAGCGGAACGACATACGGCTGTGTGAGCATGGCTTTTTGCTCCGAAGAAAGACCGCCGCGCGCTGCGTAAATTTTTTCAAATTTTTCAACGTCAATTGCGCCGCTTTCAACAAGCTTCATAATGGCGTCGCCGAGCACAATTTTCGTTTGAAATCCTTCTTCCGGAAGAACTGCGCCCATAATTTCTTTTTGTTCTTTGGCGATTTGTTCATAAGGATCCGGCGGAGGAAGCGATTTGGTCTGGAAAACAAATTTACCTGCTGCAAGCCCTCCTCCGAACGCAACTAAAATAACAATGATATACGGCACTATTTTTTTTACAGAGAATTTCATAAAGAATAAAAAAGTTAAAAATTATTTAACTACATTTCCGGAAATGCGTCCTTCCACGAGCGGCGTTTTTTCCGAATTTGTGCGGATTTGGATAATGCGGGCGATTGGTCCGGTTGCTTCAGGGCCGTGGGCATTCGGATCGAATGTTACAGCCATCGGCTTGCTGCTTTTTGCAGGAATAGTGAAATCGGCCATCGGATTTTGATGCATGCCGAAAGCAATACCGTCGATGGTTGCCGTAGTGCACATGCAAGAAGTCCGCACGTCGATGATTTTAACAGCTGCATCGCCGTCATTTTGGAGCATCATGGTTGTCGTCACATTTCCTTTTGCCATGGAAATTTCGCCGAAATCGTACAGCGGAGGAGAAAGAACGAGGTGCGAGCTTGAAACATTCGGCGTAAAGAGTGCGAGCTTCCAGGACACAAGCCCGAGCAGAATTATGATTACGGCCGCAATGCCGAGTTTTGCTAGTTTTGATTGTTCTGAAGTCATATTTAGTAATTAGAAATTAGGCATTAGTCATTTATATTTATTTTCCTTCTAATATGTCCACCTCGATAGTGAGTTCTGCTTCCGATTTTTGAGGATCGTTTGTCGGAAGAAAAATCGTGCGTTTGAACTTTTCTTTAGGTTCTTCGTGGAGGTTCGGGTTAAATATAACGGTTAAAATACTTTCGCTGCCAGCAGGAATCTTCGTTTTTTCCAAGCTTGCCGTTGTGCAGCTGCAAGAAGTGGTGATGGTTCCGATTACAAGTTCGCTTTTTCCTTCGTTTTTCACTCGGAACGCAGTTTGAACCTTTCCTCCGAATTGTTTTACTTCGCCAAAATCATGATTAATTCGATCAAAGGCGATGACCGGCGAATCGGCCTGTGCATTTGTATTATTGATTGTTGTTCCCGGCGTGCCGCCGGATTCCGTTGGAAGACCGTCTTCCATCCAGTGAATAATACCGCTGTTAAGCTCCCATACGTTTGTGTAGCCGAGATCGCGCATGAGTTTGGCCGCAACTCGGCTGCGTGCGCCGGAACGGCAGTAAACAATCACTTGGTCGTCTTTTTTGATGCCGGCCGCGTCGAGCGTAGCCTGCGAAAGCTCCTTTACAGAAATACGCTGCGTTGTGCCGGGAATATGTACTTCGTCGTATTCATCGGATTCGCGCACGTCTAACAGCAAAAGTTTTTCTCCTTTTTGGAGTTTTTCAAAGAGCGCTGCGGGCGCAATTTCGCCTTTGGAAACATCTGCATGGCCGTGAATTTTTCGTCCGAGCGGACTTTCAGTGGAATCTTTCGGTTGAAAGGCGCTGCACGCGGCGAGCGCTAAAGAAAGGAGTAAAATTGGAATAAGAATTTTCATATAAGATTTTGCGACCGGTGGGTCATAGGAAGTGAGAATATATAGAAATTGAGCGCCATGAGCCCCAAGAGCAGAATGAGATGCGGGATCATTACGCCGGCTAGCTGCCATTTTGTCTGCGCAGTGCGTTTTGCAATGCGGTATGTGATGGCGATCGTAGCCAGAACGCCGATTCCGAGAATGAAATACTGCAACACGCGCACTGTGCCATAATTCAGGAACCATTGAAAAATGATTTGGCGGACTTCTCCGGAAAAGAGCCCGGCGAACGCCGCTAGGATTGTTTTTCCTTCGCCGAAGAAGTGGTTTAAGTTGTGCGCGAGATGGCCGGCGAGATCAACCGCGACAAACGCATAGCCGAAGCGCGCGAAATTTTGAATGACGTTTTCTTTTCCGGCCTTTGAGGAAATAGCGCTTGTAAAAAACATAAGCGCGAGCGGAATGCTGATGGTCATAAAGTAAACGAGAGTAAAAAGCCATGTTTCATTTGTGATGTTCGTTGCGCGCGATACAAAACCGCTTATGGAATTCCACAATGTAAGCATGCCGATGTTTTGGAGTATTACGATGCCGACGAGCATTTTTGCAAAGAAACTTTCATCAAAGCGGACCGCTATCCGCCGCCAAAAATCGGTTCCAAAAGGACGCACCTTTAAGGCGATATTGTCGTAGGGACATGCTTTAATGCAGTTAGCGCACAAAGTGCAAAAGCGGTTGCCTTCTTTGCTCGGAATGACGAGAGAAAAAGGGCATCCCGGTTTGCCCTCGCGTCCGGCAAAACAGAATTTTTGAGTGCATTGTTTGCATACTTCCGGATTTTTGCTTGTGAGTTCAAGCGGAGCGGCCATGGAATAAGTTCCGGCAACATTGCCCAAAAAACATACATATCGGCAGAAAGCACGGCGTTCATAGAGCAGTGCGCAAATCACAACGCCCAGCAAAAGTCCTATAAAAACAAGACCAGTGATAAAAGGCCGCGACGTCATTCCGAATACGCGGTCAAACCATGTGATAAAAACAAAAATTCCGTCCACGATCCAAAAGCTGTATCGCGCAAGCCAAACCGGAACGCGTTGTCTCTTCCCGAAAAATTTCTGCACAATATCAGAAATCCACGCAAATGGACAAACCGCGCACCAAAGCCGCCCGACGAGAATGAAGGTGAGCGGCAAAAGCGCCCACCAAAGCGTCCATGTCAGCACGGCGCCAGGATTTTCTGAAAAATAATACGATCCTAAAAAGAGATAATAGAAAATAAAGCCGAACATTATTAACGCCGGCAACTGAAAAACAAACGGATACCAACGGCTTTTCATAATGGCGCGGCCATAGGCGTAATCCAAAAGATCAATCTGCGAAAGTTTTTTGATCGATAACCGGAAAATGAAATAACCGATCACGACAAAAGCCACAAAACCGCCTACGATGTTCCACTGCACGCCGTCGAACCAGTTTTTGTACTGATTCATCCAAATCATGCCGTGCGCAGCCGCGGTCGCCGGAAAAATAAAAATGCCAGCTATGAGGAGTATAAGAAAAAACATATCGTTTTATAAAAGAATGCCGAAAACGATATGTGTTTATTTCCGCTGGACGACGGTATTGATCCAACTATTTGTCTGAAAAATATTTTGTGAAGGATTGTAATTAGGCGCTTCCGGAGCCGTATAAACGAAATCCGTATTTTGAATTACATTGTTTCGTATCGGAGTAATGAGAGGCGCCACATTTATTAGCGAAGATTTATCCGCTTGTTCAATAAGACAGCAAAGGCATTTTTCCGTAGCGCGTGTTTTTTTTGCTTCAGCGCATGATGATGTCGCTCCATGCGGATTTGAAAACGACATCAAACCGATATGGTTTAACTGGAAAAAGAGGATGAAGATGAGGAGTGTTGCTGGTACAGAAGTAAATCGTTTCATAAATCCGCTTGTCAGAATGAACCTAGGTTCAGTATGCTCTTCCAAGGCTATGCATGGCAATGTAAATTTATCCGAAACACTCGTCGTAATTCCAGGTTTTAATGATAAGGGGAGTCATGATTTTGCGCGCAGCTTCAGGGATGCTCGCGGCGCAGCGAAGGCATTTGTCCTTGAAGGTTGTCCGTCCAACAGAGGAGGCGATCAGCCGGATGCAATTGTGGATGATCTCGACCGTTTTTTGGAAGAGACGCTTCCAGGCATAGATCTAACTGTTGCCGGCGACAGTTACGGATCGCTGCTTGCTTTGCGTCTTGCGTGCAGGAGAGGAATGCGCCGCGTAGGACATCTTGTTCTTATTGACGGTCCGCTCAATCCGGAAGTTGCCGTGGAACCGCCGCCGGACAATCATTTTTACGACGCTTTTCGAGTTCAATATGCAGAGCGCAGACGAATCGCAACGGAATGTTTGCGGGCAATCGGCGATATGCCGGAAGAGATCCGCTCCCGAATTGTTACAGTAGGGAGTACAATAGACACCGTGGTGCCTCCAGCGGCAAAAACAATTCCAGGCATTCGCCATCATGCGCTTGCTCCGGAAATTTCCGGCCATTCGCTTAGCCCGGATAAAATCCGAGCCATCACGGATTTTCTTGTATCGGAAGTTTTTAATCTTTAACCTTTTATTTTATGCATCTCAAGCCTCACGCCCTCGGCCTGTCAGGCGGTTTGGTGACAGCCATCGGGTACGTACTTTGCTCCGCTTGGTACGCGCTCGATCAAGCTTCAGCGGTAAAATTCTTCGGGTACATCTCGCATAAATTCAACCTCGGGCAAATCGCCGGTACCCTTGATTGGGGAAGTTTTTTTGCAGGACTCGTCGCATGGTTCGTTATGACTTACGTGAGTCTGTGGGTTACCGCGTGGCTTTACAACAAGCTGCTCAAATAAGCTTTTTTAGGATTTCTACGCTTTTCTTGAGATTTTTTTGCTCTTCCTCGTTTAGCGGAATTTCAAGCGTTTGTTCAATGCCGTTTTTGCCGAGTACGCACGGAATGCTTAAGCATACGTCCGAAATGCCGTAATAATTTTGCAGTAGAGAGGAAAGCGGAAAGACTTGGTGCGTATCTTCTTTTATATTTTTCGCGATTTCGGCAATGGCTGTGGCAATGGAATAACACGTGTAGCCGAGATCATGGATGATTCGGTACGCGGCGTTTTTTGTATCTTCATAGCATTTTTGCGCAATTTCTTTTGTGAATCCCGGAAACGCGGAAAGCGGTTTTCCGAGGACGTTTGCAAAACTCCAAACCGGAAAGGAACTGTCGCCGTGTTCGCCGAGAATATAGGCATCGATCGAGCGGGGATGAATGTTTAATTTCTGGGAAATATGAAATTGAAAGCGCGCAGAATCCAAAATGGTTCCGCTCCCAAAAACTTTTTGCCATGGAAGTCCGGAAATTTTGAAAGTTTCATGCGCGAGCACGTCAACCGGATTTGTGACAACGAGAAAAATCGCATTCGGCGCCGCAGCAACAAGCTTTGGAACAAAATCGCGGAAGATTTTTTTGTTGGCGTTTGCAAGATCTAGGCGCGTTTCGCCTTCAGCTTGGCGTTTTCCGGCAGTTATAACAATAAGATCCGAGCCGGCTGCAGCAGCAAAATCTCCCGACGCTTCAAGTTTTGTGTATGGAGTAAATGAAAGAGAATGCTCAAGATCCAAGAGTAATCCCTCGGCTTTTTCTTTTTGAATATCGATTACAGTGAGCCGCGTAGCAATGCCTTTAAGAAGAATTGCATATGCCGCAGTTGCCCCAACGCTTCCGCATCCGATGATACTTATATTGAACATATTTATGCGAGTTCAAGAATTACAAAAATTCCAGTCGTGTTGAGAATATATGAAATTATGGAAAAGATTTTTTTATTTATCGCGGTGAATCCGCTCACGATGGAAACGCCGAATTCATCCGGGAGCGGCGAAGCGATGAGAAATCCGGCAAAAGTCCAAAGCACATATTTTTTCACGCGGTCGCTCAAATGATCATCAAAGAGCGCGCTAATTTTTTGGAATAAGACAGTAAGTTTAAGTTTATCGAATTCATCCCGGAAGGAATGCCGGACGAATTGAAAAATGATAAAGTCGCTTATCATGGCGCCGAGGCCAGCGAGCGGAGCAGCAATAAACGGATTTATCGTCGGAGCAAGTTCAATGAAGAATCCAACGGCAAATGGCGCGGTGAATCCGTATGCGAAAAGGAGACCGGCAAGAAAAATTGAAGCATACCCGTGGCTGTTCAGGAGTTTGGCAAACTCCAGGAAGAAATGCGTCTGAAACAAAATATAGGCCGTGACGATGCTTATAGTGAGAACCGTGAGTTTTGGGTACTGGATTTTTTCTTTCAGTTTTTCTATATCCATCTTATACATTATACCACATTTTTTGATTTTTGGAACTATACGGGGGCTTTGGGAATGGCGTATGGTTTTTGTCATGGAGGAGAGGAAAGAGGCTCAAAACACGCCTGAAAATTCCGCCGGCTCACAGCAGCGGGCAGGACGCTTTGAAGAAGTGCTTATGCGCGAGGCGCATGAACTTTTGGAGAAGCATCAATATCAAACTGCGGCTAATATTTTTCAGGATATTTTGAAACGGTTCGGCGTTGCGCTTGAAGACGCTCAAAAAAGTTTGCTCAATTCCGAGCTTGGAACGGTTTTATATTGGCTCGGCGATTACGAGGCCGGTAAAAGGCACTGCGAAGGCGCGCTTGCTTACGGCGATAATGATCAAGCGTATTCAATTCTCGGCAAAATTGCCGTGGCGCAGTTTCAATTTCCTAAAGCGCGCGGATATTTTTCAAAAATCGATCCAAAGAATCCTGCGCGGCCGCTCGGTATGTGCCTTGTTTCAATAAAGTTGCGTGATACTGTCGGCGCTGAAGCTTTTTTGCGCGAAGCGTCTGCAAAAACTTCTTCAACGGATCCTGAATTCCGCACGTATCAAGCGTATTTTGATTTATTGAAAGGCAACAGCAAGCATGCTGTTGCAAGCAGCCGTGAATTGGTGAAAAAATGCGAACGCGACCCGGCGCTCCTTCTCATTCTTGCGGAAATTTTTATGATGGCTGGAAATTACGGAGAAGCAACGACCCTTGCGGACAAAGTGGGAGCGAGGTGTCCGGAAAATGACCATGTTTTTGCAGTAAAAGCCCACGCGGCGTTTGCCGATGAAGATTATGCCGCTGCGGATGCGCACGCAAGGGAAGCTGTTCGCCTCAATCCGCTGAATGCTTATGCAAAAACAGTTCTTATAAAACTCGCCACGCGCGACGGCAGCTATACTGTTGCCGAGAGCATCAGCCATCAGATTTTGAGCGACAGTCCGGAATACTCGCTCGCGCACGCGAATCTTGGCGATGTGTATTTTAACCAAAATCGATATGAACTTGCGCAGATTGAATATGAACAGTCTCTTCAGCTAATGAATGCGGATACGAAAGGCGCGCAGTTGCGCAAAGCGCGCATGAAATTTATTGCAGGCGATTATCATGCGGCAGCCGATATTTTAGAAGAACTAATCGAACATCATCATACTTATTATGACGATGCGATGTGCGATCTTGCTTTGTGTTATGATACGCTGGGCGATGAAGAAAAAAAGTCTGTCGTGGTTGATAAAATGCAATTCCGGCGGTCCTTCTATCATCGTACCGAAAAGATCCTCCAGTCATTTAATGCATAACATATGTTAAAAAAAATATTTTTCATTCTCTTCTTGGTATCAATTCCGTTTTCGGTTTCTGCAGCAAGCGCGCCGAAAATCAAAGGCGTATTCGACATGCATGAGCATTTTCGCGTCGGCGGAAATATGAAACTTTATTTGCAGGTGGCGAAGAAACTTGGCATAGGAAAGGCCGTTTTTGTTCCGACAGGCATGGGTCCGGACAATGCCGGATATAAAGAAAATATGACGGCGCTTCTCAAAGAACAGAAAAAGCATCCGAGCCGCATCATTGCGTTTTGCACTATTGACGAAGCGGATCCGGAGGCGCCGAAGATTTTTGAGAAATGTTTGGATGACGGAGGGAAGGGGTTAAAAATTCTCGGCGGCCATCCGAATTTTTACGATGTTCCGCTCAACAATGATGTCATGAAGCAGGTTTTTACTATCGCGCGCGACCGCGATGTGCCGGTCATGGTTCACGTAAGCATCATGACTCTTCCCGAAGCTAAAAAAGAATTGATGGAGCTTCTTGATCAGTTTCCGGAAGTGCGCGTGGATTTTGCTCATTATTGTTCGACCATTTATAACGGCATAAACTTGGATCAATGTGCGGAATTTCTAGATCGCTATCCTAATTTATACATCGATCTTTCAATGGGCGGCGGCATTCTTCGGTATTTCAAATATATGACAGAGGAAGGCGGGCTAAATAAAATTAAAGATTTTATTTTGAAGTATCAGGATCGCGTTTTATACGGGACGGACATTATTGCTGCGCCTTTCCCAAGTCCGACAACACGCAAAAAATGGCTTTCCGACCGCATCAAGTGCGATTTAGATTTGCATCGGGAAAAAGAATATCAGTGCTCGGTGATGGATAAAAAAGGCGAGTTCGGACCGCTTCCAGGTTTTGAATTTTCCGAGGAAGTGTTGCGGAAATTATATATTGAAAATCCGAAGAAGTTTTTGAAGCTTTAGATTTTTCTCGCCACGCCTTCAATAACGCCGCTCAATAAATTAAGGAGAGGAATTCTTGATAGCATTTCATCGAGAGGGTAGAGGAGGCGATAGAATCGGCCATAGAGGCGCTTGGCGCGATGCGGCAGGCCGGTGAGATTTTTCGGCACGAGATTAAATTTCCAAAGTTTTTCAACTGTGAATCCGTTTTCACGGAGAAGCCGTTGAATTTCGGCTACCGTATAACGAACCGGATGCACGCTGCACCCGCGCCATTCGCTCAATTTTTCCGTCCACGAAGTTTTTTGCGGCAGCATAAAAAGATAAAAATATCCGCCCGGTTTTAAAATTCGATGAATTTCTTTAAGCGAGCCAGCCGGATCAGAAACATGCTCGAGTACCCCGCATGAAGAAACGCCGGCAAAAGATTCTTTTTCAAATGGAAGTTTTACAGGATCTTTGTGGCATGTAATTGGAAGCTGCGCGAGCTCGGGAATGGCATCAATGTGTTCCCGTTCTTCAATATTGTAGCCCGTTGCATTGACGCCGCGATTTTTAAGAAGCCAAGTGATTTGGCCGTAACCGGCTCCCCAATCCAAAAAAGGAAGATGCGTGCCGCCAAGCGGCAGCCAATTATGATGAATATGGTCGGCAATAAAATTCACCATACGGATATAGTTAAAAGCAGCCATCGGAGCATCAAGGTGTTCCAGGTCGGTATTTTTAAAACGTTTGCCGATCTCGGCAAAGCCTTGAAGTTTTTGGAGTTCATTCGCAGCGATATGATGCATTTAGGCCGAGCATATCATAAAAATAAGCCATTGACAAACACTAAATTTAGGATATATTACTTGTGATTATGCGGCAAAGAATGCAAGAAAGAGAGGTTATTGCTGATCGTTATCGTCATGAACTGTATCAAAGATTTGCATCGGTGAATTTGCGAAAAGTGCACGATATGCGCGAGGCCATCGCAGAGTTGGTGGCAGCAGCTGGCGGGCCGGAATTATTGAGAGAACGTTTTCGTTCCAGGAATGCCCTTGATATTGCTTTAACGGATATTGATTTTACTGGGCTTATTGCGAAAGCAAGACTGAACGCAGATTTTTATGTTCCGTTCGGCGAAATTCCTCATACAGATACTGATGATCCGGACTGTGAAGGACTTACTATTGTACAAGTAATTCAGGGCGTAATCGCAATGCAAATCCAAGAAGGAATACTCAAAGCTGTTTTTCCGCATGCGCGCGAGAGACGCGCGCGCGAGAAGAAAGCGCCTGCCGTTTCTGCGGCCGTGGCGCGGAAGGGGAATGGCGTTTAAGCGCTTCTTGAAGGGTTTCTAGAGGAATCAAACCGCATTTCACGCGTCCAGGTCCGAGTTCGGTTCCGAGCCACTGAAAAACATTGAGCGAGTTCCACTCGGAAATTTCTGCGAGTAATTTCCCTTTTGCTTCTTCAGTGAGAAGCGAAGCCGATGCCATGGTAATCGCGCAGCCTTCGCCTTCAAAAGAACAGTCTAGAATTTTTCCTTGAGCATCGGTTTTTGCATACATGCGAACGCGATCGCCGCACGTCACATTCGCACCGCTTCCGGTGATATTAGCGTCCGGAATAGAACGTTTGTTTACAGGATTTTTTGAGAGGTCGACAATAAGGGAAGAATAGAGATTCATTGTGACCGAGCCTGTTAAGAAAATATTTTTTTCACTTTTAAAACCGCTTGTGCCAATTTTTCAACATCAGTTTCCGTATTGTAGAGATAAAAACTTGCGCGTGCCGTGGCTGGAATGCCAAAGCGTTCCATAAGGAGCATGTTGCAGTGATGTCCGGCGCGAATTGCTATATTATCTTCATCAAAAATCGAGGCAATGTCATGCGGATGCACGCCGTCGATTCCAAAAGAGAGCACTCCTGCTTGGATTTCGGGATCGCATGGGCCGTAAAGCGTGACGCCAGGAATTTTTTGGAGGAGCTCAAGCGCGTGAGCAAGAAGTTTTTTTTCATGAGTGCGTATTGTGCTCATTCCTATTTCGCGGAGATACACAAGCGCTGCTCCAAGTCCAATCGCCTCTGCAATCGGAGGCGTTCCAGCTTCAAATTTCCACGGAATTTCATTCCACGTAGAATTGGTTTTCGTCACTTCAAGAATCATGTCGCCGCCGCCCAAGAACGGTTCCATTTCCTGAAGAATTTTTTCTTTTGCGTAGAGGACGCCGATGCCCGTCGGGCCGCACATTTTATGCCCGGAGAAAGCCAAAAAATCGCAGTCGAGATATTGTACATCAAGAGGAGAATGAGGTGTGCTCTGCGCCGCATCAACAAGCACTTTTGCGCCGATCGCATGCGCTTTTTGAATAATGGGTTTTAAAGGATTGATAACGCCGATCCCATTAGAAACGTGCGTGAGCGCGATGATTTTCGTGCGCCGCGTGAGGAGTTTTGAAAGTTGATCAGTTTTGAGTACACCGCGATCATCAACATCGAGATATTTAATAACGCAATTTTTTTTCTTCGCCACCATCTGCCAAGGAACGATGTTGCTATGATGTTCGAGCACCGTGAGGATGATTTCGTCGCCAGATTTGAGGTATTGAGAGCCCCATCCTTGCGCAACGAGATTTATGGCTTCTGTAGCGCCACGGGTAAAAATGATTTCTTTTTCTGATTTTGCTCCGATGAATTGCTGGATGGTCTTGCGAGCGCCTTCGTATGCTGCCGTGGCTTCTTCACTCAATCGGTAAATACCTCGATGAACATTCGCGGAATATTTTCCATAGTAATCCGCTACGGCATCAATCACGCACTTCGGTTTGAGCGATGTCGCCGCGCTGTCGAGATATACAAGCTCCGGCCGTTCCTGAAAAATCGGAAAATCCTTTCTTCTGGGGGAAACTACGTTTCCCCCACGAGTTCGGTCCGACGCTGTGCGTTGCACCGGTCGGACACTCACCCCCCTTCCTTTAGTAGCGCTCGCTCGGGAACCCACGAGACCCGAGCTCGCGCTGCGATTTTGTATCAAAGTTGCCATATTTTTTCTTGAATCAATTGGTGCATATTTTCCATAAAAGGCATGTCTTTGTAAAGTCCTGCAAGAAATCCTTCCGCAATGAGCCTTACGGCTTCATGTTCTTCAATACCTCGACTTTCTGCATAGAAGAGTTGTTCATCATCCACGCGCGTCATAGATGCCGCATGAGTTGCCTTCACATCATTCGTGTCTATTTTAAGTCCCGGAATAGCGTTCATTTTTGCATGCGGGGAAAGCAAAAGCGTGTGTTCGTCCAGGCGTCCTTTGCTCTGTTTCGCGGTTTGTTGAATATGAATATTTCCATCAAAACGCGCTTGGCTGCTTCCCGCAAGTATGCCTTTTGATTCAATTTCCGCAGACGTTTCTCGTCCAGAGAGCACGGTATTTGAAATCATGATGAATGATTGTTCCCCGTTTCCAAAATAGAGAGTTCGCTGCCGCACGCGGCTGCCGATTCCCTCAAGGCGAGTTTCAACTACGAGACGGGAAGCCATCCCGCCGAGCATGCCGAAGAAACAATTCAAATCCGCGCCTTCATCAAGAATAATTCGGAGTTCAACAGAGTTTTCATTTGATGTTGAGCCATTCTGAAAGTACATGAGCCGCAATTTTGAAAACGGCTCTTGGCGAATTTCCATAACGCCTGCATCGTGTTTGAGAATGAGTTCTTTTGTGCTGTGTCGAGGAATAATCATGGATTTTTTGAAATTTAGCCTACTGCGCCGGCGCTCTCCATTTCCAATTCAATCAAGCGATTCATTTCAACCGCATATTCAAGCGGCATGGCTTTGACAATGGGTTCAATGAATCCGTTTACGATGAGCGCAGTCGCTTCATCTTCGCAGAGTCCGCGGCTCATGGCATAAAAGAGCTGCTCTTCGCTGATTTTTCCAACGCTCGCTTCGTGGCCGATTGATACGTCATTCTCGGCGATTTTCATGTCAGGCACAGTGTCAGACACAGAGTGATCGTCAAGAATAAGCGCGTCGCATTTTATCTGCGATTTTGCGCCTTTTGCACCTTTCAAAATATTAAGCAAGCCGCGATACACTGCTTTGCCGCCGTTTTTGCTCAAACTTTTCATAACGACTTTTGAAGTTGTATTTGGCGCCACATGAATTACTTTCGCGCCGGTGTCTTGAATTTGATTTGTATTAGCAAACGCAATGCCGAGGTGATCCGCGCTGCTGCCTTCCCCGCGCAAAACACTGCATGGATAGAGCATTGTGCATCCGCTTCCCATATTTCCTCCAATCCATTCCATAACGCCGTTTTTCTCCACGATTGCGCGTTTTGTGTTTAAGTTATAGGTATTTCTACTCCAATTTTCCACGCTGGAATATCGGAAACGCGCATCTTCTTTTACGAAAATTTCCACAAGGCCGGCATGGATAGAAGGAGTTTCATACTTTGCGGCTGAACAACCTTCTATGTAATTTCCTTGTGCACCTTTTTCCACAATGATGAGTGTGTGCTCGAACTGCCCCATGGAACTCGCATTCATGCGGAAGTAGGCTTGTAAAGGTTGGTTCACATTAACGCCAGCTGGAATATAAATGAATGTTCCGCCGCTCCATACAGCGCCGTGGAGCGCTGCAAATTTGTGGTCATGCATGGTGACGCATTTCATGAAGTACTGTTGCACCAGTTCAGGGTAGAGCTGTAGCGCGGTGTCCATGTCTTCAAAAATCACGTTGACTTTACTCCATTTTTCTTTCAAGCGGTGATAGACGTTTTTGCTTTCGTACTGCGCTCCGGCGCCTGCCAGGTATTTTCGTTCAGCCTCTGGAATGCCGAGCCGTTCAAATGTGCGTTTGATATCTTCCGGCACTTGGTCCCACGAATGCGCATTTGTCACTTCGCCCGGTTTTGCGTAATAAATAATGTCATCAAAATCCAGTCCGGAAAGATCCGGTCCAAAACTCGGCATTGGTTTTTTAAGAAAAACTTCGAGCGATTTGAGGCGATGTTCCAGCATCCATCGCGGTTCATTTTTCTCTTTTGAAATATATTCAACGAGCTCGCGCGAGAGACCCTTGCGCGCGCCTTTCATATAGTGCGTGGAATTGGCTTTGTCGAGCGTTTCGCGATTTAAGTCTTTGATGTAGTTGAGTGTTGCAGTCATAGTGGTGTGACAAGCGGGCGAAGCCAATCGTATCCTTCTTGCTCCAATTGCTGCGCAAGCTCCGGCCCGCCGGATTTTACAATTTGTCCCTCTATCATCACGTGCACAAAATGCGGTTTTATATAATGGAGAATGCGTTGGTAGTGAGTGATGAGGAGTATTCCGCGCTTCGGCGAAGCAAGGCGATTAATTCCTTCGGCGACGATTTTGAGCGCGTCAACGTCGAGCCCGGAATCGGTCTCATCAAGCACTGCGATTTTTGGCTCCAGTAAAGCCATTTGGAGGATTTCCATTTTTTTCTTCTCGCCGCCGGAAAATCCTTCATTGATATATCTATTCATGAATTTTGCATCGAGGCTGAATTCCGCAAGCAGACTGCGAAGCAGTTTTCTAAATTCAATTGGGTTAAGCTGCGGTTCGCCTCGCACTTTTCGCACGGCCGCGACCGCCATTTGCAAAAAAGACAAAACAGTTACGCCGGGAATTTCTTTTGGATATTGAAAAGCGAGAAACACGCCCGCCCTTGCGCGTTTATCAGCTTTTAGACTGACAAGATTTTCGCCATCCATCAAAATTTCGCCATGTGAAATTGTGTATTTCGGATGGCCCATAATCGTATTCGCGAGCGTAGATTTTCCAGAACCGTTCGGCCCCATGATTGCATGAATTTCGCCGGGCTTTATTTTTAGCGAAAGGCCTTGAAGAATGGGTTTTTCGTTGATGCTGACTTTGAGATTTTTAATGGAGAACATATGTGTCACGCTGAGCTTGTCGAAGCGTGTCTTCGAGGGTTTTTGTGCGTAAAAAATGAATAAGGAGCGACTTTGCGCTTTGCCATGTGAATTTCACATTGCACATCGGTTCACTGCCGCATTTTGCTTTTTTATCACCGCAACAGCGTACTGGTGTAACAGGACCTTCAAGCACTTCCAAAATTTCCATAATGGTAATTTCGTTTGCCGGCTTTTTAAGGGCATAACCGCCATCGCGTCCTTCTTTGCTTTTTACAAGACCAGCTTCTTTTAAAGGAATAATGATTTGCGAAAGATATGGAATTGAGAGTTTTTTTGCCTCTGCAACTTCCTTCAAAGAAACATACTGTTTGCCGCTTTTCATTTTTTCCGCGAGCGCGGATAGCATGAGTAAGCCGTAATCGCCTCTGGTTGAAATTTTGAACATATGAAAAATTTTAACTCTTAGTAAAGCAGTAGGAGTATATTTGAAAAAATGATGAATTACAAATTTTACAGGTTATTTTTGACTTTTTCTCTAAAGCATGATTTAATAACCTCCTTTTATGGCGTTCTATCAAAAGCTCCGTGATTTGCTCTTTGATGCCGGCCTTTCGGAGGCCGAAGTGCTTATATATCTCGAACTTCTTAAAAAACCCGCAGAAACCATTTGGGATCTTGTACAGAGGACCGGTTTTGCAAAAAGTGTTGTTTACCGCGCTTTTTCAAGATTGAAAGAGCTGAAAATAGTAGAGAAAAATGCAGTAGGGATTCGCGCGCTTTCTTTAAAAGCTCTCGTGGCGGATCTTGTGAAGTCCGAGCGCCGGCTTCGCAATACGGCGTATCGAATAAAGCAAATCGCTCCGTTTCTCCGCGCGCCGCAAGAATCCATCGAGGAGTTTGAAACGTTTTATACTCCCGATCAAATCGCCGAGACCTACGTTGATATTTCTCAACTTAACTACGGCGTGAGTTTGGATTTTGGGGATTTTGAAAATTTTGTCACCAAATCCGTCGGAGAAATAAAACCGACGCTTCAATTTCGCCACAACCGTTTAAAGAAAGCCATTAACCAAGCCATCTGCACGTCCTATGGTCCATATACGGCTCATTTTTGCACCAAGGAAGCAAAAGAGAGATTCAAGAATCACGTAGATATTTTAAAAGTGAATTTTGACGGCCGGTTTATTAATTTTTTCGACACGAACGATTATGTGCTGTTCCATGATTTCCGCGACAAAGAATGCACAACGGCAGTGCTCATAAAATCTAAAGCCGTGGCTGATATTCAACGAGCCCAATTCGCAGCTTTTTCCCGGCAATTTGGGAATTCATAGCAGTGCGTTTAATCTTATAAAAGGCTGGTTTTTCTCATAGGAGAGCCAAAATTTGCATCAAACGCTAGCTGCTTATAGTCTGGCGTCATGAATCGCACATGCAGTTTTTGCAAAGTAGAATTTCTTATTCGGGATGAGGATCTTGCGTACTACGAAAAAATTTCGCCAACACTCGCCGGTCAAAAATTCCTTATTCCTCCGCCGCAGCTTTGTCCGTGGGATCGATTGGTGCGCCGAACTGCGAATAGGAACGAGCGATTTTTATATAGATCTAAAAGCGCCAAAAGCGGACAGGAAATGATTTCTTGCTATGCGCCGGACTCGCCTTTTAAAATTTTCACGCGCGACGAGTGGTGGAGCGATGATTGGGATGCAATGGCGTTCGGTCAGGATTTTGATTTTTCGCGCGGATTTTTCGAACAATTTTATGAACTTCAGTTGAAAGTTCCGCGTCCGCCGCTCATCAATAATAAATCCGATAATTCTGACTTTTGTAATTTCGTTGATGGAAATAAAAACTGCTACCTTTTGACCGCCGCCAATGACAACCAAGATTGCTACTACGGCACACTCATGGCGAATAATAAAAATATCGTGGACGGGATGTGGATGATGGATTCGGAGCTTTGCTATGAATGTATCGATTGCCACCATTGTTATAATTTGCGTTTTTCGCAGTCCTGCGAGAACTGTTCAGATTCGAGCTTTTTGTTGAATTGCCGCGGTGTCAAAAATTCGCTTTTTTGTGTAAATGTGCGCAATAAAGAGTATTTTATTTTTAATAAGCAGGCGACGCGCGAGGAGTATGAACGCATATGCAAGGAAATCGCCGGGAGTTTTTCCAAATATCAAGAGCTGTTTCAGCGTTTTAATACGTTAAAACAGCAGTTTACGGTCCGCAAAGGGAGCAATATCGTGGCGAGCGAAAATTGTACCGGTGATTCAATTTACCATTCGCAGAATGTGCACCACGGTTTTGATATTTTTACCTCAAAGGACTGCGCCTATCTTCACGATGGGCTCAAAGGCAGCGACTGTTTTGATGTCTGTTATTACGATCGCGTGCAATTTTGCTATGAATCAAACAGTCTAATGGGTTATGGTTATCGCTTCACCAATTTCTGCCGCGATTCGTATGATCTTTTTTACTGCGATAATTGCCATGGTTGCCGCAACTGTTTCGGATGCGTTGGTCTTCGCAAAAAAGAGTACTGTATTTTCAATAAACAGTATTCCAAAGAGCAGTATGAAGAATTGATAGTGCGGATTATCCGCCATATGGAGGCGCGAGGCGAATGGGGTGAGTTTTTCCCGATTCAATACAGTCTGTTTCCATACAACGAATCCATTGCACAGGATTTTGCGCCGCTTACAAAAGAAGAAGCGCTGATGCGCGGCTGGCAGTGGCGTGAGAAAACTTCTGCAGAATTGTTGCCGCAGCAAATTATCCTTCCAGACAATATCAGCGAAACGCCGGATTCCGTTTGTCATGAAATCTTGAGCTGTGTGGCATGCAGTAAAAATTATCGTCTTATTCCACAAGAATTCGCTTTTTATCGCCAGATGAAACTTCCGCTTCCGCGAAAATGTCCGGAAACGCGTTTTCTTGAGCGCTTGGCGCTGCGCAATCCATTCAAGCTTTGGCAGCGGCAATGCCAAAAATGCAACAGAGATTTAAAAACAAACTATGCGCCGGATAGATCGGAGACGGTGCATTGCGATGAATGCTATATGGAAGGAATATATTGATTTTTTGTTTACTTTTTAGTCAAAAATGCTAAAATATAAACAGTGGTTCTAGCTCACCACCTTTGAAATAGAAAGCTAGTGGTTGAGACGACGGGAAAATCGCACCCAATAAAAAAGAAGCTCTTGGCTTCTTTTTTATATGCCAATAGTGGTTGAGACGACGGGGATCGAACCCGCCTGCCAGGGTACCAACCCCTGGTTGTCACCATTGACCGTCCCAATGCTATTGGCGCTAAGCGTATAGCACAACAAGATGAAATTTTTCTAAACTTTTTATGACAACTGAAATCTGCTTTGGCGGATTTAAGCTTTGTATAAAACAAAAAACCCTTATTGAAATTCGAGAAAAAAAATCAATGCGCCCTATGAAATTTCCGCGCATATTTTTTCCAGCGACGCGCCTTTGGCAAGAGCTTTTTGCATAAAGCGGTCAGCAGTGTCTGGATTTGAAGCAGCATGTCTTCGCACGCGGAGCGCCGGCGGTCTGTCTGGTTTCCAGCGGACATAGCGATTCATAAATTGTTCAAAGGAAAATTTGCCTTCGCGATCGTACGCGCCAGGAATTTCAAAACCGCCGGCCCGCATAGCCAGCAAAAACGGCAGCCAATAAGCCTCCATGTCCGTTTGGCTATAGAGAATATAAGGATTTGTGGTGCAGCGAAGTTCACCTTGCTTCGGAGAAAGTGCGCGCAGCGGTCCGTTCATATTCCTCCAAAAAGCCATTGGGTTGCGTCGGTAGACGGGGCAGAGCGCCGGTTGCGTAATTGAGTCAACCGCAAAAATTCTGTCAAAATGCCCTTCACGTCTTTTGTGGGCATCTTCGCTTTTGCTTTTTATATGAAATGATTCGAGCTGCACCGCGCCACCTGCTGCTTCAAACTTAGCCAAAACTTCGTCAAGTCGAAGAGCTCTTCTCACGGCCGGGTTCATCCGCTGCACTTTATTCATGAGTTCTCTTATCGATAATTCATCCATGGTAAAAGTATTTCCAACGCCGCGCTGCCGAAGCGCATGAGAAAAATCGCTCAAGCCGCACCCGAGATCAAGAACACGCATATCGCCGCGCCGCATTTCCTCAATATCCTCCGGTTCTAAACAAAGCCATTGGCATGAATGCTGGAAACTATTCCCGGTAAATGCTGTTTCCTGCAATAAACGTTCATCGCTAAAACCCGGCATGCCACGCGAATTCGCAAGTAGAGCCGCAGTACCAACCGTCATATCACAATGTTGATCTGCCATCCCAAGAAACACGCCAGATGCATGTGGTATGGCTGCAAAAATCCTTTGAATGGCTTTTTCTGCTGCATCGAGGGTTTTTCTTTCATCTTCAGTGAGATCATTTTGAGTCCACGGAAAATGTTCTTTTAAATAGAGCCACTGCAGCAAACAAATGATAGCGTTTTGTCCTGCGTCCGCATCCGCCATAGCTTGCAGAAGTACTACATCAATTCTTTCTTTCTTGCTTTTCAGCGTGGGTAATATTCCACGCAAAAAATTAAGCGCTTGGCCGTAATCCGGCAAACCTTTTAATTTCAGTTTGTCCCAGCCGCTTGCGGTTTCAAAATATTCCAGTTTTCGCGATCCTGTTAAAAGTTCTCGCGCTTCTGCGAGTGTGGAGAGCGCTTCAGTTCTTTCGAGCGGTTTTGGTTCAAAAAGCACTTCTGCCGTGGCAGTCGGCGTCGGCGCATCAGGACGTATAGCCATGCGTGCCTCAAACCCTGCCGTGAGACGTGCTAGTTCCGCGGCTCTTTCTGCTTTTCTTACAGCATCCGGGTCAGCAGATGCTGTTAGTGCAACCCCCCCCTCAAGCGGTTTGCTTTGATCGTCTAGTCCCATATAAGGTTGTGAGTTTAATAGAAAAACAAAATTCCAGCAACCCAAAATACTGTATACTAATTATGTGTTTCAATCTCCCGGTGCCATCGCTTTAACGTTCGGTCCGCTCACGATTCATTGGTACGGCGTTATTATCGGCGTCGGCATTTTACTGTGTTATGGGTATATCATGCTGGAGTTAAAGCGCCGCCATATGGATTCCAAGCCTGTTGACGACATGGCGTTTTGGTTGATTTTAAGCGGAGTTCTTGGTGCGCGGCTGTATTACGTAATTTTTAATTTTTCCTATTTTTGGGCGCATCCTGCGGAAATTCTTCAAATTTGGAAGGGAGGACTCGCGATTCACGGAGCTCTTATCGGCGGTGTTCTTGCTTACAGTATTTTTGTTTGGCGAAAGAAAATCCGCTGGCTTCTTTTTGCCGACATCATGATGCCTGGCATTCTGCTTGCACAGGCGCTCGGCCGCTGGGGAAATTTTTTCAATAGCGAAGCGTTCGGCCGGCCAACAAATTTGCCGTGGAAATTGTTTATTCCTGAAGAAAACCGGCCGGAGCAGTACCTCGATTTCTCCTATTTTCATCCGACGTTTCTATACGAATCTTTATGGAATTTGCTTGGATTTTTGTTCCTTGTATTTTTGACGAGGAAACTTCACCCTAGACCCTCAATCCTAAACCCTCAACCCTCCGGTATCATCTTCTTCGCCTATCTTCTTTGGTATTCTTTCGGCCGTTTCTTTATTGAAGGCATAAGAACCGACAGTCTTTATCTCGGTCCGCTGCGCGCCGCACAAGTGATGAGTTTTGCTTTGTTTTTTGGAGGTCTCTTTGGATTGATCTTTTTGCGTAAAAGAACTACAATAAAAAGCCCTAAGTAGTCCTTCATCTCTTAATCACTATTATCCTATGGAGACAAATTTCTTTTTTAAGAACATGGCTCAAGGGGAGCAAAAAGAACTTCGGGAATATTTTTTCTCAAAAGCGTCGAAATTCGAAAAAATCGTTTCGCGTTTTCCGGAAGACGGGGTAAAACTTCAGGTTAAAGGAGAAAAATTTCAGAAGCATTCCGCCTATGATGTTGAGCTTACAATGAAATTGCCGAGTGAAACGCTCTTGGCTCGCGAGGCCAGCCATACAATTATGAAAGCAGTTGATTTGGCGAAAGACCGCCTGGATATGCAGCTTAAAAAGTCTGTATCTTTGGCGCGCCGAGGCCACAGAAGCATCAAAGCCAGGAGCAAAATGAAGATGAAAGTAGTAGAGACGGTATAGTGAAGAGGGCGAATATGGCGACGAGCAATGCAAATCGCGATAATCTCTCCGCAAAAGTTTTGAGCGGAAATTTTTCAAGATGCGATAAATTCCACCACGCAACACCAAAGCTGAATATCAGGAAAATGACGAAAACGAGCCGGCCGGCTTCTTGGGTCCAAAAAGCTGGTATATAAGAGAGGAAAAAGCTCGCAGCTATCATTACGGCAAGATGCGCTAATTGATCGGCCAGAAAAAAGAGCTCAAAGTTCTTTTTGTTTGCTTGGTAGCGGATTTTAAGAAAATCGATGAATCCGTGGAGGAGCGCGATAGCGGCAACGACTGTAAAAAGATCGAATCTGCGCGGAATCAGGACTGCTACCATTATAAGCGCGTGAATCGCTGCATGAATTACGATGCCGCCTCGGTTTTTTTCTTTCCACTCAACAAGCCATTTTGGCTGGAGTAAAAAATCTGCTATGAGATGAGCTAGAAAAAGAGGATTCATATTTTATTTTTCGATTGTTTTCTTAGTAGTTTTTTTCGTTGATTTCTTGGTCGATTTCTTCTTTGAAGATTTCTTGGCGGTTTTTTTCGTTTTCTTAGCGGCCTTTTTCACTGTTTTTTTCGAGTCAGTGCTTCCTTTGGATGCAAACGCAGTTGCTTTGCCTTCGATATTTTTGCGAAGCTCCGAAGTTTGCTGCGCGATTGCCTCGACCTCAAAGCCAAATACCTTTCCTTCCTTTTCGGCGTTAAGTATGTCCTGTAAATCGATTTTTATCAGCTCAAATGCTTTGAATTCCTCCGTAAATAATTTTTGCTGCGGAGAATCCGACTTCAATGATTTCGCAAAATTTTCAATCCATTTAAAATCTGCGTTTATGCCGACGTATTGATTCTGCACTTTTTTTTCTTTATCGATGAACGATAGCGTTTGTTTCACTCTTTCAAGCTCGCCGCCTTCAAAATCTTTTACAGTCGAGTGAATTTCATTTACCGACTCCGTATTGCAAGTTTGCGCATTCACCAACTTTTGGAGCTTGCGGGATTTTTTAGCGCTTTCTTTAAGCATTTCATAAAACACTTTTTTAAACGCCGGATTATTCACAGCGGTTGATTTAAATGCCGCATCCGCCGCATTGAGGAATGCATCCCCTTGAGCTACGACTTTTTCATCAACCTCTTCTTTATAGGTTTTACAGCTTTCGGCAGTAACTACTCCCGGACGTGTTACGCTCGTATCTGAAGGTACTTCGACCGTTACAATTCTTTCCACGGTTTGTGTGATGATGGTTGGCTCCGGCGTTTTATCGTCATCTTTCTTTCCTTCATTCTTTGGCAATTTCACCGGCGCACACTTCAAGAAATTTCCTTCTTTATATGCTGTTCCTTTTGCCGGACAAATGATGCTTTCTTGTCCGTACACGCACGGAGATGTGGCATTTCCTGTTCTTTTTACAGCCTGTGCCGTACAAGATGCATTCGCGCTTTTATCCGGCTGGGAATAGCATCCCCACAGATAATAACTTGGAACAGCTTTTATTTCCGTTCCTGCAGGAAGAGCTGCCGGCTCTCCGGTGCCTTTTGCTGGATCTGGTTTTCGCGGACACTGATCTTTTGACTGCGGTTCGGGTTCCGGCTTTGGTTCTGGAGCAGTGCAGGATTTTGTTTCCGTTGGTTTTGACGGTTGATCCGTATTTTTGCAGTCGTATGTAAGGGTGCATGTGCGCGTCTGGCTTCCTTCTGCCGAACAGGAATTCCATGTGCCGCATGACCATACATCTGCGGTGCATGAAGCATCGCCAGATACAGCTATTGTCGATGTTGATGCGTCTTCGCACGCTTGTTTTGTTGTGTAGGTTTTTCCCGTTAGCCTTCGTTTTTCTTCATCGTTTGTGATAAAAGTTTTTTTACATTTTCTGTCGAGCTGTACACCGCTTATTCCGTCGTATTTCACCCATACGGTGTCAGTGATTTCCGTAACCGGCCTAGACGGATAGGATTTTCCCAAAAGTAATTCGCAGCTTTCGAATTGAGTGCAGCCGTAGTGGGTATTTCGTGATCCCTCGCCATCAACACGTTTGCATATTTTATCGTTTTCTCCGCTGCAAGCAATATATGATCCTGCAAAGTCACCACTGCATTCAGATCTTGTATTGGGAGGATTATAAGACGTAAATTCCATATTACTGCAAATACTCCTCGATTCGTCAGGCGATTCAAATGTTGCGGAAACCAATGGCGCAGCTTCGCCCGCGATAGTCACCGCGTATTTGCCGCAAGCTTCTTCTTTTGAGTTGTAGTCGCCTTTGTTTTCAATGCACATTTGAAATCCGCCTTGATAACTGCACAGTATATCTTCCATGCCTTTGCAGGCGATGCGTGTCGTGTCGGCCTCATCGCAACCTGCCGTAACATTTTCTGCCATGCTTGTGTCTTTGTATGTACAGATTGTTCGGCTGCCACTATCAGGTGAAATTCTTATATTGAGTAATACGGCAGATGAAACTTTTACCAAAACAGCTACCGCAACAAGAACGATAGGGCCAACGAGAATAATATAGTGAATATGTTTTTTCATATTGTGGTTTTGTTATTTTTTTTAACGCGGCTAAGAAATTCATTTGAAATTTTATTGGCCATGGTCGGGCTCGATTCGAGCAGCTTCATAAAATCTTCCTTTTTAAGCTGAAAAACTTCGCATTCGCCGATAGCGGTTGCGGCCGCATTGCGTTTATCATTCAAAACAAGCGCCATCTCTCCAAAAAAATCATTATCGGATAAAACAGCAACTTCTTTGTCTTCGCCGGAAAATTTGTCTTTGCGTGAAATCTTCACCATGCCGTGTTTTATAATAAACATGGAGCCGTCCGGATCGCCTTCATGAAAAAAAACATAGCCCACCGGATAATAGTTCAGGACAATATTATTGATGATTTCGCGATGCTCCTCTTCTGTTAAATCCGCAAAGAGTGGAATTCGCTTCAAAATTGGAAGAATAGTTGGAAGATCCATAAGGAGGTCCGTAAAAACTTCATTACATTTTATCATAATTAGACAGATAGCGCAACTCGGGGTATCATATTCCTGTTATTTATGAGATACGGCGCAAAAAAAATCGAACAAAAGTGGCAGAAAATTTGGGAATCAAAAAAGCTCTACGAAATCGATCTTAATAGCAAAAAGCCGAAATTTTACTGCCTCGTGATGTTTCCATATCCATCCGGCGACAAACTTCACATCGGTCATTGGTATAATTTCGCGCCGGTTGATTCATATGCGCGCTTCATGCGCATGCAGGGTTTTAATGTTTTTGAGCCCATGGGATACGACGCCTTCGGTTTGCCTGCGGAAAATTATGCGATTAAAACCGGAGTAGCACCAAAAGAAAGCACGGAGAAAAATATCAGTTATATGCGGCAGCAGTTAGGCCGCATCGGCACGATGTATGATTGGAGCAAGGAAGTAAATACGAGCCATCCGGATTATTATAAGTGGACGCAGTGGGTGTTTTTGGAGCTTTTCAAAAAAGGCCTTGCGTACCGCAAAGAAGCGCCGGTGAATTGGTGCGGCAGCTGCCAAACAGTTTTGGCGAATGAGCAGGTGAAAGAGGGGTTGTGCGAGCGGTGCGATACGACTGTTATACAGAAAGATCTTACGCAGTGGTTTTTTAAGATTACCGATTATGCGGAAGATCTTTTGAATCATAGAGGTCTTGAGTGGCCTGAAAAAACATTGGCAATGCAGGTGCATTGGATTGGACGTAAGGAAGGGATAAACATCGATTATGAAATCGAAGGCGCGGATAAGAAAATAAGCGTTTTTACAACGCGGCCGGATACTAATTTCGGAGCCACATTTATCGTAGTTGCGCCGGACAGTTTGTTTGTTACTGAAAATTTAGATGTGTTTCCTAAAAAAAAGGAGGTAAAGGCGTATGTAGATGAGACGGCGAAGAAAACCGAGCTCGAGCGTATGAGCGAGGGTCGCAAAAAGACAGGCGTTTTTACAGGTTGGTATGCGGTGAATAATTTGAATGGTCGAAAAATGCCGATTTATGTCGGCGATTTTGTGTTGGCGACGGTCGGTACGGGAAATGTAGTCGGCGTGCCAGGGCACGATCTGCGCGATTTTGAATTTGCAAAAGCTATGGGGCTAGACGTTATTCGCGTAGTGATCGGGCCGGACGGGGATAAGTCGGAAATCACTCGGCCGGAGCAAGTGCAAGAAGAAGAAGGCGTTATGGTGAACAGCGATTTTCTCGATGGTATGAATATTCATAAAGCCACCGTGAAAATCATGGATCATTTGGAAGAAAAAGGATGGGGGAAGAGAGTTGTGATTTATCGGTTGCGCGATTGGCTGCTTTCCCGTCAGCGGTATTGGGGAGCGCCGATTCCGATTGTGCGCTGCAAAAAATGCGGGGATGTTCCGGTGCCGGAAAAAGATTTGCCGGTGTTGTTGCCGGAAAAAGACGTGGATTATAAGCCTAAAGGCAAGGCGCCGCTCGCGAGTGTTGATTCTTTTGTGAAAACGAAATGCCCAAAGTGCGGCGGTTCTGCCGAGCGCGAAGTGGATACCATGGATACGTTTGTTGATTCAAGTTGGTATTTTTTGCGGTACCTCGATTCGCATGATGAGGCGCGGCCGTTTGATCCGGCAATCAACAAAAAATGGATGCCGGTGGATATGTATGTTGGCGGTCCGGAACATGCGTGCATGCATTTGTTATATGCGCGGTTCATTCATAAGGCTCTCATGAACGATCGAAAAGCAGAGCCGTTCAAGCGGTTGGTGCATCAAGGACTCATTACAAAAGATGGCGCTAAAATGAGTAAATCTAAAGGGAATGTTGTTTCACCGGATGAATTTGTGGAAAAATACGGAAGCGATGTTTTCCGCATGTACATGATGTTTATGGGGCCTTTTACCGAGGGAGGGGATTGGAATGATCGCGGTATCACCGGAATCGCGCGTTTTGCAGACCGCGCATGGAATTTGGTTGCCGGAAAGCACGCGGCAAAAGATACGGAGGAACTCACGCGGCGTCTCCATGGCACCATCAAAAAAGTCACGGAAGATATTCAGGCATTTCATTTCAACACTGCGCTTGCAGCCATGATGGAACTTGTGAATTTGGCATACAAAGACGGAATGTCTTTAAGCGCCAAAAAGTTGTTTGTGCAGATTTTGGCGCCATTCGCCCCCCACCTTGCCGAAGAATCATGGGAATATCTTTATGTCATTGCGAGCGGAGCGAAGCAATCTATTCCAAGTATTTTTGATGCAGGCTGGCCGAAATTCGATGCAAAATATTTGAAAGCCGATACTTTTGAGTTGGTGATTCAAGTGAATGGAAAAGTGCGCGCCAGAGCGAAAGCAGATATCGGAATTTCAAAAGAAGATGCAGTAAAATTGGCCTTGCAACAGGCATCTGTTCAAGTTCATACAAAAGATAAAAAACGGCTCAAAGAAATTTTTGTGCCGGATAAATTGGTGAATATCGTCGTCAATTAATCTGCGGAATCCCTGCAGCACGGTGGACGGTAAAGGATTTTTGTCGCACAATTGCAGGGACAGCACCCGGAGCAGTATTTAATGCAGTTTCTTGAAGTCCGACGGTGAGGAGTGCAACGTTCTGCTCGGCAATTCCTTCACAAACAAGTTGTGTTTCAGCTTTTCCGCTTAGAAAGCGGATTGTTGTTGCAGGGTTGCAATTCAGCGGATTTGAAAAAGAAAGATTTGTGGAGGAGGAGTTCAGTACGAAGGTTTCTATTGTTTGTACACTGTCATCTTGCTTAATGCCACGCAATATAGCTTCGACTGGAGCAAAACTAAACTGCACTTCATAGGCTTTCATATCAGAATTTTTCCCCGTCACTGCGAGCGAACGAGCCTGCTGAATCATAAGAATCATTTTATTAAAAGTATTGGAAAATCGCAGACCGCGAATGATTCCGCCTACTCCGCCTAGCGCTGCGCCAGCCATAATAATGAGGATGGCGATGACGATGATAAGTTCTACAATGGTAAAACCTTTTTTCACTGATTCATTATAGCACCGAGCACAATTGTGAATTCGCCGCGAGATTTTTTGGATTTGAAATGCGCGAGAGCTTCAGTGATTCGTCCTCGAAATATCTCCTCAAAAATTTTTGTGAGCTCACGGCACACGGCAATTTCACAATCCCCAAGAATTGCCAGAATTTCTTCCAGCGTGCGGATGATTCGGTGCGGAGCTTCGTAAAAAACAACAGTGTAAGGATTTTCTTTGAGCGATGCAATAAGTTTTTTTCGGCCTTTTTTGAGCGGCAAATAGCCAAGATAAAGGAATCGGTGGCATGGGAGGCCGGAAGCTACTACCGCAGTTATGACTGCGCTTGGACCAGGAATAGCGGTGATAAGAATATTATTTTCAATGGCGTTTTTTATAAGCAAATATCCCGGATCAGAAATCCCGGGAGTGCCTGCGTCGGAAATAAGCGCGAGATTTTTTCCTTCTTTTAGCAGTTGTACGAGTTTTTGTAGTTGCGCTTCCGGACTGTGGCTGTGGAATGAAAGCTGCGGAGTTTTGATTTCATATTTTTGAAGCAAAATTCCAGAATGCCGCGTATCTTCCGCTACGACAAAATCCGCTTCTTTAAGCATTCGAATCGCGCGAAGCGTGATGTCTTCAAGGTTGCCGATCGGGGTTGCGACGACGGATAACATATTTATTTATCCATTCTTTGAGCTTTGCCACCATTTTCTTTCCGTGTTCCGGACTAATGAGCGGTATTGCAATAAAAATAAAAAGCCAGCCTTGAAGCACCGGCAACAGCAGGCCGATGATGCCGATCATGAGTAGCGCAAGGCCAGCAGTGATTCTAAGGATGTTGGGGATAGGATGCATAGATTCGTTATTTCCCCGTGGGTTTCGTGATATTCGGCGGTTTTGAATATTTCGGTACGGCGGGGAATTCTTTTTTAAGCCGTGAAGGCTTCAATAATAGCATATTATGTTCAATCTTATCGATCGTGAATAGCGGTTTTTTTAATGCAAAAGCGAGCGTATTTGCCACGGTGACGCCGATGCGCAAACCGGTGAAAGCTCCAGGGCCGCATGCAACGATGAGTCGATCTATATCTTCAAAACCGATGCGTGCTTTTTTTAGAACTTTTTTTATAGCCGGCAGAAGTTTTTTCGTTTCATCGTAATTTCCATTCCACGAAAATTCCGCGATCAGGCCGAGCCGCTTATTTCCTGAAAAAACCGCAACATATTCTTTTGTGGAAGAAGTATCAATGGCAAGCGTAAGCATACGAAACAAGCATACCTAAAAAACCGAGAACCCTCTACCCTCGGCCCCTGCCTGCTTAACCCTTTTTCCTCCTCATAATTTCTTGTTTTTTCTTTTGCAAACTCAAAATGCTCCTTTGGAGCGCCATTATGAGTTCATCGATTTGTTCGTAGGTAAATTTACTCCCGCGATTAATAAAGCGTACGAGGCGCAAGCAAATATTCTTTAGGCCGCCGCTATCGCCCTTTGAATTTTTGCGCATCCGATCCGCAGGATTAAAAGATTTTTGTTTTCTCCCATTGTGATTTCCGATGTTTGTGCCGGAATGCTCAACGGGAATAAGCTTCAATGTCATCTTTCTATTCTATCATTTTTTCCGCGCGCGGTCTACCGCGCTGTGCGCTACTTGAGACCGCGCGTGCTTTTGGCTGCCGGATTGCCTTCGTCGAAACGGCTCGGCTTCGAAATACAATATTCCCAACGGCATCTTCCTCAAGCACTGGCAAGCAGCGCTTTGCCTCACCTCTCGCTCGGCCGGTTGCCAACCGCTACTGACACTTTCTGCAACCGGCCTCGCGAAGTTTTCCTTAGGCAACCGCGGCAGCCAAAAGCTTCGCAGGGCTGATGTTTTGAAAGCTCTTCTAAGGAAGCTCTCGAGCCGCGCGCAGCATGTAAGGAGTTACGGCTGATCGCGCGGCGAGAGCGCAGCGAGGCCTCGAGAAAAAAGATGGGAATTATGCAGGTGAAGGCCGAAGCGGTTCCGAAGAAGAGCGGCAAAATATCAGCTCTGCTATTCAATTTTCACTCCAGCGTAATAGTATTTTATTATTTCTTCCGCAGTTTTGCCTTGCTTGGCGAGTTCTGTTGCGCCGCAGCCGGAAACGCCGACTCCATGGCCTTTCAGCTCCGTTGTTCCGCAAAATGAATCCGGAACGCTCTTTAAATAAGGGCGATCTTTCCATCCCCAAACCTCCTCGGCGCTCCTCGTTCGACCATCGCTTTGGCTGAAATATGGCGTGATAACCGGCTTTCCCTCGTATGTAACAATTTTTCCTTCCGTTTCTCTCACGGCCTTTGCGATATTCGGCGACCGCAATTCAAGTCCATATCCCAAATATTTCTGCGTGCGATCCGGATCATCATCTAGATCATAGGGTTTTCCAGGAAATTTCCGCGCTTTATCGCGATAATATCGCGCATAGCTCCGCGCCAAAATAATAATCGTTTTAATTTTTTCCGGCGGATCACCGTTTGAAATTTCAGCGATGCCTTTCAAATAATCTTCGAGCGGCAATTCATTTATAACGGTAAGCGCATCATCCACGCGCGTAATCTCCAAAACGCCCCGGAAAACATTATCATTCAACGCGGGATTCCACGCAGGACGTTTTTCCAAATTCACCACCGTTAAGGTCCCGCCTCCATTGGCTTTAAATCGCGGCGGCGCGTCAAGTGTGATTTTTTTCTTTTCCACGCGTACGCGATATTTTCCGCTTTTGAGCAATGCAACAGTCACAATTTCGCCAGGACGAAACTGGGCAACTACGCGCTGGCCGCTTAAAAGTTTCATTCCGGTAGCGCTCATGATTTTCGGTTTCTTTTTCGTAAAGTTAATGGCTACGCGCAATGGTTTTTCGCTCGCCTCCACCATCATGGCAATCGGGAATGATTTCTGCGGACGGATGCTGCCGTTAACTACAAGGCTCACGTACGGCATTAGCATTCCAGACGCATACTTTGGCGGAATTATCGCTTCAAATGTTCCAAGCGCGCCCGGTTCAACTTTTTCCGACTTTATTCGCGCAAAAATTCGAGGGAGCCCGTTTTCCGTAGTATTTTCAAGATACGTATTTTTGTCCCAAATCACCTCGCCTTTGTTTTTCACGCGGATGGAGATTTTAGTTTCTTTTTCCTGCGGGAGCGTTATGAGCGTTGATAGCCCCATTGGCGAAAAATTATACTTTGCCGGTTTTGCTTTTTTCTTTTTCGCCCGGCGATAGGCGACGAGCTGGCGGATTTTTTGGAATTTTTCATAAAAATACCTGCCGGGATCCAATTTTGGCGTGTTGTCTTTGTGTCCTTGAATGTTCGGATAGATTTTTCCTTTATATTCGGTTTGGCCGAGCGGATCAATGCTGTATTTTTTCGAAATTTCGTCCAAAAGTTCGATGGTGGATTTTAGCATCGGCGCCGGCAGCTCTTCATCTTCATAATTTCCCATGAGAGCAATTCCGATGGAAATTTTATTGAGCGGTTTCGCATGCCCGCCGACCACAAAATCTCCGCCTTTGCGGCCTTCATAAATGTTTCCTTTTCGATCGATCAAATAATGATAGCCGATGTCGCCCCAGCCTTTTCCAACCGCATGGGAATGATAAATATTGCGGATTTCCGTAAGCGGATCATCCGGATAATCCTTGAGCGCCGTGTAGTGCATGACGATGAATTTGATTTCCTTAGCGTATTGCAGCGGCCAGACGAACTTTCGGCCGTTTTCATCTTGTTCTACAATGCGCTCGATTTCAGGATCCGCTTCGTTCGCTTCATTTTGAGCATCCGGTCCGTGATCTTCCCCGTTTTGTTCATTATTTGGAGTTTCGGTCGAAGGCGGTTCGTTTTTTTCCAGCGTAAATTCTTCGTTCGCTCCCCATTCTTGCCGAGTGATGATGTGAATTTTCTTTGCTTCTACCGTTTCGATGGATAAAAAAATCCAAGCAGCTGTAAAGAGCAAAATAAAATTTTTACGTTTCATACATTCATATTGTAATACGAATTTAACTTAAAACTGTGACTTTGCACTTTTTACTTTCTCATTTATACTTGCCTTGTTATGGCGTTTCATTTTACAGATCAAAATTTCAAAACCGAAACCGCAAAAGGCGCATCCTTGGTTGATTTTACGGCTTCGTGGTGCGGTCCATGCAAAATGATGGCTCCTATTTTTGAAGAAGTCGCCAAACAAATGGAAGGAAAGGTAAAAATGGGCAAGCTAGATGTTGATGAAAGTCCGGAAACGCCCGGTTCTTTCGGGATTCAGGGCGTGCCTACGCTCATATTTTTTAAAGATGGAAAAGAAGTTGATCGCCTTGTCGGTTTTCAGTCAAAAGACGCACTTATTGCGAAATTAAGTGAAGCTTTCGGAGTGAAATAAGAGTGGAGATGCACTATTTATTTAGCCTCGCTGCGGCTCAGCCTATTTGGTGTTTTTTAGCTTCTCCCCAGGCGATTTTATCAGCTTTGGTATTTTCGGGATGCCCGGCGTGGCCGCGCACCCAATGCCAGGAAATTTCATCGAATTTTTCCACGAGCGCATCAAGTTTTTTCCATAAATCCAGATTTTTCTTCCGTTTCCATCCGTGGTTTAAGGTTGAGATAATAAGTTGCGAATCTGAAAAAACCGCGCAAGTTTTGATTTCCGGGAATTTTTTGTGCAGCCAATAGAGCGCGGCAATAATAGCGCTCATTTCCATTCGATTATTAGTTGTATCCGGTTCACCGCCTTTTACCACAAACTTTTTTCCTCCTTTTTTAATAAGAGCGCCAAAACCCCCGGGGCCAGGATTCCCTAGGGAGCTTCCATCGGTGAAAATCTGAACATCCATGTAGTCATTCTGTCATCGGAGAGCGTCGAGTGCAACCGGTTAGTTTTCCATTGGAATATGTATGTGTTAGAATCTTTTTGGATCCTTTATGATTATGAAGCGTTATGTTTTTCTCGCGTGGATAATAAGTTTTTTCTTTGTGTCCGTTGTTTCTGTGCAATCAGCGGTTTTGCCATCAACGCAGGTTTCCGATTTTTCTCTTTGGAAGGTTACGAGTACATCGGTAATTTTAAATTGGTCTCCTTTTGCCGGAGCTGATTTTTATAAGATTCAAGTTCGCAGTGACGATGATCAAAAAGTAATAAAAACGATCAAGATCAGCGCAAAAGTAAGTAAGAAAAAAATCCAAGGCCTTAAGTTCGATACGATCTATCTCTTCAAAATCTGTCCGCAAATTGATGGGCATTGTATATATGGTGATGATATTTCGGCGAGAACAAAACCGACCTTTTTCCTTAATGATGATTATGAACAATCCACAAAAGCCGATCTTGCAAGAGGCAGTATTCGCTACGTAGAAGGAAATGAGGGGTATGGTTTTTTGAATGTTTATGGAAAAACAGCCGAAGGGGGTGAACTTCGAGCCAATATTGCTAGGTATGATAACAGCGATGGTCAGCTCGTGGATGCGGAAATTGGCACTGTTGAACTTTGGGTAAAACCGACTATTGATCTGGAAACTGATACCGAGGTACATGGTCTTTTTACAGCCTGGTCCGAGGACGGCATGAATAATTGGGATATTGAAGTTTACCGAAGGCAACTTATCGTATCTCGTGAATATTCCCCTTGTATTCGGAGTATTCTGACTGCCGGTTATAATTTTAAAAAGGATACATGGTATAAACTTACGTTGACTTGGCGCGGACAGGTAACTAATTTTTTCATTAACGATGCCAAGATTGGGGATTTCAAAAATGAACCGCGGAATGTGTACCTCGGACGCGGGGAAGCGGTCTATGTAGGAGATGATGTTTTTGTCACCGATAGTCTTCGTATCAAAACGAGTTCGCGCATCCCGGTATCGGCCTTGTCTATTTCAACGACAGAAGAAATTCAATGCCCCGAATTTATTGAACTTCTAGAGAAAAATGTCCAAGAAGAATATAAAGGGATTCAGTTGCATAATTTTTCGGATGAAGAGACTCGCGAGAAAATAAAAGAATTTATCAACGTGCTACCGGATACATACCAAACTGAGATTAAACACATCGTGGTTGTTGAGGATGCTCAATATGAGTTGGTTTACTCTAAGAATGTGTTCGCAAACTTTATGGCAGGCGGCGCAATGTATCTCAAAAAATCTTTTTTTGATACCGCGGAGAAGATTGAGGCTAGTTCTAAAACATTTTTCCACGAGGCCGGCCATGGGCATATCTATGCTCACAATTTGGGGTACGGAGGTCCGCGAGGGAATCCGAAGCGAAAAGAGTGGGCTGATATTTCAGGAATCCAAGCCTATGTCGGCGAATGTTCAACCCCAACCGATTTTGTTTTAGAAGACGGTTTTTTAAGCGCCTATGGTTCAACCATGCCGGATGAAGATCTCGCCGAATGGGTAGGATTTACCATTGATATGTACCGCAAAGGAGCGACGTTTTCTTCACTTCTAAATAAGAAGAGCAAAAAATATAGTCCGAAATATCAAAAGAAGCTCGATTTCTTACTCGCGAAGGGTTTTATCAGTCAAACCATCTATGACAATGTAACCAAAACAACACGCAATGCGTCGGATTATGTCGTGTTCAATTGATTATAATAAAATATAAATTAGATGTTGTCAAATTTCAGTAGGTTCAAAACTTCATATAATTATAGCCTTTTTTAAAAACTTCTAAAAGCCTATTGTATTGCAAATATGTCAATTATATATTGTAATACTTAATTTTCAGGATACGCACTCGAAGGGTGCGCTTAGAGCATCTCTCTTATATAACTTTGCAAAATCTGACAAAAGGCATATTTTGCAAAGGCCTACTTATGATAAATACTGTCAGTAACATTTTTGCTCGTTTTATAGGAGGGATTTCAGAAATTACCCGCAGCATTTGGCAAAACATAAATGTTGCCCACTATTCCGGGTTTCAAGTTGCCGTCGATATAATCCTCGTTGCGATTCTTTTTTATTGGCTCATCATGCTTATTCGCGGATCGCGCGCGGTCAATATCGTATTGGGATTTATCGTGCTGGCGCTCGTGTTTGCTTTGAGTCGGTGGCTGCAACTTCTTGCGCTTGGATGGCTTCTTGATCGGCTTCTCACGGTTATACTTGTTGCCATTCCGATTATTTTTCAGCAAGAACTCCGGCGCGGTTTGGAAAAACTCGGCCGCACAAAATTTTTTCTGGCGCAGGAAGCGAAGGAAATCGATATCGTCCGCAGCGAGATAATCGCTGCGTGTTTTGACATGGCTAAGCGCCGCATTGGAGCGCTTGTGGTTTTTCGCGGGGAAGTGAGCCTGAAGGAATATATCGATACTGGCGTGCTTTTATATTCGCGAATTTCTAAAGAACTTCTTTTGTCTCTTTTTTCGCATGCAAGCCCGCTTCATGATGGTGCGATTATTATCGATCAGAATCGAATCGTGGCTGCCGGATGCGTACTTCCTCATTCTTTCAAGGAATACGGACATAAATTCGGCACGCGGCATAAGGCTGCGCTTGGGCTTTCCGAAACCACTGATGCCAAAATTTTCGCGATTTCCGAACAACGAGGGACTGTTTCATATGTTTTTGATGGAAATATTGAAGAAGAGATTTCGCCGGAGCGTGCGCAAATTTTGCTAACCGAAATTCTCACGCCAAAAAAATTAATAAAGAAAAAGCGTAAAAAAGCCGCGCTAGCGGATTTATAAAATAGGGTTTTGAATTTCTATGCTTAAAAATCTCCATCTCAAAATTCTTTCGCTCATCCTTGCCATGGTGTTTTGGGTTTTTGTTGTGAGTTTGGAAAATACGTTTTTCGAATTGCCGGACGAAATTCCGCTTCAAGTTTTTAATCTTGCGCCGGAACTGGCGCTTTCCACAAAACTTCCGCCTGTGAAATTAACCGTGAGGGCGTCCGATCCGGTGGCGCTTAGAAGGCTCTCTTCAGCGGATTTTGAAGCCTATGTTGATTTGAGAAATATCGGCGCTGGGCAAAGGCAAGTGCCGGTGCTTGTGACATCAAAAAATGCCCAAGTGAATGTTGTAAAATCCGATCCGGCGGAATTGGCATTGACCATTGAGCCGGTGCGCCAAAAACTCGCCAGTCTTTTGTCTGAGGTTAAGGGGCAGCCGGCAAAAGGTTTTCGAATTGATTCTGTGAAGCTTTCAGACGAAACAGTCGCCGTAAAAGGAGCGGCGAGCATTCTTTCAAAAATTTCTTCCGCCAAGGCGCTTATTCAACTTGATGGAACAGAGACGAAAAACGTTACCAAAAAAGCAAAAATCACGGTTTATGATGCAACCGGAATTGCGCTTGATGAGCTTAAAATTGATAATGAAGATGTTTCCGTGCTCCTAACAATTGTTGAAGTTTCGAATTCTAAACAGCTTGGGATTAGAGCTGTTATTACCGGTTCAGCGGTGAATGGCGTTGTAAAGCGGATCGAGGTTTTGCCTGCCGTAGTTTCCGTAAAAGTTCAGCGCGATACATTGGAGAAACTTGAAATTCTGGAAACCGAGCCGATCGATATATCAAAAGCCGATGCGAGTTTTGAAAAACGCGTACGCATCGTTTTGCCTGTAGGCGTGATGCTGGAAGAAGGGGAGAAAGCGGAAGCGGTTGTGAAGGTAGAGATTGAAAAGTAGTAGGCGGCATTGTCTTCGTCTGCGGTTCCAGCCAATGCCGCTCGAGCTCTGCACTCGCAGCCATTTTGGCTGCAAATTTTTCGCCTACCTTGCCGGTAAGCAGGCTCGAAATGGCAAAATTTTGCTACGAAAATTTGTTTTTCAGCATGTCAATTGTTGTGTAACCTTGACAAGAAGTTGCAATAAAATAGCTTTTTGGTCAAACTCTTGGTTGTGATTCACTCTTAAGAGTGAACTATAACATGGAAGTATAGTCCATTCTTTAATAGCGAGTGTGGCATGACATTTAATTTGTGTGTACATGGTAGGTTCCCGTTGCGAAGCATAGCGAGGCAAGCAGACTAAAGGAAGGGGGGGCGCGAGTATCGAGGCCGAGCTTGTCGAAGCCGAGACCGAGCGTAAGTGAAAAAAATCCCTCTCAAAAGGGTGGGAGGGATTTTTGGAATTGACCTAATGAGTAAATTACTCGACGAGGGTTGGCGTGGTATCTAAGCGTCTTCCTTGAGCATCTGTCACAGCTAATCTGAAAGATACCACACGCGCTCCTGCCGGAACTTCAGAATCCATGGAAGTCGCACCCGGTCCCCATATTTCAAATCCGCCTTCCGGATCCGCATACGGCGCTAAAAATTCTTCGCTTGCGCTTGGATCAGCTGCGGCCTGGCCGTACGCAACAGCGTCGCCATCGCCTCTCCACACTGTCGCAAGTACGCGTACTGTTAATGGTACTTTGCATTCTTCATCAAAGTCAGGAACATTGAAATGAACGCGGAGTCGGCGATCTACAATGGCATCTGCTCGCACATCCGTGAGCTGCGGAGCTGTCACAGTTTGGCGTTCTGCAGTATCGCAAATTGCCGGTGGTTCTGGTTTTTCTTCGCCGCCGCATCCAACAACAGATGGACCAGCAAGAGCAGCGGAAATTGCAGCTGCAATGCGGCCGCGCGGTGTTCTAAATAGATCGAGCAGCGATTTACCGTTTGCGCCTCGAGATAAACCTTTTTCCGGAGATGATGGTGCGGATTTCATAATTAATTTGGTTAAGTTATTGAAGGCGTTAATTTAGCATGAATTAAACAATAAGTCAAGACTTATATGCGGGATTTTTTCAGGTTATAGTGCAATTTGTGGTGAAAATTTGCATTCCAATTCGGAAAAAAAGCCTTCAAAAAGCTGAAAAACAGGTTAAAAGGGCCGCAGAACAGGCAGATTTTATAGAAATCTGGTTGGATTCTTTTGCGGGGCAAAACCTGGAGTCTAACCTGAAAAATCTCATAAAAACAGCCAAAAAACCGGTTATAGCTGTTTGCCGCAATGCGAAAGAAAAAGGAAGTTTCCGCGGCACGGAAAAACAGCGAGTTGAGAGATTATTTTTGAGCCTGCGCGCTGGAGCAAAATTTATTGATGTTGGAATCCATACAAGGCCGAATTTTATAAAAAAACTCAAAACTGCCTGCCGGAAATATCGCGCAAAACTTATCATTTCAGTGCATATTTGGAAGAATATGCTTGATATTGAAAAGCTCGAAAAACTGGCTTTGAAAGCCAAAAAACTTGGCGCTAATATCATAAAAATCGCTACGTCTATAGCTGCGTGGGAGGATAATGTAATTCTTTTTGAACTCACGAAGCGGCTGAAGGAGCGCGGTTTGGAGTGTATTATTGTCGGCATGGGAGAGAAAGCAAAAATCTCACGCATCGGATGTCCGCTCCTTGGATCATTTCTTACATATGTTGCGCTGGATAAAAAATCAAAAACCGCGCCGGGACAACTTACATTGCATCATTTATGTCTTTGCAAATAGGAATTGTCGGCCTTCCGAATGTCGGTAAATCAACGCTTTTTAATGCACTCACGCGGAGCCGCAAAGCGAATGTGGCAAATTATCCATTTTGCACGATTGATCCGAATGTCGGCGTGGTGGAAGTTCCGGATGAGCGCTTGCAAAAATTGGCTGCAATTGCGAAACCGGAAAAAATTATTCCAGCGACTGTGGAATTTTTGGATATTGCCGGTTTGGTGAAAGGAGCGAGTAAAGGCGAGGGGCTCGGGAATAAATTTTTAGCGAATATCCGCGAGTGCCATGCTATTGCGCAAGTGGTGCGAGTGTTCAGCGATCCGAATGTGATTCATGTTCATGGTGAAGTTTCGCCGAAACGCGATATTGAAATCATCCATTCGGAATTGATTTTGGCGGACCTGGAAACTCTTGTAAAAAGGCTTGATAAAGCGAAATCAGAGGTTAAATCCGGCGATCAGAAAAAGGCGGCATATGCGGATTTATTAGGCAAACTTAAAACGCATTTGGAGCAGGGGAAGCTTGCGTATGATTTTATACAAACGCCGGAAGTCCGCGATGCGCTTCGTGATTTGCATCTGCTTACAAATAAACCTTTTTTATACATAGCAAATGTGCATGAATCGGAAATAAAAAATGTTGATTCAGCGCAGCTGAAAAATTCTTGGGGACTTGCGCAGGCCGTTGAAATAATTCCTATTTCCGCGAAAATTGAAGAGGAGTTGGCACAGTTGGCAGAAGAGGAGCAGAAAGCATTTTTGGATGATTTAGGTTTGATTGAGCCAGGGCTTTTTGCTCTTATTCATGCGGCGTATCGTACGCTTGGATATCTTACTTTTTTCACGGCAGGACCAAAAGAAGTTCGTGCGTGGACAACAACCAAAGGCGCCACTGCTCCGCAGGCAGCCGGCGTGATTCATACTGATTTTGAAAAAGGATTCATTGCGGCTGAAGTCATTTCCTATCAAGATTTTGTTGAGTGCGGCAGCGAACATGCCGCAAAAGAAAAAGGAAAAATGCGCGTGGAAGGCAAAGAGTATGTTATGAAAGATGGAGACGTGGTGCATTTTAGATTTAATGTGTAGGGTCGAGGGTTTATAATCTATAGTTATGCAAATCATTCCAGCACTCTATTTATCCGGAGGAAACGCAGTTTCTCATTACAAAGGCGAAGTCGATCAATCAACCATTTTGAGTCGCGATCCGTTGCGTTCGGCAAGAGAATTCGAAAAACAGGGTGCGCGAATGATCCATCTTGTTGATTTGGATGCAACGGACGGCGGCAGCGATGCCAATCAGAAAATTACCAAAATTATCGCAAAAAATACTCATCTCCAAGTCCAATATGCCGAGGGAATTATTTCTATAGAAAATATAGCGTCGCTTTTTTCCGCCGGCGTTGCGCGCGTTTCGCTTAATCAATTTTCCGAAAATTTAGTTCAAGAGGCGCTCAAACAGTTCGGTCCAGAAAAAATTATTTTCACTATCCGTGCGCAGAGAAATATAATTGATGGCCGGCCAGGGCTTGAGGTATTCCATTATGGAAAAGATCTCGCGGATCAGGGCATTGCACAGATTATTTTTCGTGATACAAAAGTGGAAGGAAGTTTCCATCCTAATTTTGACGAAGTTGAGCGGCTTATTTTAGGTTGTCCGGCGGAAATCTATGCCTTTGGCGGCATAGGAAACATGGATGATCTTGAGATTTTACAGCGAACCGGCGCTGCCGGAGCGATTATTTCTCGGGCATTTTTTGAGGATCGGTTGTCGCTTCAGCAGTGTATCCGATTTTATACTTTGCATTGATCATTTCCGCTTTCACGGCCGCGTAGAGCACAAGCAGTCCGCCCAGCAAAAGTTTCCATGATAATTTTAAGCCGAGTACGATCGTTTCCATCGTGACATTGAACACGCTGACAAAATTGAAAATGGTCATGAGCGGAAAAACATCGAGGTTATTCGAAGCAATGTGCCAGAGAAAATAAGCGATTCCGGTTGAAAAAACGCCAAGCACAAAAATCCACATCCATTGAGTTTGCGTAATGGCGGCTAGTTGCGTCCATTCCACGAATGGCATCATGATGACACCGCCTACAAATAGATATTGCGCCGCGACCGCAAGACTGTTTTGATTTGGATCGCGTTTTTGGTATTCGTGGACCGAAAGCATGACGAGCGCCCAAGCAAACATAGCAGCAAATTCAATCATATCGCCGGTAAATTTTGCTTCGTTTGTGATAAAAAGGTTTTGAGCGTCATTCATGAGAATGAATGCCGAACCGATGGAACCTAAAACAATAATCAAAATTATTTTTTGAGGAAGTCCGGGATGTTTCATTAGATAGTCGATACGGAGAGGGAAGAACACCATGGCAAGTACGAGCCCCATGACCGGCGAAAAAGCCTCCAGCAGAATGGCGTCCGAGGCGGTCGTGAATTCCATTCCTTTGTGGAAAAGCAGAAAATTTGCAGCCAGACTGAAGGCAATAAACCAAAAGAACTTCGAATAGCGAATACTCGGAATTTTTTTCCGTTTGAGAACGCTAAATCCGCCAACAAGAACTGCAAGCGTCGTTGAGCCGATAAAGAGCCGTAGCGCGCCGATGAGAAACGGATCCACCCCCTGTTTTATGAGCACTCGGATAAGGACTGCATGAAATCCCCATAAGAGCGCTGCAGATATTCCGCACGCATATCCGCGTAGAAGTTTTTTTCTTTCGGATGGCATATTTTTCTATGTGAACAGCGCCTGAATTTTATCTAAACAATTCTTTTTTATAGCTTATATAGCTTGCCGTGAGGAGGGTGTAGACGCCGACGATGAATCCGAGAATTACGACGACATTTAATTGGAGTTTAAAAGTCAGGATTTCACCGATGATTGTGAAAAAGGCAAGCGTATTTAGAAGATATAAAATCGGCCAGTAATATGCGGTTTCCGCGAGTTCCGGAAAACTGCGGATAGTCATGCGCTTGAGATAGAAAACGAGGACAAAGAGCATGAAGAGACCCGTATACGTGATGAGGCCGGAAATAGTTGCGCCGTAGGACAAGTGCGACAGAACGACGCGTATTAAAAAAGGATGGCTTAGCCAAATTAGTGCGGTGATGCAGCTTGCCAAGAAAAACCATATTTTTCTCCAAACAAATAGGCGCGAAATTTTCTTAATCCCTTCAAGCTGTTCAAGACTTTCGAAAACCTGCGAAAGTTCGCTGTAATCTTTTACAAGAACCGTGAGATGGCACCGGTCTTTTCCTAAATTCCACGGCCGGTCGATAATAAATTTAACGATTGGGATTTTAAGGGCATTGAGCGTGCGCGTTATTTCCCGAAACTGATTGCGGCTGTTATCGCCTACGATTCGTAGGCCAACGCGCGATAAGAATCCCGGTTTGCGGCCGGCATTTTTCCGCCTGAATGCGCTAAAGGTTGCATCGTGTTCATGCGGATTTTCGTACATAGTTTCGAGGATATTTTGAGGATTGAGATTTCCTTCGCCTATAGCAATAAGGATTTCGTCTAGCGTGCCGTATGGTATTTTCCCGGCAAGAAGCTTGATGCGTTTTGGCGTGAGTTCTTCAAGGAAATTTTTCCCTATACGATCAAATTCCTTTTGCAGGAAACGTTTTCCGGAAGCGATTTTTTTATCTGCAGGTTCCCGTTTGAGGTATTCTTTTATTTTGTTGATGGCGAGCGATGTTTTCACAAAATTGAGCCAGTCCCGTTCGGGATGCGTATCACGATTGGTGATGACGCGCGCCGTGTCGCCGCTTCCGAGGACGGTTGTGACCGGCGCGATGAGACCGTTAATTTCCGCTTTCATGGAATGATTTCCTATATCAGTATGGATGGCATAGGCAAAATCGAGAGCCGATGCGCCTCGCGGAAGATCTACGACGTCGCCTTTCGGCGAGAAAACAAAAATCCGGTCCTGAAAAATATCGAGCTTCAAGTCTTGCAAGAAATTTTCCGGATCTTTTTGGTCTTTCTGTATTTCAAGAATTCGTTGCACCCAGCTTGAGCGTTGCCGCATGACTTCCGCAAGTTCCTGCTCATTGGAATATTTATAAAAATAGTGTGCGGCGATTCCATATTCAGCTTCAAGATGCATGTAGCGGGTGCGTATTTGAAATTCGACAAGGCTGCTATTTAGACCGAAAACCGTGGTGTGCAGGCTTTGGTAGCCGTTCGGTTTCGGCACCGCGATGTAGTCTTTCACATGGCCCAATTTTGGCTTAAATAAGCGGTGAATTATACCGAGCATGTCGTAGCAATCTTTGCGGGTTTTGACAATGACGCGAATGGCTATGAGATCGTCAATATTGTAGATGGTTTGTTTTGTCTGTAGTTTTTGGTATATGGAATAGAGGGTTTTCGGCCTGCCGCTGATTTCTCCATCCGCATGGAGTTTTTTGAGCTCTTTTTCCGTGAGCCGGATCATTTCCTCCAAAATAAAATTCCGTTC